>NZ_JBIXKO010000017.1:0-80155 GCF_044751765.1 Pectobacterium sp. CHL-2024 | reverse complement strand
GATCTGGTCGAATGCACGCGCGTTACCACCGTAGGTTTTAGCCAGAACGGTAGTGATTGCAGCAGTCAGAGTCGTTTTACCATGGTCAACGTGGCCGATAGTACCGACGTTAACGTGGGGTTTTGTACGTTCAAATTTTTCTTTAGACACGGCGATATTCCTTACTCAAATGCTCTCCCCCTATGGAGAGAGCACGGGATTTTGTTTTAACCCTGAGGCTTATTTACCACGGGCTTCAATTACGGCCTGAGCAACGTTGTTAGGCGCATCATCGTACTTCAGGAACTCCATGGAGTAAGAAGCACGGCCTTTGGTCAGAGAACGCAGTTGAGTTGCGTATCCGAACATTTCAGACAACGGAACTTCAGCGTGAATCACAACGCCAGTAACGTTAGATTCCTGACCACGCAGCATACCACGACGACGGCTAAGGTCACCGATGACGTCACCAGTGTTCTCTTCCGGCGTTTCAACTTCAACCTTCATGATCGGCTCAAGCAGAACAGGTTTTGCTTTCTTAAAGCCGTCTTTAAAGGCGATAGAAGCAGCCAGTTTAAACGCCAATTCAGAGGAGTCAACGTCATGGAAAGAACCGAAGTGCAGACGCACGCCGAGATCAACCACTGGGTAACCAGCCAGAGGACCCGCTTTCAGCTGTTCCTGAATACCTTTATCAACGGCAGGGATGTATTCACCAGGAATTACACCACCTTTGATGTCGTTGATGAACTCGTAACCTTTCGGATTTGAGCCCGGCTCCAGTGGGTACATGTCGATAACAACATGACCATACTGACCACGACCACCAGACTGCTTGGCGTGTTTACCTTCGATATCGGTAACTTTCGCACGAATCGCTTCACGGTAAGCAACCTGTGGTTTACCCACGTTCGCTTCAACGTTGAATTCACGCTTCATACGGTCAACGATGATATCGAGGTGCAATTCACCCATACCAGCGATGATAGTCTGGTTAGATTCTTCGTCAGTCCATACGCGGAAAGACGGGTCTTCTTTAGCCAGACGGCCCAATGCCAGACCCATTTTTTCTTGGTCAGCTTTGGTTTTCGGTTCTACCGCGATGGAAATTACCGGCTCTGGGAATTCCATACGTTCCAAAATGATGACGTTATCTGGATCACACAGCGTGTCACCCGTCGTTACATCTTTCAGACCGATAGCAGCAGCGATATCGCCCGCACGAACTTCTTTGATCTCTTCACGCTTGTTAGCGTGCATCTGAACGATACGACCAAAACGTTCACGTGCTGATTTAACTGGGTTCAGTACGGTGTCACCGGAGTTAACTACACCAGAGTACACGCGGAAGAACGTCAGGTTACCAACAAACGGGTCGGTAGCAATTTTGAACGCCAGTGCAGCAAACGGCTCTTCATCACTTGCGTGACGCTCAGCCGGCGTGTCTTTACCGTCATCCAAAAGACCATTGATCGCAGGTACGTCAACTGGGGATGGCAGGTAGTCAACTACCGCATCCAGCATCGCCTGAACACCTTTGTTCTTAAATGCAGAACCACAGGTTACCAGGATGATTTCGTTGTTCAGAACGCGCTGACGCAGAGCTTTTTTGATCTCTTCTTCAGTCAGTTCTTCACCACCCAGGTATTTCTCCATCAGGTCTTCTGAAGCTTCTGCTGCAGATTCGATCAGGTTCTGGTGCCATTCATCAGCCAGATCCTGCATATCAGCAGGGATATCTTCGTATTCGAAGGTCACGCCCTGATCGGCATCGTTCCAGTTGATGGCTTTCATTTTCACCAGGTCAACAACACCGGTGAAACCTTCTTCAGCACCAATTGCCAACTGCAGCGGAACAGGGTTCGCGCCCAGACGGGATTTGATCTGACCAACAACTTTCAGGAAGTTAGCACCCATGCGGTCCATTTTGTTAACGAACGCAATGCGTGGAACTTTATATTTGTTTGCCTGACGCCATACGGTCTCAGACTGTGGCTGAACACCACCAACTGCGCAGTAAACCATTACCGCACCATCAAGTACACGCATGGAACGTTCTACTTCGATAGTGAAGTCAACGTGTCCCGGGGTGTCGATGATGTTTACGCGATGCGGTTCATACTGCTTAGCCATACCAGACCAGAATGCAGTAGTCGCAGCGGAAGTGATAGTAATACCACGCTCCTGCTCCTGCTCCATCCAGTCCATGGTAGCTGCGCCGTCATGAACTTCACCGATTTTATGGTTTACACCAGTGTAGAACAGAATACGTTCGGTAGTAGTGGTTTTACCGGCGTCGATGTGCGCACTGATACCGATATTACGGTAGCGTGCGATGGGTGTTGTACGAGCCATTTGTATCCTCTATTTACTAGGGCGTTCAATTTAGTTAACCCAAGCGGGTTGGCTATTTTTAGCGCCCGCTTGGTTAGCATGACTACAGCGAAGGGATTACCAACGGTAGTGAGCGAACGCCTTGTTAGCTTCGGCCATACGGTGAACGTCTTCACGTTTCTTAACAGCAGTACCTTTGTTTTCTGCTGCATCAGAAAGTTCGTTCGCCAGGCGCAGAGCCATAGATTTATCACCGCGTTTACGAGCAGCTTCTACGATCCAACGCATTGCCAACGCATTACGACGAACCGGACGGACTTCTACTGGTACCTGATAAGTAGAACCACCAACGCGGCGCGACTTAACTTCGACAGTCGGGCGAACGTTGTCCAGAGCTACTTCAAAAGCTTCCAGATGATCTTTACCAGAACGCTGAGCCAGGGTCTCCAGCGCGGTATAGACGATTGCTTCTGCAGTAGATTTTTTACCATCTACCATCAGGATGTTTACAAATTTGGCCAGCAGTTCTGATCCGAACTTAGGATCCGGCAGAATTTTACGTTGACCAATGACGCGACGACGTGGCATGGAAATACTCCGTTGTTAATTCAGGATTGTCCAAAACTCTACGAGTTTAGTTTGACATTTAAGTTAAAACGTTTGGCCTTACTTAACGGAGAACCATTAAGCCTTTGGCTTCTTCACGCCGTATTTGGAACGGGATTGCTTACGGTCTTTAACACCTGAGCAGTCCAACGCGCCACGAACGGTGTGGTAACGCACACCTGGCAGGTCTTTAACACGACCGCCACGGATCAGGATCACGGAGTGCTCCTGCAGGTTATGACCTTCACCACCAATATAGGAGGTAACTTCAAAACCGTTGGTTAAACGAACACGACATACTTTACGCAGTGCGGAGTTCGGTTTTTTAGGGGTGGTAGTATATACACGGGTACATACGCCACGTTTCTGCGGGCATGCTTCCAGCGCCGGAACGTTGCTTTTAGCAGCCTTCAGGGAGCGTGGTTTGCGTACCAGCTGGTTAATCGTTGCCATTCAAAAAGCTCCTGGGTTTTGCTTCGTAAACACGTAATAAATCGCCTCATGTTTGCGCAAGGCAAAGTATGAGGACGCAGAATTTTAGGGCTGGCAGTGGAAGGAGTCAAGAAATATACAAAAATTCGGCGTTACCACGCGAGTTGCTGCGGGTGCTCCACTGTCAGTTGAACAAACTGATTATAGTCAATGAGTGTCACATTGTTTGAAATTTGTTCAGTCATTCCTCTTGCCGCGGTATCAGGCTGGAGCGCGTAGAGAAGAACCGCTGAATCAAGAAGACGCTGAATAATATCTCCACCAGCCAGCGCAGCGATAACACCGTCTTGCAATAAGACCAGCGCATCACCCTGATCCAAGCTGCGCAAGAGTGCATCCAGGTCAACGTGATAAGGAGAACGTGAGAGCGTATGCAGCATAAAGGGGAGATCCGTCGCTAGAATGAAAGGATGGAATGATAATCGGCCAACTTACTGCGCCATGCTTGCGGCCCTAATAGCTCTACATCCAAAACCCAGTCTGTCTCTATACTCAACCCACGCTGGCGCACAGAAGTCTCGCACAGATAACAAGTTTCGATATCGTATAACGGCAGCACGCCAAACGTTGCGATGTAATTACGCATCAAAATCTTTTCCGGCTGTTGATGCGGCAGCAGTTGCAGTACGCCATCACCAACAAAAAATACGCCAATCTCTTCCGTCAGGGCTGACATCGCCAATAGTGCATCCAGCCCTTCCCGTCCGGAAGCGCTCCCATGTGGAGAATGCGTAAAAACAAATGCGACTCGCTTCATAACGCTACCTTAAAACTGAATAACCCGATCGCAGGTCAGCACCGATTGCGCCAGTTCCCCCAGCCCGCTCAGAGCAAAACCGGGTTGCAGATTCGCGCCAGCAAGGTTGAGCTGAGTCGCTTGCTGCGCGTCGGTCACACCTCTGCGTAATGCAGCGGCGACACAGACATTCAGCGCCACCTGATGCGTTTCGCCCAACTGCTGCCAGGCGCGTACAAGATCAAACTCATCATTAGCGGGTGACGTTAGCTGGTTGGCATTTAGCACGCCTTCGCGATAGAAAAACACGCTTTTCAGTCTGTGCCTTTCAGCCAACAGCGCCTGTGCAAACTGCAACGCGCTGCTCGCTTGCTGTGTGCCATAAGCCGGGCCGGTCACCAGCAAACAGTAACTCAGCATTAACGTTCGTGCCCGCTGAAGTCGCCGCTTTTGAATTGACGAATATAAAGGTAGACCGTGTGTTTGGAGATATTGAGGCGTTCGGCGACCTGGTTGATGGCGTCTTTAATATCAAAGATGCCTTTCTCATACAGGCTCAGTACGATTTGGCGATTTTTCGCATTATTGGAGACATTGCGATCCGCATTGACTTCCTCAATCGAAAATTCCAGCGTTTGTGCCACCAGATCATCAACGGATGACGCAAAGTTAACAGAAGAGGCGGCATCATGCGTTTCAGGTGGAATAAAGGTCTGCACAATCTGGGAGAAAGGCACATCCAAATTCATGTTGATACACAGCAGCCCAATCACGCGCTGATCGCGATTGCGAATGGCAATCGTCACTGACTTCATCAACACGCCGCTTTTTGCACGGGTAAAATAGGCTTTCGACACGCTGCTATCTTCACCTGCCATGTCATGCAGCATGCGCAATGCAAGATCCGTAATCGGCGAGCCAATCTTCCTGCCGGTATGTTCCCCATTCGCAATACGCACGGCGGAACATTTAAGATCCTCAAGCGAGTGCAACACAATCTCACAATGCTCGCCAATTAACATGGCCAAGCCATCAACCACCGCTTCATACGATTTCAGGATCTCATAGTCCGTTTGACTGAAAGGACGTTCATCCAGCAAATCAAGCTCATAAGATTCGCCAGATACAAGCGAATTAGACATGGCAGACACCACCCTCAACGTCATCTATTTATTTTGTATTGACAGGGGACACAGTCTAGCAAATGTCCACACTCGCGTCCCTGAATTTAACGGGCTACCTCTTAAGGTTGCATTAATTTAATCCCGCTAGAGTCAGCGTCTTCTTTCCTCTCCATCATGGAAATCACGAGAGACGTGTATGAAAAAACGAATACCGATGGGCAGACCACACCTGAGCAGCATCACGTTCGTGCTGATATTTTCTGCCTTTATTACTCTGGTCCAGAACATTGCCTACTACCGCCAAACGCTGAAACTGCTGGACATGACAGACTGGGTTACTATCCCTTTCTTTCTCAGCATGCCCGTTGTGATTTTCGCGGTGCTGAATATCATTTTCACACTTCTGGCAGTACCTTATCTGCGTAAGGCCGTCATTGTTCTTTTTCTGCTGACCGGTGCCGCAGCGCAATACTTTATGCTGAACTACGGCATTATCATTGACCGAACCATGATCCAGAATATCCTGGAGACAACAGCTGGCGAATCCTTTTCACTGCTTACGCCACAGCTTGTCGCCTGGGTATTCTTTATTGGCGTCATTCCTGCGGCACTCGCCGTCTGGATAAAAATAAAGCCCGCCAAGCCGACAACGCTCTATATTGGCATGCGCTTTCTTAGCGTCATTATTTCGTTATTCGCTATTTTATCTATCGCGGCATTCTTTTATAAAGATTACGCCTCGTTCATGCGTAATAACAAAGAGTTGGTAAAAGCAATTACGCCCAGCAATATTGTGGCGGCCAGCTTGTCCTACCATAAACATAGTGTGCTGGCTAACTTGCCTCTGGAGCAAATTGGTCTGGATGCCCACAAAGCGGCCCCATCATCCCCGACGGAAAAGAAGAATCTGGTTATTCTGGTGGTTGGCGAGACATCCCGAGCACAAAACTTTTCGCTGGGTGGCTACGGGAAAGAAACGAATCCGCTGCTGGCAAAAGATAACGTTATCTACTTTGAAAACACCTCATCGTGTGGCACATCAACGGGCGTTTCCGTTCCCTGCATGTTTTCCAACATGCCGCGCCAAAGCTTTAACGGCGATGTAGCCAGCCATCAGGAAGGGCTGCTGGATATATTACAACGGGCAAAGGTTAACGTACTTTGGCAAGAAAATGACGGCGGCTGCAAAGATGCCTGTACACGAGTGCCAACGGTTGATGTGACATCGCTGAAACTGCCGGGATTATGCACCAACGGCGAATGCCACGATGAAGCGTTATTCCACGGCGTTGAAGACTACATCAATAAGCTCGATAACGACGGAATTATCGTATTACATACGATAGGCAGCCACGGCCCGAGCTACTACCAGCGCTACCCTGACGCCTTTAAGAAATTTACGCCAACGTGCGATACCAATCAGATTCAGACCTGTACACAGGAAGCGCTGACCAATACGTATGACAATACGATCCTGTATGTCGATTTTGTTGTGGATAAAGCGGTCAATTTACTGAAACAGCATCAGGATAAATTTAATACGTCGCTGGTTTACCTGTCCGACCACGGAGAATCGTTAGGGGAAAACGGCATCTACCTGCATAGCATGCCCTACTCTATTGCGCCGAAGCAGCAAACGCATGTGCCAATGCTAATGTGGTTATCAACGGGTTATCAGCAGCAACAAGGTATTCAGGATTCCTGTCTGCGCCAGAACGCGAGGCAGTTGGATTACTCGCAAGATAATCTTTTCCATACCATACTGGGGATGTTTACTATCGCCACGAAAGAATATCAACCTCAGCTTGATATCCTTCATCCGTGCAGGGACAAGGCAACATGAAATTATTGATTGTTGAAGACGATAAGCTGTTGCAGGAAGGATTGTTATTGGCGTTAAGTCATGAAGGTTATGCCTGCGATTGCGCAGGCACAGCCAAAGAAGCGGATGCGCTCATCGGCAGCGCGCATTACAGTCTGGTCATTCTCGATCTTGGCTTACCAGATGAGGATGGGCTCACCCTGCTATCACGCTGGCGTAAGAATCATTACCAGCATCCCGTACTCATCTTAACGGCGCGGGATAAGGTAAACGATCGCGTCAACGGACTGGATGTCGGCGCAGACGATTACCTTGCCAAGCCCTTCGCCCTGACGGAATTACAGGCGCGCGTACGCGCGCTGATTCGCCGCCATCAGGGTTCAAGCAACAGCACAATACAGGTCGACAACATTACGTTGGACTTAAACAATCAACAGGTGCTACTGGACAACAAGCCAGTGGTGCTGACGCCAAAAGAGTTTGCGATCCTGTCCCGTCTGGTGTTGAAAGCCGGTTCTCAGGTACATCGCGAGGTCCTGCATCAGGATATCTACGCCTGGAACGACGACCCGTCCTCCAATTCGCTGGAAGTGCATATCCATAATCTGCGTCACAAGATAGGGAAAGACCGCATCCGAACCCTGCGAGGTTTTGGCTATCTGCTGACTAAAGGTGAACAGCCATGAAGAGCGATGCCGACACCGTTACCAGCATGCGTCGTCGTTTAGTACTGGCACTGGGCGGCATCCTGCTTGTCTGTCAGATGATCAGCGTATTCTGGCTTTGGCACGAAAGCGAAGAGCAGATCAGCCTACTGGTCGATAAATCCCTGAACGCCAGCGCTCAGAACATGCAGATCGATCAAGAGATCAATGAAGCGATCGCCTCGCTCAGTATCCCAAGTCTGGTGATGGTCATTCTGACATTGCTCATGTGCTTTCAGGCGGTCAGTTGGATCACTCGTCCGCTTTCCCGCCTACAGGAAGAATTGCAGGATCGTACGGCGGAAAACCTAGAGCCGCTGCCACAGCAGAGTGACATTAAAGAAATTGCGGCTGTCACCCATACCATCAACCAGCTTTTTCAACGTCTGGACGAAACGTTGAAACGCGACAGGCAATTTACTGCGGATGTCGCTCATGAATTACGAACCCCGCTATCCGGTATTCGACTGCACCTCGAACTGCACCAGCAACAACACCAGATTGACTGTAGTTCACTCATCAAACGCATTGATAAAATGGTGAAAACGGTGGAACAACTTTTGCTGCTTGCGCGTGTCGGGCAAGAGTTTTCAGCGGGTCACCACCAAAATGTCGCGTTCCTGAAAGACGTCATTTTTCCTATGCAGGATGAACTGGCCGAGATGCTACAAAAACGTCAGCAGACGCTGAAATGGATATTGCCGCCAGAAGATATCATCCTGCGCGGCGATGCGACGTTGCTCCAGCTTTTGCTACGCAATTTGGTAGAAAACGCCTATCGCTATAGCCCGGAAGCCAGTCAGATCACCGTGAGCCTGAGTACGCGGCAACATCTTGAACTACAGGTTGAGGATGAAGGACCAGGGATCGATGAAAGCAAGGTCGGTGAATTGAGTAAGGCGTTCGTTCGCATGGACAGCCGCTATGGCGGTATCGGTCTCGGGCTAAGTATCGTGACGCGCATTGCTCAGTTGCACGATGGAAAATTTTTCCTCTGCAACCGACCGCAACGTTCTGGCGCCCTCGCCCGCGTGGTGCTCACCGCCCCTGATGAATACCCCGATTCCGCCTGAAAAATAAAGCAGCGCCCCACACCTCATAGTCGTGAGACGGCACATCCCTGTGCACAAACCTCGCCTACGTTATTGGTACACAGGATAGCGTTGGCACAGCGCCACTACCTGCTGGCGCACACGATCGCGTACCGCCGTTAATGCATCATTCCCTTCGCCAAGCCCATCCAGTACATCACATAACCACCCCGCCAGTTGCTCGCACTCCGCCACACCAAAACCGCGCGTCGTCACGGCTGGCGTTCCAATACGCAGACCTGAGGTCACAAAGGGTGAACGCGGATCGTTAGGTACCGAGTTCTTGTTTGTCGTGATGTAAGCCTCGCTCAGTGCAGCATCGGCATCTTTACCGGTGTACGGCTTGTCGGACAGGTCGATAAGAATCAAATGATTGTCGGTGCCATCAGAGACGATCTTGTAGCCACGCAGTTGGAGAACGCGTGCCATGGCACGGGCGTTGGTCACCACCTGACGCTGATAAACCGTGAATTCAGGGCGCAACGCTTCCTTGAATGCCACCGCTTTGGCGGCGATAACGTGCATCAACGGACCGCCCTGAATACCAGGGAATACGGCAGAGTTAAGTTTTTTGTAGAACTCCTCGCTCTGACCTTTGGCTAAAATAATCCCACCGCGCGGGCCGCGCAAAGTCTTATGGGTTGTGCTGGTTACAACGTGAGCATGAGGGAGCGGATTCGGATACTCTCCGGCAGCCACCAAACCAGCAACATGCGCCATATCCACCCAGAAAATAGCGCCCGCCTTGTCCGCAATCGCGCGCATACGAGCCCAATCCTTGTGGCGAGAATAGGCGGAGAACCCGCCGATTAGCATCTTTGGTCGGGTTTCCAACGCAATACGCTCCATTTCATCGTAGTCGATCAGCCCTGTGTCAGGGTCTAACCCATAGGGGACGATCTTGTAGTGGCGACCAGAGAAGTTGGAGGGATTACCGTGGGTCAAATGCCCGCCCTGAGCGAGGTTCATGCCCATCACGGTATCGCCTGGGTTAGTCAATGCCAGAAACACGGCCGCATTAGCCTGAGCGCCAGCATGAGGCTGGACGTTAGCATAATCGCAGTCAAACAGCGCTTTGGCCCGTTCGATAGCCAGACGTTCAGCCACGTCGACATACTCACAGCCGCTGTAGTAGCGCTTGCCTGGGTAGCCTTCCGCATATTTGTTGGTGAACACAGAGTTCTGGATCGCCATCACCAGCGGGCTGGCATAGTTCTCTGAGGCGATCAGTTCAATGTGAGTTTCCTGCCGGTGTTCTTCATGCCGGATGGCGTCGGCCAGTTCCGGGTCGAAGTCAGTAAGGGTAAGAGAAGCGTCATACATGGGCATCGTCCTATGCGTTAGTCATTGGTTATTTAATCGTGTGATTCTGTGAGAGGTTCGTCAGGCCAGTAGTAGCTATCCGGCAGAGGGCGCGCGCCAAAGATTGCCTGCCCGACGCGTACCACGGTGGCACCTTCCTCAATGGCTATTTCAAAATCGCCGGACATGCCCATGGATAATTCATCCAGCTCAA
The DNA here is from genome assembly GCF_044751765.1 of Pectobacterium sp. CHL-2024. NCBI lineage: Bacteria > Pseudomonadati > Pseudomonadota > Gammaproteobacteria > Enterobacterales > Pectobacteriaceae > Pectobacterium > Pectobacterium sp. CHL-2024. The sequence continues at coordinate 69,751 of NZ_JBIXKO010000017.1, read as the reverse complement.
TGCCGACCGGAAGGTTTTGCTGCAGCCGATCGCGTAACTGACGCAGCCGTATAAAACACTGGCGCACGCGTTCAGCGTCGCTGGAAAACAGAGCTAGCGTCATCAACCCGCGCACACGTAGCGCAGAGAATGCGGGAAGCGCCTGAATAAAAGCCGGTACATCTTCAGGCGATAGACCGTATTTGCTGGCCTCACCGGAGGTATTCACCTGCACAAATACATCCAGCGAACGCCCTTCAATCTGCAAGCGACGATCCAGCGCTTCAGCCAGCCGCAGACTGTCTAACGCCTGAAACTCGGTAGCGAAGCGTGCCACCAGCTTAGCCTTGTTGGTTTGCAGGTGACCAATGACCGACCACTGTAAATCGGTTAAATCCTGCATGGCTTCCCATTTACGGAACGCTTCCTGCACCTTGTTTTCACCCAATATCCGACAACCAGCCGCATGGGCCATACGCAGGCGGTTTTCAGGTTTGGTTTTGCTGACGGGCAGCAGCCGCACTGTTGCAGGATCGCGGCCGACACGCTGACAAGCTGCTGCAATGCGAGCCTGAACTGCCGCCAGATTGAGTTGGAAGTCATCAACCGTGACAGCGTCGGGATAGCAGCCGTGCCTGTCGTGGCGAGTTTGAGTATCGGAGGATATCGACATCAGCGTCACTCCTGACGAAGAAGATGAATAGATTGTGAAACGTATTTATAGATTTAAAATAGCCTGATGTTCCCCACCATTTTCCCGATAAGAGGCAGACCAATTGTTCAAACACGCCCAGCTTGAATCGGTCAAGGCCTGGATTGGCGACCCCGCGCAAGGTGCCCTACCCTTACACGCTCGTATCCAGCGAGCGATTCGCCAGTTAATCCTCGATGGCGTTCTTGATGTGGGCAAGCCCTTACCCGCCTCACGTGCGCTGGCTACATCACTGGGGGTGTCGCGTGATACGGTCGAGTCGGCTTACAGCCAGCTGCATGCGGAGGGATTTATCGAACGTCGCGTCGGCAGCGGCAGTTTCGTGTCGGCGCGGGCAAAGCGTCTGCCGGGGCGTGGCAAAGCCCGGAAAACGGGAGATAGCAAAGCAGAACTGCGCCTCAGCCAACGCGGTAGCGCCATGTTCCAGAATGGTGGGGTGCGCGACTTCATTATCCCGCGCGCGTTCGCACCCGGCGTGCCAGAAACCCGCAGTTTTCCCCTCCAGACATGGGAACGGCTAGAACGACAGGTACTAAAAGAATATGGCACGCGGGCACTGCTACACAGCCCACCGCAGGGCATGGAAGCGCTAAGGCGCGCCATCGCAGATTATGTCAATCTCGAACGGGGAGCTCGCGCCACGCCCGAACGCGTACTGGTGCTGACCAGTTCCCAGCAAGCGCTCACCCTGTGTGCGACTGTATTGCTGGATGCTGGCGATCCGATCTTCCTTGAAGATCCCGTGTACCACGGCGCACGCAAGGCATTCGAGGCGGCCGGACTCGCATGCGTGCCGATCCCGTTAGATGCCGATGGTTTGCAGATTGAACACCTGCTTGAGGCAAGCAACAAACATAATGTGCCCGCTAAAGCCGTGTTCCTGACGCCCTCACACCAGTTTCCAACTGGCGCAACGCTGGCGCTGGATCGGCGTCTGGCCGTGATTGAATGGGCCTGGCAGCACCAGAGCTGGATTATTGAAGACGACTACGACAGTGAGTTTCACTACGCGGGCAAACCTACCGCCTGCGTTCAGGGGCTCGACCCGCACGATAGAACGATCTATATCGGCACCTTCACCAAATCGCTATTTCCCGGCCTGCGCATCGGCTACATGGTACTGCCGCCGCAGCTGGTTGCTCCCATGACCGTGGCCCGCACGCTGATGGATGGGCACAGCGCGCCCATTCCACAGCTCACGCTGGCGCGTTTTATCGAAGGAGGCCACTTCGGTGCCCATGTCCGCACGATGCGTGCCGTTTATGCCGAACGCCGCGATGCACTGGCACGGTTGGTGCGTCAGCATCTGGCTGATTTCGTGGAGCCACGAGTGCCAGCCGGAGGCATGCAGATGCCCTGTATCTTCATCCGCGACATCTCTGAACACGACGCCGTGGAGTCCGCGCGTCGGGCCGGCATCGATCTACTCGGGCTAACAGCACTGTATGCGTCGGGTCAGCATCAAGCTGGTTTCCTCATGGGATTTGCTGCCCACGCACCGCATGAACTGGAAACGGCGGTCAAGACGTTGGCGAAGGTGCTACGCGCGCTGTGCTGATGATGGGGTGCGGGGTGGATGACAGATAGGTGCCGTCACGGTTAACGGAAAAAGGGATTTGATCGCAGGGAAGTGATGGTGAAACAAAAAAAAACCGCAGGTCGAAGCCTGCGGTTATATCGCCATTATCGCGATGCTTATTTAGCCGCTTTCTCTTCGGCTGCTGGTTTTTCAGCTTTCGCATCATCCGCTGCTTTCAGGTCAGCTTCAGATTTAATGTCCAGCAGTTCAACGTCAAACACCAGCGTGGAGTTAGCCGGAATGCCAGGCACGCCGTTCTCACCATAGGCCAGAGCCGGTGGGATAGCCAGCTTGATTTTGCCGCCTTTCTTAACGTGCTTCAGACCTTCAGTCCAGCCTGGGATCACGCCGTCCAGACGGAAAGACAGTGGCTCACCACGTTTGTAGGAGTTGTCGAACTCGCTACCGTCAACCAGCGTACCTTTGTAGTTAACCACTACGGTGTCGCTGTCTTTCGGCGCGTTGCCGCTACCTTCTTTCTCAACCTGATACAGAAGGCCAGATGCCGTTTTCTTCACGCCTTTTTCTTTGGCGAAGGACTCAAGATACTTAGCGCCTTTGTCCGCGTTATCTTTCGCATCTTGCTTCATCTTGGCTTCAGCTGCGGCTTTCACTTTACCTTCAAAGCCTTGCAGCGTTTTCTCGATTTCTTCGTCAGTCAGCTTGCTCTTATCAGCAAAGGCATCCTGCACGCCAGCAATCAGCTGATCTTTATCCAGTTTGATACCTAATTTTTCTTGCTCTTTCAGAGAGTTATCCATGTAACGCCCTAAAGATGCACCTAACGCATAAGCCGCTGCCTGCTCATCGTTCTTGAATTTGGCTGCCGCAGTGGTGTCAGATGCCTGCGCTTTGTCTGCCGCCAGAGCCTGGCCTGCGTTCAGAGCCAGAGCCATCGTTGTTGCTAACAGCGTTACTTTAAACAGTGATTTCATCCATTTCTCCAGCATCTGGAGCGACGCGCTCCAGCCATCATTAAAATAAATTCGCGCCTACTATAACTGTGCGGACGAAGACAACACAACGACGCACGCGACAATCCTTTGATAAAAAACGTCAGGAAGCTTTTCTGACATCATTTGTGTCGTCCTAAGGCCTTCTGGCAACGATATGCCCCGATCCGGATAGTGCATTGCGCCCTACTGCGACCGTTTTTACTACCAGAAGTTTCCGCTTTCTGACAAACTCGCGGGTAACAAGAAGTAAGGGGAATACCGATGTCACCATCAGCACTTGAAGAACGGCTCGAACAGTTGGAAAGCCGACAGGCTTTTCAGGAATTAACCATAGAAGAACTTAACCAAACGGTTATTCAACACGAGCGGGAAATTAGCCGCCTGCGTGAACATGTCCGTCTACTCACCGATCGGCTGCGCAGCCAGCAAACCTCGCTCGTTGCCCCCCAGTCGGAAGAAACGCCGCCGCCGCATTACTGATTCGCGGCCCGTTATGACGGCGCTCACCACCGTCCAGATATAACAATAAATAAAAAAACCTCAGGTGATCTTCATCAACCTGAGGTTTCTTTTATGCGTATGCGCTACGACTAATTAGTGGCAGCCGCATCCACCGTTGCCGCCGCAGCCGCCTTTACCGTGCTGGTGACCGTGATCGTGGTCGTGATCATGGCCGTGACCGCCACAGCAGCCGTCGCCGTGTTCATGATCGTGTTCGCCGTGAACGTGACCGTGCGCCAGCTCTTCTTCCGTCGCTTCGCGGATAGCAACAACTTCAACGTTGAAGCTCAGGTTTTGGCCTGCCAGCATGTGGTTGCCGTCGACAACAACATGGTCGTCTTCAACTTCGGTGATTTCAACTGGCACTGGACCCTGATCGGTCTCAGCCAGGAAACGCATGCCAACCTGCAGCTCGTCAACGCCCATAAAGACATCTTTCGGTACGCGCTGAACCAGATTCTCATCATAGTTGCCGTAAGCATCGTTGGAACCGATGTTCACATCAAATTTATCGCCCGCTTCACGGCCTTCCAACGCTTTTTCCAGACCAGAAATCAGGGAACCGTGACCATGCAGATAGTCCAACGGCGCGCTCACCGGAGACTCATCAACCAACACACCGTCTTCTGTACGTACCTGATAGGCCAAGCTGACCACCAGATCTTTTGCTACTTTCATGATATCTCCTACCGTTGGAAATCAAACTGGCGCAAATTGTAGCTGAAAAATGTCCCTATGTACCGTCTGGAATCAAAAAACGTCAACGGTTGATGACAATGCCACCACGACACGCGTCCCTCATTCTGGCCGGAAGATCCCGATAATCTCGTTAGCCTGCGGGGCGGATGCTGCCGCAGGTTCCTCTGTCTGGCTCTGGCGATATCCGCACTTCACGCACACAACAACCTCGACGTCATCTTCTCGTCCAACGGCAAGCGTGTCCTGCGCCTGACACGTCGGGCACACCGCCCCTGCAATAAAACGTTTACGCATGATAACTCCCATTCATCTCGACTCTTACTTGTCGTCTTCATCCCACACACTGGGCCGACGTCGCTCGCGCAGCATTTCCCGCTGGAAAATATCCTCCAGCTCACGGCGAGCCTCTTTCACACGAGAGATTTGCGCGACATCCCCCGTCAGTTGCGGCACCAGTTCACGCAGCATACGCATATCCAGACGGCGGAAATGCTGTTGCGCACGCATCGCCTGATGGGGGTGCATGCCCACCGTCACTAGCGTTTTACGCCCTAACTCCAGCGCACTGGAAAAGGTTTCACGCGAGAAATGTTTTACGCCCGTCTGTAACAGCTCATGGGCTTCAACACGCCCACGGGCCCGCGCCAGAATTTCCAGATTTGGAAAGTGTTGCTGACAGAGATGCACAATCTCCATCGTATCTTCCGGCGCATTACAGGTAATCACGATTGAACGCGCTTTATCCGCGCCCGCCGATCGCAGCAGTTCCAGCTCCGTGGCATCGCCATAATAAACCTTATAACCATAGCTACGCATCAGGCTCACGGCGCTGATATCGCGCTCCAGAACGGTAATCCGCATTTTGTTCGCCATTAATAAGCGACCAATCACCTGTCCGAAACGCCCGAAGCCCACCACGATCACCTGCGGTTCATCGTCCTCGACATACGGTTTTTCATCCGGCACATCCTGCACGTTATAGCGACGTACCAGAATGCGGTCGATCAACTGCATCAGCAGCGGCGTCGTCATCATTGATAGCGTCACCGTCACCAGCAACAGCGGCAGTTGCTCACCTTTCAAGACATTGAATGAAGCCGCTGCGGAAAACAGGACGAAAGCGAACTCACCGCCCTGACTCAGCACCCCGGCAAACTGCAAGCGCTCGGAGCGGCGCATACGGTTAATTCGCGCGAGGAAATACAGTACAGCCGCTTTCACTGCCACCAGCACCAGCACCGCAACCATAATCTTCACGATGTGGGTGTAGAGGATCCCGAGATTTAGCGCCATTCCTACAGAGATAAAGAACAGCCCAAGCAGCAAGCCTTTAAACGGCTCAATGGCAATTTCCAATTCATGCCGATATTCGCTTTCCGCCAGCAGAATGCCGGCGATAAAGGTGCCTAACGCCATGGAAAGCCCCAATGCTTCCATAAACAGCGCAGAGCCGAGCACCAGCAACAGCGCAGCGGCGGTGAACACCTCGCGCACGCCGGATGCCGCAATAAAGCGGAACAGCGGGCGCACCAGATAGCGACCGCCGATTAGCATGCCGAGAAACGCGGCAACCTTCAGCCCAATCCGTTCCCAATCACCGAAGTCACCCTGCACGCCAGCCAGAATCGGGATCAGCGCCAGCGCTGGGATAACGGCTAAATCCTGAAACAGCAGAACAGAGAAGCCCAGTTGCCCCGACTCATTGCGGTTCATGCCCTTTTCGCGCATCAGCTGCAGCGCCATAGCCGTTGACGACATCGCCAGCCCCACGCCGCCAATCAGCGCGGACTGCCACGAGAAATCCGTCAGATACAAGGCGCCGCCTAAAATCAGCGTACTCAGTCCGACCTGAGCCGCCCCAACGCCAAAGATCGAGCGGCGCAGCGTCCAGAGCTTGGACGGATTCAGTTCCAGGCCAATGATGAACATCAGGAAAACGACACCCAGCTCCGAGAAATGCAGGATGGCTTCCACATCACGGATAAAGCCAAGCCCCCAAGGGCCAATGGCGATCCCTGCGATCAAATAGCCCAGTACGGCACCAATGCCTAATCGGGCAGCAATCGGTACAGCTACGACCGCCACAAACAAAAATAAGACTCCGGCGGTCAGTAGCGCGGAACTCTCCATATTAGCGTTCCTCTTCAGGTAAAGGGGAGGATAGCCATTCACCGTAAGCTTTGGCTTGACTCAACAACACATCAGGCTGTAACCGACGCGCCCAGTAAATAATCATGGGATGCATCCAGTGCATACGGCACATTGCTGCCGTCAGCTCAAACGGACGTAGCAAATCGTCCATCGGGTAGCGATTGCTCCCGTCAGGATGGTAGGCATCTTCCGGTTCACCGGTCGTAATCACCGAACGCCAGTATTTCCCCGCCAGCGCATTCCCGCCGATCCCATTGGCAAAACCACGGGATAGCACCCTATCGAGCCACTCTTTCAGCAAAGCCGGGCAGCTATAGGTATAAAACGGATGTTGGAAAACAATGACCTGATGCTCACGCAACAGCTGTTGCTCATGATGAATATCGATAAAAAAGTCAGGATAGTGTGCGTAAAGATCGTGCACAGTTACATTCGCCAACTGCTGAGCCGGTTGCAATAAGATCCGGTTCGCTACCGAGTCCTGTGGTTCCGGATGGGCATACAGCAGCAAAATCTTCGGTGGCTGCGACATCATTCCCCTCCAAAGCGTCGTCATAATAATCGTTTTCCGTTACCATGCAGCGCAACGACTAAAAACAGGGCACCGCGTGTCCTGATATGTCCATAATTTAACATACTCTGAACATACGGCGCTTTATGATTGTTTTCTCTTCGCTGCAAATTCGACGTGGTGTGCGCGTTCTGATCGACAACGCGACAGCAACGGTTAACCCCGGCCAGAAAGTCGGTCTGGTTGGCAAAAACGGCTGTGGTAAATCTACGCTGCTGTCATTACTGAAAGGTGAAATCAGTGCCGACGGTGGCAGTGCGACCTTCCCGCAAAACTGGTCACTGGCCTGGGTCAATCAGGAAACGCCCGCGTTGGACAAACCCGCGCTGGATTACGTGATTGACGGCGACCGTGAGTTTCGCCAGTTGGAAGCCGCGTTGCAGACCGCCAACGAAGAGAACGACGGCAACGCCATCGCTACGCTGCACGGCAAGCTGGATGCGATTCAGGCTTGGACGATTCAGGCCAGAGCATCAAGCCTGCTCAATGGGCTAGGATTTTCTCAGTCACAGTTACAGCAGCCCGTCAGCGCATTTTCCGGCGGCTGGCGGATGCGTCTGAATCTGGCACAGGCGCTGATCTGTCGTTCAGATCTGCTGCTGCTGGATGAACCAACCAACCACCTCGATCTGGATGCGGTCATCTGGCTGGAAAAGTGGCTGAAAAACTACACGGGCACACTGGTCCTGATCTCGCACGACCGCGATTTCCTCGATCCAGTGGTAACCAAGATCCTGCACATCGAGCAGCAGTCGCTCTATGAGTACACCGGTAACTACTCCTCGTTTGAACGCCAGCGCGCCACCCGTCTTGCACAGCAGCAGTCGCTCTATGAGCATCAGCAGGAGCGCGTCGCACATCTGCAACACTATATTGACCGCTTCCGTGCGAAAGCGACCAAAGCCAAGCAGGCGCAAAGCCGGATAAAAATGCTGGAACGCATGGAGCTGATTGCGCCAGCGCATGTCGATAACCCTTTCCGCTTCAGTTTTCGCGCCCCGGAGTCGTTGCCCAATCCACTCATGAAGATGGAAAAGGTCAGCGCAGGCTACAACGACAAACTGATTCTGGAATCCATCAAACTCAATTTAGTACCGGGTTCCCGCATCGGGCTGCTCGGCCATAACGGCGCAGGTAAATCCACGCTGATCAAACTGCTTGCTGGCACGCTCGCCCCGCTGAAAGGGGAAATTGGGTTGGCGAAAGGCGTGAAGCTCGGTTATTTCGCCCAGCACCAGTTAGAGTTCCTGCGTGCGGACGAATCGCCCTTGCAGCATCTGGTGCGTCTGGCAGAGCGGGAAACGGAACAGCAACTGCGCGACTACCTAGGCGGCTTCGGTTTTCAGGGCGATAAAGTTACCGAGATCACCGAGCGCTTCTCCGGCGGTGAAAAAGCCCGTCTGGTGCTGGCACTGATCGTCTGGCAGCGTCCCAACCTCCTGCTGCTCGACGAACCGACCAACCACCTCGATCTGGATATGCGTCAGGCGTTGACCGAAGCGTTAATCGATTTTGAAGGCGCGTTGGTTGTCGTCTCGCACGATAGACACCTGATCCGTTCTACTACGGACGATCTCTATCTGGTGCACGACCAGAAAGTAGAACCGTTCGACGGCGATTTGGAAGACTACCAGCAGTGGCTGGTCGGCCTGCAACGTCAGGAAAATGCGGCTGATGAAACACCAAAAGAAAATGCCGCCAACAGCGCGCAGGGCAGAAAAGATCAGAAACGCCGCGAAGCTGAATTGAGAACGCAAACGCAGCCGCTGCGCAAACAGATAACCAAGCTTGAACAGCAGATGGAAAAGCTGGGGGAAACGCTCGCAGCGCTTGAAGCTCGACTGGCGGACAGTGCCATCTACGACATCAGCCGCAAGGCCGAACTCACCGATTGCCTGCAACAGCAAACCAAAGTCAAAATCGAGCTGGAAGAAACGGAGCTGTCCTGGCTGGATGCGCAGGAACAGCTAGAGCAGATGATGCAGAGCGAGTAAATTGCATTTACCTACCCGAGCGGGTGCCCCCCGCTCACTCTTCCATTCCTTTCTCTATCACGACATTATCTTAAGAAGTGATGATAATGCGCATTGAGCGCAATATTTCCCCAAGGTAATATTTAGCAATTAATCTACTGATTTCTACACACTAACCTATTCACCGATATTGAAGGCCGCAAGGCATAAAACGGCCGCACAATAAGGCAAGGACAACATTTATGATGGAAAATACGCCGTCTGTTTCTACTGATTCCCTTTCTGCTACGCTCACCGCTTCTGGCAACAACGCCGTCCCCCTGACAGCAAGCGATGCGTTATCTGAGCTAAACCTGTCGCAGCTTAGCGAGCAGGAAAAAAACGAAGTATCAGTACTGGTCAATAAAATTGATATTACTGACCCGATGCTGTCTATCTCTTACGCCGCAAACACCATGGGTAATATTTCGCGTTTTTCAGAATCTTTAATGCAGGAAGTCAGAGCAAAAGATGCGGGCGTGATTGGTGAACAGCTGACAGATCTGCTGATGAAGGTAAAGTCGGTCGACCTCACCGTGTTTGACACTAAGCAAAGCTTCCTCGCCTCCTTCCCATTGATAGGAAAACTGTTCAGCACCATCCAGCGTACGCTGCTGGAATATCAAACGCTGGCACAGCAGGTTGATACCGTTTCTAAAAAACTCGAAAGCGCCATGATGGAGCTCTTGCGCAATATCTCCACGCTGGAACAGCTCTTCATACGCAACCGCGAGTATTTTCAACAAATCACGCTGCATATCATTGCCGGTAAACAGAAATTGGCAGCCATTCAGTCTGGCGATCTGACCGCCGCACAGGAAAAAGCACAGCGCACCAACGACCCGATGGATATGCAGTACGTGCGTGATTTAGTGAGCAACATACAGCGCTTTGAAAGACGACTGCACGACCTGATGATGTCCCGCACCATCGCGATCCAGACCGCGCCGCAAATTCGCTTGATGCAAAGTAATAGCCAGTCGCTCGCCGAGAAAATTCAGAGCAGCATTCTCTCCACAATCCCGTTGTGGAAGAGCCAGATCGTGATGGCGATAACGCTGCATTCACAGCGCAAATCGGCAAAACTGCAAAAAGACGTCTCTGATACTACCAATGCCATGCTGAGAAGAAATGCAGAAATGCTCCAGCTCGGCACTGTTGAAACCGCGCGGGAAGTCGAACGCTCGATTGTGGATATCGAAACCTTGCGCGAGGTGCAAAGCCGCCTCCTGAACACCATCGAAGAAACCGTCACGATTGCCAATGACGCCAGAACCCGTCGGGCTGATGTAGAAAAAGAACTAGGCACGATGGAAACGGAGCTAAGAACGCGTCTGGCCGAGATTGCAGCGAACCAACAACACGCGATGCAGCAACGTTCTGCATAAATAATTTCGTTTTGATAAGTGGTCTTTATTGAATATGCAAAACGCATCTTCCCCTCCAGATGAGGGATGGCAAAAGAAACTGGGTCGTTTGTGCCTGACGCTGCTTAAGCTCTGGGGCTTAGGCTGCATCTGGCTGATAACCAGTGCACTCATTATTGAGGTTCTGCTAAAAAATCTATATCCCGACCTCATGGCAAACGAAGAAGTGTATAACAGCGCCGTCATCGTGACCTGCTTCAGCTTAATTCTACTGTGGTACGCCTTTACCCGGTACCAGGTTGATATGCTTTGGCCACTTGTGGCTGGCGTGATTTGGTTCATTGCGCATGATGGAATATTCGTTTTAGGGTGGGTTGCGGCAGCGTGGTGGATAATCAAAGTATGCTCCGAGATCTCTCATCCTCGTCTTGGCACAGCTATTCAGTTTCTTTTAGTTTTCATCATCATCATGAGCTACACCGATGTACATCAGTTTGGTGAACACCCGTTCTATAATACGGCCTTCGCCACGTGTATTGTTCTAGGTGCAATGAGCCATTACCAAGGGAAAACGGCTTTCAAAACAAGGAAAGACCAACCCAAAACTCCCATTCCGGCACCAGCCCCTATGTCGCCTCAACCTTCACCAGTCGTTATTACACCGCCTGTTCAGGAAGCCGTTACTTTTGAGAGCCGTATCGCACGGTTGCAAAACTTACAGAAGCTCCCCACCGAGCTTCTCGACGAGCTGAAAATTATCGTTGAGTACGCACAGCTTATTGTCACGTGTATGAAGGAAGATCCCAAGGATGTGGAGCCGGGTACGGCGTTTCTTAATCGTTATCTTCCTGCCGTAGAGAAAATGGCTGGTGAGTTTGTCAGGCTCTCCACCCAATTGGAAAAACACGGCAAATCAGATGATTTTCTACTGAAAAATGTTACTGCCCTGAAAGCGCTGGGTTCCGCCTTTCAACAACAACACGCACGGCTGCTGGAGAACGATACGTTGGATTTTGATACCGAACTTAACCTGGTTAATAACCTCTTAAAAACAGACGGCTACAAGTAACTTCCTCCGATAATATTCTGCTAACCGTGTAGTTCCTAAGTCGCGAGCGAAACATCGCTCGCGACGGTATCGCACCAGCATCAGTGCCAAATCAATAGCACGCAGGCGGCGGTCAGCAGACCCATTGACACATTAAAGATAATCCACGCTTTCTTACTGCGCAGCAGTCGCCCAATCATCGTGCCAAACCCAAGCCAGATAACACCGGACACCAGATTGACCAGCACAATCCCTATGCTTATCGCGATCACAGACTGGTTATAGCCTTCACCCGCCAGACTAAAGCTGGCCACCGCGCCCAGCGCCATGAGCCACGCTTTCGGGTTCAGGAATTGCAGCAACCACCCTTGATAAAGCCGGATCGGCTGGGGCGGTGCAACGGACGTTTCCAGCCGTTCGTAAGCCGCCGTGGCGATTTTCCACGCCAGCCAGAGCAGATAGGCACTGCCGAGAACTTTCAGAATAAAGTGCAGCGAAGGGTAAATCAGAATCAAACCACCGACACCGAACGCCACCAGCAGCAAAATGCTCTGCATGCCCAGCATGATGCCAATCATCAGCCACAGTGAACGCATAAAGCCAAAATTCGCGCCCGAGGTGGTCAACAGCATATTATTCGGCCCTGGTGTGATGGCCGCTACCCACAAAAACCCCAACATCGAAAGAAATAAACTCAGTTCCATTATTTGTGGGCGCTCCTGACCCAAATGTCGTACCAACTGGCAGCATTGAAGCTAACAGTGTGATATTGATCGTACAAGAGCCGACAACAAGATTTCTATATCCTTTATGTATGACCATTTTCGTCCGCTGAGCGGCGCGCATAATCCACATCTGCAAACGCTATTGCCGCGCCTGATCCGCCGTCATGCGCAATTCTCGCCAGTCTGGCAGCCACTTGAATTGCCGGACGGCGATTTCGTCGATCTGGCCTGGAGCGAAGCCCCTGAACAGGCACTGCACAAACCGCGCGTGGTGCTGTTCCACGGGCTAGAGGGCAACTTTCATAGCCCCTACGCTCACGGCCTGCTACATGCCTGTAAGCAGCGCGGCTGGCTGGCCGTCATCATGCATTTTCGTGGATGCAGCGGGAAACCCAACCGGATGAAGCGCATTTATCATTCCGGCGAAACCAGCGATGCCAGCTATTTCCTGCGCTGGATGCAGGAGACGCTGGGCGATGCACCTACCGCCGCCATCGGCGTATCCCTCGGCGGTAACATGCTGGCCTACCTGCTCGCGCAGCAAGGCGAAGCCTGTTCACTGTCCGCGGCCGTCATTGTTTCCGCACCATTGATGCTCGAACCCTGTAGCCGTCGGATGGAACAAGGTTTCTCCCGTGTCTACCAGCACTATCTGCTGCGCCTGTTGAAACAAAACGCTGGCCGCAAGCTGGCGGCTTACCCAGATACGCTGCCAATTCAGTTGCCGCAGCTGAAGCGAATTCGCCAGCTACGCGAGTTTGATGACGTCATTACCTCACGTATCCACGGCTTCCGCGATGCAGCAGACTACTATCGACGCTGTAGCGCTCTGCCGCTGTTGCCTCAGATACGTAAACCGCTGCTCATCATCCATGCGAAGGACGATCCTTTCATGACTTCAGAGGTGATTCCCGATCTGTCGCAGTTACCGTCTAATATTGAGTATCAGCTAACGAAACATGGCGGGCATGTCGGCTTCGTCGGCGGAACGTTGCTGAAACCGGAAATGTGGCTGGAACAGCGCATTCCCAACTGGCTTAGCCCATTTTTGGACCAGGCCAGCGACTCTTTTCCTTCAGGAACCGTTTTTACTCAGGAACCCTTTGAATCAGGAAACATAGCGTGATTATTCCCTGGCAACAGCTCGATCCAGAAACGCTGGATAACATCATCGAATCTTTCGTTCTGCGGGAAGGCACCGATTATGGCGAACAGGAGCGTTCACTGGCGCAGAAAGTGGAAGATATCCGCGGCCAATTCCAGTCTGGCGAGGTGGTGTTGGTGTGGTCTGAGTTGCATGAAACTCTCAATATCATGCCGCGTAACCAGCTCAATTCCGGAGGTCATGCCCCCTATTGAGCATGCCGAAAGTCGTGAAAGAACGCGTCAAACATGCTAACAATGATGACAATTACGTCTTTTTTGAGGATGCGCGCAGGCCTTCGGTCTACGCGGGCATCGCGATCACGGAGTCACGCACCTTATGTCACATCAGCATCCGATTATTGCGGTTACCGGCTCCAGCGGAGCGGGAACCACAACAACCAGTCTGGCCTTCCGTAAGATTTTCCAGCAGTTTGATCTGCGCGCAGCCCAGTTAGAAGGTGATAGCTTTCACCGCTATACCCGCCCGGAAATGGATATGGCGATTCGTAAAGCGCGTGATTCAGGACGCCACATTAGCTATTTCGGCCCGGAAGCGAATGATTTCAGCCTGCTGGAACAGTCGTTTATCGAATATGGCCTGCACGGGCGCGGCCAGACGCGTAAATACCTTCATACCTACGATGAAGCAATTCCCTATAATCAGGTTCCCGGAACGTTCACGCCGTGGGAGCCAATGCCAGAACCCACCGACATCCTGTTCTATGAAGGGCTCCACGGCGGCGTGGTCACAGAGCAAAATGATGTGGCACAGCATGTGGATTTACTCGTCGGCGTGGTGCCGATCGTCAACCTGGAATGGATTCAAAAGCTGATTCGTGACGTTAATGAGCGCGGCCACTCGCGTGAAGCGGTGATGGATTCCGTCGTCCGCTCAATGGAAGATTACATCACCTATATCACGCCACAGTTCTCTCGCACACACATCAACTTCCAGCGAGTGCCTACCGTAGACACCTCCAATCCGTTCGCCGCCAAATCGATTCCATCACTGGACGAAAGCTTCGTCGTGATTCATTTTCAGGGATTGGACAATATTGATTATCCCTATCTGCTCGCCATGTTGCAGGGTTCCTTTATCTCCCACATCAACACGCTGGTCGTTCCCGGCGGGAAGATGGGATTGGCGATGGAATTAATCATGGCGCCGCTGGTACAGCGGTTAATTGAAGGGAAAACCATCGAATAAGCATCGAGATACACGGGGCGACCACAGGGGTGAGGCCTCCCTACGAGAACCTCCCCCTGTGTTTCCCCTAATAACAGGCTTAAGTGACCAGAATGAGTGCCCAGAGAAAGGGATTATTCCAGCACTCTAATTTCGTGGCTGTGCGTTACCTCAACGGCTTTACCCAGCATCAGTGCCACAGAGCAGTATTTTTCCGCCGACAGTGCGACAGCTCGCTCGACAACTTTGTCGGTCAACCCTTTTCCCGTCACGATAAAATGCAGATTGATGTGGGTAAATAAACGCGGCGCGTCAGACCGACGTTCTGACGTTAATTTCACTTCACAATCCGCCACATCGTTGCGGCCTTTTTGCAGAATCGATACCACATCAATCGCACTGCATCCCCCTACAGACATCAACACCATTTCCATCGGACTGGGCGCTTTATCACCGGAATTGCCGTCCATCAATATCTGATGCCCTGATGCGGATTCGCCCAAAAACGTTAAGCCTTCAACCCATTTTACCCGTGCCTGCATGGTGCCTCTCCACTAAAAATTTTTTGAAAATTTATACCGTTACTGTACAAAAACCAGCGTTAACCAGCGCTTTGTCATGCTGAAGCGAGACAACACAAGACACGTCCTTAAAGCTGTGTTAAAACGAAAACAGAATAGACCTTTTCTGGACAAACCCAGAAACGAAGAAGATGATGACCTGGCCAGACATACCCCAGCCACGTTTACGGTGCGGCAAGGCAGCAACCGGAAAATAAAGGGTACAGTGGTTTCAGTATATTCCCTGACGTCATTCTGCCTAGACTGAATTTTATTTTTTTAGCAGTTAAACACGCCGTACAGGGAACTCTGACCCCTGTAATTTGCGCAGTGAATTACAACAGAGGATGATAGCGAATGGTTCTCGGCAAACCGCAAACAGATCCAACTCTCGAATGGTTCCTTTCCCATTGTCATATTCACAAGTATCCATCGAAGAGCACGCTGATTCACCAAGGTGAAAAAGCAGAAACGCTTTACTACATCGTGAAAGGCTCTGTCGCAGTGCTAATCAAAGATGAAGAAGGCAAGGAAATGATTCTTTCCTACCTCAATCAGGGCGATTTTATCGGCGAGCTCGGCCTGTTTGAAGAAGGTCAGGAGCGCAGCGCCTGGGTGCGGGCAAAAACTGCCTGTGAAGTGGCTGAAATTTCCTATAAAAAATTCCGCCAACTCATCCAGGTTAACCCGGATATCCTCATGCGTCTGTCTGCGCAAATGGCAAGCAGACTTCAGGTTACCTCTGAGAAAGTCGGCAACCTCGCCTTCCTTGATGTGACCGGCCGTATTGCCCAAACCCTACTCAACCTGGCCAAACAACCTGATGCCATGACGCATCCAGATGGCATGCAAATAAAAATTACCCGTCAGGAAATTGGGCAAATCGTTGGCTGCTCGCGTGAAACCGTGGGCCGCATTCTGAAAATGTTAGAAGACCAGAACCTGATCTCTGCACATGGTAAAACGATTGTCGTTTACGGCACTCGCTAAGCCCCTGTCGCTGTACCCTACCAATAAACAAGCGTGAAGCCTCGGCCTCACGCTTTTTTTTTATGGCGAGCTTCCTGCTCACCACCCTACGGGTCGTTGCTAACGCAACGCTGAAAAACGTTCCCTACGTTTTTTTATGGCGTGCCATCCCTGGCCGCCACCCTTACGGGCCGTTGCTGACGCAACGTTGAAAAACGTTCCCTACGTTTTTTTATGGCGTAACGTAATCAGTTTGCTGCGTTAACGACCTGCGCGACGGCTTTGGCGAATTTCGCCATCCCCTGCACAATATCGTCTTCATCAATGATCAAAGACGGTACAAAGCGGATCACATTCGGCCCAGCCATCAGCACCATAAGACCCTGAGACGTTGCCGCCGCCAGAAACTCGCCCGCACGACCATGCCATTGCGGTTTCAGTTCTGCACCCAGCAGCAAACCCATACCGCGAACCTGTTCGAATACACCGAACTGCTGATTGATTTTCTCAAGCTCACTGACAAAGCGATCGTGGCGATCCGCCACGCCTGACAGCACTTCTGGCGTATTGATAATATCCAGCGCGGCTTCCGCCACCGCACAGGCCAGCGGGTTGCCGCCATAGGTGGTGCCGTGTACCCCAACCGTCATGGCCGATGCGATCTCTTCCGTCGTCAGCATTGCACTAATTGGGAAACCACCGCCCAGTGCTTTAGCTGTTGTGAGAATATCCGGCGTAATGCCGTAGTGCATGTAGCTGAATAGTTTGCCAGTACGCCCCATTCCGCTCTGCACTTCATCAAACACCAGCAGCGCCTTGTGCTGATCGCACAGATCGCGAACGCCTTGTAAAAATTCAGGCGTAGCAGGCGTAATCCCCCCTTCACCCTGAACCGGTTCCAGCACGACTGCACAGGTGTGATCGTCCATCACCGCTTTAACAGCAGCCAGATCGTTGAAGGGTACATGAACAATATCGGCAGGCTTAGGCCCGAAGCCATCGGCATATTTAGGCTGTCCGCCGACTGAGACGGTGAACAGCGTACGACCATGGAATGCATTGTAGAAGGAGATGATCTTGGTTTTATACGGACTATGGCGTTTAACCGCATAGTGACGCGCCAGCTTAAAGGCAGCTTCGTTAGCCTCGGCACCGGAGTTAACAAAGAACACACGGTCGGCAAAAGTCGCATCAATCAATTTGCTGGCGAGGCGTAGCGCAGGCTCATTAGTGAAAATATTGCTGGTATGCCACAGCTTTTCACCCTGCTGCTGCAACGCGTTCACCAATGCAGGATGACAGTGACCCAGCGCCGTAACCGCAATACCGCCGGAGAAATCGATATACTCGCGGCCGTCCTGATCCCAGACGCGGCTCCCCTTACCTTTCACGGGTACAAACTTCGCGGGTGCATAAACTGGCAAAATCACTTTATCGTGAGTATCCCGTGTCACTGCTTTCTGCTCTGCTGCCATTTGCTGCCTCACTCTGCTGTCCATCATATCGGAATGAAAATATAGTCACTAAATATGCATAAAAAATCAATTTCAGGCAATATTAAATCGGCTACTGAGGAGAATAACTTTCTATATCACTAAATTTTAAGGAAATTATCCAAAAGCTGATGCCCTTGCTGGCTAAGAATGCTCTCTGGGTGAAACTGCACCCCTTCCAGCGGCAATGCGCGATGGCGAATCCCCATAATCTCATCACGCTTTCCTTCATGTTCGCTCCAGGCCGTAACTTCAAAGCAATCGGGTAGCGAGGCGGAATCAATAATGAGTGAATGATAACGGGTGACCGTCAACGGCTGCGCCAACCCCGTGAAAACCCCCGTATCGCTATGCGCAATCGCTGAGGTTTTCCCGTGCATGACCTGCCGTGCCCGCACCACGCGCGCGCCGAACGCCTGTCCCATCGCCTGATGACCAAGACACACGCCCAAAATAGGCAATTTATCGGCAAAGTGACGGATTGCAGCCAGTGAAATGCCCGCCTCGTCCGGCGTACAAGGGCCCGGTGAAATAACCAACCGCTCAGGCGCAAGCTGTTCAATCTCACGCAGCGTCAGTTCATCATTACGCTTCACCACAACCTGTGCACCAAGCTCACAAAAGTATTGGTAAAGGTTGTAGGTAAAGGAGTCGTAGTTATCGATAATTAGCAGCATATTTTACTTAAGTTATTTATAAATAATGAATTTATAATTTAAACACCCTTTTGATGCCCGCTGTAATACCCGCAATTTTCTTCAATACCTTCTTATTGGGCTAAAACGGAAAAACCATTGTACCCGTCTCCGGCATGAAAGGGGTGTGTCAGATGCATGACACAGCAGTTGAGGTGCATGTCTCAGGGGATAATGGGGTCTTCGGCTGCGGTATGGAAGCCGCTCTCTGACTGGGTATAGTAAGCCCACGGCAATGTTGGGCTTGAAGTAAAGTAGTCAAAACGACCTTCATCACCACGCTCGCAACGACGTTCAAACTACCCGGTGATATCTGCTTTCAAAGGCTGGCTGATTTACTACACGCAACTGAGCGTATTTTTCCTTGTAGGCTACGGAAGTGTTTGTGGTCGCCCGAAGGCGTTTCTCACAGGTCACTCGTATCATCCCGATACTGGAAACATTGGTGGCTGTCATCGACAGCAGGGTTTTACGGTCAAAAATACGACAAATTTTTTGCAGATTCCAAGCACTTTGACTCTGCATAAAAAGCGAGTAATATAGCACCAAGTGCTATAGTTAAGGTTACAGGATGTCGGCCTGATGCGTGTATTCAAAACCAAATGGTTCACTAAAGCGGCTAAATCCCACGCCATCAAGGATAGCGAGTTATATGAAGCTATTGAGGCGGTAATGCAAGGGAAAGCCGACGATCTCGGCGGCGGCGTTTATAAGAAGCGGCTGAACCAGAATCGCGATCGCGCCATCATACTGGCGAAAGGTGGACAGCACTGGTTTTACACGTTCCTGTATGCCAAGCAGGATATGGCGAACATTGATAATCGCGAACTGGCCGGATTCCGCGAGTTGGCGAAGCACTACGCAACCCTTGCCGATGAAAAGATTACGGCACTGATTAAGAGTAAAGAACTGGTGGAGATTTGCCATGACCGCAAAAAGTAAATTCAAGAGTCCTGCATTTGAGGCTATCCACAGCGCGGCTTCTGGATTATTCAGTGTCGACGCTATTCCACAGGAAACCATGCGCAACTTTGACAAAGCGTGCCTCAACAATGTGGACGATCTTCAACCTCTTGAGATTAAGGCGCTACGTGAGAAACTGAACGTCAGCCAGCCAGTTTTCGCCCGCTACCTGAACACCAGTGTTTCAACGGTACAAAAGTGGGAAAGCGGCGTAAAACGTCCCAGCGGGTTATCGCTGAAACTGCTTACCGTGGTGCAGAAGCATGGGTTAAAGGTGTTGGTTTGATTTATTGGGCTGGGTGTTTTGGGAGATAGATTGACGGTTTGCTATGTACTGTGAGTTCAACGGGTCGATGCACGCTATCCTTAATCGAAGGGGGACGTTGCCATGAAACGAAGAACGCGTATTAACTACACGCCGGAACAGAAAGCGATTATCTGGGACAGATACATCCAAGATACTTCTTCATCACATTTGTGAAAAAATGACAACTGAAGTCTATGAGGTGATTTTTTAATACTATACCAACGATTTTAGTCGCTTAACTTAAAGGAATAAATATTTTATGTTTGAAAGTAATATAGGAATCGAAGATAAGATAGAGCTTATAGAGTCAAGTTCTACAAAGATTTATTTTAAAGAAGTATATAGCAGTTATTTAAATGGTAATTATCGAGCAGCTGTAGTTTCTTTATGGTCTGTTTTGGTTTGTGATGCCGTATACAAAGCCCGCCGTTTAGTTGATCTGACTAATGATCATTGGGCTGAGCAGCAAATTAACTCCATTGAAGCCTCTCAGCGCCAAAACAGTACTAAATCCGACTGGGAATTAAAATTGTTTGAAGGGTTTTATGACCAAAAGAAATTCATTGGGATTGGCGAAATAACCAACATTAGAGATATACAGCAGAAAAGGCATCTATGTGCCCATCCTATTCTTTCTGAGGATGATGTGCTTTACACTCCAAATAAATATCTAGTAAAAAGCATGATTATAAATGCACTTGATGATTTTTTATTACGGAAGAATTATTATGGGAAAGATTTATTCCCAATAATACGAGATACTCTAGTAGAGAACAGTGAATATTATGCCACTGTAAAAAATATAAAACCTCTAATATCTAAATACTGCAAAAGAGTAACTCCATTGGCACTTTATCAGATATTCAAAGAGTTTTGGAAGTTTAGCTTTAGATTTGAAGATGATGAATCTTCAAAGCATAGAAGAATTCTCCACTTTGCATGTATGTATCTATATGACGAGGTAAAAAGGAGCGCTGAATTAACAGAGAAAATTAAAGGTGATGTAGACTACTTTGAAAAAATATCATTCAAATACGATGCGTTAACGCATTTATTTTCATTTTTCTGTAAGCATCCTGATTTCTACAAAAAGCTTTCCCCTGAACTTCAGGCGCGCTTAAAAGAATATCTCTCGCGAGATGATAATGATGATATAGAGTATGTTTATAAAATCGCAACAATGTTTTTATTTGATAATGCCGGGGGATATTTTGAATACATCCGTAACAGCATTGAAGAATATGAAATAAATAAAATCACGCTTTCACAGATAAAATATATAATTGAAGCTTATCATGATCATCAGTGTGAAAAAGAAATCTATGATATTGCAATATTGTATGCTTCAAAATCCACAAGCTTCGATGATGCTGATAACAGATTTAATCTGATTTTCGAAAACGAAATATTTGATAAATTATCTGTTAATCAACTAGAACAATTAATATCATCTTTTGAATTGAATGATCAAATAGGCTACAGAAGACGAAGCAATGCTGATATGAAAAAGCTAACAACTAGACTTGAGAAAATAAAGGGATAACATTAATCCTCTGCTAAGTCCGTTAGTATGTGAGTTTCCCTGTATATTTTTCACTTAGAGCCTGTAAGAGATTAACAGGCTTTTTATTAATGGTATTAATAGTAAAATAGACTAATATTGTCATCGTTCATTGATTGAATAGTTCGGAAACCTTAAACTATTTATTATATAAAATATCGCCCAAGTCCGCTCCGTGCGAAGCGGACGTGGCGTATAGTGCTTCTAGAAAAGCTCTCATGTCGTGGGCAGTTTTTGTCGCCCAATGAAATTATTTACAATGCAAATTACCGACAAAGTCCGCCCACACCTGCATCATCTTCCGTCGCTCATCCAGATACTCCGCACGGTTGTAACTTGCCCGTACCTTGTTACGTTCAGTATGAGCAAGCTGGCGCTCAATCACATCCGGGCGGTAGCCCATTTCATTTAAAGTAGTTGATGCAGTAGCACGAAAGCCGTGCGCGGAAAAACCTATGCTGCCCTTGCCATTAAACCCCATACGCTCAAGCGCACGGTTAAGAGTGGTCGCAATCATACAATCCTGTGGGTTCCGATAATTTGGAAACAGCCAGCCGCGTCCGCCAGTGTATGTCTGTAGTTCTCGTAGCAGCACTATCGCCTGCGTTGATAACGGAACGATATGCTCTCACGCATCTTCATTCTTCCGGCAGGGATTCGCCACCCGGATCCATCCAGATCAAATTCACGCCATTCTGCTTTGCGAAGCTCAACGGTTCTGACAAACGTCAGTAACATCAATTCTAAGGCAATCACCGTGGTTCGATAGCCACCATAGCGATTCAGTGCCTGCATAAAATCCGCAATTTCGGTACGCGACAAGGTTTATGATGTTCAACTTTAGGCTGGCGTAACGAAATATCGCAAATGACCATTGCCTGACCAGCAAAGCAACCGTCCCCGCCCTTCAATATGTTAGAAGGATGACACGACATGACGTTAGCTGCATCCAGAGGCGAGTGGATGATAGGAGACAGAGATTCCGAATGAAATTGGAGAACAGTGCGGAATCTCTGGTTTGGTTCGATATTGATTAAGCGACAAGCATGATCGTTAAACGTCATCCAGGATAAAGGCTAACGATGACTTAAACCCTATAATTCACTTCATTTCCCATTAGAAAAACCTAACCGTTATGCCTCATTCACATCCTTATTCACGTAAACCGTGAAGCCGTCTGGTTTTAAATCGGGATGATCAATCGAAATATCGTTTATCACTTTACCCGTTAGCGTATAAATTAAGTGCCCGGCAACATGCTGGCATTTTTCATACTCTTCCTGAGGTAATTCCGTTTTCAGCACCGCTAATTCTGCTTTGATTTGTTCGATAAGAATGATTGATTTATCAATTAAACTTGCTGCGATTTTTTTATCTGAAATGAACATATTACGATCCTGGTGATGTGTTTGAAAATGGCTTCCCTGTATTTCAATCACGCTACCCCTCACACATTTAACAGTCAAGAAAAACCAATCTTGTCAACAAAAAATATGTGGCGAAAATATTTATGCAGATAAACGGTTGCAACACATGGCCAACTTCCCTCTTTTTAGTTTTTTTTAGCGCTCCACAACAGTGAGCGGCAATCTTCAACGGCACAACGTCTCTGCAAACAGAGGAAAATCGGGGCTATGCGTTTACACGATGTCAGAACATAAAGTTAGCACGATAATAATTATATAGATCATAAATCATTTATTTCCGTAATAATCATCTTTATTAATAGGCCTTATTTATTAGATTCATTACAGTAAACGATTACCCTGAAATCATTTTTAACAAAAAAAATAACCACAAAATCCCATGGATTAATTAATTTTTTGAAAAAGGAAGAGGGTAGTCAGGTAAAAAAACCTTCCCATTGATATTTATTTTTAATTTTTGATGACGATCACAATTGCTAAGAAAGCGAATAAACCACGCATGTTAGATGGATAAAAAATAAAGAATCCAGATTGAAAAAACACATATTAAAAAACATAACTCAATGAATTCAAATGATTTAAATGGAAATTAGTTTCTATTTAAAAGTAATAAACACAAATCCTCTCAGCTGTCCTCTGTTATTTAATTAATATATTTAACGCCCCATCTTGTATTGTTTATTTTTTCTGTTAACACTTAGCTCGGCTTTATAGACAAACCTTAGTTTCATTTTTGTTGAAACAGCCTTTTTTATTACACAGGGTGTGTAGTGATAAATACCCAAGAAAATTCTATGTCAAGGAGAGTACATAATGAAATACCTACTGCCTTCTGCAGCCGCTGGGCTGTTGCTGATCGCTGCCCAACCGACAATGGCGGCAAATACGGGAGGTTATGCCACCACTGACGGCGGCGACGTTTCCGGTGCTGTGAAAAAAACCGCACGCTCTCTGCAAGAGATCGTCGATATCATTGAGGCCGCGAAAAAGGACTCAAGCGGTAAAGCAGTCAAAGGTGGCGCCTACCCGCTCGTCATTACCTATAACGGTAATGAAGATGCGCTAATCAAAGCTGCTGAAGCTAACATCTGCGGCCAATGGAGCAAAGATCCGCGCGGTGTAGAAATCAAAGAGTTCACCAAAGGGATCACCATCCTCGGTACCAACGGATCTTCCGCTAACTTCGGTATCTGGATGGTTAACTCTTCCAACGTTGTCGTGCGTAACATGCGCTTCGGCTATATGCCGGGCGGTGCAAAAGATGGCGATGCTATCCGCATTGATAACACGCCGAACGTTTGGATCGACCACAACGAGATCTTCGCCAAGAACTTCGAATGTGCTGGTACGCCAGACAACGACACCACCTTTGAATCAGCGGTTGATATCAAGAAAGCCTCAACCAACGTCACCGTGTCGTACAACTATATCCATGGCGTGAAAAAGGTCGGGTTGAGCGGCTCAAGCAACACGGATACCGGTCGTAACCTGACTTACCATCACAATATTTACAGCGATGTTAACTCACGTCTGCCGCTGCAACGTGGTGGTCAAGTGCATGCTTATAACAACCTGTATGACGGTATCAAAAGTTCAGGCTTTAACGTCCGTCAGAAAGGGATCGCGCTGATCGAAAGTAACTGGTTCGAAAATGCACTCAACCCGGTGACTGCACGTAACGACGATTCCAACTTCGGTACCTGGGAACTCCGTAACAACAACATTACCAGCCCATCTGATTTTGCTAAATACAAGATCACCTGGGGTAAACCGTCTACTCCGCACATCAATGCGGATGACTGGAAGAGCACCGGTAAATTCCCAGCCGTTCCGTATAGCTACTCACCAGTTTCCGCACAGTGCGTGAAGGATAAACTGGCAAACTATGCTGGCGTAGGTAAAAACCAGGCCGTCCTGACAGCAGCTAACTGTAAATAAACGCGTTAAGCCCGACGCATTCATTCTGCGTCGGGTTCTTCCTGAGCGAGTGCTTCGGCCTCGCTCATTTTTAAGGGACCTGCGCAAGATTGTCAGCGTGACCTTCATGAAAATAGACGCCATGCCAATGATAATTTAGCCAATAAACCGCGATGAATAATGAGGTCTATTTTTGGCTTATCACCTAAAGAAACGCCATATAGCGACTAATAATAATTATTTTTTAACAAACTAAAATTCACGATAAAATTGACGCATCACGTAAACAATATTGAATATGCCTGTGATAGTATATTTTGACTTAAGATGATTTCCTTACGCTAGCGGCAGTCATTGCCTCAACCAAAATAATCATTTGAAACCCAATCAATAAAGAAACTCAAGTACATTTATTCTCTGCCACAAAAAGTAACCTTATGATTCCCTGCCACTTTAAAAGAAAATAGTTTCTTATAAACTCCAAATTATCCAATCATCAGTATTACAAAATGTTTCAACCGTAATACATTTAACATTTCACCCTTGAACTGATCTTATTTTTTGACCACACTCCCCTTGGTTTTTCACCAAAACTGAGTTTCATTTTTGTTGAAAAATTTGTACCTGTTACATCGGGCATAGGGATCGATAAATGCCCATGAAAATTCTATTCCAAGGAGACAATCATAATGAAATACCTATTGCCTACGGCAGCCGCGGGATTGTTATTACTCGCAGCTCAACCCGCGATGGCCGCAAATACGGGCGGCTATGCCACTACGGATGGTGGAGACGTATCCGGTGCCGTGAAAAAAACGGCACGTTCTATGAAAGAAATTGTGGATATTATTGAAGCCGCGCAAGTGGATTCAAAAGGCAAGAAAGTAAAAGGCGGTGCTTACCCGCTCTTCATCACCTATAACGGCAATGAAGATTCATTAATCAAAGCGGCTGAAAAGAATATCTGCGGCCAGTGGAGTAAGGACGCCCGCGGCGTACAAATCAAAGAGTTCACCAAAGGCATTACTATCCAGGGCACCAATGGCTCATCTGCCAACTTCGGTGTTTGGATCGTGAATTCTTCTAACGTCGTGGTACGTAACATGCGCTTTGGCTATATGCCGGGCGGCGCGCAAGACGGCGATGCCATTCGTATCGATAACTCACCGAACGTCTGGATCGACCACAACGAGATCTTCGCCAAGAACTTCGAATGCGCTGGTACGCCAGACAATGACACCACCTTTGAATCAGCGGTTGATATCAAGAAAGGGTCAACGAACGTCACGGTGTCCTACAACTACATCCACGGCATCAAGAAAGTCGGCCTGAGCGGTTCAAGTAGTTCGGATACGACGGCTCGTAACCTGACTTACCATCACAATATCTACCGCGATGTTAACTCACGCCTGCCGCTGCAACGCGGTGGTCTGGTTCACGCGTACAACAACCTGTATGACGGCATCACTGGTTCAGGCTTTAACGTCCGTCAGAAAGGGAAAGCCCTCATCGAAAGCAACTGGTTCGAAAATGCGCTGAACCCAGTGACGGCACGTAACGACAGCTCCAACTTCGGTACCTGGGAGCTGCGTAATAACAACGTCATGAGCCCAGCCGACTTCGCGAAATACAAAATTACCTGGGGCAAACCATCCTCCCCTCACATCAATGCGGATGACTGGAAGACCACAGGAAAATTCCCTACCGTCTCCTATAAGTACACTCCAGTTTCTGCGCAGTGTGTGAAGGATAAACTGGCAAACTATGCTGGCGTAGGTAAAAACCTGGCAGTGCTGACAGCAGCTAACTGCAAATAAACGCGGTCAGGCTTTCTCTGTCGAATCAAGACAGGAAGCAATAAGCCTGAATGTTCCGCGCCATGACTCTTCACGCTGAGACATGGTTCTATCCGAGCGAGCTCTAAGAGCTCGCTCGTTTTTTATGGAACCTACGCATGAGACTGGATAGGCATTCCTAAAAAGTATGCACAAATTAAATATCATGCTAATTATTTAGATATTAAATTAATAGCTTAATTTATTAATGAAGAAACCATTCTTTAATTAAGGATTAATCGATAAAAATAACAGCATTCAGTCAACACGTGATTAATTAATAACTTGATCGGCATCAAATATTTCTTACGTCATCATCTCAATAAGGAAATTTTACTTATTTATTGATGTCGCTCACATTTATCACCTCTATCAAATCGCATCCAGCAGCGAGTAATAAAACGAAATATAATTTTATTTTTCATAAAAATTCAAAGCGGATTGATTTTAGAAAAAATGAAAAAAATATTACCTTTTAAAATAGTCACTTATTATCCGTGCGTATTTACATCGTTATTCACCCTATATATTTAATATTGAAATATTGAATTCTTTTACTTTTATGGTAAGACTTAATTGGGATTTCAATAAACCTTGATTTCATTTTTATTGAAACACCAAAATAATATAATCTGGGCTATGTGGATCATAAATGCCCAAACAAAAATTCAATTCCAAGGAGAGTACCTTAATGAAATACCTACTGCCTTCTGCAGCCGCTGGGCTGTTATTGCTTGCGGCCCAACCAACGATGGCGGCAAATACGGGGGGTTATGCTACCACTGACGGTGGTGACGTTGCCGGTGCCGTGAAAAAAACGGCGCGCTCCATGCAAGACATCATTGATATCATCGAAGCCGCAAAGCTGGATTCCAAAGGTAAGAAAGTCAAAGGTGGCGCTTACCCGCTCGTCATCACCTATAACGGTAATGAAGACGCGCTGATCAAAGCCGCAGAGAACGATATCTGCGGTCAGTGGAAGAAAGACGCCCGCGGTGTAGAAATCAAAGAGTTCACCAAAGGCATTACCATCATCGGAACCAATGGCTCGTCCGCCAACTTCGGGATCTGGCTGACAAAATCATCCGATGTCGTCATCCGTAACATGCGTTTTGGTTACATGCCGGGCGGCGCGCAGGATGGTGATGCCATTCGTATCGATAACACGCCGAACGTCTGGATTGACCACAACGAGATCTTCGCGAAAAACTTTGAATGCGCAGGCACAAAAGACGGTGACACCACATTCGAATCCGCGATTGATATCAAGAAAGCCTCAACCAACGTGACCATTTCGTACAACTACATTCACGGCATCAAAAAAGTGGGGCTGAGCGGCTTCAGCAGCAGCGATACGGGCCGTGACCTGACTTACCATCACAATATTTACGACGACGTTAACGCTCGCCTCCCGCTGCAACGTGGCGGTCAGGTTCACGCGTATAACAACCTGTATACCGGCATCACCAGTTCTGGCCTGAACGTGCGTCAGAAAGGGATTGCGCTGATCGAACGTAACTGGTTCGAGAATGCGAAAAACCCAGTGACCTCACGTTACGACGGTTCCAACTTCGGTACCTGGGAGCTGCGTAATAACAACGTCATGAGCCCAGCCGACTTCGCGAAATACAACATCACCTGGGATAAAGATTCCAAGCCCTACGTGAATGCGGAAGACTGGAAAAGCACTGGCACATTCGCTTCTGTTCCTTACAGCTACTCTCCGGTTTCGGCACAGTGCGTGAAGGACAAACTGGCGAACTATGCTGGCGTGAACAAAAACCTTGCCGTGCTGACAGCAGCAAATTGCAACTAATTGCGATGTGTAACGCGTGAAGGGTAAGCAAACTGCAGGCTCTGCCCCTCATTGTCCTGTGCTAACCGGAGCCTGCAAGCGCGCTTAACGCCCGTCGGTTTATCGTTCGGGCCGCACTTGAGCGAGTCCTAAGGGCTCGCTCATTTTTATCGTTAATATTCAAGGAAATGAAATGAAACGTTCTCTTCTGTTCGCCGCACTGTTCAGCACTGGATTAGTATTCAGTATTGGCGTACCGATGGCTAGCGCCGCCACTCCGGCAGCACCAGAGTTGAAAGGATTCGGAACGGATACGGTTGCAGGCAGCGGTGGACGCATTATTCGCGTCACAACGCTGGCCTCTTCCGGGGCAGGTTCTCTCAGGGAAGCGCTGGCCGCCAAAGGGCCACGCATTATCGTTTTTGAGGTTGGCGGCATTATCGACCTGAATAAAAGTGACCTCCGTTTAACGGAGCCGTTTGTCACCATCGCCGGCCAGACCGCTCCCTCTCCCGGTATCACCATCATTCGCGGTGGAATGGGGATCAGCACCCATGATGTGCTCATGCAGCATATTCGTTTTCGCATCGGCGATGCCGGTACGGGTAAAAAAAGTGGTTTTGAACGCGATGTTTCCATCAACGGCAAAGATGCCTACAACGTCGTGATCGATCATTCTAGTTTCGCCTGGGGCACGGACGAAAACCTGTCTATTTCCGGCCCACGCTATGACGGACCGCAGGGCACGGCGCACCGCATCACACTCTCGAATAATATCGTTGCTGAAGGCCTATACGATTCGGCTCACACCAAAGGTATTCACTCGATGGGTACGCTGGTTCACGATAACGTGACTGACGTATCGATTGTGGGCAGCCTCTATGCACACAATAACGAGCGCAATGCCTGGTTCAAGGCTGGCTCTACGGGCGTCATGGTCAATAACCTGATCTACAACCCCGGCATTTGGGGCGTTCGCGTCGGTGGAGTCAAAGGCGAGTGGGAAGGGAAAACCATGCCTGCCAGCCCACGCGTCTCCGTGGCGGGTAACGTGATGCACTACGGCGCGAATACCAAAGCAGGTTTAGGGCTCGTAGGAAGCAACAGCTCCGGCGATGTCTGGATGTCAGATAACCTCGCGTACGATGCTAAGGGCAAAGCTGCACCGCAAACGTCAGGCAGCGGGATTAATTTACTCAAAGTCTCCCCTATTTGGCCTGCGGGCTTAACGGCATCACCGGCCAGCGCCGTCACCAATCAGGTACTGCAAAGCGCAGGCGCACGTCCTAAAGATCGTGATGCTGTTGATAAACGTATCGTGGAGAATTTCAAACAGCGGAAAGGTGGCTTCGTGAATAGTCAGGAAGACGTCGGCGGCTATCCTGTTGCCACAGCGACCTACCGTCAGTTGAACGTGCCGAGCACCGGCGTGGACGCGTGGCTACAGCAGATGGCTAAAGCGCTGGAATAATGCGGTAGTCGAGACGTTAATAACGTCTATCTACGCAGTAAAACGGTGGTAATGGAATAGAAGAGTAAAGCGTTTGCGCCATGGATGGCGCAAGCCGAGCGTACAGGGAAGTATTTACAGCGTCTTTACGATCTATCCATTACTACCGCTCCGCTAGCTTTGTCAAAAACGCGAAAAGGCCACATTAGTGGCCTTTTGCGTATTCTCGGTTCTTTGCTTATCTATCTTGCCAATCAGGGCAGCACTTTCGCAGACTGAATCACCACTGGCGTAGTCGGTACGTTCTGATAAGGCCCGACGTTTTTCGTTGGCACCTGAGAGATCTTATCCACGACGTCCATGCCCTTCACGACTTTACCGAACACGGCGTAGCCAAAATCACGCTGGCCGTGATCGAGAAACGCATTGTCCGCGACGTTGATAAAGAACTGGCTGGTTGCACTGTCTTTATCAGACGTGCGTGCCATCGCGATCGTGCCGCGCTGGTTACGTAAACCGTTATCGGCTTCATTCTTGATCGGCGCGTTCGTCGCTTTTTGGCTCATTTCGCCAGAAAAACCGCCGCCCTGCACCATAAAGCCAGGGATCACACGGTGAAACGTCGTCCCGTTATAAAAACCGTTGTTAACGTACTCGACGAAATTTTTTACCGAAACCGGTGCCTTTTGATTATCTAAAGACAGTTCGATATTGCCCGCGGACGTCGTCAACAGCACACGTGTGGTGGTGTCGGAAGCCGCAAAGGCGGGAGAAAATGCCGTCAGTGAAATAAGGGCTGCCGCAGCAACCAGAGTACGTTTGAACATGAGAATTCCTTTTTGAAGAAGCCGACTACAGAAAGCGTAATGATTGTAAGTATCCACACCCTTCAACGCTACCCATTTACCTTTTTTTACGTATAAAAGTCTGTTCGTAACCAACTATGAACGAAAACCTGTACGTAAGATAAAAAAAGGGCCGATTGCTCGGCCCTCATTGATGATGATTATCGCGCAGCGCGCCTGTCCATACGTACCTAGCCCATACGCTCCGAACGCACCGCCAGATCGCGGCTGTACTGACGGCTAGCGTCCACCAGCATAGAGGTATACGCGTCCTTCGGTACATCGCTGGTCAGGTCGTCGGTTTCCAACGTTTCCAGTATCTTCCCGTATTGCATCACCGCCACTTTATGGCACAGGTGGGAAATCACGCCCAAGTCATGCGTCACCATCAGGTAGGTCAGCTTTTCCTGCTGCTGCAACTCCGTCAGCAGGTTGAGAATTTCCGCCTGTACCGACACATCCAGCGCCGACGTCGGCTCATCCAACAGCAGCACTCTCGGTTCCAGAATCAGCGCTCGGGCAATCGCCACACGCTGACGCTGTCCACCCGAAAGCTGGTGCGGATAGCGGCGACGGAAATGTGTTCCCAGCCCCACTTTCTCCAGCAAGGTATCGATACGATCATCACGATCGTCAAAGCGGTGGATCGACAGCGGCTCTTCCAGAATCGACTCTACGGTATGACGGGGATGCAGCGATCCGTACGGATCCTGAAACACCATCTGCACCCGGCGACAGCGCGCCTGATCAATTCGGTGCGCCAGTTTCTTCCCGTCAATATGCAGCGTGCCTTCCCAATGATTAAAAAGCCCGGCCAGACACTTCAGCACCGTGGTTTTACCGGAACCCGATTCCCCTACCAGACCAAAGATATCGCCATCGTTGACGGTAAGGTTCACATCGTACAACACCTGATTCGCCGTGCTGCCCTGCCCAAAAGAGAGATTCAGGTTACTCACTTCGATCATCGGCTTGCGCTGACTCATTGCTTCAGTTGCCATGATTATCCCCTTTATCCGTTAATCCAGGCTGGATCGCGATTCATCACCGGCAAACGCGGGCGTCGATGGTCGATATCCGGCAGCGAATTCAGCAACCCACGCGTATAAGGATGCTGCGCGTTGTCCAGATCGGCGGCAGCAATGGACTCCACGACGCGTCCGGCATACATCACCAGCACCCGATCGCAGAAGCTACGTACCAGATTGATATCGTGACTGATGAAAATCAGCCCCAGACCGCGCTCGCTGACCAGATCGTCCAGCATTGCCAGCACCTGCAAACGCACGGACACATCCAGTGCGGAGGTCGGTTCATCGGCAATCACGATTTCAGGTTCGGTAATCAGCATCATCGCAATCATGATGCGCTGCCCCTGCCCGCCCGAGATTTCATGAGGGTACAGATTGTAGACGCGCTCTGGCTGGCGAATACGTACCACATCCAGCATCGCCATGACCTTTGCCTTCGCCTCGCGGTGCGACACTTTATGGTGTGCCAGATACGCCTCGGCAATCTGATCTCCAACGCACACCACTGGGTTCAGCGAATATTTAGGGTCCTGCATAATCATGGAGATACGCTTGCCGCGAATCTGACGCATCCGCGCCTCATCCGCTTTCAGCAGGTCGGTATCGCCGAAGCGCAGTTTGTCTGCCGTAATCCGCGCACTGTGCGGATGCAGTTGCAGCAGCGCACGACCGACCGTCGATTTACCGGAGCCAGATTCGCCGACAATAGCCAGCTTTTCACAGCCCAGCGTGAAGGAGACGCCGCGCACGGCATCCGTCACGGCACCACGGTTCACGAAGCTTACCCGCAGATTTTCCACTTCCATCAGGGGCGAGCTTCCCGGCGCACGTTGAGAAGACTTATTCAGTTCTGGGATCGAGGATGTCACGTAGGCCGTCTCCAAGGAAGTTGAACGCCAGGCTGTTAATCAAAATCGCCAGCCCCGGAATAGTTACTAACCACCAGCACTCCATCATGTAACGACGACCCGCAGAGATCATCGCGCCCCATTCAGGATCGGGCGGCTGTGCCCCCAATCCCAGAAAGCCCAGACCCGCCGCGGTCAGAATAATGCCCGCCATATTCATGGTGATACGAATAATCACCGACGGCAGACACAGCGGCACAATGTGGTGCAGCAGGATGCGGATAGAGGATGCGCCTTGCAGCTTCACAGCAGACACAAAGTCCGCGTGACGCAGCGACAGCGTCTCCGCCCTTGCCAGACGGGCAATCGGCGGCCAGGCCGTCAGCGTAATCGCGATCACCACATGCTCCAGTCCTGGACCAAGCGCCGCAACGAACGCCAGCGCCAACACCAGACTAGGGAACGAAATGAAGATATCGGTAATACGCATCAGGATGGTATCGACGATCCCGCCGTAATACCCTGCCACCACGCCCAGCGCCAGCCCGATAGGCCCCACGGTTACCGACACCAGCGCAACGATATACAGCGTGATGCGTGAACCATAGACCAGACGACTAAACACATCGCGCCCAAACTCATCGGTGCCAAAGTAATGCGCCGCACTCGGGGCCTGTAGCGCGTTAGCCAAATCCTGTACCAGCGGATCGTGCGTGGCGATCCACGGAGCGAAAATAGCGACCAGAATCAACATCAGCACAATCGCAGAACCAATCGCGGTCAGCGGATTGCGCATCATCGTCAAGAGAAACCCGCCGATTCGCGCACCGCGTAGCCGCAGGCGGCTCACACGTTTTTCCGGCGGTGTCCGCATTACCGATTCACGGCTGACTGGCGGCTCAGAGGAAATATTCATGCGTTCGTCCTCGGATCAAAGATTTGATACAACATGTCCGACAGCAGGTTAAGCGTCACGAAGATCAACCCGACTAGCAGCACACATCCCATAACCGCGTTCATATCCCCCAGCAGCAGGCTGCCTGTCAGATAGGAACCAAAGCCAGGCCATGAGAAGACCGTTTCGATCAGTACCGCCCCTTCCAGCAGCGAGCCATACGCCAGCGCCACCACCGTCAGAAGCTGAACCAGAATATTGCGAAACGCGTGCGCCCAGACAACGCGGAACTCAGACAGCCCTTTCACTCGCGCGGTAATGATGTATTCCTGCGAAAGCTGCGCCAGCATGAAGCTACGCGTCATACGGCTGATATAGGCCAGCGAGTGGAAACCGAGAATCGTGGCTGGCAACACCAGATGGTTCAGCGCGCTGCGGAACACATCCCACTCGCCCGCCAGTAGCGAATCCACCAGCAGCAGGCCGGTACGGTTCTCCACCAGACCGTCGTAGGCCATATCAACCCGTCCGGCACCGCCCACCCAGTTCAGCCAGGCGTAGAACACCAGCAGCCCCATCATCCCGACCCAGAATATCGGCGTGGAATAACCGGCCAGACTGATAAAACGCACCACATAATCCGCCCACTTGCCGCGTCGCGCCGCAGCCAGCACGCCTAATGGCACGCCCAGACCGGCACCGACGATAATCGCCATGGTGGCAAGCTCGATGGTGGCAGGGAAAACGCGGATAATGTCATCCACGACCGGTCGCCCGGTCAGGAGGGCATTGCCCAAATCCCCATGCATCAGTGAATTGAAGTAAATAAAGAACTGCACATACAGCGGCTTATCCAACCCCAGCTGTTGGTAAACCTGTTGATAGGTACTTTGGTCGGCGTCCTGTCCGACAATAGCCAGGACTGGATCGATTGGCATCACGCGGCCGATCACGAAGGTCAGGATTAATAATCCGAACAGCGTGACGACGACCTGAAACAGACGTTTTGCCAAACGACGCAGTACTCCACCCGGCTTGATCCAATCAGAGAAAACCATGTTCTTTCTCCTGATATCCCGGTGAGCGGCGACAGCAAATCACCACTCACGCGGTCATCTCTTTTTAACGTATCTGATCGGGATGATTAGCCGGGAACGTATCGGCTAATCATCCGGTTTAACGTGTGGACACTAGCGCTGCTTATACACCTCACGCAGATGCGTCGTAGAAGACGGATGCGGCACATAGCCTTTCACGTCCTTACGCAACACCACAGAATCGATCATCTGCGACACCGGAATGATGGCCGGGAACAGTTCTTCATAGCGATTCTGCACGTTGATATACATCTGCTTCTGTTTCTGAGGGTCTTTCTCCAACAGCGCCTGATCGATCATGTCGTTCAGAGGCTTATCGTAGAAAGACGTGCGCCAGCCCTGGAAGTTGGTCAGTTTGGCTTCGTCGCTGTTATCTGGGTTATAGACAACAGAACGCAGGCTGGAGTGAGGATGTGGATCGACGCCGCCACCGCCGCGGCCAACCAGCATATCGAAGTTACGATCGCGCATTGCGCCGTAAACCTGATTACCGGTGCCGGAGATGATTTTGGCTTTGATGCCCGCCTGTGCCAACGTGGACTGTACCGAGGTCGCCAGATTCAGGAACGGCTGATCGGACAAGACACGCAGCGTGGTTTCAAATCCATTCGGGTAGCCCGCTTCGGCCAGCAGTGCCTTGGCACGTGGCACGTCCAGCTTGTAGCCAGGATCCGGCAACGTCGCATCCATTCCTTTCTGGATAGGACGCTGATGATAGAAACCATAGCCAGGCATCACCGTCTTATTCACGCCGTCGTAATCAATCAGGTAACGAACCGCTTCACGTACTTTCGGTTTGGCGAAGTATTCGTTCTTCAGGCTCATGGCAACGTAGTACAGCGTGCCTTTTTGCACCTCATCAACCACAACGTCTTTATCTTGTTTCAATGCATTGATATCCGGCACCGACATGCCAGAGGCCACGTCAATATCGCCTTTTTCAATCATCAGGCGCAGCGCCTGTGATTCAGTCATGTGACGGAAAATCACGCGACGCATTTTCGCATCGCCCTGCCAGTTGTTCTCAACTTTGCTGATGCGCAGCACGTCTTTCGCCTGCCACACGTCCAGCTTGAACGGGCCGGAACCGGCTTCGTTCGTAGTCAGCCAGCCGTTACCCCAGTCGCCGTTTTTCTCATGCTGCATGACCGTTTTGCTATCCAGCACCGAGCCGCTACCCAGCGTCGCCAGCGAGTAGAGCACCAGTTTTGGATCGTTCGGTTTTGGCAGTTCGATTTCAACGGTGTGAGCATCTTTGGCACGGATCATTTTCTCCACGTTTTCCGCGGTGAAGCCGTAGGATTTCCACGTCGTGGCCTGTGCCATGTTGAGGTTAAGCAGACGCTTCATCGACCAGGCGAAGTCTTGCGCCGTTACGGGGTTACCGGAATGGAATTTGGCGTTATCCACCAGATTGAAGGTAATGACCTTACCATCATCACTGACGCTCCAGCTTTTCGCCAGAGAAGGCTGGATGTTACTCAGGTTGGCGGGATCCAGCACCACCAGCGAGTCATAGAGGTTGACGATAATGCCCACCACTTCGTTACCGGTCATCGCGGCCGGATCGAGTGAGAGCATGTTGTTCATGTTCATCCCCACGATCAGCTGATCGTCAGGGGTTTTTGCCGATAGAATGGCCGGTGTAGCGGCCATGCAGAGTGAACCTAACAGCAGGGTACGGAGTATTGCTCGTGCTTTCATCATTATTCTCCAAGGTGTGGGAGCATGGAAGACGACAACTTTTTATTTTTTAGGTAAGGCTATCTTTCAGGTCGAACAAAAAACGATTAGAACAAAACGTTATTCTTTACTTAGGGTATGCTCCTCAATCCAGTCAAAATTAATATCTTCTCCCAGCCCTGGACGTTGCGGCAGATGCACAAAGCCCTCGTTGTCCATTGGATCGACAATCGAATTCAGATACGCAGCAGGTTCATCGTAATCGAGGAAAGGATGCAGCAGCCCGCGCTCATACCAGCGGCAGTTTTTGATCGCACCCACGACGTTGAGGTTTGGCGCGCCGTTACCGTGAACTTCACAGTCCATACCGAAGGATTCCGCCAGGCTCGCGACTTTCATACACGGCCAGAGACCGCCCACGCCTTGCACGCCTGCGCGTAGAATGTCGCATGCACCTTCTTTAACCCAGTCAGCACGACTGAAGTATTTGCCTGACAGACTTTCTGGCCCGATAACATCGATATCCAGACTCTTAGTCAGCCAGCTGTAAGACGCCATGCTCTGTTCTTCCATCGGCTCTTCAAACCAGGTGAAATCGAGCTTTTGCAGTTCACGGCCGATGTACAGTGCATCGCTGCGGCTGTACCAGTGGTAACCATCCAGCATCAGGCAGATATCCGGGCCGACCGCTTCACGTACTGCCGCACAGGCTTGTACGTCAATCTTCGGGCTAGGCGCGAATGACACCGGTGGCATCCAGGTATGCAACTTGATGGCTTTATAGCCGCGCTGCACCAGCTTTTCTGCAAACTGGCCGTATTCCTCTGGCGTAGACAAGCCGCCTTCCAGCTCGTCACCACACATGGTGCTGCCGTAAGCAGGGACTTTCTCACGATAGCCGCCGAGCAGCTTATGCACTGGCATATTGAGCACGCGACCTTGCAGATCCCACAGTGCGGATTCCACAATCGACAGCGCGCGGTCGGTCAGTTGGTTGGCGCTACCGCGCTGCCAGTGCACCAGATCCTGCCACAGGCGCTCACGGTCGAACGGGTTTTGCCCAATCAACACTTTGCGGAAGAAAGCATTAACGATATGAGGACGAATCACTTCCGGCGGCGCGAAAGCGTAGCCTTTCTGGCCGTCATCTGCCGTGATGGTTAACAGCGCCATCTTGGCCTGATTTTCAGGTCCCGGGTGTGAATGACCCGCACTGTCGGAAACCCGGCGTGTGGGATAAGTGAAGACGGTGACATCAATTGATTCTATTTTCACGTTGTTACCTGCCTTGATGTTTAACACAACTCATGTACAAGATTGACGAATGTAAGCCGTATAAATAATTAAAGAATAACTCCACTGACTGTGTTGGCCTTGTCGCTAAAAAACACCGCTATTTTTCTGGTACGACCTTATAAGTCGATCAATGTCACAGAAAAGAAATAGCGTGCTAATTAAAAAAAAATGCTGTTTTATTTTCAATTATTAAGGTTGCGACGCCGTTAGTCATTAGGCAATTTCTTCCATATGATGAAATTATGTCACCGATAATTGTGCAATTGCACACAACCTTGTGAGCATTATCACCAGAAAATTTCATATCCTTATTAAACAAATGGATAATCCCTTAGTTTTATTTCTAAGCGATCAGGAACGTGAATGATTGACGAAGGGGACGATTACTCTGATAGCGGATTGCCCGCTAACCAGTCGGCTTCTGACCAAAAGCGTGCTATAGATCTCATTTTTGACCGCCACTAAAACTCCAGCAAAAACCAAGACTTAAGAAAAAATAAGTAAAATCATCAAGATACCTATAAAGTAGTATATAAAAGACAATTTGATGTACATCAATAAGCGTCCAGTGTGGAGCGATAAGGTAACCTCAGAAGAAGCAATTTTGAGGCAAAAATGAACAAAGTCAGACTCGCTGTTATCGGTAACGGGATGGTTGGCCACCGTTTTATCGAAGAGTTGCTGGATAAGGCCCCAACGTCCACCTACGAGATTACCGTTTTTTGTGAAGAACCCCGCGTCGCCTACGATCGTGTCCACCTCTCTTCTTACTTCGCGCACCACACGGTAGAAGAGCTCTCTTTAGTACGCGAAGGCTACTACGAAAAAAATGGCGTTAAAGTCCTGCTCGGTGAACGCGCCATCACCATCAACCGCAGTGAAAAAGCCATCCACTCCAATTCCGGCCGTACCGTGTATTACGACAAGCTCATCATGGCCACCGGCTCTTATCCGTGGATCCCGTCAATCAAAGGATCAAACGGGCAAGACTGTTTCGTCTACCGCACCATTGAAGATCTGAACGCCATCGAAAACTGTGCACGCCGTAGCAAACGCGGCGCGGTGATCGGCGGGGGTCTATTGGGTCTGGAAGCGGCTGGCGCGCTGAAACACCTTGGCGTGGAAACGCACGTCATTGAGTTTGCCCCGGTGCTCATGGCCGAACAGCTGGATGCACAGGGCGGCGCCCTGCTGCAACGCAAGATTGAAAACATGGGTGTGCGTGTACACACCAGCAAGAATACGCAGGCCATTCAGCATTCCGGTCTGGAAAACCGCAAAACGATGGTCTTTGCCGACGGCAGCACGCTGGAAGTCGACTTCATCGTGTTCTCAACCGGTATCCGCGCACAGGACAAACTGGCGCGTCAGTGTGCGCTGGAAATCGGCCCACGCGGCGGTATCGCGATTAACGACTGGTGCCAAACCTCCGACCCGGACGTCTACGCTATCGGCGAATGTGCCGCCTGGCATGGTCGGCCATTTGGTCTGGTCGCACCTGGCTACAAAATGGCGCAGGTTGCCGTCGATCATCTGTTAGGGCACGAAAACCGATTCCAGGGTGCCGACATGAGCGCCAAGCTCAAGCTGATGGGCGTCGATGTCGGCGGGATTGGTGATGCACACGGCCACACGCCGGGCTCTCGCAGCTACATGTGGCTGGATGAAAATAAAGAAACCTACAAACGACTGATCGTCAGCGCCGACAATAAAACGCTGCTTGGTGCTGTGCTGGTCGGCGACACGCGGGATTACGGCAACCTGCTGCAATTCATGCTGAACAAAATCCCGCTGCCGGATTCTCCTGAAGCGCTGATTCTTCCTGCGTCCGCTGGCAGTGCCAAACCGACGCTGGGTGTCGATGCTCTGCCAGAAAGTGCGCAAATCTGCTCCTGCTTCGACGTGTCCAAAGGCGATATCATCAAAGCGATTAACGGCGGCTGTCATACCGTCGCGGCGCTTAAGGAAACCACCAAAGCCGGTACGGGCTGCGGCGGCTGTATTCCGCTGCTTACGCAGGTGTTGAACGCTGAACTCAGCAAACAGGGGATCGAAGTCAATAATCACCTGTGTGAACACTTCGCCTATTCGCGTCAGGAGCTGTACCACCTGATCCAAATCGAAAAAATCAAAACGTTCGATCAACTGCTGGAGAAACACGGTTCAGGCTACGGCTGTGAGGTCTGTAAACCGACCGTCGCGTCCCTGCTGGCTTCCTGTTGGAACGAGTACGTGCTCAAACCGCAGCACACGCCGTTGCAGGATTCTAACGACAACTTCCTCGGCAACATTCAGAAAGACGGCACCTACTCCGTGATCCCACGCTCCGCAGGCGGGGAAATCACGCCGGATGGCCTGATCGCCATCGGTCGCATCGCGAAGCAATACAACCTGTACACCAAAATGACCGGCTCTCAGCGCATGGCGCTATTCGGCGTACAGAAAGACGACCTGCCTGACGTGTGGGCTCAGCTCATCGAAGCCGGGTTTGAAACCGGCCACGCTTACGCCAAGGCATTACGTATGGCAAAAACCTGCGTCGGCAGCACCTGGTGCCGCTTTGGCGTCGGCGACAGCGTGGGCTTTGGCGTCGAGCTGGAAAACCGCTACAAAGGCATCCGTACGCCGCACAAAATGAAATTTGGCGTCTCCGGCTGTACGCGGGAATGTGCAGAAGCACAGGGTAAAGACGTGGGGATTATCGCCACCGAAAAAGGCTGGAACCTCTATGTATGCGGCAATGGCGGGATGAAGCCGCGCCACGCCGACCTGCTGGCAGCCGACTTAGACCGCGAAACGGTAGTCCGCTATCTGGACCGCTTCATGATGTTCTACATTCGCACGGCCGATAAGCTCCAACGTACGTCCGTCTGGCTGGATAATCTCGAAGGCGGCATCGACTATCTGCGTAATGTGATTGTGAAAGACAAACTGGGCATTAACGATCAGCTTGAAGCGGATATCGCACGGCTGCGAGAAGGCTACGTCTGCGAATGGCAGGCGACGCTGGAAGATCCAGAAGCACAGAAACGCTTTGCCCACTTCATTAACAGCCCGGTACGTGACCCGAACGTGCAAATGGTGAGTGAACGTCAACAACACCGTCCGGCGCGCCCTGCCGAGCGTATTCCGGTGAAACAGATTGAACTAGCGGAGGAAAACGCATGAGCCAGTGGACGACCGTATGTAAGTTAGACGACATCCTGCCCGGCACTGGCGTTTGCGCACTCGTCGAGCAGAAACAGATTGCCGTGTTCCGCCCACGTAACGATGAGCAGGTTTACGCCATCAGTAATATCGATCCGTTCGCGCAGGCGAGCGTATTAAGTCGCGGGATAGTGGGAGAACATCAGGACGATCTTTGGGTCGCAAGCCCATTGAAAAAACAGCATTTCCGCCTTTATGATGGCTTCTGTCTGGAGGATGGAGCCTATTCTGTTGCAGCTTATGATACTCAGGTAACAAACGGTAATGTGCAAATATCCATCGCAGACCGTGACATCGCGGTTGATAATAGCCAACCATTACCCTAATAACCTGAGCTTTCAAGAGGCGTTACATGGATTACCTGCCAATATTCTGTCAGTTGCACGATAAACCTTGTCTATTGGTGGGAGGGGGTGAAATAGCCGAGCGTAAAGCCCGGCTATTGCTGGATGCTGGCGCAGTGATTACCGTCAATGCGCTCGATTTTAACGATCAATTTCGGGCGTGGGAGCAGGATGCTCAATTAACGCTGGTACACGGCACCTTCGATCCCACGTTACTGGACGCGGTGTGGCTGGTGATTGCCGCTACCGACGATCAGGACGTCAATAACCATGTCTATGCCAGCGCCAGCGAGCGCCGGATTTTCTGTAATGTGGTGGATTCACCAGAACGCGCCAGCTTCATTATGCCGTCGATCATCGACCGTTCACCGCTGATGGTCGCGGTGTCTTCTGGCGGCGCTGCTCCGGTATTGGCTCGACTACTGCGGGAAAAGCTGGAAAGTATTCTGCCGCAAAATCTCGGTAAGCTGGCGACCTACGCAGGTGAATTGCGCAGTCGGGTCAAAAGCCGGTTCCGCAATATGAGCGCGCGCCGTCGCTTCTGGGAAAAGCTCTTCGTACACGATCGGCTGGCGCAGGCGCTGGCAAATGACAATAGCCAGAGCGTTCAACAACTGACGGAGCTGCTTTTCTCCGCGCCGCTCGATGACCGAGGTGAAGTCACGCTGGTCGGCGCAGGGCCGGGCGATGCGGGATTACTGACGTTGAAAGGCCTTCAGCATCTCCAGCAGGCTGATATTGTCGTTTACGATCGACTGGTATCGAAAGAGATCCTCAACCTGTCACGCCGAGACGCCGAGCGAATTTTCGTCGGTAAAGCGTCTGGCTATCACAGCGTGCCGCAGGATCAAATCAATCAACTGCTGGAAGAAAAGGCACGAGCGGGGCATCGGGTCGTCAGGCTGAAAGGCGGTGATCCCTTTATCTTCGGCCGTGGAGCCGAAGAGCTGGAGCACCTGCAACAGGCCGGCGTACCGTTCTCCGTCGTCCCTGGAATTACGGCCGCGTCGGGCTGTTCAGCCTACAGCGGTATCCCGCTCACCCATCGCGATCACTCGCAGGGCGTCAGGCTGATCACCGGACACGTCAAGCACGACACCGATCTGGACTGGTCCAGCCTCGCAGCGGAAAAACAAACGCTGGTGTTTTACATGGGGCTTCAGCAGGCTGAGCACATTCAAAGTAAGCTCATCGAACAGCGGTTACCGGAAACCGTGCCTGTCGCGATTATCGAAAACGGCACCTCAACCAAACAGCGCGTTCTGACTGGACAGCTCTCCCAACTGCGCGAATTAGCACAACAAGCCAGCAGCCCGAGTTTGATCATCATCGGCAACGTTGTCGGGCTGCGGGAAAAATTAAGCTGGTTCTCTGACCAGACAGCATAATCCTCTCCTTACTACCCTACTCACCCGCTATCCGCTCTACCGGATAGCGGTTATGCACCATCATAATGCAACGCCCCGTCAAATAGCATAACAATGCACTATTTTGAACATACTCCCTTACAAAATGTCACTTTAATGCTTTACCGCAGGCCACATCTGCCTTATTTTGACTAAAACAAAACCCATTAATAAGCAGACTATATGAATAAATAATCAATAATCGTTTACGTAAAACGTGGCCCGACTATTGCTTAGCTTTCTAATAGATTCGCGGCACGACCTCTGAATCGTTCCTATCGAACCGATTTCATCGTCAAGCCATCGTGGTTTATCGAAATTAGTGCCTCATCGAACGAATACATATCGAAAGGTGATACATCGCGTCATTACGTATTTCTACTCTCGTTCCTGAACGGAGTATGTAGTCCTCTCATCACAAAAACAGTTCTGCTCAGCAGAACAATAAGCAAGCAGTTTGGAGTCACTTGTGGAAGACGTTACTTTCTGGCACCTCATCAGTTTTGGTGAACATGGCTGGGGGAAATTATTACTCATCGGGGCAGGAATGACGCTCGCGCTGGCGATCGGCGGCTTTCTGCTGGGGGCGGTGATCGGCACGATCGGTGCCTGGTCCAAAATTTGCGGCAATCGCCCCGTGCGCTATCTGGCCGATGGCTACACGACGCTTATCCGTGGCGTCCCCGATCTACTCATCATCTACCTGCTGTATTTCGGCGGCAGCTCCGCGTTAACCCTGCTCGCCAAACTATTTGGCAGCAATGAGTTCTTTGGCTTT
Source organism: Pectobacterium sp. CHL-2024 (assembly GCF_044751765.1). Taxonomy (NCBI): domain Bacteria; kingdom Pseudomonadati; phylum Pseudomonadota; class Gammaproteobacteria; order Enterobacterales; family Pectobacteriaceae; genus Pectobacterium; species Pectobacterium sp. CHL-2024. Next base: position 26,717 of record NZ_JBIXKO010000017.1, on the reverse strand, counting down.
CCCGGCTTCCTCGCCGGGGTAATCGCCGTCGGTATTTCCTCCGGTGCGCAGCAGACGGAAGTCTACCGCGGTGCCTTCTACGCCGTGTCCAAAGGGGAAATTGAGGCCGCCAAAGCCTGCGGTATGCCAACGTTACTGCGCCTGCGCCGCATCATCATACCGCTCCTGCTGCGCCACGCGATCCCCCCACTCGGCAACGTGTGGCAGCTGGTGCTGAAAACCTCTGCGCTGGTTTCCGTTACCGGCGTCGCTGAACTATTGACGCAGGCGCAAACTGGCGCGGGCTCTACCGGCAAACCGTTTGATTTCTTCATGGCGGCCGCGCTGCTGTATCTGGCTATCTCAATCTGTTCCGGCTGGATTATGCGCCGTGCTGAGTCTCATTATTCCCGGGGTGTGAAACGCTGATGGATTTTCCTTTTCTGTACGAAACGTTTCTGGAGATTATTCCCGGTATCCCGTTAACCCTGCAGCTGGCGGTCAGTTCGGTCTTTCTGGGCTTCTTCCTGGCGCTGGGTTTGGCGTTGATGCAGCTGTCATCCTTTGCCGTACTGCGCTCCATTGCCCGGACCTACGTACTGTTTTTCCGCGGTACGCCGCTACTGGTTCAGCTGTTCCTGATTTACTACGGGCTGGGACAATTCACCTGGGTTCGGGAAAGTATGCTTTGGCCATTCCTGCGAGAACCGCACTGGTGTGCCCTGCTGTCGCTCAGCCTGTGTACCGGTGCCTATGCCAGTGAAATTATCCGTGGTGGATTGCAGTCCGTTCCGGTTGGTCAGATCGAATCGGCGCGCGCCTGCGGCATGCCGTCGTTCATGATTTTCAAGCGTATCGTTTTTCCGCTGGCCATTCGTCAGGCGCTCCCTGCTTACGGCAACGAGCTGATTTCGATGGTCAAATCGACCTCGCTGGCTTCCATCATCACGCTGATGGAAATCACCGGAATTGCTGCACGTCTCATCGCGGAAACCTACCGGGCGCTCGAAGTGTTTCTGGTCGCTGGTGCTATTTATCTGTTTATTAACCTGATTCTGACACGTTTACTGATGTGGACAGAATTTAGGCTTACCCCTCATCTCCGTGCGCCGGGTGCGCAACCGGCAGCGAAAAAAATTAAGAAATTGGGAGATCTGCAATGACGACACCCGCCATTAGCCTGCGCAACATTCATAAAAGCTTTGGCTCTCTGGACGTCCTGAAAGGGATTTCGATTGAAGCCAATCAGGGAGAAGTCATCTCAATTCTGGGATCGTCCGGTTCAGGCAAATCGACGCTGCTGCGCTGTAGCAACTTGCTTGAGCTTCCCGATCAGGGCGAGATTATCGTCGGCGGAGAAGCGATTGAAATGAAGCCGAACCGCAAAGGCCAGAACCGCCCGTCGAACCTCAAGCAGATCGACAGAATTCGTACCCAGTTGGGCATGGTGTTCCAGAATTTTAACCTCTGGTCACACAAGACCGTGCTGGAAAACATCATCGAAGCGCCCGTGCACGTCTTAAAACGCCCACAGGCGGAGTGCGTGGAGCACGCCGAGCAGCTGCTAGAGAAAGTCGGCCTGGCGGATAAGCGTCACTATTATCCTGCGCATTTGTCCGGTGGACAGCAGCAGCGCGCCGCAATTGCCCGTGCGCTCGCGATGGAACCCAAAGTGATGCTGTTTGATGAGCCGACCTCCGCACTTGACCCAGAGCTGGTCGGCGAAGTGCTGCGCGTCATGCGCACGCTGGCGGACGAAGGGATGACCATGCTGGTCGTGACTCACGAAATGGATTTTGCCCGCGAAGTCTCTAACCGCATCGTCTTCCTCCATCAGGGGGAAATTGAAGAACAGGGAACGCCGGAGCACGTTTTCACTGCCAGCCAATCGGCTCGCTTCCGGCAATTTATTGCCAGTTGGTAAACACAAACCCGCCACTATCGTTACCGTGGTGGGAAATAAACAAAATATAACGATATAAAACGCCGGGAGAACACCAATGATCAAATCGAAACTCACACTGCTCGCCTGTTCACTGTGTATGGCAGGAACATTGGCCGCTTCATTCACCGCCTCAGCGGAAGAGAAAAAATGGACGACCGTCCGCATCGCGACCGAAGGCGCTTACCACCCGTATAACTTCACCAAACCAGACGGTACGCTGGATGGTATGGAGATCGAACTGTACAAAGTGCTGTGTAACAACATGCAGGTGAAATGCGAGATCATGGTTCAGCCCTTCGCCAGCGCGATTCCTGCGCTGAACGCGGGTAAATATGACGCGATCATCGCGGGTATGTCCGCCACGGCAAAACGCCGTGAAGTGATCGATTTCAGCCAGCCGTACACGCAGGCAGGACAGACTTTCGCCGTGCTGAAATCCAGCTCACTCGCCAAAGATTTCCCAGACGCGGGCGTGCGTTTCTCTATTGAACCCGCCGATGAAGCGAAAGCTCTGGCAGAAGTTGAGAAGCTGAAACCGCTGCTGGAAGGCAAAACCATCGGCGTGCAGTCCGCCTCTATCGCCAGCGCCTTTTTGGATAAATACATGAAAGGCGTGATGAAAGTGCGCGAATATAAAACCACTCAGGAACACGATCTGGATCTGAAAGCAGGCCGTGTGGATCTGGTCATCGCTTCCGCACCTTACCTGAAAAGTACGACGGACAAACCGGGCAATGACAACATCGTGATGCCAGGACCACAGTTCATCGGTGGCATTCTGGGCAGCGGTTCTTCCGTTGGCCTGCGCAAAAGCGATCCTGAGCTGAAAGCCATGTTCGACAAAGCAATCGATCAGGCCAAGCAAGACGGCACCATCCGGAAACTGAGCGAAAAATGGTTCGGCATGGACACCACGCCGCTCTAAGCGTTACCCAATCGCAGAATCGCGTGTCATGGCCGATTGGCTGTGACACGCTCCTCGCCAATGCCATCCGAGAAATCAAACGAGCACACCACGCATGAATGCAACACACAATGAAGGAACGCTGCCGGCCGTTAATCGCCAGAACGTGGAAGAAATCTGCGATCTGATTGCCACCAAGCGGCAGCAGTTCTGTACGCTGAGCGACGGCATCTGGGATACGCCAGAGCTGAACTACGAAGAGCATCGTTCGGCGGCACAGCACGAAGCCATCCTGAAAGCAGAAGGCTTCCGTCTGACGAAAGGCATCGCCGACATGCCGACCGCACTGCTGGGTGAATTCGGCGAAGGTTTGCCGATTATCGCCATCCTGGGGGAATACGATGCACTGCCGGGCCTGAGCCAGCAGGCGAATGTCGCTGAGCCAAAGCCGTTGGAAAACGGTGGCAACGGCCACGGCTGCGGACATAACCTGCTCGGCACCGCGGCACTACAGGCAGCGACGGCAGTGAAAGATTATCTGCAAAAACACGCATTATCTGGAACCGTGCGCTTTTACGGCTGCCCTGCGGAAGAAGGCGGATCGTCCAAAGGTTTTATGGTCAAGGAAGGCGTTTTTGACGACGTCGATATCGCCCTCTGCTGGCACCCAGCAACCTTCACCGGCGTCAACAGCCCGGTCTCACTGGCCTGTAATGAACTGAATTTTTACTTCAAAGGTCGCGCGGCTCACGCCGCCAGCAGCCCACATCTGGGACGCAGCGCGCTGGATGCAGTGGAACTGATGAACGTTGGCGTGAACTACATGCGCGAACACATGCCGTCCTCCGCCCGCATCCACTATGCGATTACCGACAGCGGTGGCCACGCCCCGAACGTCGTACAGGCCAACGCCACCGTGCGTTACCTCGTACGAGCTCGCCAGTTGCCGGAACTGCACCAGCTAGTCAAACGCGTGAAGAAAATTGCCGAAGGCGCGGCGCTGATGACGGAAACCGAGGTCAGCAGCGAAGTGATTAGCGGTGATGCCAATCTGCTGGCAAACCCGCCGCTGGAAGCGCGTATGCACGAACATCTGCTGGCGCTCGGCCCGATACCGTTCGATGACGAAGACCGCAAAATGGCAGCGATGTTCCAGACCGCGCTGAGCGCCGAAGACATTGCCGAATCCTACGCGCGTTTCGGCGTTAAACCGCAGCCGGGCTTAACGCTGCACGACGGAATTTATCCGCTGTATAGCCCGAATGATGCCTTCATCGGTTCTACGGACGTGGGAACGGTTAGCTGGGTTGTGCCAACCGTACAGATTCGCAGCGCCACCTATGCCATCGGCACGCCAGCACATTCATGGCAGTTGGTCGCACAGGGGAAAACCGGGGCCGCACACAAAGGCACGGAGTATGCGGCGAAAGCGATGGCCTCACTGGCTATCGATCTGCTGGTCACGCCCGAACTGGTTGCACAGGCAAAAGCCGACCATCAGGAAAGATTGCAGCAGACACCGTTTGAGAACCCGATTCCAGACGACGTGTTTCCGCCTATCCCACAAGGATAAGAGAGCGGATGCGAAGGAATAGATAAGCAGTAGCAGGAAACCGTCAGGAGAGAGCCCCCTGACGGTAATTAAGACTTACGGACGGGCAACAAAACCGATAGCGTCGTAGACTTTCTTCAGCGTTTCCTGTGCGCGAGCACTCGCTTTATCAGCCCCTTCACGCATGATCTGTTGCAGGAAAGCCTCATCGTTGCGGAAACGGTGATAACGTTCTTGCAGCTCAGACAGCATACCGGATACGGCATCCGCCACCGCGCCTTTCAGGTGACCATACATCTGGCCATCGAATTCCTGCTCCAGCTCAGGGATGGGTTTTCCCGTCACGCCAGACAGAATATCCAACAGGTTCGATACCCCGGCTTTATTCTTCACATCATAGCGAATGACTGGCGGCTCATCGGAATCTGTCATCGCGCGTTTGATCTTCTTCACCACCGCTTTCGGATCTTCCAGCAGACCGATCACGTTGTTACGGTTATCGTCGGACTTGGACATCTTCTTGGTCGGTTCCAGCAGCGACATCACGCGGGCACCCGATTTCGGAATGAACGGCTCTGGCACTTTGAAAATGTCGCCATACAGGCTGTTGAAACGCTGTCCGACGTCACGGCTCAGTTCCAGATGCTGTTTCTGATCTTCACCCACTGGCACCTGATTCGTTTGGTACAGCAGGATATCGGCCGCCATCAGCACCGGATAACTAAACAGACCGGCGTTGATGTTCTCTTCATAGCGCGCGGATTTATCCTTGAACTGCGTCATGCGGCTCAGTTCGCCGAAATAGGCGTAGCAGTTCAGTATCCAGCTCAGTTGGCTGTGCTCAGGCACGTGCGACTGAACAAAAATGGTGCTCTTTTTCGGATCGATGCCGCAGGCCAGATACAGCGCCAGCGTATCCAGCGTCGCTTTTCTCAGCGCCTGCGGATCCTGACGCACCGTGATGGCATGCAAATCCACAATGCAATAGATGCAGTCGTAATCGTCCTGCATGTTGACCCACTGACGTAACGCCCCCATGTAGTTACCAATGGTCAATTCACCAGACGGCTGCGCACCGCTAAATACAATGGGCTTGCTCATACTAAGGGTTCCTGATTGTGTGAAGAAGAATGCCCGATCAGGGGCAAAATATCGGCAAAACGATCCAGAATGACATCCGGCTGACTCAGCTCGATCGCTTCACCATAGTTATAACCATACGTCATGCCGACACTGCGGCAGCCCGCCGCCTGTGCCGCCTGAATATCATTGCGGGAATCGCCGACGAACAGAAGCTCGCTGGCACGCAGCCCCAGCTTACCGAGCACCAGATAGAGCGGCGCAGGATGCGGCTTTTTCACAATGACGTCATCGCCACCGATGATCAGCGAAAAATAGTCGCCAATCCCCAGGCCTGCCAAGAGCGGGGCAACGAACGGCGTGGGTTTATTGGTCACCACCGCCATCGGAACGCCCTGCTGCGCCAACTGCGCCAGCGTCTCTTTTACCTGTGGAAACAGCGTGCTACCGCTATCCACCGTCTGCGCATAATAGACATCGAACCGCTCACGGGTTTCTTGCAAGCGTACACCTGTAGGCTCAACGCCAGCCCAGCGCAGCGCCCGTTCGACCATCACGTCCGCACCGTTACCAATCCAGGTTGCGACACGAGCTTCGCCCGCAGCAGGCAACGACTGCGCCACTAAAGCCTGATCGATCGCCGCCGCCAGACCCGGTGCGCTGTGAATCAGCGTCCCATCCAAATCAAAAGCTAATCCGCGAACTGCGGTTAATTCAGTCATGTGTCGTCCTTGAAATTTCACTACGCATTTGATCAATGACGGCACGGTAATCTGGATGACCAAAAATCGCCGATCCCGCCACAAACATATCCGCGCCCGCTTCAGCAATTGCGCCGATATTTTCTACTTTTACGCCGCCATCGACTTCCAGTCGAATGTCGTAACCGCTGTCGTCGATCAAGCGACGAACCTGACGCAGTTTATCCAGCGTGCTGGGAATAAAGGACTGGCCGCCAAATCCAGGGTTAACCGACATCAGCAGAATGATATCCAGCTTATCCATGACGTAATCGAGATAACTCAGCGGCGTCGCTGGGTTAAACACCAGCCCAGCCTTGCAGCCGTGATCTTTGATCAGTTGCAGTGAACGATCGAGATGATCCGTGGCTTCGGGATGAAAGGTAATGAAACTGGCTCCCGCATTGGCGAAATCCGGGATGATACGATCGACCGGTTTCACCATCAGGTGGACGTCAATCGGCGCAGTAATGCCGTAATCGCGCAGGGATTTCAGGACCAGCGGGCCAATCGTCAAATTTGGCACATAGTGGTTATCCATGACATCAAAATGGACCACATCCGCCCCGGCAGCCAATACGTTAGCGGTATCTTCACCAAGACGGGCAAAATCAGCCGACAGAATGGACGGCGCGATTAAAAACGGTTTCATTCATTTCTCCAAACGGTAAAGTCTGAATGCCTGCGGGTAACCTATTCCCGGCTAATGACGCCTCTCAGACGGCATTAACCGATTCACCGCGCTCTGTTTACCCCAAACGGTATTACCGATATAGGGCTAATAACTCGTTTACTTTACTACGCCCTAAAATATTACGGCTAATCGTTCTGCGTGCTTTAACAACATAAAGCACCGCTTCCTGATACCACTCACGAGTCAGTAACGTGTCATGATTGGAAATCAGTACCGGAATCTGGCTTTCTGCTGATAAACGGCGCGCCAATTGCGCCAAGCTCTGCTGGTCGGCACGACTGAAATTATTGGTGTGATAGGCCGTAAAATTCGCGGTCGCAGACAGCGGCGCATAAGGCGGATCGCAATAAATGACCGATCCCTTCTCTGCTTTTTCCAGCGTGTCCTGATAATGCTCACAGACGAAAGTGGCATTTTGCGCTTTGAAGGCGAACCAGCGAATTTCTTCTTCAGGAAAATAGGGCTTCTTGTAGCGCCCGAAAGGAACATTGAATTCACCGCGCATATTGTAACGGCACAGGCCGTTATAGCAGTGGCGATTCAAATAGAGAAACAGCAGCGCGCGCCGATAGGCATCGCTGCAAAGGTTAAATTCGTCACGCAGCAGATAAAACGTCTCTGACGTGTTGACCTCATCCGTAAAAAGTTTACGGGCGTCGGTAACAAACTCATCTGCATTCGATTTAACGATATTGTAGAGATTAATCAGGTCGCTATTAATATCAGCCAGTATGTAGCGATCGTATTCCGTATTCAGAAACACGGAACCCGCGCCAACAAAGGGCTCAATGAGACAGTCTCCTGCGGGTAAATAGCGACGAATTTCTTCTACCAGCGGATATTTACCACCAGCCCATTTTAAAAAAGCGCGGTTCTTCTTCATGCCGTCGTTAGTTACTCATACGTTTCAGAGCCGCGGATTGTACTCTGTGTCAGACAGCACATCAGGGCTAAAATTGGTGTTACTTATTCAAGTCCTGCTTCACCTGGCGGATCGGCTTAACCCATGGTTTTTTCGCTTGTACCTCTGCGGGCAACGCGGCAATTGCCTGTTTCGCTTCCGCAGAAGAAGCATAGACTCCGGTCACTAACACATACCAGGATTTTCCGTCTCGTTTCGTTTCATACACCCAAGAATGGGCGAGATTATGTTGTTTTGCGTAGGCTTTCAGCGTATCCGAGCGTGATGCGCTGCTCAGTTGCAACGTAAAACTGCTGGCGGGCGCATTCTGTACGGAAACGTTCTGCCCGGCCGCTGCAGGAGCCGCTTTTGCGTTAGCTGCGGGTTTGCTTGCTACTGGCGCTTTTGGCGCGCTGTTCGCAGCAGGCTTAGCGTTGCTAGCGTGTGCAGGCGTCGTGTTGTGCGTATTTTTAGCAGATGAGGCCGCAGGCGTTTTCCCCGCCGGAGCAACCGTCGCAGGTGCTGTTGGCAACGTCGAGTTTCCTGCCGCACCCTGAGAGAATTCGCTCACGCGCCCTTGCTGTTGCGACAGCGCATCAGTGATATTGCCCGGCAGCTCAATACGCTGCTGGCCTGCCACCGGCGGTTGAATCTGTGCATCCGTCGGCGTACCGGAAATCGGTGGAGCACTCAATGTCTGAGGCGACGTCGGCGTTTGAGAAGACGCCTGCCCTGACATTTGACCATGACTGGCCTCGCCGGAAACGACCGCGGGGCTTTCACTCGGAGAGGAAGGCTGCGTGCTCTGGGTCATGGAGGACGAGGAAGAGAGATCGATATTTCGCTCGCCACTCGCTTGATTCTGCGTCTGTGAGGTTTGTGGCTGAGAAGGTGCCTGCAAGGCCGATCCAATACCCACGATCAGCAACACCAGCACCACAATCCCGATGCCAATCATCAGGTGCTGTCTGGAAAGCGCGATTTTAGGTACCGCGAAGTTGCTGCTTTTCTGCTGACGAGTAGGTCGACGGTCACTGGTATCAGGCTTCAGCTCATCTTCCGGCTTGAACTCATCCATTTAACATCTCCCCACTAAAAAGCTCGAATTCACCACGCGGTCGCCAAGGCGAATCATTGAATCGTAACGCATTGTATTTTATTAACCATAACCCATCAGGGCGTGTCTGTCGTTAATACTTATCTTTCATAACTGTCAGTCTTTCATAACGGATTGTCTTTCATAACCCGATAGCATTACGCATCAGGCAAGACAATCAGCTATCGACGCCAACACCATGTCATGCGCAACGCCGCCACGAACTTCAGATTGACCGATTGCCGTTGGCAGCACCAGACGTAACTCGCCCGCCAGCACTTTCTTGTCGCGCATCATATGAGGAAGATAGGATTCAGGTGTCATTTGCGTTGGGCCGTTTACGGGTAAGCCAGCGCGAATCAGCAGAGACTTGACTCGCTCGACATCCTCAACGGAGAACTGCCCAAGGCGACGTGCCGTATGTGCAGCCATCACCATGCCTGCCGCAACCGCTTCGCCGTGAAGCCAGTTACCGTAGCCCATTTCTGCTTCAATGGCATGCCCGTAAGTATGGCCCAAGTTGAGCAGCGCACGCATACCGCTTTCGCGTTCATCTGCTGCAACCACCGCCGCTTTGATTTCACAGCAGCGTCGAATGCAGTAAGCCAGCGCGTCATGCTGTAGCGCACGCACGGCTTCAATGTTTTCTTCAAGCCAAAGAAAGAAATCGCGATCCAGAATAATGCCGTACTTGATGACTTCCGCCAGCCCGGATGACAATTCCCGTGCCGGTAAAGATTTCAGGCAGTCCAGATCGATCACAACCGATACGGGCTGGTAGAACGCCCCGATCATGTTTTTACCCAACGGGTGATTGACGGCGGTTTTACCACCGACGGAAGAATCTACCTGCGATAGCAGCGTTGTCGGCACCTGAATAAACCGGACACCACGCTGATAACTGGCCGCGGCAAAACCGGCTAAATCGCCGATGACACCGCCACCCAAGGCAACAATCGTCGTATCACGACCATGCGGTTTCGCCAACAGCGCGGTAAAAACCTGATCCAATACGGTCAGCGATTTGTGCTGCTCGCCGTCAGGTAAGATAACCTGATCGACATGCACGCCACTGTTTTCCAACACGCCACGAACGCGGTCAAGGTACAGAGGAGCCAACGTCTGGTTCGTCACCAGCATGGCCTGCTCCCCCGCTTTCAACGGCATAAAAGAAGCCGAATCATCAAATAATCCAGCGGCTATCGTAATGGGATAACTACGTTCCCCTAGTGTTACGGTAATTCTTTCCATGCGCGTTAAACAACCCGTTCAGGATCCGCTCAATGCGGATAAGGTATGCTCTTAGTTACTTTCCAGCATATTGATAATCTGGTTAGCAACGACCTTGGCACTTTGCTCGTCAGTCCGAATGGTAACGTCAGCGATTTCTTCATAAAGCGGGTTCCGCTCTTTCGCCAACGCTTCCAATACTTCACGTGGAGGGGTTTCAACCTGAAGTAACGGACGCTTCTTGTCACGCTGCGTGCGGGCAAGCTGTTTCTCGATTGTCGTTTCCAAATAAACGACAACGCCGCGCGCGGAAAGACGATTGCGCGTCTCACGTGATTTGACTGAGCCACCGCCTGTCGCCAGTACGATGCCTTGCTTTTCCGTCAATTCATTAATGACTTTCTCTTCACGATCGCGGAAGCCTTCTTCGCCTTCCACATCGAATACCCAGCCCACATCAGCCCCAGTGCGTCGCTCAATTTCTTGATCGGAGTCGAAAAACTCCATATTGAGTTGCTGAGCTAACTGACGGCCAATAGTGCTTTTGCCGGCACCCATAGGCCCAACCAGAAAGATATTGCGTTTCTCTGCCATGTTTTTTGGTATTACTAAGACAATTCGTTAATGATAACCCGCCCCGCCAATCAACCCAGCGGCGGGACCTAAACTGAAACCTCATGAGCGATAGTGCGAGAATCAGACAAAAAATTATCTCAAGACTCAGGGTAGTTTGGCAACCGAATAAAATGTCACACCGACCACAGGGGGTCAATGTAGTATGTTTTATCGACATTTTCGGTGGAACAACACTTCAGTGCTCAATTCGCTAACCCTTGTAAGCTAAATCCGCCGCAGCGTCAAACTCATAAGCGACGAACGTGACAAAATATTGCGCCCAATCCGAAAAAAAAACACCGCATGACATCAGAGCCCGCCTGAGTTTGCTCACGATGATGCGGGTATCAGCGTCGGCGTAATGAAAATGACCAATTCTCGCCGCGTATGCTGCTGAGTATGGTTTCTGAACAGATGACCAAATACGGGAACCTCGCCCAATATGGGGACCTGTCTGTCGCTGTTCTTTTTTTGCTGCTGGAAAATACCGCCTAAAACGATGGTTTCTCCATCAGCGACCGTCACCTGGGTTTGGATTTCCTGTTTATCGATCGCTAATGCTTCGCCATTATCGCCCTGCTTAATCGTCTGCCCCGGCATGTTTTGGCTGATTTTCAGGTTCAGAGTAATCCGTCCGGCACGCAGAATGTCGGGTGTAACTTCCATCCCTAATACCGCCTCCTTGAACTCGATAGACGTCGATCCGCTGGCACCGCTGGAGACCTGATACGGAATTTCCGTGCCTTGTTTAATACTGGCGGTCTGCTGGTGCGCGGTAAACAAGCGAGGGCTGGCGATAATCTCGACCTGACTTTCCTGTTCCAGCGCCATTAATTCCAGGTCCAGCAGGCGACCATTCAAGCGCGCCAAATGGAATCCGGCATTGATCGCGGGCGCATCGACTGGCAGGCCAACGTTAAAATTATTCAGCCTGAGCGCCTTGCTCGCCGCGTTCCCTTCACCCAGTCCCCAATTCACGCCCAGCGCCTGCAGGTGCTCGCTACTGATGGTGACGATATGCGCCGCCAGTTGTACCTGCGCTAGTGGCAGATCGAGCTCTTTCACCCACGGTTCGAGCTGTGCCAGAGCCTCTTCCGTATCGCGAATCAATAAAGTGTTCGTCCGCTTATCCACGGTTACGCTGCCACGCGTAGAGAGTAGCGTTCCACGCTGAGCCTGAACGCTGGCCGCCACTTCCGCCGCATCAGCATATTGCAATGCAACAGAGATATTATGCAGCGGCAATTTCTGCGCCTGCTCCGCCGCCTGTTCGTCTCGTTCTTTCTGTAAGGATTCAAGGTGCCCAGCAGGGAAAACCATCAGCACGTTACCGTTCCGCTCGACGCTGAGCTTCCCCATACGTAGAACAATATCCAATGCCTGCTGCCAGGGAATATCAGCCAGCCTCAGGCTAAGATTCCCCGTCACGCCCGGAGCGATCACCACATTGAGCTGTTGGTGATCGGCTAACGCCTGTAGCACCCGAGGTATCGGTGAATCTTCAAACGCCATCGATACCGAACTTTCCGCACTGGCCTGAAACGGCGCGGCGAGAAGAAGTAACCCGCTCCACACCACCACCCGACATAACATCCTCATATTCATAACCTTCCTTGTTATCGCGATACGCTGTTGCCAGCACTGTTTTCAAAAAACGGTTGTCCAAAGACGGCGTTCAAAATACGTACGTCAGGCAGACTGCATCTATTCCATTGGCTTAGTGATAAACGGAGAAATCAGCAGCAGATTCTCTGGCAGACCGTCACAGCCTGCCTCATGCGCTATCGGGACAAGTTTGGCCCCTGATTTATCCAGTTGACTGACCACCCAATTCCCCGGAGGGATCGTCTCGCCGCGTGTCAGCCTGAGCCAACCAGCCTCCGGCTGCGCTAACCAGCCAGTCCAACGGTCGCCAGAACCAATCACGCCTTTTAGCTGCCACGCTGGCAGTGTCGCTGAGGGCAGACAGCGTGAAGCAGCCAGAGGCTGGAAAGGGTCGATACGTTCTGCGTGATTTTCCGCTTGCACGCTATGGGGTAAGAGCAATATCAATGCGATACAACGTGTTATGTGGCTCATGGCGACATCTCCGGCCTGATTAGCGATAGCTCAACCTGCAACCGTGGTATTTCTGTTGACTGCTCCGCTGGAGCGCCATCAGGCTTTACGGTCAGTTGCGTTATTCGCAGCACATAAGGTAATGCCGTCAGCGCACGAAGCACCTGCAATACGCCCGTGTAATTCGCGCTAAATGCCAATTGCCAACGTTCCTGATGGGGTGCTCCCGCATGAGGCGGAGCAGGCTGCCAGGATAGAAGCGACGCCCCCGCCAGCGACAGCGGCTCAACGATAAGCTGTGCCAGCCTGTCAGGCTGAAAGGGATCGTCTTGCGCGGTTTTCTCCGCTAATTGCGTGCGTAGCACCGAGAGCAGCGGCATCGCATCGAGCTTTTGCTGGAGTTCCCCTATATCCAGACGCGCCTGAACAGTTTGCTCTTCTATGCCAATCACCGCCTGCCGTACTTCACCGATGAGGAACCAGCCTGCTAACAGCCCAGCAGCAGCGACAAACGCCAATTGAAGCGCTAGCTGCTGCCAAAGCGGTTTATTCACTAGCCCAGGCCGATTAAGTACGACGGCAGTCACGATCGCTTGATTAATCATGGTCTTCCCCCGGTAAGGAAACACCCGTATCGCGCCAGTTGGTCTGAAAGGAAAAGCGCAACGGGGTATTCACACCACGCTCTCGGGACGTATGCAGCAACTGCACACGCTCGACGGAAACATGACGTGATAACGCGTGCTGTAGCGTAATGATATCGTGATAGTTTTCACTTACACCGGACAGCAGCAGATGCGATCCGCGGTCAGCAATTTCCGTCAGCCACAGACGCGCGGGAACCATGCCAGCAAGCTGATCTAACAGATGGAGGTTACGACGATTGTCGTGCTGGACTATCGTCTCGACACGCTCCTGTTCCAGATAGCGACGCAGCGCTTCTCGCGCCTGATGCGTTTGTTGATACTGCACCGTCAGTTGCTGCTGTTGAGCCAGCACCGCATTGAGTTCATCCTGCGCGCGTTGCTGTCTGTTTTGCCAAAGCAGATAGCTCGCCGCAATAAGGCATAGCATCAACCCCGTCTGTAGCCACAGCAGCCCTAACCAACGACGTGCCCGCTGACGCATCCGAGTGTTGCGCCAGGGTAAAAGATTAATCAGCAACATAGTCAGGCATCCTCAGGACGCAATGCCAATCCACCCGCAATCGCAAAAGCCGAGGGGCAACTCGGCAGCGGCGGCTGCATATGGTTAAACACCGTTAACGGCGACCACGGCTGTAATACGTCGGTCTGTTGGCTGGGTAAATCGGGCGAGACGCTAGAGTAATAGGCTATGTCATCGACATCATTCTGATAGCGAGTGCTTACAACCGATAAGATATCAGCCTCGCCATTCAGCTCATCAAGGAGTATCACGCCCGAGTGAAAAGCATGGTTCAACGGGGAAACCCACAGCCAGCCATCCAACAAGCGATGCAGCAACAGACGGTGAGTTTCAAGCCCGGCCCGCTGCGCCATCGCCCGAAGCGCACAGGTTGAAACCTCAAGCACATCGGGGTGTAGCCCCGCGCTATTCAGGCATGCCAGCCAGTTATCGACCTCCTGTCGGCGCGCGGCCGTCACCAGCAGCGAACCCCGCATCTGCGGATCTTCTCGATAGTCTATCGCCAGCGATTCGCTGCTGATCGGTAGCTTACGAGCCGCCATAGTTTCGATGTAGAGACTACGCTCCGGCTCCTGTAAACGCGGGTCGGGCATCGGTAAATGCTGCTGTAAAATCAACTGAGCAGGGAACCCTACCCGTAGCGAAATGTGTCCAGGCAGTAAACGACGCCATGTTCGCAAGGCCTCACAAAGTGCCTCAGTATGGTGTAGACTACCCGTGCGCAAGGTGTCGTCTGGTAGCGGATATTGCCACCAGTGACGAAGCTGCCAGCCATCGCGGCGGCGCTGAACCGCCAGCGCACGCATGAAGCCGTTTTGTATATCAACGCCAACCCGCCAGATGTGATAACCCATGTTCAACCCGATTTCCTTATCCAATAAACATATCCACAGTGCTGGCTTACCTTTATACTAGCGCCCGGTTGTTTATAAACTGTCCAAACGCTACTGAATGGAAAATCCCAGGTGAAGTTCGTAAAGTATCTACTCATCCTTGCAGTCTCTTGCATTCTGCTGGGAGCTGCCTCGATATACGGTTTATACCGTTATATCGAACCCCAACTGCCCGATGTCGCCACGCTGAAAGACGTTCGGCTGCAAACGCCTATGCAGGTTTACAGCGCCGATGGCGAACTGATCGCTCAGTTTGGTGAAAAACGCCGTATCCCACTCAAGCTGGATCAGGTTCCCCCGGAGTTGGTACACGCTTTCATCGCGACCGAAGACAGCCGCTTCTATGATCACCACGGTGTCGATCCCGTCGGGATCATCCGCGCCGCGTCTATCGCACTCACATCGGGTCACGCCTCTCAAGGGGCGAGTACCATTACGCAACAGCTCGCCAGGAACTTCTTCCTGAGCCCGGAACGCACCCTGATTCGTAAGATCAAGGAAGTGTTTCTGGCTATCCGTATTGAGCAGTTGCTGACCAAGGATGAAATCCTTGAGCTTTATCTGAACAAGATTTACCTCGGCTATCGCGCTTATGGCGTTGGCGCGGCGGCACAGGTTTACTTTGGCCGCCCTGTTGACCAGTTGACGCTGAGCGAAATGGCGATGATCGCCGGTCTGCCGAAGGCACCATCGACGTTCAACCCGCTCTATTCCTACGACCGTGCCGTTGCCCGTCGCAACGTCGTCCTTGCACGTATGAAGGATGAAAACTACATCACGCAGTCGCAATACGATGCGGCACGTAACGAAAAGCTGGTCGCGAATTATCACGCACCGGATATTTCGTTCTCCGCCCCGTATGTCGCAGAAATGGCACGACAGGAGATGGTCAAACGCTACGGCGAAGATGCTTATAACGACGGTTATAAGGTCTACACGACGGTCACCAAAAAATTGCAAACCGCCGCACAGGATGCGCTGCGTAATAACATCCTCGCCTATGACATGCGCCACGGTTACCGCGGCCCGAGCAAAGTGCTCTGGAAGGTAGGCGAAGGCGTCTGGGATCAGGCGAAGATGATTGCCGCCCTGAAAGCGTTGCCGGTCTACGGCCCGCTCTATCCGGCCATCGTCACCAGCACTACGGCTGACAACGCGATTGCGATCCTGTCTGACGGCAGCAACATTGCCCTGCCGATGGCGGGCATGCGCTGGGCACGTGCATACCGTTCCGATACGCAGCAAGGGCCAACACCGAAGCGCGTCACGGACGTGGTACAGGCAGGTCAGCAGGTCTGGGTGCGTAAAGTGAATGATGACTGGTGGCTGGCACAGGTGCCGGACGTCAACTCTGCCATCGTCTCGCTTAACCCGAAAAACGGGGCGATTGAAGCGCTGGTTGGCGGTTTTGACTTTAACCAAAGCAAATTCAACCGTGCGACGCAGGCACTGCGTCAGATTGGTTCCAACATCAAACCGTTCCTGTATACCGCTGCGATGGACAAAGGTTTAACGCTGGCAACGATTCTGAACGACGTACCGATCACCCGTTGGGATGCCGGTGCAGGCTCTGACTGGCGGCCGAAAAACTCACCGGCAACCTACGATGGTCCGATCCGTTTGCGTCAGGGGCTGGGTCAATCCAAAAACGTGGTGATGGTGCGTGCCATGCGTGCGATGGGCGTGGACTATGCCGCGGATTACCTGCAACGCTTCGGTTTCCCGGCGCAGAATATCGTCCATACCGAATCGCTGGCACTGGGTGCCGCCTCATTTACGCCGCTACAGGTCGTACGTGGCTATGCCGTCATGGCAAACGGCGGCTATCTGGTCGACCCTTATCTGATTAGTAAGATAGAGAGCGAAGCAGGTGGTACGGTGTTTACCGCGACGCCGAAAGTGGTCTGTGATACCTGTAACCTACCGCTGGTTTACGGTGAAACGCCACGTTCTCCAGTGTTAGCGACCACTAACGTTGAAGATGTTGCCACATCAAACGAAGCGCCGCCGGTAGGCCTGCCACAGCCGGAACTGGAACCTGTTACGCCAGAAGCCGCACAGCAAAGCGCTGCACAGCCTTATGCACCGCACGTGATCAACACGCCGTTGGCGTTCCTGATTAAAGACGCGCTGAACAGCAACGTCTTCGGCGAACCGGGCTGGATGGGAACGGGCTGGCGTGCGGGCCGTGATTTGAAACGTCGTGATATCGGCGGTAAAACCGGTACCACGAACAGTTCCAAGGATGCCTGGTTCTCCGGCTATGGCCCGAATCTGGTGACCTCAGTCTGGATTGGCTTCGACGATCACCGTCGCGATCTGGGTGCCAGCAGCGCATCTGGCGTCATCAAAGATCAGATCTCCGGTTATGAAGGCGGTGCGAAATCAGCACAGCCTGCGTGGGATGATTTCATGAAAGCCGCGCTGGATGGCGTACCGGAGCAACCGCTGACGCCGCCGCCTGGCATCGTCAGTGTGGTCATTGACCGCAGCAGCGGCAAGCTGTCCAACGGTGGCGGGAATAGCCGTTCCGAGTACTTCATTGATGGAACGCAGCCGAAAGAATACGAAGTGCATGAAGTCGGCACCACGTTGATGGATAACGGACAAAGCGAAGAACTTTTCTAATATCCGGCATCACATTATTGATGGCCTTCCTGACGGAAGGCCATTTTTTATGGCGCGCTCAGCGCGATTGCCTGTTTGTGGCGCTGTCAGCAATCAATCTCTTAGCCTTTCACAGCACATCACTTCGGCATCACGGTGACAATCGCCCGACGATAGGAAAACAGGTTCGGCGTTCCCTCATCTTTCGCCTGCAAAATGATATGGAAAGGCGTCGGTACTTTAACGTCTGGGGCGACAAACTGCGTTTGCATGCCTGACTCGTTGGCCAACTTCACCTCTGGTGCAAAATGTACGCCTATCGCGGTGGCCGTGGGTTCCTTATATTGCCACCAGGTATAATTCACCTTGGCGCCATCGCGGTCGTGCGAACCATCGGCGGACAGCGTCACCGTCTCACCCGATTTCACACTAAACGTCACAATAGAACGCCCAGCCTGGCCATTCAGTACAAGGTCAGGATTATGGTTAGCCTTGCTACTCTCCTTCGGCAGCGTCCAGTCCATACGGGCGGCAAAATCATTCTGGAATGCGTCACGCCAGCGCCAGATCGTGGCCGATGCGGTACGGTACATTTTGCCATTTTTACTCATGACCTGATCGGAGGTGCTGACACGCAGCCCGCTGGCGTCGCCCGGTACGATGGGCGCATAGCGTCCTCCCCAACTGCCGTATTCCGCGTGTTCTGGATCGCCAAGCCCGTTTTGGATCAGGTAGAGGAATGAAGGCGTGTCACCTTCCATCGTATATTCAATCGCAGGATAGACCGCACCGAGCGGGCCTTTGCTACGGATATGTTTGCTCAGCCATTCGTTATTCACCTGACTCATGTCGCTACCTTCGGCAAACGACGAGGACATGCCAATCCAGGTGGAGATAAAGTAATCATTCCAGGCGTGGATACTGGTGATGTAACGCAGCGTCGGGAAATTCGCCCGAATCCAGGCACCGGTATTATCCTGATCGGAGATCGCGTACACGCGAATCTTACTGACAAACGTTGCTACCTGATCCGGCGTGCGGGTAGCGCGTACGTCATGGAGAGCCTGCGCTAAATCTACCGCACCGCCCCATACCGTGATCCACAGCGGGCGCGCATCCTGTTTGTCCACCGCCTGAATAATCAACCGAGAGGCCTCCGTCGCGTTATTCTCACCCACGACGTCCATGCCAAATCCGGCACGGCCAGATCTGACAACCTGACGCAACTCCTCCGCAGACGGGTAACCGGACGCATGCTGGCGCAGGTTAGGCAACACCTTTTCGTACGCATCAAGGCGCTGCATGATCATCTCTGGGTTGACCTTATCCCTCAGCCAGGTTGAGGTGGTTGCCACAATTCCCTCAACATCGAATTCATTACTGTAGAGCAGGAAACGAACCAAAGACTGCGAATCATCCGGCTCATTGCCAATGTCCGTCAGGATAAGTATTCGGGTTTTCTCCGGCACAGCTTCCGCCGCCTGCCCCAGTGCAGGCAATAGCAGCGTGCTCACCAGCGCCAGTAACATCAACGGCGCACGTATGATCCCCTTAGGTATGTTCATCTTATCTCCTTCTTTCGTCGGTGTTGTTTTACACATTTATCAGGGCTGAAAAACAAAAAAACCCGCCGTGAATAGCAGGTTTTGCTATCCACGGCAGGTTCGCCTTCATTTATCAGTCACGCCCTGTGCAGACGTTATAGACGCCTGCACCTGTCACGACAACGAATGAAAAAAGGATGTGTGACCAACCTCACCGGAAAAGACGTACGCTCTCCGTTATGTCACAGGAAATTAGCGAGGTGTGCGGCGCAGCCAGTCGTGGGCCAGAAACAGCGCGCTGACATTACGCGCTTCGCGGAAATCAGGCTCTTGCAGCAACGACATCATGTTATCTATCGGCCAGCGGACTTGCGGCATCGGCTCCGGCTCATCGCCTTCCAGACTCTGCGGATACAGCCCACGCGCCACAACGATATTCATCTGGCTGGAAAAATAGGAGGGGGCCATCGTTAACGTCGCCAGCAACTCCAGCTTTTCCGCTCCAAAACCGACTTCTTCCATTAGCTCGCGGTTAGCGGCTTCGAAAACCGTTTCGCCGGGATCGATCAGCCCTTTGGGAAAGCCCAGTTCGTATTCTTCAATGCCGACGGCGTATTCACGGATCAACAGCAGTTCATCATCAATGATCGGGACAATCATCACCGCCTGTCGGCCACTTGGGCGCATCCGTTCATAAACCCGACGTACCCCGTTGCTAAATTCAAGATCGACGGATTCCACATTGAACAGGCGCGAATGCGCTACCGTTTCTACCTTGAGGATTTTAGGTTTTTTCAGGTTATGACTCATTGATGCCCCCCAGAGAGTTACGACCAGAACGGCACCTTAGCCCAACGCGCATGAGAGACTGCGTTTATCGCAGCCTGAATATGCCATGCTGTTGAATAAGAAGAGATCGTAAATATGCTTTTTTGATTCTGTTCACATTGTGCGTTAACAGTCACCTTCGCTGCAACTATCGTGACGATGAATTTACGTGTGGGCAACATGAAGGATACATCCTGTATGAGAAACCACCAGAAAAAGTCAATAACTTAAAAAAAATAGGAATATCCTCATTCAAGAGGCGTTTTTTGCTTGTTACTATCATCACCTTATGCGATTAATTCCATTCACAATTACGTTATTAATCTAAGAAAACAATGCCATACGGGTTATCATCGATTGTATAATTTTGTTAAACTCCGACGAGAACAAGGAGCATCGCGTTTTGGAATGGAGATGAGATGAGCACAATATTTACCCTATTGGCGATATTGCTTGCCTGTCTGATCGCTGTCGGAGGTCTTATCGCCTACCGTATGCGACACCGTTTCTTCTCAGCTCCGCCGTTACCCGTTTCGCAATCGCTTCCCCGACGGTTAACTGAAGACGAACGGATCGCGATTGAGCGTTATCTGGCTCAGGAAAACAGCCAGCAAACCACGCCGCTTGATACGCCCAACGAGCAGCCAAAACTGCCGCGTTCCCTGCAAAGTAATCGGGTTTACCCCATCACCCATACGATTACACGCTATGGCCTGAGCACTGATGCTCAGAATAAGTGGCGCTACTATATTGATACGCAAGAAGTCCATCTGCCGCCCAGTTGGGAACCGTTCATTACCGAAAATAACACCGTCGAGCTGATTAAGACGCGCTCGATCCCGCTGGTTATTTCCTTGAACGGACACTCACTAACCGAGTGTCTCGACGATCGTCCACTCGCCCCACTGCCGAGCGAAGTCCCTGTCCCGAACGCCTCCATCCGCCAGGAAGGGAGTGAGCATGCCGAGTTGGTCACTATCCGTAAGGAAACACGTGAAGAACACGCCATGCACCACTCTGGGGGCTTGAAGGAAACCGCCGTGCTCTGCGTGTCTTTTCTGCTTTTGTTCATCAGTCTGAATAGCCCTATCGCCCTGCTCCCCTGGCTGATCGGTACCGCATCATTATTAGCAGGCTGGAGCCTGTGGCAGCTTTTCCGCTCGCCGTCCGCTCAGGAGCTGCGCGATGTGCACTGCCTTCACGGCACGCCGCAAGGCTTGGGTCTGTTTGGCGAATCCAATCAGGGGCCACTCGGTAATATCTCGCTCGGTAATATCGATCTGATTTACCCGCCTCACTGGCAGCCCTATATCACGCAGGATCTCGGGCGAAAAACAGATGTCGATATCTATCTCAACCGACAGGTGATCCGTCAGGGAGAGCACCTGTCGCTGCATGATGAAGTGAAACATTTCCCACTACAGCGCTGGGGCAGGAATCTGCTGCTGGCCGCTGGTTCACTGCTCAGCCTGATTTTGCTCGTCACTAACGTACAGCTTGAACTGCCGCTCAAGCTCAGTCTAGCCTGGCTTCAAGGTGCGCAGCGCATTCAGGTCACGCAGGTCAGCGATCTGGAAACCACTCAGCTCCGCATTGGCGACACGCTGGCGGTACGTGGCAACGGCATGTGCTATGTGCCCGCAGGCATTCATCCCGTTTCCGCACCGTCTTCCTATGCGTTCAGCCCTTTTGACTGCTCCGCTATTTACTGGAATAAAGCGGCGCCGCTGCCATTACCGGAATCCGAGACGATTGAAAAAGCCTCTGCCTTACTGAAATCCGTCAACAGCCAGCTCCATCCGCAAGCGGAAAAAGAAGGGCAGGTTAACTCTCAGTTAGCGTCTACGATCCAGAAATCAGGGCTGATTCTGATGAAAAACTTCGCTGAAGTTGTTCTGAGAACACAAGATTTGTGTAAACAGGAAAACGATTGCTCCCGCCTGAAAAATGCGCTGGTGAATCTGAGCGACGTCAAAAACTGGAATACGCTGGTAAAAGACGCCAACTCCGGCACGCTGAAGGGTATGAATGTGGTGCTGCCTGCCGTCAGCGCAGAAACGCTGGAATCCTTGGTCAACAGTTCTACCGATCAATTCTTTTATCAGGAAATCAATAACGCGGCAGATTCACTGAACAGTCCGCCGCCCGGTGGATTCCTGATTCGCAGCGACGAAGGCCGACAGTTCGTTAACCATCCGCTTCCTCCGATGCCGCTGAATGAATATCGTCCATCGGACCAGTGGCAGGAACTCCAGCGGCTTTCCGCGATGCTGTTGCATACACCGTTTAATGCCACGGGTGTGATCACGCAGCTGAATACCGATGCCAACGGAACCCAGCACATCAACCTGCACAGCGAACCTGACGTGATTACCGTCTGGCGCTATCTCGGCACGTGTCTGCTGCTGCTGCTCTTTTCTGCAACGTTTATCGTTAATGCGGTTTTGACCGGGATTAAGATGCGTAAAAGCCAGAAGCGAGTGACCGATATTCAGCGCTATTACGCCTCACGGTTCAATATGATGACGAATTCGTTCCCGGACAATCGCCCACAGCTTCCCCGCTAACGGCATCGTGCCCGCTCTGTGGTTATGCTAACCTAGCGGCCGTCACTCTTGTCACAATTGCATTGCGCGTCTTCTGCTGCATCACCCCTATAGCACGACGCGACATCTGGAGTCGTTATGAATCCCCACGTTAACTGGCACGACATCGACACCGTGATACTGGATATGGATGGCACGCTGCTCGATCTGGCGTTTGACAGCTATTTCTGGCTTCAACTGGTGCCGCAGTCGCTCAGTGAAAAACGTCGCATCAGCCTTGAACAGGCGCACCAGCTTATCGAACAGGAATACCGGGCCGTTCAGCACACGCTAAACTGGTACTGTTTCGATTACTGGTCAGAACGTCTCGATCTGGATATCTATCAAATGACGACGGATATCGGCACGCGAGCCCGATTGCGCGATGACACGACGCCGTTTTTAGCGGCGCTGCGCGAATGCGGTAAAGAGACGATTCTGCTGACCAACGCCCATCCACACAGTCTGGCGGTAAAAATCGAACACACCGGGCTGGATCAGCACCTTGATTTATTACTTTCCACCCATACTTATGGGTATCCGAAAGAGAATCAGCGCTTGTGGCAGGCCGTACAGCAGCAGACTGGCTTCAACCCCGCCAGAACGTTATTCGTGGATGACAGCGAACCGATTCTGGATGCCGCGAAAACGTTCGGTATCCATTACTGTCTGGGCGTGCGTAATCCCGATTCCGGCCAGCAGGAAAAGGCATTCCTGCAACATCCGTCAATGAACGACTACCTTGCGCTGCTACCAGCCCTGCGCCACTCCGTTAACGCAGGGTAATGCAGGTGGCCTGAGGGGGAAACACGGAGATGAGGTTCCCGCAGGGATGCCTCGCGCCGTGGTCGCCCCCAGTAACGCGATCCTTAAACGATCGGCATTAGGGTAATCAGGGGGATTTATGGTGAAAGCTACCGAACAGGCCGACGACGCCGTTCGTCTGGACAAATGGCTTTGGGCCGCCCGTTTCTATAAAACCCGGGCGATAGCTCGCGAAATGATCGACGGCGGCAAAGTGCACTATAACGGGCAACGCGGTAAGCCGAGCAAACAGGTCGAACTGAATGCCGAGATCAAACTGCGTCAGGGCAATGATGAACGCACCGTGGTCATTTTAGCCGTCAGCGGCCAGCGCAGAAGCGCGACAGAGGCGCAGGCGCTGTATCAGGAAACAGCCGCAAGCATTGAGAAACGAGAAAAGCTGGCACAGGCGCGGAAAATGAATGCGCTGACGATGCCACACCCCGATCGCCGCCCTGATAAAAAAGAGCGACGCGATCTGATTAAATTTAAATACAGCGATCAGGAATAACGCTCCGCTCTTCATTTGTTGGTCATCAAACTGCTGACAATAGAGAGAAGACCCAGCGATTGCCGCACCACTCATCGCCGCACGACTCATCTCCGCACAACGACGAGAAAATATTATGGCTCATGACCAACTACATCGTTATCTGTTTGAAAATTATGCCGTTCGTGGCGAGTTGGTGACAGTTAACGAAACGTATCAACGTATTTTGACCAACCACGACTACCCAGCTGCGGTACAAACGCTACTAGGTGAAATGCTGGTTGCCACCAGCCTGTTAACGGCCACGCTGAAATTCAGCGGCGATATTACCGTTCAGCTTCAGGGCGATGGCCCACTGAAACTGGCGGTGATTAATGGTAATCACCAGCAGCAGATGCGCGGCGTTGCCCGTCTGCAAGGGGATATCGCTCCGGGGAGTTCGCTGAAAGAAATGGTCGGCAATGGCTATCTGGTCATTACCATTACGCCGACTGATGGCGAGCGTTATCAGGGCGTCGTCGGTTTAGAAGGTGAAACCGTGGCCGAATGTCTGGAGAGCTATTTCCAGCAGTCCGAACAGTTGCCGACACGGCTGTTTATCCGCACTGGTCAACACGACGGGAAGCAGGCAGCCGCAGGCATGCTGCTTCAGGTGTTGCCCGCACAGGATGCCGACCGTAATGATTTTGATCATCTGGCACAGCTCACCACGACGGTTAAAGCCGACGAGCTGTTTACCCTGCCTGCTACCGAGGTGCTGTACCGCCTTTATCATCAGGAAGAAGTCACCGTGTATGAGCCGCAGGATGTCGAGTTCCGCTGTCACTGTTCGCGCGATCGTTGCGCAGATGCATTAATGACGCTGTCCGATCAGGAAGTGAACGAGATGATCGAGCAGGACGGTGAAATCGATATGCACTGTGATTATTGCGGTACGCACTACCTGTTTAATTCGCTGGACATCCGCGCCATACGGCAGGATTCATCAGGAAATCTGTTGCATTAATCTTTTTAACGGGTACGACAGTACCCGTTTTATTTTGCTTATTTTCCCATCTGTCAACCGACGTGATTATTTTTCAAACACCCTAAATAAGCAAAGTTATTAATGAATTTATTTAATTTTATGATTGCTATCGCGGTTAAAATAAGCTCACTCCCTACAATGTTTAGTAGTACGACTATAACTTGAGGAGTAGCAACATGCTGATCAACGGTCTTACCCCGCAAGCCCTGACGGCTTATGGAATCCACGATGTCCGCGATATTGTCTACAATCCCAGCTATGAACTGCTTTTTGAAGAAGAACGCTCCCCTACCCTACAAGGCTATGAACGCGGCATCGAAACCCAACTGGGTGCGGTAGCCGTCGATACCGGCATCTTTACCGGCCGTTCCCCGAAAGACAAATACATCGTGCGCGATGACGTCACACGCGACACCGTGTGGTGGTCCGATCAAGGCAAAGGTAAGAACGATAACCACCCGCTGAGCCAGGAAACCTGGACACACCTGAAGCAACTGGTCACGACACAGCTGTCCGGCAAGCGGTTGTTCATCATCGATGCCTTCTGCGGTGCTAACCCAGACAGCCGTCTCAGCGTACGCTTCGTCACGGAAGTGGCGTGGCAGGCGCATTTCGTCAAAAACATGTTTATCCGCCCGAGTGATGAAGAACTGGAAGGCTTTGAGCCGGATTTCATCGTGATGAACGGCGCAAAATGCACCAACCCTAACTGGCAGGAACAGGGGCTGAACTCCGAAAACTTTGTCGCGTTCAACCTGACAGAACGCATCCAGCTGATTGGCGGCACCTGGTACGGCGGCGAAATGAAGAAAGGGATGTTCTCCATCATGAACTACCTGCTGCCGCTGAAAGGCATCGCTTCCATGCACTGTTCGGCAAACGTCGGCGAAAAAGGTGATGTGGCGGTCTTCTTTGGCCTGTCCGGTACGGGCAAAACCACGCTGTCCACCGATCCGAAACGCCAGCTGATTGGCGATGACGAGCACGGCTGGGACGACGACGGCGTCTTCAACTTTGAAGGCGGCTGCTATGCCAAAACCATCAAGCTGTCTAAGGAAGCAGAGCCGGATATCTACGGTGCCATCAAACGCGATGCGCTGCTGGAGAACGTCACCGTGCTGGCAGACGGCACAGTGGACTTCAACGACGGTTCCAAAACCGAGAACACCCGCGTCTCCTATCCGATCTACCACATTCAGAATATCGTTAAACCGGTCTCCAAAGCGGGCCATGCAACGAAAGTGATCTTCCTGACGGCGGACGCGTTCGGCGTGTTGCCACCAGTTTCTCGCCTGACGTCCGATCAAACGCAGTATCACTTCCTGTCCGGCTTTACCGCCAAACTGGCAGGAACCGAGCGCGGCGTGACGGAACCGACACCGACCTTCTCCGCCTGCTTCGGTGCAGCCTTCCTGATGCTGCACCCGACGCAGTACGCTGAAGTGCTGGTGAAACGCATGAAGGCGGCTGGCGCACAGGCCTATCTGGTGAACACGGGCTGGAACGGCAGCGGCAAACGTATCTCCATTAAGGATACGCGCGGGATTATTGATGCCATTCTGAACGGCAGTATTGATGATGCAGAAATGCAGACGCTGCCTGTCTTCGATTTGGCGATTCCGACCTCGCTGCCTGGCGTCAATCCTGACATTCTCGACCCGCGTGATACCTATGCCAGCGTCGAACAATGGCAGGAAAAAGCGGACGATTTGGCACAGCGCTTTATCACCAACTTCGATAAGTACACCGATGCGCCGGCAGGCGCAGCGCTGGTCAAAGCAGGACCGAAGCGGTAACGACAGATAAGAAAATCATTACGAAAAAGGCGCGGAATCCGCGCCTTCAGATCGTTGACAACCTATTTGCCGAATGAAAACGGGAGTAACGGAATAGAAGAGTAAAGCGTTTGCGCCATGGATAATGAGATGGACGCTCCATCTTAACGGCATCAGATGTGCCAGAGTATGAGTGTCAAATC
>NZ_JBIXKO010000016.1:0-86709 GCF_044751765.1 Pectobacterium sp. CHL-2024 | reverse complement strand
TAGATCACAAAACTCTATGCCTGTCTTTTTTTACCCGCCCATTACTGGGGATTCCTCAGCGCCGAAGCGGGGTTTTATGATGAAGGGAGTTGACCGTTAAGCCGGGTTCTGTCGTGGACAGTCATTCATCTAGGCCAGCAATCACTCACTGGCTCAAGCAGCCTACCCGGGTTCAGTACGGGCCGTACCATGTGAACCCCTATTTGGCCTTGCTCCGGGTGGAGTTTACCGTGCCACGAACTGTTGCCAGTCGCGCGGTGCGCTCTTACCGCACCCTTTCACCCTTACCTGATCCCACTTGCGTGGGCCATCGGCGGTTTGCTCTCTGTTGCACTAGTCGTAGGCTTGCGCCTCCCAGGCGTTACCTGGCACCCTGCCCTATGGAGCCCGGACTTTCCTCCCCTCCACCTGTCTCCCCCGAAAGGGACGGCAGTGAAGCGGCGACTGTCTGGTCAACTCCGGCGCGGATGATAGGGCAAATTGCCCTACTTGTCATCCTCCGATTCACCGCTATCGCCTTCTTGCTCCAGCCCATAGCGGTAAAGCGCGTTTTTCTTCACGCCGTGAATCTCTGCCGCCAGCGCCGCCGCCTTCTTCAACGGTAGCTCGGCACGCAATAGCGTCAGCGTGCGTAGCGCTTCCGCCGACAGCGCGCTGTCGTCAATCTGATGCCCTTCAACAATCAGCACCATTTCCCCTTTGCGCCGATTCTCATCTTCTTTCACCCAGGCCAGTAATTCGCCCACGGGGGCGCCGTGAATCGATTCCCAGGTTTTGGTGATTTCGCGCGCTAACACCACGTAACGCTCGGCTCCCAGCACCTCGCTGATATCCTGCAGGCTGTCCAAAAGACGATGTGTGGATTCGTAGAAAATCAGCGTGCGGGGTTCTTCCCCTAGCTCACGCAGCTTATCCTTGCGACCTTTGGTTTTGGCGGGCAGAAAGCCTTCATAGCAAAAACGGTCAGACGCCAGACCGGACGCAGAGAGCGCCGTTATCGCCGCGCACGCGCCCGGCAGCGGCACCACGCGAACGCCTGCTTCACGGCAGCGTCGAACCAAATGGTAACCGGGATCGTTAATCAGCGGTGTGCCTGCATCTGAAACCAGCGCGATGCTTTGTCCTGACTGCAATTTAGCCAGCAACACATCCGCTTTTTGTTGTTCGTTGTGATCGTGTAATGCGAACAGTCGCGCATTAATCGCAAAATGTTGTAACAGCAGACCGGTATGGCGGGTATCCTCTGCGGCGATCAGATCAACGCTCGCCAATACCGCTAGCGCACGCTGCGTGATGTCGCCCAGATTGCCGATTGGCGTGGGGACAATGTAGAGGGTAGATGCAGAAATGTCTGCTTGTTGGTCTTGATTCATTGTTTCATCCGGGTTGCCGATTTAATATTGAGCATCTTTAAAAAAAATCACTGGATACAGTATGCTTCCCTTTCATTTCGTCCGTACCCAGGCAGGGCGTGTTATCCCTGTTTTGCTAGCGGCACTGTTTCTCGCAGGCTGTCCAAGTCATGCACCGCAGAGCCCACAACCCGAGGTTCAGGGCAAAGCCGACGCATCATCCGATTATTATCTGCAACAGATGCAGCAAAGTAGCGATAATAACAAGGCTGACTGGCAATTACTTGCTATTCGTTCCCTGTTACAGGAAGGGAAAGCCCCTCAGGCAAGCCAGCAGTTCAATGCACTGCCAGAAAAATTAAGCGCAGCGCAAAAGCAAGAACAGCAGTTACTCAGTGCGGAACTGTCCGTTGCCCAAAACAATATGGATGCGGCTAAAGCAGCGCTGAGCCAGCTTGATGTGGGCGCGCTTTCCGATGAGCAAAAGCAGCGTTACTACCAGACGCAAATCAAAACCGCACAAGGTCGTCCGTCCATTGAGCTGCTACGAGCCTATATCGCTCAAGAGCCGCTGCTGAAAGGCGACGAGCACCAGATGAACCTCGATCAGACCTGGCTGGCGCTGACGCAAATGTCGCCACAGGAGTCGAACTCGCTGCTGATTAATGCGAATGAAAATGTGCTGCAAGGCTGGGTCGATCTGCTTAATAACTATCAGGATAACCGTACTTCTCCCGATCAGTTAAAGAGCGCGATTCAGGATTGGCAAACCCGTTATCCACACCATCCTGCTGCAAAAACGCTGCCTACGCAGTTGAATCAGGTCATTAACTACCAGCAGTCATCGGTGAACAGCATCGCATTGCTGTTGCCACTCAATGGTCAGGCACAGGTTTTCGCCAATGCCATCCAGCAAGGTTTTAACGCGGCCAAGAACGGTCAGATAGCCACCGCGCCCGTATCTGCCCCTGCAGCACCTTCAGCGGACGCTGCGCAAGACGGACAGGTAGTCCCATCATCCGACGGTCAGAATGCCCAATCGCCCGCGCCATACAGCGATCAAGCGGTAGCCTCACCGGCGCCTGCACCGGAAGCACAGGCGACAAGCGCGGGGCTGTCCAGCTCACTCCCGGTCAAAGTGTATGATACGTCTTCACAACCGCTGGCGAATATTCTCACACAGGCACAGCAAGATGGGGCTTCGCTGGTCATCGGTCCGTTGCTGAAAAATGAAGTGGATCAGTTGGCGAACAGCCAGTCACCGCTGAATATTTTGGCGTTGAACCAGCCGGAACACGTCGAAAATAGCGCTAACATCTGCTACTTCGCCCTCTCTCCAGAAGATGAAGCCCGAGACGCGGCAAAATTTATCCATCAGCAGGGTAAACAGCAGCCGCTGGTTCTAGCCCCCCGCGGTGCACTGGGCGACCGTATCATTAACGCATTCGCTCAGGCCTGGAACCAGCAAAGCGGCACCAGCGCTCTGCAACAGCGCTTTGGCAACACCGCGGAGTTAAAACAGGCGATTAATAGCGGCGCGGGCTTAAGCCTGAGCGGTCAGCCTGTTAACGTGTCGCAGCAGCAGGCACAGCCAGGCACCACCATCGGTGGCCTGACCATCCCGTCACAGGTTCAACCGACGACCAGTTCGTCCGTGAGTGGCAATATTGATGCGGTCTATATCATCGCAACGCCAGACGAGCTGGCGCTGATTAAGCCGATGATCGACATGCGCACCACCTCACGCGCGCGTCCGGCGCTCTACGCCAGCTCACGTAGCTTCCAGGCCGGATTAGGTCCTGACTTCCGCCTCGAAATGGAAGGGTTGCAGTTCAGCGATATTCCGCTGTTAGCCGGTGCTAACCCAGCGCTGATGCAGCAGGTCAGCAGCCAGTTTAAAAACGATTACTCGTTAGTCCGCTTGTATGCCATGGGGATGGATGCCTGGACGCTCGCCAGCCACTTCGGTGAAATGCGCCAGATTCCGGGCCACCAGATCCCTGGGGCAACAGGAATGCTGAGTTCAGGGCCGGATTGCACCATCAATCGTCAGCTAACCTGGCAGCAATATCGTCAGGGCCAACTGGTACCCGTTCTCTGAATCAGCGAGCGGCTGGCGCAGTTTACGAACAACAGGCCCGGCGTTATCTTGAACGCGCGGGCCTGACCTTCACCGCGGCGAATGTTACGCTACGCGGCGGGGAACTGGATTTGATCATGCGCGATCGCCATATTTGGGTGTTTGTCGAAGTGCGCTATCGGCGCAACGCCCATTTTGGTGATGCCGCAGCCAGCATCACCCGACGCAAACAGCAGCGGTTGTTGCATGCCGCCGCCGTGTGGTTGGCACAGCGAGGTGCCAGCTTTGACACAGTGGATTGCCGTTTTGACGTGCTGGCAATTACAGGTGAACAGTTCGACTGGCTCCCTAACGCCTTTGCCGCACAGGGATAACATTTTTACCACTCAGGGAGATCTCATCCTTGATGGCCTTCAATTTACGTAGGTTAATTCAACGTGCTGGATAGAATAAAAGTTTGTTTTACCGAGAGTATTCAAACGCAGATTGCAGCGGCAGAAGCCTTGCCAGACGCCATTTCCCGTGGCGCGATTGCGATGGTGCAGTCTCTGCTAAACGGCAACAAAATTCTGTGCTGCGGTAACGGAACATCAGCAGCCAATTCGCAGCATTTTGCCGCCAGCATGATTAACCGCTTTGAAGCAGAGCGCCCCAGCTTACCGGCTATCGCACTTAATGCGGATAATGTGGTCTTAACTGCGATAGCGAATGACCGCTTGCATGAAGAGGTCTATGCCAAACAAGTCAGAGCGTTAGGTCAGGCTGGCGATGTACTACTGGCCATTTCAACCCGTGGCAACAGCCGCGATATTGTTAAAGCCGTAGAGTCTGCCGTTACCCGCGACATGACGATTGTCGCGCTGACTGGCTACGATGGCGGAGAACTGGCCGGGCTGCTCGGGCCGCAGGATGTGGAAATTCGCATCCCGTCACACCGCAGCGCCCGTATTCAGGAAATGCACATGCTGACAGTAAATTGCCTGTGCGATTTAATTGATAACACACTTTTTCCACACCAGAACGATTGAAGGAGCACTACATGAGGATAAGTTCTGCATTTGCCGTGCTGTCTATCGCCCTGCTGCTACAAGGCTGTGTCGGGGTTGTTGCTGTTGGCAGTGCCGTGGCAACCAAAACAGCCACGGACCCGCGTACCGTAGGCACGCAGGTTGACGATGGCACACTGGAAGTCCGCGTGACGAATGCAATCAGCAAAGACGAGCAGTTGAAAAAAGAGGCTCGTATCGTTGCAACGGCTTATCAGGGGAAAGTATTGTTAACAGGGCAAGCACCGAGCACAGAAATGGCAAGCCGGGCTAAACAAATCGCCCTCGGCGTGGAAGGCGCAGCCGAAGTCTACAACGAGATACGCCAAGGCACGCCGGTTTCAATGGGAACCGCCTCCATGGATACCTGGATCACCACTAAAGTGCGCTCACAGATCCTGGCAAGCGACACGGTTAAATCCTCTAACGTCAAAGTCACAACGGAAAACGGCGAAGTCTTCCTGTTAGGTCTGGTGACACAGCGTGAAGGCACCTCTGCCGCAGAGATCGCCAGTAAAGTTGGCGGCGTGAAGCACGTCACGACGGCCTTCACCTACCTGCAATAACGCGCTTTTTTCTTTAAAAAACAAAAACCGCTGATGACGACATCAGCGGTTTTTTTATTTCTGCACTTTTTATCCCGATTCAGGGACGCGTATCTTTGCCTGATGAGGCCGAGGCTCAAGGAAATTATGGCGTAACAGGGTTAAGCAGCCAGAGTGCGCGGCGAGTTTCAACGCCGATGTGACTCGGTTCTTTATCGCGCGCACCAGCTTCACCGGTGAGCAACTCCGCAAAGCCCGCCTGCCTGATTTGCGTCTGGTAACGCGGCGCTTTCAAACCACGATCCGCCTGCAATAGCAGCGGAATCAAGCGGCTGCTTTGCCTGTCCATCGTTTTCCGCGGCCACGCCTTGTTTTCATCCAGATACGGTGCCATAAAATCCAGCGCCTTTATCACACTGCTTCCCTTTGGCGTGTGGTACTGCCAGATATTCTCGCCGACGCGGGAAGCCAGAATAGCCATATCCGTTATCGCCTGAAGGTTGAAGTAGCTGTAATGGAAAGAACGGGTACGCGCCAGTTCTTCCGGCTGAGCCCCATCCGGTTGCAGCTGGTGATCCAATTTTTCCCGCTGTAACTGCGCCATGGATTTCACCACGTCGATTTTCCCCAGATACCAGGCGATCCCCGCAACCTGTACCGTATACCAGCTACCGTGGTTGTTCTGGGCCGTTGCCTCTTTTTTCCCCAGCTTGCTGGTTTGTAGCCAGTGCAGATAATCGCTCATCCATGTCTGCATCTGCTGTTCATCCTGCGCCGTCCAGCCCGGAGCGTGACGCAGCATAATCAGCGAATCGACGATGCGGGTGGAAAAATAGCGCCCGTCCAGCACGCCCGAGCCTCTGCCCGGCGCGATGCCCGGCACGCCTTGCGCGAAGTCGAGATTAGGGTTCATACGCGTAGCGGGGTCGATAAACCAGGTACGGATCATCGACATGGCCTTGTCGGCATAAGCCTGTTTGCCAGAGAAGTACCACGCCAGCGTCAACGCCTGCGTTTGGGCCGTGAATTTTGCCAGCCTTACCCCATCGGTCTCCTCATCCTTGCTGGCAGGGTTTACCTGCCCATCACGACGAATCCAAGGCAAACCATCAGCTTTGTCGGGATCGGGCCACCAGTAGGCGCTGAGGCTCAAATAATCATGCTTTGAACCACTGGGTGGCGTAGATTTCTTTTCCGTTACGCTGGGGTTATTTATTTTCAGCGCGCGATCGGCTTCCGAAATAAGCTGCTCGTACGCCATTCGCGTCTGCGGCTTTTCCGTTTTCTGCTGTAGCTGCTGTTTTACTGCGGATAGCTGAGACTGCTGCAAGAAGGCGTAGGGATTATCGGGGGATGACGCTTTAGACTCCGCGTCCGCACGGGCAACGGAAGCCACACAACATAATGCAACCAGTACACCTGACCAATAACGTAACCGCATACTTTCTCCTGGTGTCGAAAACACGACCGTTAACGCAAAAAATTCTCGGTATAGTAAACGAACAAAGCGAATTAATTCAGATTGTTACCTCACAACAGATCGTTATCTCGCAAAAATGCGTCGCCGCCCATCTGCCTCATCTGGCGTAAAATCCACTGCTGGCGCTGAATAACATAGCTGGAGGGCGCATTCGCTCGGAAGCGAATGGGGTTTGGTAGCACCGCCGCGAGCAAAGCGGATTCACTTGCCGTCAGCCTGCTGGCAGGCTTGTTGAAATAACGTCTGGCGGCCGCTTCCACGCCAAAGATGCCGGGGCCAAATTCGGCGATATTCAGATACACGGTCAGAATCCGCCGTTTCGTCCAGACCAGCTCAACACCGGTGGTAATACCCGCTTCAAGCCCCTTGCGCACCCAGCTACGCCCATCCCACAGGAACAGGTTCTTCACCATCTGCTGCGAGAGCGTAGAGGCTCCGCGAATCCGCTGCGTGTTACGCTCGTTGTGCTTCAGTGCCTGACCAATCGCATCCAGATCGAAGCCCCAATGCTGAGGGAATTTTTGGTCTTCCGCCGCTATTACCGCCAGCGCCATTTCCGGGGCGATCTCCTCCATCGAAACCCAGTCAGAATGAGCAACGTAGGAGAATTCGCCTTTCAGCCATGCGCTGATCTGCCTGTCGACCATCACCGCAGAGAACGGAACGGGCAGGAAGGAAAACAGCAGGATGCCAGCCAGCCATGCACCGATGACAACCAACAGACTCCGAACAATCAGGCGCTTCAGCCACGTGAATAAGCCTCCACGCCCTCGTTTCCACCTCATTCGGTGAGATCCAATACGCGAGCAACGAGCTTATCAATGCCTTGTGCCGCTTCACTGATGGAGTTAGCCAGCATATAGGCTGGTGTGGTCACGATTTTATGTTCCGCATCGACCACGATATCATCGACCGGACAAACCACGTGGATACCGCCCATCTCGTCGACGGCTTCAGCGGTATCAATATCGTTACCAATGGTTACGCGAACAGGTACACCCAAAATCGTCGGTAGCAGTGCGGGTGAGATGCAAATAAAACCAATTGGTTTATTTTGCTTATAAATTTCCTGTGTGAGCAATTGCAGCGTTTCATCAATCTGACACGCCGTTCCCTGCGTCGCGAAGTCACTTAAATTTTTCGCCGCGCCAAAACCACCCGGCACAATCAGCGCATCTAAATCTTGTGCATTTGCTGCGGAAAGCGGCTGGATTTTTCCTCTGGCGATCCGTGCCGATTCTGCTAAAACGTTGCGATTCTCACCAGTTACGTCACCTGTCAGGTGATTAACCACCTGTAATTGTGGTTTATCTGGCGCAAAGCAAACCGCTTGCGCGCCCGCGCGATCCAGCGCAAGTAACGTCAACACGGCTTCATGAATCTCGGAACCGTCATAAACACCGCAGCCACTAAGGACAATGCCGACTCGTTTCATCATCTTTTCCTTCATTTCATTACATCAACTAATTGATTTTTTAATTGACAAACACTAATCTACATCACACATTTTAATGATTCTTGTAACAAAGATTTCTACATTTGCTATTTTGTTGCTTGATGAAGATGTACAGTAGCTAGGTTTTAGTCGCTGTTGTAAGTTGTAGTCGTTAAGAGCATTGTAAGACACGAATATCCGCACTTGCGAGTTTACAAACCCTGAGATCTAAATGCAGGTGCATGTTTTCCCTGGTGTTGGCGCATAATTCGCGCACCCCGACTTCGGTCGGGGTCATTTTTTTCTACCGTATGAAAACGTGCAAAGCCCTCGCATCCCCATCCCCCTAGAATCGTAAGCCCTGCTTAATCTGCCGCCTTTTTGCATGATATCGCGTGAGACGAAAAAAAATTGCCTACCCGTTTTGCTCGCCACGTCCTTGTGGCCGCAACAGACCGTATCAGGACTCTTTTTCTGCCTTTGCTACCCAATCACGCAGTACCTGAACATCATGACGCCAGTCGTGCTTAAGCTCATCAACCCATTCCTGCACGTTATCCCACCATGCCGGTAGCGATGAGGTCTGAATCTGCTGGGCGACTTGTTGCAGATGCCGTAATCCAACGGAACCCGCCGCCCCTTTGATTTTGTGCCCTTCTTCCGTAATGCCTTTCTGGTCGCGCGCTGTCATGTTGGAATCCAGAATTGCCAGATAGCCCGGCATCATCTGTTCAAACATCTCCAGACTCTGGTGGATCAATTTCGGCCCCACCAAATCCAGATACTGTTCCAGCATCGGGATATCCAGCAGATCTTCTTCTGCGTTTGCCATGTCATCCTCCTCCTCAACCACAGGTTCTTCTGCCCACACCGTATGCGTGTCCCAGAACTGTTTGATGACAGCCGTCAGCGCAGGCACCGACAGCGGCTTACTGAGCACGTCGTCCATACCCGCATCCAGATATTCACGTTTATCTTTCAGTACGTTCGCCGTCAGCGCCACCAGCGGCGGCATGCTGCGTTTGCCATAGCGTGAACGCAGCTGACGCGCCACGTCCAGACCGGTCATATCCGGCAGTTGGATATCGAGCAGCACCAGATCGAACTCATCGGGATCGAACATATCCAACGCTTCCTGCCCGGTCATGGCGACATCCACGCTATTACCCAGTTTTTCCAGTACCGAACGCGCGACGACGACGTTGAGCTCAATATCCTCCACCAGCAGAACGTGCAGCGCCGGTAGCGGCAAATCATCGTCGTCGTCCAGACCGCTTCCCGCTTCATCGACGCTCGGTGCCGTCACTGTCAGAGTGAAACAGGAGCCCTTGCCTTGCGTGCTGGAAACCTGGATATCGCCTCCCATGTTCTGTGCCAGACGCTTCGACACCGCCAGACCGATTCCCGTGCCCGTTGCGGGCTTCCCACCGTGCTGGTCTTTGACCTGATAATACATGGCGAAGATTTTTTCCAGCTCATCCGCCGGAATGCCCATCCCGGAATCTTCCACTTCAAAGCGCAGACGATCGCCCTTTTCATGCCAGACGCGCACCACGATTTCGCCTTTTTTGCCGTTCTCACCCTTCGGCGTGAATTTCACCGCGTTACTGAGAAGGTTCCACAGAATCTGCCGCAGGCGCGTTCCATCAGTAATGACTTTCTGCGGCAAAGGCTGATGCTGGTCCATAATCAGCTTCAGGCCTTTCGGTTCCGCCAGCAGGCCGCCGAGGTTTTCCAGATCCACCAGAAAACCGGTGAAATCAATCGGCTGGTTATCCAGTTGCACCTTACGGCGCTCCTGTTTGTCCATCTCAATCACGTCGTTAAAGATATTGCCCAGCGTGATCGCGCTGACGTGGATGGTTTTCAGGTATTTTTGCTGCTCAGGGTCAAGTTGCGTATCCAGCAGGATGCGACTTAACCCGACAATGCCATTAAGCGGCGTACGAAGCTCGTGGCTGATTGTTGAGATAAAAGTGGTCTTCTCCCTACTGGCGTTCTCTAACGCGTCCTGGTAACGCTTACGCTCCGTTATATCGCGTCCAAATCCCATCAGCCCGTGACGTTTGCCCATCCGGTCATAAAACGGCACCTTGCGCAGCTCAAAACAGGCTTTACGGCCATCGGGATACACCAGCCATTGTTCATAGGTCAGAGAAACGTTGTGGCGGAACACTTTTTCGTCCGTTTCCATCACTTTCTCGGCAATATCGGGGGAGTAAACATCCTGCGGCGTCAGACCAATAAGCTGCTTCTGGCTTTTGCCCACCAGCAGTTCCATCGCACGGTTGCAGCCTGAGAATTCTTTATCTTCGTTACGGTAGTAAACCAAATCCGGCGAGGCATCGAGGAACGAACGCAGCAGCGCAGATTGCTGCTCCAGCTCAATCTGCGCCTGTTCACGGCGGGACATCTCTTCTTTGAGTCGGCTCATCACCAGCGCGCGTGCGTCTTCCGCTTTGATACGGTCGGCGATTTCCTGATTGAGCTGCGCGATATTCTCCTGAAGCTGCGCATTCAGCTCCAGATCCCGATGGCGCATTTCTTCCAGCTTCGCCACCAGCTTCGCCAGCCGCTGGCGCGACTCTTCGAGCTGTTCCACCACCACGGAGAGAAAATAAACGGCCCAGGGCGTAATCAACAGCCCGAAGAAAATGGAGCGGACCACGTCGATATTTTCGACTTCCCCGCTGAGCAACAGGGTGACGGCCATTTGCACCACCATCGCCAGCAGCACCAATACCGAGGCCAGCAGCAGTGAAAAACGGACAAGCCCCAGTTTTACCATCAAATCAACATAGTACTGCGCCAACAGACGAATTTGCTTCATAGCGATTTCCCTTAGTCACCCACCCGCGCATCATAACGTAAAACGACGGCTTATACGGTGCTGCCGCACAGATTCACGGCACAGCATCAGCCGCCAATGCCCTGCGGCACATTACCTATCAGCATAGCGGTAAGGCGTTCCCAGCGCGGAACCCTGTACGCCATGCGTTTGCAGATAGCGATCCAGCTCCACCATGCCCGTCCAGCGGTTTTCACACCAGAGCGGTGCCAGAAGCGTCGGGCGGCGGGCGCTGGCGGAAATGCGGTGATAAATCACCTCCGGCGGCGTATGGCGGATCATCTCTCCTGCTATCTCCACGTAGCGGTCCAGTGCCAGCTCTGGCAGCCTTCCCGCTCGCCAGGCCTTCGCCATCGTGCTGCCCTCCACGATATGGAGAGGGTGAAGCTTAATGCCCTCCACGCCGGTTTCAACCACCTGCTCCAGCGTCGATAAGCAGTGCTGTGCGTCCTCTCCCGGTAAACCCACGATCAGATGACTACACACTTTCAGACCGCGTGCTCGCGCACGGCGGGTGGTTTCCTGATAGCAGGCGAAGTCATGGCCGCGATTAATCCGGTGCAGCGTTTTGTCACACGCGCTTTGCAGACCCAGTTCCAGCCAAACCTCG
Source organism: Pectobacterium sp. CHL-2024 (assembly GCF_044751765.1). Classification (NCBI taxonomy): domain Bacteria; kingdom Pseudomonadati; phylum Pseudomonadota; class Gammaproteobacteria; order Enterobacterales; family Pectobacteriaceae; genus Pectobacterium; species Pectobacterium sp. CHL-2024. Next base: position 75,313 of record NZ_JBIXKO010000016.1, on the reverse strand, counting down.
TAGCCCTGCTCATGGTAGCGGGACAGCAAATCCAGTACCGCATCGGGCACGCAGTCGGGGCGAGTGCCCACGCAAAGCCCCACCATTTCGGCCTGCTTCAACGCTTCCTGATACATGTTTTCCAGCACCTGAACCTCGGCATAGGTGCTGGTATACGCCTGGAAATACGCCAGATAGCGTTTGGCTCGGTTCACCTTTCCCGCTTGCGTTTCCAACTGCTGCGCGATGCTGCGTTGCTGCATCTGCTCATCGGCAAACGAGGCCACATTACAGAACGTGCAACCGCCCCACCCCAGCGTGCCATCACGGTTTGGGCAGTTAAACCCGCCGTGCAGCGTCAGCTTGTGGATCTTCTCGCCATAGCGACGTTGAAGATTTCCGCCAAACATATTGATTAATTTTTGCAATTGCATATTCTAACCTGCTCCCTTGAGGAACAGCAGACTACCTTTCTCTCGCTCCCTTCGCGATGACCGCGATCAATCACACACATCCCAATGAAATGCATTTTTATTCGCTTTTAGTGAAAATAAACTCACGTCAGTGCTAATTAATTTTTCTTATCCCGCATGCTCGCTTAATGAAAAGATGAAGCAATACTTAAAAATAGTTTCATGAAATCTAAAAGTAGTCATATACAGCATAATATGCTACGACGCAGAGAGAACGCAGCATGGATAAGGGTTCCCGCGCTTTTGTATAGTGATACAGCTCACACTTCAATTAAACCCCATATTCATTTATCGAGATAGATTTTCTAAAAAAATCATTATCTTTCATAGGTATAATTAAAAATTATCGCTTATCAGCACATTTTACACTGGTATTTGACCTGAACAGGCTTTCTCGCTAATTTGGGGATCCGCTGGAAGCTTTCCTGACGGGTTCACGACTCGTCATATTTATGCAGTAAATGAAGACTCCCTCTAAAAACAAGTCATTTACCACTTGTGAGACCGTCACGAGAGGCCGAAGAAGAGAGCGTAATACTAGCCGCTCAACGCCACGGTGCTTTCTCGCAGTAGGTTGTGAGAGTCACACAGAGCCTGGGGAGGTTCACTAACATGTTGTACGATGCATCCCAAGAGAGAGATAACTGTGGTTTCGGATTAATCGCCCATATAGAAGGTGAGCCAAGCCATAAAGTAGTGCGTACTGCCATTCACGCACTCGCACGCATGCAGCACCGTGGCGCAATCCTTGCTGACGGCAAGACTGGCGACGGCTGCGGTTTATTACTTCAGAAGCCCGATCGTTTCTTTCGTCTGGTGGCGGAAGAACACGGCTGGCGTTTAGCTAAAAACTACGCCGTTGGCATGATGTTTCTCAATCAGGACGAAGAGCTGGCTCGCGCCACACGTCGGATTGTAGAAGAAGAGTTGCAGAACGAAACGCTGTCCGTACTCGGCTGGCGTGAAGTTCCGACCAACCCGGATGTACTGGGGGAAATTGCCCTGTCGTCCATGCCGCGTATTGAGCAAATTTTCGTTAACGCCCCGGCTGGCTGGCGTCAACGTGATATGGAACGTCGCCTGTTCATGGCGCGTCGCCGTATCGAAAAACGCATTGAAGATAAAGAGTTCTACGTTTGTAGCTTCTCCAATCTGGTCACGATCTATAAAGGTCTGTGCATGCCGGCGGATCTGCCGCGCTTCTACCTTGATCTGGCCGATCTGCGTCTGGAATCGGCAATTTGCCTGTTCCACCAACGTTTCTCAACCAACACCGTTCCACGCTGGCCGCTGGCGCAGCCGTTCCGCTATCTGGCGCACAACGGCGAGATCAACACCATCGCCGGTAACCGCCAGTGGGCACGCGCGCGTGCTTACAAGTTCAAAACGCCGCTGATCCCGGATTTGCAGGATGCCGCGCCGTTCGTCAACGAAACCGGTTCTGACTCCAGCTCACTGGATAACATGCTGGAACTGTTCCTGAGCGGCGGGATGGATATCATCCGTGCCATGCGCCTGCTGGTTCCGCCAGCCTGGCAGAACAACCCGGATATGGATCCTGAACTGCGCGCCTTCTTCGACTTTAACTCCATGCACATGGAGCCGTGGGATGGCCCGGCCGGTATCGTGATGTCCGACGGGCGCTATGCCGCCTGTAACCTGGATCGTAACGGCCTGCGACCTGCGCGCTATGTCATCACCAAAGACAAGCTGATCACCTGTGCCTCTGAAGTCGGTATCTGGGATTACCAGCCGGATGAAGTCGTTGAAAAAGGCCGCGTCGGTCCGGGCGAACTGATGGTGATCGACACCCGCAGCGGCCGTATCCTGCACTCTGCCGAGACCGATGACGATCTGAAAAGCCGCCACCCTTACAAAGAGTGGATGGAGAAAAACGTTAAGCGTCTGGTGCCGTTTGAAGAGTTGCCAGACGATCAGGTCGGTAGCCGTGAATTCGACGATGAGCTGCTGGAGACCTTCCAGAAACAGTACGGTTACAGCAGCGAAGAGCTGGATCAGGTCATCCGCGTGCTGGGTGAGAACGGTCAGGAAGCTACGGGGTCAATGGGCGATGACACGCCGTTCGCCGTGCTGTCCAGCCGTCCACGCATCATTTATGACTACTTCCGTCAGCAGTTCGCGCAGGTAACCAACCCGCCGATCGATCCGCTGCGTGAAGCACATGTGATGTCGCTGGCGACCAGTATTGGTCGCGAGATGAACGTCTTCTGTGAAGCAGAAGGTCAGGCTCACCGCCTGAGCTTTAAATCGCCGATCCTGCTTTACTCCGACTTCACCCAGCTGACGTCGCAGGATGAGCTGCACTATCGCGCCGACACGTTAGATCTGACATTTGATCCGTCGCAGCAAACGCTGCAACAGACAATCGAGAAGCTGTGTGACGAAGCAGAAAGCAAAGTCAGAGACGGTGCCGTGCTGCTGGTGCTCTCCGACCGCGGCATTAGCGAATCACGCTTGCCTGTTCCTGCGCCGATGGCCGTCGGTGCCGTTCAGCGCCGTCTGGTCGAAAAGAGCCTGCGCTGTGATGCCAACATCATTGTCGAAACCGCCAGCGCGCGCGATCCGCACCACTTTGCCGTGCTGTTAGGCTTTGGTGCGACGGCTATCTACCCTTACCTCGCCTACGAAACGCTGGCGCGGATGGTGGATAACCACACGATCGACAAACCTTATCGTGCCGTGATGCTGAACTACCGTAACGGCATCAATAAAGGCCTGTACAAGATTATGTCCAAAATGGGCATCTCGACGATTGCGTCTTATCGCTGTTCCAAGCTGTTTGAAGCCGTGGGCCTGCATAAAGATGTGTCGACGCAATGCTTCCTGGGCGTCGTCAGCCGCATCGGCGGTGCAAACTACAGCGACTTCGAACAGGATCTATTGAACCTGTCTAAGCGTGCCTGGCTGAAACGTAAAACGCTGGAACAGGGCGGCCTGCTGAAATTTGTTCACGGCGGCGAATACCATGCCTACAACCCGGATGTCGTCACCACGCTGCAAACCGCGGTGAAAACCGGGGAGTACAGCGATTACGAGCAATACGCCAAACTGGTTAACGAGCGTCCAGCAGCGACCTTACGCGACCTGCTGGCACTGAAACCGCAAGAAGGCGCGGCTATCGCGATCGACAGCGTTGAACCCGCTTCTGAAATGTTCAAACGCTTCGATACTGCGGCCATGTCCATCGGTGCGCTCAGCCCTGAAGCCCATGAATCGCTGGCAGAGGCGATGAACGGACTGGGCGGCTTCTCCAACTCCGGTGAAGGCGGCGAAGATCCGGCGCGTTACGGCACCAATAAAGTGTCCCGTATCAAGCAGGTTGCTTCTGGCCGCTTTGGTGTGACGCCAGCCTATCTGGTTAACGCCGATGTGATTCAGATTAAAGTGGCGCAGGGCGCGAAGCCGGGCGAAGGCGGTCAGTTACCGGGTGATAAAGTCACGCCGTACATTGCACGTCTGCGTTATTCCGTGCCGGGCGTGACGCTGATTTCACCACCGCCGCACCACGATATTTACTCTATCGAAGATCTGGCACAGCTGATTTTCGATCTGAAGCAGGTCAACCCGAAAGCGATGATTTCGGTAAAACTGGTGTCCGAACCGGGCGTCGGAACTATCGCTACGGGCGTTGCCAAAGCGTACGCCGATTTGATCACCATTGCTGGCTACGACGGCGGCACAGGTGCCAGCCCGCTGTCCTCCGTGAAATACGCGGGCTGCCCGTGGGAGCTGGGTCTGGTTGAAACGCAACAGGCTTTGGTCTCCAACGGTCTGCGTCACAAAATCCGCCTTCAGGTAGATGGTGGCTTGAAAACCGGTCTGGATATCGTCAAAGCCGCGATTCTGGGTGCAGAAAGCTTCGGCTTCGGCACCGGACCAATGGTTGCGCTGGGCTGTAAATACCTGCGTATCTGTCACCTGAATAACTGTGCGACAGGTGTTGCAACACAGGATGAGAAGCTGCGCCGCGATCACTACCACGGCCTGCCTGAGCGTGTAACCAACTACTTCCACTTCATCGCACATGAAACTCGCGTGCTGATGGCAGAACTGGGCGTTAGCCGTCTGGTGGATCTGATTGGTCGTACCGACTTGCTGGTCGAGCTGGACGGTTTCAGTGCGAAACAGAACAAGCTGGATCTGTCGCCGCTGCTGCACGCGGCACAGCCTCAGCCGGGCAAAGCGCTGTACTGCACTGAAAGCAATCTGTCGTTCGATAAAGGTTTGTTGAACAAAGAGCTGCTGGCACAGGCACAGCCGCACATCGATGCGAAACAGGGTAAAGCGCTCTACTTCGACATCCGTAACACCGATCGCTCCGTCGGCGCGACGCTGTCCGGTGCAATTGCCGAGAAACATGGCGATCAAGGGCTGGCGGGCGATCCAATTAAAGCGCACTTCTCCGGTACCGCAGGACAGAGCTTTGGCGTCTGGAACGCCGGCGGCGTAGAGCTGAAATTAACTGGCGATGCCAACGACTACGTGGGCAAAGGCATGGCGGGCGGCAGTATCTCCGTGCGTCCTCCAGTCGGTTCTGCCTTCCGCAGCCACGAAGCCAGCATCATCGGTAACACCTGCCTCTACGGCGCTACCGGCGGTAAGCTGTTTGCCGCAGGCCGTGCAGGTGAGCGTTTCGCCGTACGTAACTCCGGCTGTATCACCGTGGTAGAAGGCATCGGCGATAACGGCTGTGAATACATGACAGGCGGTATCGTCTGCGTACTGGGTCGTACCGGCGTGAACTTTGGCGCAGGTATGACCGGTGGATTCGCCTACGTGCTGGATGAAGACGGTGAATTCCGCAAACGCGTTAACCCGGAACTGGTGGAAGTGCTGGATGTCGAAGAACTGGCTATTCATGAAGAACACCTTCGTGGCCTGATCACCGAGCACGTGCAGAATACCGGTTCACACCGCGGAGAAGAGATCCTCGCTAACTGGCCGACCTGGGCACCGAAATTTGCTCTGGTGAAACCGAAGTCAAGTGATGTGAAGGCATTGTTGGGTCACCGTAGTCGTTCCGCAGCCGAGCTGCGGGTTCAGGCGCAGTAAGAGGTCATCATGAGTCAGAATGTTTACCAGTTTATCGACTTACAGCGCGTTGATCCGCCCAAGAAGCCGCTGAAGATTCGTAAAATTGAATTTGTTGAGATCTACGAGCCGTTCTCAGAAAGCCAGTCCAAAGCCCAGGCAGACCGCTGCCTGGCGTGCGGTAACCCTTACTGTGAGTGGAAGTGTCCGGTACATAACTACATCCCGAACTGGCTGAAGCTGGCGAACGAAGGCCGCATTATCGAAGCGGCTGAGTTATCGCACCAGACCAACAGCCTGCCGGAAGTCTGCGGTCGCGTATGCCCGCAGGACCGTCTGTGTGAAGGGTCTTGTACGCTGAATGATGAATTCGGCGCGGTCACCATTGGCAACATCGAACGCTACATCAATGATAAAGCGATAGAGATGGGCTGGAAGCCAAGCGTTGCCAACGTCAAACCGACCGGCAAACGCGTCGCCATCATTGGCGCAGGCCCTGCTGGGCTGGCGTGTGCTGACGTGTTGGCACGCAATGGCGTACAGGCTGTCGTGTTCGATCGTCATCCTGAGATCGGTGGCCTGCTGACCTTCGGTATCCCTTCTTTCAAGCTGGAAAAAGAAGTGATGGTGAAACGTCGTGAGATCTTCACCGAGATGGGCATCGAATTCCGTCTGAATACCGAAGTTGGTAAAGACGTGCAGATGAAAGCGCTGCTGGACGAGTACGATGCAGTCTTCCTCGGCGTCGGCACCTATCAGTCTATGCGTGGCGGATTGGACAATGAAGACGCTCAAGGTGTCTACGATGCGCTGCCGTTCCTGATCGCCAATACCAAGCAGCTGATGGGCTTTGAAGCCGCAGTAGACGAGCCTTACATCAGCATGCAAGGTAAACGCGTTGTGGTGCTGGGCGGTGGCGACACCGCGATGGACTGCGTGCGTACCTCGATTCGTCAGGGCGCAACGCACGTTACCTGTGCCTATCGTCGTGATGAAGAAAACATGCCGGGCTCCAAGCGCGAAGTGAAAAACGCGCGTGAAGAAGGCGTCGAGTTCAAATTCAACCTGCAACCGTTAAGCGTCGAGATCAATGGCGCGGGCAAAGTATGCGGCGTGAAAATGGCACGTACTGCGCTGGGCGCACCGGATGCCAACGGCCGTCGTCGTCCTGAAATCGTAGAGGGTTCCGAGCACGTACTGGAAGCCGATGCGGTCATCATGGCGTTTGGCTTCCGTCCGCACAAAATGGCGTGGCTGGCAGAACATGACGTCAAGCTGGACGACCAAGGTCGCATTGTCGCACCAGAAAGCTGCGATAACGCCTTCCAGACCAGCAACCCGAAAATCTTTGCGGGTGGCGATGCAGTACGCGGTTCCGATCTAGTGGTGACCGCCATCGCAGAAGGTCGTAAAGCCGCTGACGGTATCATGAACTATCTGGAAGTGTAAGAACGACCCACTTCTCTTAAGGGCAGCGTAGGCTGCCCTTTTCTTTTTTAGTCTTTACCTGAAATTTCGGTTAGCGGCCGATGGCAATCAGCTCTATATTTCCCATACGGAATATCACACCAAACAGTCTAATAAAACCTTCGTCTTTCCACTGAGTTCTAAAGAACCTTTCGTAATAAATCCTGCAATATCACGTTAACGACCTACACTTACCTACGGCATTTACTTGTCTTTATTGAGATTGGATTTCATTAAGGAGGAAGGAACTATGACAGTCGAAGTGGCCCTTGTAACAGGAGCCGGTCAAGGTATTGGCCGCGCTATTGCTCTCAGACTGGCGGCAGACGGTTTTGCCGTCGCCATCGTGGACTATAACCAAGAAACCGCACACCGCGTGGCGCAGGAAATCGAAAAATCCGGCGGACAGGCCATCGCACTACAGGCGGACGTCGCGGATCGTGAAGCGGTTTTCGCCGCTGTCGCAGAAACCAAAAAGCGCTTTGGTGACTTTAACGTCATCGTCAATAACGCTGGTGTTGCCCCTTCAACCCTGATTGAAGACATCACGCCAGACGTTGTCGATCGCGTTTATAACATCAACGTCAAAGGCGTTATCTGGGGTATTCAGGCTGCGCTCGATGCCTTCAAATCTCTGGGGCACGGCGGAAAAATCATCAATGCCAGCTCGCAGGCCGGGCATGTGGGCAACCCCGAACTTGCCGTCTACAGCTCAAGTAAATTCGCAGTGCGTGGCTTAACGCAAACAGCCGCACGCGATTTAGCGCCGCTGGGTATCACGGTCAACGGTTACTGTCCGGGTATCGTAAAAACACCAATGTGGGATGAAATCGATCGGAAGATCTCCGAATCCGCAGGGAAACCGCGTGGCTATGCGACGGAAGAGTTCGCCAAACGCATCACGCTGGGCCGCCTTTCCGAACCGGAAGATGTCGCTGCCTGCGTGTCCTATCTGGCCAGCCACGATTCCGACTATATGACGGGGCAGTCGCTATTGATTGATGGCGGAATGGTGTTCAGTTAACCGCATAGTCCGCGAACAACGGGAATAAGAAAGGGCACCACAAGGGTGCCCTTAAACATTACTTCACGACCCGTAGCGACGGTCGGCCACCTTTAGGCGGCTGTGGTGGTTCATCATCAGAACCCGAGCCATCGTCAGGCGCTTCAGAATCAGGTGAGCTATCGACAATCGACATGACCGTCCCTGAAGCGGGTGCGCCTTCCTGAAAGTCTTCATACTCACCTGCAGATTCGTAAGCAGGTTCGGACTCAAACATCGTTCCAGCCCCGTTCTCACGTGCATAAATCGCCATGACGGCCGCCATCGGCACATAAACCTGACGTGGTACGCCGCCAAAACGGGCATTGAAACGAACGCTGTCATCAGCTAACTCAAGGCCGCCAACAGCGCGCGGTGCGATATTCAGCACGATCTGGCCGTCACGGGCGAACTCCATCGGCACCATAACATCCGGCAGAGTGACATCTACCACCAGATGAGGCGTTAATTGGTTATCCAGTAACCAATCATAAAAAGCCCGTAATAAATACGGACGACGCGGAGACAGTTGAGACAACGCCATACGGTTTAACCTCGGGTTTGCAAACGCATTTCACGTTCCACTTCCGTCAGGGAAGCCAAGAACGCATCACGCTCAAAGACGCGAGTCATGTAGCCTTTCAGCTCTTTCGCGCCCGAACCACTCAGTTCAATGCCTAACTGCGGCAAACGCCACAGCAACGGAGCCAGATAGCAATCCACCAGGCTGAACTCTTCACTCATGAAATAAGGCGCTTCATTGAACACGGGGGCAATAGCCAGCAGTTCTTCACGCAATTGCTTACGCGCTGCGTCCGCTTCCTGAGCGCTGCCGTGCGTAATTTTCTTCAGCAAAGAATACCAGTCGCTCTCAATGCGGTGCATCATCAGGCGGCTGTTACCGCGCGCAACCGGATAGACAGGCATTAACGGCGGATGAGGAAAACGTTCATCCAGATACTCCATGATAATACGTGATTCATAGAGCGTCAGTTCACGATCGACCAGCGTTGGCACGGAACCGTAAGGATTGAGGTCAATAAGATCCTGAGGCAGATTATCCATGTCTACCTGCTCAATCTCGACACTCACACCCTTTTCCGCCAATACGATGCGGACCTGATGGCTAAAAATGTCGGATGGACCAGAAAACAGCGTCATTACCGAACGTTTGTTGGCAGCGACAGCCATGAAAACCTCCAAGTTTATCGAGAAAATATGGCGAATAACCGCGCAGTCAGTAACCTGCAAACCGCTATTCGAAATGCTGCTCGCCAATGTGTGTAAACGTCACCGGATAAAAATCCAGCTGTTTTAAACAGCTACACGATAGCCTACACACAGGCATAAAATCGGCGGATAGTTTATCAGATTTTGTTCGTTTTGTGGGGGTACAAGCACAATTTCATCGTTAACATACGGAAAGTAAAGCATATATTTCGAGGAAATTTATTTTTAGACATAAAAAAACCCGGTGACCAGCACCGGGTTTTTTGCATTGATTTCGCTGCAAAGCAGCCAGAAATTAACGCTTGGAGAACTGAGGACGACGACGTGCTTTACGCAGACCGACTTTCTTACGTTCAACCTGACGAGCATCACGAGTAACGAAACCAGCTTTACGCAGTTCGCTACGCAGAGACTCATCATACTCCATCAGAGCGCGGGTGATACCGTGACGGATCGCACCAGCCTGACCAGAGATACCACCACCTTTAACGGTGATGTACAGATCAAATTTACCAACCATGTCGACCAGTTCAAGCGGCTGACGAACTACCATGCGGGCAGTTTCGCGACCGAAGTACTGTTCCAGACTACGCTGGTTGATAACGATGTTACCGTTGCCCGGTTTGATGAACACGCGAGCGGCGGAGCTTTTGCGGCGACCAGTGCCGTAGTATTGATTTTCAGCCATTGCCTATAATCCCGATTAAATGTCCAGAACTTGCGGTTGCTGTGCCGCGTGATTGTGCTCGGTGCCCGCGTAAACTTTCAGTTTACGGAACATAGCACGACCCAACGGGCCCTTCGGCAGCATGCCTTTAACCGCGATTTCAATCACACGCTCAGGACGGCGGGCAATCATCTCTTCAAAGGTCGCTTGTTTAATACCACCGATGTGACCGGTGTGATGATAATAAATCTTGTCAGTACGCTTGTTGCCAGTTACAGCAACTTTGTCAGCGTTCAGAACGATGATGTAATCACCCGTATCAACGTGCGGAGTGTATTCCGCTTTATGCTTGCCGCGCAGACGACGAGCCAGTTCAGTAGCGAGACGGCCTAAAGTTTTACCGTTCGCATCAACAACGTACCAGTCGCGTTTTACGGTCTCTGGTTTAGCTGTAAAAGTTTTCATTAAAAGCTTACCCAATAATTAGTTACACGTTGGTGAACACCCAAACGCTCGAAAACAGTTGAGGCTCACACGACCATCAAGTCCAGCAAACCTACCCCTTCGAATAGCCATTGCCGGCACTATAAAGTTTTTGGGAAAAAAAACTTTGTTGTAACGTGGGGTCGCAAGATTATAGAGAAGTCATTCTCAAAGATCGACCTTTTTTCACACGCAAATGACTAAAAAACCGCAGCCTGCGTTACGCCAAATGCGGCTGCCGTAAGTACTCTTCGCTCTGCATTTCCTGCAAACGCGATAAACAGCGCTGGTATTCAAATTTCAGGTGCTCTCCCTGATAGATCTCAAACATCGACGCCTGCGCAGAAATAATCAATTTGATACGGCGATCGTAGCACTCGTCCACCAGTGCCAGAAAACGGCGAGCGGTGTTCTCTTCCTTCGTTTCCATCACCGTCACATTGTGCAACAGCATCGTGTGGTAGAGGCGCGACAATGCGATGTAATCATTCTGGCTACGCGCTTCGGTACACAGCGTGTGGAAATCAACCGCCAGCACGCCGTCACTCGCGCCAAGTGTCGATAGCGGACGATGATTGATCTCCAGCAGCGGCCCCGGCGTCTGCCACGGTTTCCCGGTCAGGCGGGTAAACATCTGCTGCATCGCCGCATCCGTCTCTTCATTCAGCGGCGAGAGATAAAGGTGTGCCTGTGTCAGCGTACGCAGACGATAATCGATACCCGCATCGACATTACGCACTTCGCAATACTGCTTAATCAGCTCAATCGCAGGCAGAAAACGCGCGCGTTGCAGTCCATTACGGTAGAGATCGTCTGGCGGAATATTCGACGTCGCCACCAGCGCAATGCCACGAGCAAACAGCGCTCGCAACAGTTCAGCCAGCAGCATCGCATCGGTAATGTCAGAGACGAAAAATTCATCGAAACACAGCACATCCGTTTCGGCCTTAAAACCGTCGGCCACTTTCTCCAGCGGGTTTTCCTGTCCCTGAAACTGGTTCAGCTCTTCATGCACACGCAGCATAAAACGATGAAAATGCAGGCGCATCTTGCGTTCGGCAGGCAAGCTGTGGAAAAACATATCCATCAGCCAGGTTTTACCGCGCCCGACGCCGCCCCACATGTACAGCCCTTGAACCGGCGCAGATTCACGTTTATTACGCCGCCCCAGCCAGCTACGCCATTTCCCCACGCGGTCGGATGCCCCCGCATCGCCATCAGCAGCGCGTTCACATAACGCCTGATGTATCGCCTCCAGGCGCACAACGGTTTGCCGTTGCACCTCGTCCGGCTGATACTCACCAGCGGAAAGTGCCTGCTGATAAAGCGCCAAGGGTGTTGTTTGCTGTTGTGTTGTCTGTGGAATAACCATAGCCATCGCAATCCCTGAGAAAAAAGTTAGTCGTGTTTTGCTGTGTGTTGTCGTCGATTTAAGCCGTAATCGTCGCAGTTAACAACCTTGATGTCTGCGGTAGGTCAACATTCCTTTCTGTCATCGAGCATCAGGATTCCACTCAGGCAAGGTTAACGGTTATAGTGACTATTATTAAGTGAAAAACCCTACGGGACAACGACGTCAAAATAGGAGCTATTATGACTTGGGAGTATGCGCTGATAGGTTTAGTTGTCGGTATTATTATTGGTGCTGTAGCCATGCGCTTTGGTAACCGTAAGCTGCGGCAACAGCAGGTATTGCAGAATGAGCTGGAGAAAAGCAAAACCGAACTGGAAGATTATCGTCAGGAATTGGTGGGTCACTTCGCCCGCAGTGCGGAGCTGTTGGATAACATGGCGGATGATTATCGTCAGCTTTATCAACACATGGCGAAAAGCTCCAATAACCTGTTACCTAACGTTCCCGGTCAGGATAATCCGTTTAAATATCGTCTGACCGAGTCAGAAGCGGATAACGATCAGGCTCCGGTGAACATGCCGCCGCGCGATTATTCCGACGGTGCATCAGGCCTGCTGCGGGGCGAACGCCCGATTCGCAAGTAATTCATTCAATTACCTTAAGCGTGGGGCTTTCTGTCTCACGCTTTCCCCTCTCTTGTTCTACGCTTAAAACGCTTGTACGTTTAAGACGCGTACCGCAGGCTGCCATCGTCCGATCACGCATTAAAAACGCGATAGTTACAATCTGCTGACGAAACAGCAGTGAACTTTACACATTGATCGCCAGTCTGACTCTTCACCGTGTCTTTAAGTTTATATATCATCGTTTTATTCATCCGCAGGCCGTGAGAGAGTTAATAACAATGAAAAAAACATCATTACTATTTAGTGCACTGGCAATGAGTATAGGTTTGACCCTGTCCACGCTTCCCGCTGCAAATGCTGCGCTGCCTGCCGTGGTTCAAGGTCAACAGACGCCAAGTCTGGCCCCGATGCTGGAGAAAGTCTTGCCAGCCGTCGTCAGCGTGCATGTTGAAGGTACACAGGTACAGCGTCAGCGCGTACCGGAAGAATTCAAGTTCTTCTTTGGCCCTAACTTCCCGACGGACAAACAAAATTCTCGCCCGTTTGAAGGGCTGGGCTCTGGCGTCATTATTGATGCCGCAAAAGGTTACGTTCTCACCAACAATCATGTGATCAATAACGCCGACAAGATCCGCGTCCAGCTTAATGACGGACGTGAGTATGAGGCGAAATTGATTGGGCGTGATGAGCAGACCGATATCGCCCTGCTACAGCTGAATGACGCCAAGAATCTGGTCTCTGTAAAAATGGCCGATTCCGATCAACTGCGCGTCGGTGATTTTGCCGTTGCCGTGGGTAACCCGTTCGGCCTTGGTCAGACCGCGACGTCCGGTATTATCTCCGCGCTGGGACGTAGCGGCCTGAATCTTGAAGGGTTAGAAAACTTCATCCAGACCGATGCATCCATCAACCGCGGTAACTCCGGCGGTGCGCTGGTTAACCTTAACGGCGAACTGATCGGTATCAACACCGCGATCCTGGCACCGGGCGGCGGAAACATCGGTATCGGCTTCGCGATCCCTAGCAACATGGCCCAGAATCTGGCGCAGCAGCTGGTTGAATTTGGCGAAGTGAAACGCGGTCTGCTGGGTATTAAAGGCAGCGAGATGACGTCGGAAATGGCGAAAGCCTTCAACGTCGACGCGCAGCGCGGGGCCTTCGTCAGCGAAGTCTTACCGAAATCTGCCGCAGCCAAAGCCGGTATCAAGGCGGGCGACGTGTTGACGACGCTGGATGGTAAACCCATCAGCAGCTTTGCAGAACTGCGGGCCAAAGTCGGCACCACCGCGCCGGGCAAGACCGTGAAAATCGGCCTGCTGCGTGATGGTAAACCGCAGGAAGTTTCCGTCGTGTTGGATAACAGCTCATCGGCATCAACCAGCGCTGAAACGCTTTCACCGTCATTGCAGGGGGCTTCTCTGACTAATGGCCAATTGAAAGACGGCAGCAAAGGCGTACAGATCGATAACGTTGCTAAGGACACACCTGCGGCACAGGTCGGTCTGCAAAAAGGCGATGTCATCATCGGCGTGAACCGCGAGCGTATTGAAAACATCACGCAACTGCGCAAACTGCTGGAAGCGAAGCCTTCCGTTCTGGCCTTGAATATCGTCCGGGGCGAAGAAACGATTTATCTGCTGCTACGTTAATCGCTTGCCGTCTTTTTCGGCAGCTTAACTGGCCAGAACATCGCTAATGTTAAAAAATCGGACACCGAGCCATGCGGTGTCCGAACTTCTCGTGATATTCTCCTCTTATCTCCCTTTTTCCACAGTAAATCACGGCCATGCTTGCTAAGTTATTACGTTCAGCGCTCTTTGGTGCCCTCGTCGCCGGTATTATTCTGGCCGTACTGCCCTTTGTTGGGTCTGGCACGTCGTTTCTGAAAGGCAATGACAAAAATAATGATGGTTCGCCCATAAGCTACCATCAGGGAGTCAGCCATGCGGCGCCTGCTGTGGTGAACGTTTATAACCGGGTTGCCAAAGAGGGGAAACCCAACGAAGTCGCCATTCATCCTCTCGGATCCGGCGTCATCATGAATGAAAAAGGGTATATTTTAACCAATAAGCATGTGATCAATAACGTGCAGCAAATCCAGATAGAGCTATCAGACGGCAGACTGTACGAAGCCCGCGTGATCGGTTCCGATAGCCTGACGGATCTGGCTGTGTTGCAAATTGATGGCGTCAACCTGCCCGTTATTCCGATAAATCCAGACCGCATACCGCACGTCGGCGATGTCGTGATGGCGATCGGCAACCCTTATAATCTGGGGCAAACCGTCACGCAGGGCGTCATCAGCGCCACTGGCCGTGTCAGTCTTAGTACATACGGTCAGCAAAGAAGTCAGGTAGGACGCCAAAACTTGCTGCAAACCGATGCCTCAATTAACCACGGAAATTCCGGCGGTGCGCTGGTCAATACGCTTGGTGAACTGGTCGGTATTAACACCCTCTCGTTTGATAAAAGTAGCAACGGTGAAACACCGGAAGGCATTAGCTTCGCCATTCCCGTCGCGCTGGCGACCAAGGTGATGGGAAAACTCATCCGCGATGGCCGCGTGGTGCGTGGCTATATTGGCGTTAACGGCGTACAGATCGAGAATATTGAGAACAGCACGTCGACTAACAATCGTGATGCGCAGGATAGATTAAGCGGGATTCTCGTTCAGACTATCGATCCAGGTGGACCAGCGGATAAAGCGGGTATTCGCGTCGAAGACGTCATCGTCAGCGTGAACAATAAGCCTGCACGCTCGATTATTGAAACCATGGAACAGGTTTCGGAAATACGCCCCGGCACTGTCATTCCAGTCACGATTGTGCGTGATAAAAATCAAATCACACTACAAATGACGATTCAGGAATTCCCTACCCAATAACGACATGTCAGGTCGATTGATAAAGTCACATCGGCAGGTAAACAAGAAACCGGGTGGGAACCCACCCGGCTGACAAACCTAATTGTGAAGATAAACCAGCTAAAACGCTTACTCGTGCTCTTTAACGCGCTCGATATTCGCACCTAGCGCACGTAGCTTATCTTCGATGCGGTCATAGCCACGATCGATGTGATAAATACGATCGACTATCGTCACACCTTCCGCGATACAACCGGCTAATACCAGACTAGCTGACGCACGTAAGTCGGTCGCCATCACCTGCGCACCAGACAGCTTATCAACGCCGTGGCAAATCACCGTGTTGCTCTCAATTTCCGCCTGTGCGCCCATACGGATAAGCTCAGGCACGTGCATGAAGCGGTTTTCGAAGATGGTCTCGGTAATCACGCCCGTCCCTTCCGCAACCAGATTCAGCAAGCTGAACTGCGCCTGCATATCGGTCGGGAACCCCGGATGCGGCGACGTGCGAACGGTAACGGCTTTTGGACGCTTACCGTGCATATCCAAGCTGATCCAGTCTTCGCCAATTTCGATCTCCGCGCCCGCTTCGCGCAGCTTCGCCAACACCGCATCCAGCGTATCAGGACGGGTATTGCGACACATAATCTGACCACGAGATACCGCAGCCGCGACCAGGAATGTCCCAGTCTCAATACGGTCAGGCACCACGCGGTAAACACCGCCGCCCAGACGCGCAACGCCTTCAATGGTGATTTTATCCGTGCCTGCACCGCTGATTTTCGCACCCAGCGTATTCAGGAAATTCGCCGTATCGACAATCTCCGGCTCACGCGCCGCGTTCTCAATAATCGTGGTGCCTTCCGCCAGCGTCGCCGCACTCATGATGGTGACCGTGGCACCCACGCTCACTTTATCCATCACGATGTGCGCACCTTTCAGGCGGCCATCAACCGTTGCTTTGACATAGCCTTCTTCCAGTACGATCTGCGCACCGAGCTGCTCAAGGCCATAAATGTGCAAATCTACCGGACGCGCGCCAATCGCACAGCCGCCGGGCAGCGAGACCTGACCTTGACCAAAGCGCGCCACCAGCGGCCCTAAAGCCCAAATAGAGGCGCGCATGGTTTTCACCAGATCGTACGGCGCACAGAACACGTTTACCTCGCTGGCATCCACATGGACGGAACCGTTACGCTCAACGCGCGCACCCAGTTGACCAAGCAGCTTCATGGTGGTATCAATATCGCGCAGTTTCGGTACGTTCTGAATTTCTACCGGCTCTTCTGCGAGTAGCGCAGCGAACAGGATGGGCAACGCAGCATTCTTGGCGCCAGAAATGGTCACTTCCCCCGCTAAGCGGGTTGGGCCCTGAACACGAAATTTATCCATAGTCTTTGTATCTCAATGTCTTAATTCAATATGTCGTCACACTGATACCAGCAGCTTATTCCCACTCGCACGGAGAATAATACTTAGAAGCCGTTCAGTTTACGGTCGCGTTGCCACTCTTCCGGCGTATAAGCCTTGATCGACAACGCATGAATACGGTTATCCGCGATGTACTCCATCAGCGGCGCATAAACGGCCTGCTGTTTTTTGACTCGGCTCATTCCAGCAAAAAGTCCGCCCACTACGATGACCTGAAAATGGCTGCCATCACCAGAAACATGGGCTTCTTCCAGTGCCAATGCGTTCATCAGCACGTCTTTAATTTCGTTATTTTCCATCGCTCTCGATTTCTATGTCAGGGGGAGATGATTTACAGGGAGGTATCTTAGATGAATATGACGCTATCTTAAACAAAGAATACGCCCCTTCAGACGATGCCTAAAGGGGCGAATCCGGTAACCCGCGTTACCGTTTAAGACACAGGGATGATTTCATTCAGGTTATAGAGCGCAATGAGCGTTTTTAGCCGATCGCTGGCACCGACAATCGTTATCTCTCCGCCTGAAGACGGTTGCTGATAAACGTGCATCAGCAATGCTAACCCGGCAGAATCAACGCGGTTTAATCCAGACACATCCAGCGTCGTTTTACCCGCCAGCAACGATTCACGCTGTTGCCAGAACGGTAACAGCGTTTCACGATCCAGATCGCCCGTTAACGCCAGCGTTGATTCCTGTGCCTGCCAGTTCAATGCGTTCGCCATGTTCGTACCCAAATTACTTTTTCTGATCCAACGTGATGGTCTGCTTCGCCGAGGATTCCAGCTGTTTAGTCAGGCCATCCACGCCGTTCTGACGCAATATTGCCGCCCACTCGTTCTGCTTGGTGGTGATCATACTGACACCTTCGGCAATCATGTCGTACGCCTGCCAGTTACCGGTTTTACTGTTCTTACGCCATTGGAAATCCAGACG
Organism: Pectobacterium sp. CHL-2024; assembly: GCF_044751765.1. Lineage (NCBI taxonomy): Bacteria > Pseudomonadati > Pseudomonadota > Gammaproteobacteria > Enterobacterales > Pectobacteriaceae > Pectobacterium > Pectobacterium sp. CHL-2024. The sequence goes on along the minus strand of NZ_JBIXKO010000016.1, from coordinate 57,711 downwards.
TACCGGAGGACGGCCGCCGTTATCAATGATGGTGACGCGAATAGAAACGATATCGGCATCGCCCAGCGGTTTCTCAGGGGCAATCTCATAGGTCTGCCCGTTATACATCGCTAGCGCCTGACCGTAAGCCTGCTCCAGATAGGCTTCAAACGCTTTGAAATAGGCATCACGCTGTGCCGGTGTCGCATCTTTGTAGTAACGACCCAGAACCAGCGCACCGGCGTATCTCACCTGAACATACGGCAGCAACTCTTCACGTACGACGGTACGCAAATAATCAGGGTTTTGTTTGATCTTTGGCTGTTCGTTCTTTAAACGATCAAAAGTTTTTTCCGCCGCTTCATTCATTAAACGATAGGGATTCGTTTGATCCGCCGCGTTGGCTAATGGCGCGACCACCAGTAAAGCCACCATCAGTAAACGTTTAAACATGCAGATATCCTCTTATGGATGTGAAGGAACAGGTTCGTTGTTGTGTTCAGGGGTTGCCGCAGGATTGGCACCCGGCTCCGTACCTGATTGACCGGCATTATCTTCGCTATTGCTGCCGCTCTTATATAGGAATTGACCGATGAGATCTTCAAGCACCATCGCTGACTTGGTGTCCTGAATCACACCCCCGTCTTTCAGGATCGCGGTGCCCATTTCTTCATCTTCAAACCCAATGTTCAGCGCCAGATACTGTTCGCCCAGCAAGCCGGAGGTACGAATGGCCAGAGAGCTGGTATCAGGAATATGATCGTAGCGCTGCTGAATATCCATCGCCACACGTGGCAGGTACGTTTTCTCGTCCAGCGAAATATCCGCTACGCGGCCAACCACTACGCCGCCAATTCTGATCGGAGAACGCGCTTTCAGCCCGCCAATGTTGTCAAACGTCGCATACAGACGATACGTTGGCTCGCTACCAATCGATTTAAGATCGGCGACTTTCAGGCATAAAAAGAGGATGGCAGCCAGCGCGATCAACATAAACACACCAACCCAGACTTCAGTTTTCTTTGTTTGCATCGACTCAGTTCCCAAACATCAGTGCTGTCAGCACAAAATCCAATCCCAGTACCGCTAACGACGAGTGCACGACGGTTCGGGTCGTTGCACGGCTGATCCCTTCAGACGTCGGGATCGCGTCATAGCCGTTAAACAGTGCAATCCAGGTCACGGTAATCGCAAATACGATACTTTTAATCACGCAGTTCAAGACATCTTGACGCCAGTCAACCGCGCCCTGCATGGCAGACCAGAAGAACCCACTGTCGATGCCTTTCCAGTCCACACCGACCAGCGCGCCGCCCCAAATGCCCACCGCGACAAAAATCACCGCCAGCAGTGGCATGCTGATTAACCCTGCCCAGAAACGCGGCGCGACAACGCGGCGCAGCGGATCGACCGCCATCATCTCCATGCTGGAGAGCTGCTCTGTCGCCTTCATCAGGCCAATTTCTGCTGTCAGCGCGGAGCCCGCACGGCCTGCGAACAGCAATGCCGTCACCACCGGACCAAGTTCACGCAGCAGCGACAGTGCCACCATCATGCCCAGGCTGGCCTCAGCGCTGTAAGTCGTCAGGATAAGATAGCCCTGTAACCCCAGCACCATGCCGATAAAGAGGCCGGAAACCATGATGATAAGCAGCGACTGCACGCCCACGCTGTAAAGCTGTTTCACCAACAGCGGCCACTGTTTTCTGAATTCGGGTTTACCCACCAGCGCATTAAACAACATCAGCCCGGCGCGCCCAAACGAGGCACTGGTGGAAATTCCCTGACGCCCCAACGACGCCAACGTCCGTAATAACATGACTGCGTTAACCCCCTGAACCAAGCAGCGACGTTTTATAGTCACCCGCCGGAAAACGGAAAGGCACGGGCCCGTCGGCGATACCATCCAGGAACTGACGAACCTGCGGGTCATTGTTTGCCCTCAGTTGGTCCGCTGTCCCTTCCCCGACCACCCGCTTATCGGCCACGATGTACGCGTAATCGGCAATGCTCATCACCTCCGGCACATCGTGAGAAACCACAATGCAGGTCACGCCCAATGCATGATTCAACTCATCGATGAGCTTCACCAGTGTCCCGAGCGTAATCGGGTCTTGCCCGACAAAAGGCTCATCAAACATAATCAGCTGCGGGTCGAGCGCGATGGCTCTCGCCAACGCCGCGCGCCGCGCCATGCCGCCGGAAAGCTCCGCTGGCATCAGTTTCGCCGCACCGCGTAGTCCCACCGCCTCCAGTTTCATCATGACGATGCTACGCAACAGTTCTTCCGGTAGTTTGGTATGTTCACGCAGCGGCCAGGCGACATTATCAAACACGTTCAAATCGGTGAATAACGCACCGGACTGAAACAACATGCTCATTTTCTTGCGCGCGTTGTACAACTCACTGCGCGACAACGTCGGGATATTCTCGCCATCAAACCAGATTTCGCCGCTGTCTGGCGGTAGTTGTCCGCCAATCAGGCGCAACAATGTAGTTTTACCGATACCGGAAGGCCCCATGATCGCGGTGACCTTGCCTTTAGGCACATTCAGCGTGATGTCCGTAAAAATCTCTCGCTCTCCGCGCCGAAAGCTAAGACCACGGATCTCGACCAGATTAGTTGCCTCATGGTTCATTATTTCCATTCCTTACCCATCAGTACGCTCATACAGAGGTCTTTTACTCCAGCCTAACGGCTGGCTTTCATCAAGGTGCGAGTTTTACAAAAACTTACCGTAAGTTCTTGTCCAAAATGGCGGCACAAACCGTTACTGGGTTTTACTTATCGCGACAGGTTTTACTTTTTCGCCAAGCACCGTCAGAATTAGCACTCATCACAGAAAATGCTTTTTGTGCGAAAATCGTCCAGAAATACTGACTTATTCGACAACAGGCCGGTGATTATATCCTATTAAAGGACGCTGCATGCTTTTTGCAACACTACTCTTGTTCGTTGGTTTGCTATTACTGGTTTACGGTGCCGATCGTCTTGTCTATGGTGCCGCCGTGCTTGCGCGTTCTCTTGGCTTACCGCCTTTCGTTATCGGCATCACCATTGTCGGCTTCGGCACCTCGCTACCCGAGCTGATCGTTTCGGTTACCGCCGCGTTGAACGATCAGAACGACATGGCCGTCGGTAATGTTCTGGGTTCCAATATCACCAATATCTTACTCATTCTCGGCAGCGCAGCACTAATTCGCCCGCTAACGGTACATTCGGCCATCCTGCGCCGGGAATTGCCGCTCATGTTGTCCGTCACTTTATTGTGTGGCGTTTTACTGCATGATAGCTACCTGAGCCGCACCGACGGCATCATGCTGCTCTTTGCCGCCATTCTGTGTCTGGTGTTGATACTTCGCATGGCACAACAGGCGCAGTGGGAAGGCGGCGATAGCCTGACGCGCGAACAGCTGGCGGAACTCCCGCAGGATGACAGCAGCCAGATGGTCGCCGTGCTGTGGTTGATTCTCGGCATGATTATTTTACCCATGGCCGCCCGTATGGTGGTGGATAACGCTACCGTCATTGCACGCTACTTCGATGTCAGTGAGTTAACTATCGGGCTGACCATATTGGCGATTGGCACCAGTTTGCCTGAGCTTGCTACCGCCATCGTCGGGACGCTGAAGAAAGAAGATGATATTGCGCTGGGCAACCTGATTGGCTCGAACATTTTTAATATTGCGATTGTTCTGGGCGTACCTGCTCTGCTCTCGCCGGGCGCACTGAACCCTCAGGCTTTTCAGCGCGACTATTGGGTCATGCTGGCGGCGAGCGTGCTGTTAACCGCCCTGTGCCTCAGCAAAAAACGCCGTATAGGACAGGGCGCAGGCGCATTATTATGCTGCGCGTTCGTCGCCTATCTGACGGCCCTGTTCTTTTTTTCATAAGAACCTGTTTTTCATAAGACGCTCTGTATTTCATCATAATCAGGACTATTGGTATGTCACAGTTTGAACAAGATGCTCATCTAAAACAGCAGTCTGACCGTGCACTATCCGACCATGCACCACGAGCCGATCACACGCGACAAAAGGCTCATGAACTACCAGCCGATTTCGACTTCCAGCAAGCAGGCAAGCAAGTACTGAGTATCGAGCGCGATGGGCTTGCGCAATTAGACCAGTACATTGATGACAACTTTACCCTCGCCTGCAAAAAGATATTCGATTGCCAGGGCAAAGTGGTGGTAATGGGAATGGGCAAATCCGGCCACATCGGCTGCAAGATTGCCGCGACCTTCGCCAGCACCGGTACGCCTGCTTTTTTTGTTCATCCGGGCGAAGCCAGCCACGGTGATCTCGGCATGGTGACGCCGCACGATATCGTGATTGCTATTTCCAACTCTGGCGAGTCCCATGAAATTCTGTCGCTGATTCCGGTTCTGAAACGCCAGAAAGTGTTCCTGATCTGCATGACCAGCGCACCAGAAAGTACGATGGGCAAGGCTGCGGATATTCACCTGTGCGTTCACGTCCCGCAGGAAGCCTGCCCACTCGGTCTGGCGCCCACCACCAGCACCACCGCAACGCTGGTCATGGGAGACGCGCTGGCTGTCGCGTTGTTACAGGCGCGCGGCTTTACTGCCGAAGATTTCGCCCTTTCTCACCCCGGTGGCGCACTTGGCCGCAAACTTTTACTGCGCGTCAGCGATATCATGCATTCGGGTGATGAGATTCCCCATGTCCCACACGATGCCTCACTGCGTGATGCGCTGGTGGAAATTACGCGCAAAAATCTGGGTATGACGGTAATCTGCGAGGCGGATATGAAAATTCAGGGCATCTTTACCGATGGTGACCTGCGCCGCATCTTCGACATGAATATTGACTTGAACAGCGCGCGCATTGCTGATGTGATGACCGCGGGCGGCATCCGGGTCACACCGCAAACGCTGGCGGTGGATGCACTTAACCTGATGCAGTCGCGCCACATCACCTCAGTGCTGGTGGCAGAAAACGATCGTCTGGTCGGGATCGTCCACATGCACGATATGCTGCGGGCTGGCGTGGTTTAAAAAGAAAGGATAATAGTGAATGAGTGAAGTCAGGGCGCAAACCGATACCTGCTATGGGCCTGTCGATCAACAGGTACTGGATAAAGCCCGTGAGGTTCGCCTGTTAATTTGCGACGTTGACGGCGTGATGTCCGATGGTCTGATTTATATGGGTAATCACGGCGAAGAGCTGAAAGCCTTTAACGTCCGCGACGGCTATGGCATTCGCTGCTTACTGACGTCCGATATTGAGGTTGCCATCATTACCGGCCGTTCAGCAAAACTGCTGGAAGATCGGTGTAAGACGCTGGGCATTAACCATCTTTATCAGGGGCAATCGGATAAGGTTTTGGCCTTCAACGATCTGTTGGATAAACTGTCAGTAACGGCAAATCAGGTGGCGTATATCGGCGACGACATGATCGACTGGCCAGTGATGGCGCAGGTCGGGCTGAGCGTTGCCGTGGCAGACGCCCATCCGCTGCTGTTACCACGTGCAGATTATGTCACCCGCATTGCGGGAGGCCGTGGCGCAGTACGTGAGCTGTGTGATTTGATTCTGTTCTCGCAGGACAAGCTGGAGCATGCCAAAGGGTTGTCAATATGAGTAAAACCAAGCGTTGGCTCACCGCTTTTCTGGCCCTGTTGGTGCTTATCCTCATCGGCTGGAATATTGCAGATGACGACACGGTAGCAGCACCGGGTGCAAACGACCCCGCCGTGCCGGTTTATACCAGCGAAAAGACGAATACGCAGGTATACAGCCCTGCGGGTAAGCTGAGCTACAGACTGATTTCGGAAAAAGCGGAGTATTTCAACGACGAGCAGTTGAGCTGGTTTACCAAGCCTGTCGCCACGCTGTTCAATGAACAAGGCACCGCAACCTGGTCAGTACGCGCCGATCGCGCCAAGCTGACAAAAGACAAGATGCTCTATCTGTACGGCAACGTTGAGGTGAATAGCCTGACGAAAGACGCACAGCTTCAGCGCATCACAACGAATAATGCCCAGGTGAATCTGGTCACGCAGGACGTCTCTTCCGATGATGAAGTCACCCTGTACGGCGCCAGCTTCACGTCAAGCGGAATGAAAATGCGCGGGAATCTGCGTAACAAAACGGCCGAGTTGATCGAAAAGGTAAAAACCTCTTATGAAATCCAAAACCAATAATCTGATGCGTAACACCCTGATCGCCAGCTCGCTGTTCGCCGTCAGCGTTTCCGCCTTTGCCGTGACCGGCGATAGCAATCAACCTATTCACATTGATTCAGCACAGCAATCTCTGGACATGCAGGGCAACACGGTGACGTTCACCGGTAATGTTGTCGTGAAGCAAGGCACGATTGAAGTAAAAGCCGACAAGGTCGTCGTGACGCGTCCACAGGGCGCGCAAGGCAGTGAAGTGGTGGAAGGTTACGGTAACCCTGTGACGTTCTACCAGATGCAGGACAACGGCAAACCGGTAAAAGGTCACGCGCAGAAAATCCGCTACGAGCTGGCCACTGACTTTCTGGTGCTGACTGGCAATGCCTATCTGGAACAGCAGGACAGCAATGTCAAAGGCGATCGCATCACTTATCTGGTGAAACAGCAGCAGATGGAAGCGACCAGCGACAAAGGAAAACGCGTGACGACGGTGTTGGTTCCTTCCCAGCTTCAGGAGAAAGAGAACAAGAGCCAGCCTTCTCGTTCTCAGCAACCGCAACCACGGGTCACTGAATAAGTTATGGCAACATTAACCGCAGAAAATCTGGCCAAGGCGTACAAAGGCCGTAAGGTCGTGGAAAACGTCAGTCTCACCGTGAATTCCGGTGAAATCGTCGGCCTGCTTGGGCCGAACGGTGCTGGCAAAACGACAACGTTCTACATGGTCGTAGGCATCGTTCCGCGTGATGAAGGACGCATCGTCATCGACGATGACGACATCAGCCTGCTTCCTTTGCACGAACGCGCGCTGCGCGGCATCGGCTATCTGCCGCAGGAAGCCTCTATCTTCCGTCGCTTAAGCGTGTATGACAATCTGATGGCGGTCTTACAGATCCGTAAAGATCTGACGACCGAACAGCAGGAAGATCGTGCCAATGAGCTAATGGAAGAATTCCATATTATTCATTTGCGCGATAGTCTGGGACAATCGCTGTCCGGTGGAGAAAGACGCCGCGTAGAAATTGCGCGTGCGCTGGCAGCGAATCCGAAGTTCATCCTGCTGGATGAACCGTTTGCGGGCGTAGACCCGATCTCCGTACTGGATATTAAAAAAATCATTGAGCATCTGCGTGACAGCGGGCTCGGCGTGTTGATTACCGATCATAACGTCCGCGAAACGCTTGATGTCTGTGAACGAGCCTACATCGTGAGTCAGGGCAACCTGATCGCCCACGGTTCACCGACCGATATTCTGGCCGATGAACAGGTGAAACGCGTCTATCTGGGCGAAGGCTTCCGACTCTGATAGGGTAATATTTTATCTTTGCAGTACTTATGGGACGTTAGCGCGATTTATGAAGCAAGGTTTGCAACTCAGGCTTAGCCAGCAACTGGCCATGACTCCACAGCTCCAACAGGCGATCCGCCTGTTGCAACTGTCCACGCTTGAATTGCAACAGGAGATTCAACTGGCGCTGGAAAGCAATCCGTTGCTCGAACAAACGGATCAGCACGACGAAATCGAGTCATTTGAAAAGGCAGACAGCGATTCGCTGGATACCGGCGAAGCCCTTGAACAAAGAGACATGCCGGAAGAATTGCCGCTCGATGCCACTTGGGATGAAATCTACTCCGCAGGCACGCCGTCGGGCACCGGCACCGACTATCGCGATGAAGAACTGCCGATTTATCAAGGCGAAACCACGCAAACGCTTCAGGATTACCTGATGTGGCAGGTTGAGCTAACGCCGTTTTCAGACACCGACGCGGCTATCGCAACCTCTATCGTCGATGCAGTCGACAACACGGGTTACCTGACCGTACCGTTGCAGGACATTCTTGACAGCATCGGTGACGACGACGTGACGCTGGAAGAGGTTGAAGCCGTGCTAAAACGCGTGCAGCGCTTCGATCCCGTTGGCGTCGCCGCTCGCGATCTGCGTGATTGTCTGCTGGTGCAGCTTTCCCAATTCGCCGACGACACGCCACGCCTGACCGAAGCGCGTCTGATCGTCAGCGATCATCTCGATCTGTTAGCCAACCATGATTTCCGCAGCCTGATCCGCGTTACTCGTCTGAAAGAAGAGGTGCTGAAAGAAGCGCTGGCGCTAATCCAATCGCTCGATCCCCGTCCGGGACAATCGATCAACACCGGTGAATCCGAATACGTGATTCCTGATGTGCTGGTACGTAAAGTTCAGGGGATCTGGGCCGTCGAACTGAACACCGACAGCGTTCCCCGGTTGCAGATTAACCAGCAGTATGCCGCGCTGGGTAACAGCGCGCGCAACGACAGCGACGGGCAGTTTATCCGCAGCAATCTGCAAGAAGCGCGCTGGCTCATCAAAAGCCTGGAAAGTCGCAATGACACGTTGCTGAAGGTCACCCGCTGCATCGTCGAACAGCAGCAGGATTTCTTCGAGCAGGGCGAAGAATTCATGAAGCCCATGGTACTGGCAGACATCGCTCAAGCGGTGGATATGCATGAATCCACCATCTCACGCGTGACGACACAGAAGTTCCTGCACAGCCCGCGCGGCATTTTTGAGCTAAAATATTTCTTCTCCAGCCACGTTAATACCGATAGCGGCGGAGAAGCCTCGTCAACGGCAATCCGCGCGTTGGTGAAGAAGCTTATTGCAGCGGAAAACCCCGTGAAGCCACTGAGCGATAGCAAGCTTACGGCACTGCTCTCCGATCAGGGCATCATCGTGGCGCGTCGAACCGTTGCAAAATACCGAGAGTCTTTATCTATCCCACCGTCGAATCAGCGTAAACAACTGGTTTGATCTCAACAGAGAAGGAAGACACTATGCAGCTCAACATTACCGGACACCACATCGATATCACTGAACCACTGCGTGATTTTGTGAATGGCAAATTTGCCAAATTAGAGCAGTATTTTGACCGGATTAATCAGGTCAATGTGGTATTGAGAGTGGAAAAAGTTCAGCAAATTGCCGAGGCCACGCTCCACGTGAATGGCGGCGAGCTGCATGCAACCTCAGAGGCGGCAGATATGTACGCCGCGATAGATTTATTGATTGATAAGCTGGCGAGACAGCTCAATAAGCATAAAGATAAACTCAAGCAGCACTAATTTTCTTCTTTGCCATTTGGCAAAGGACAAACTCGGCCCATCCATCGGGTGGGTCGGGATCACCAGAAGTGAAAGCGTCGTTAAGTGAAAATAAAATGAACCACGATCCCGTATTGCAGCTCAGCACCGTATTACGTCCTGAGTGCACCCGAAGCACCGTCCACTGCCAGAGTAAGAAACGGGCATTGGAAATTATCAGTGAGCTGGCCGCCAGGCAGCTTAACATTCCTTCGCAGATTATCTTTGATGCCATCCTAACTCGGGAGCGGATGGGCAGCACAGGAATCGGCGGCGGCATTGCCATTCCTCACGGTAAGCTGGAAGACGATAATGCGCTGGGTGCCATCGGTGTTTTCATCCAGTTAGAGCAACCGATCGCTTTCGATGCCATTGATAATCAGGCCGTTGATCTGCTTTTTGCCTTGCTGGTTCCAGCGGAACAATGTAAAACCCATTTGCATACCCTGTCGCTTGTTGCCAAGCGGCTGGCGGATAAAACGGTTTGCCGACGCCTGCGTGCGGCGCAAAGCGATGAAGAGCTGTACCAGATTATGACGGAAGCCGGTTAAGCCGGATGGTTGTCATGTTCACGATGACGGGCGATTCGCCGTGGATTCAGAGAATGCTTGCAATCCCTGCGCTAAGCCGTCATTTTTTTAGCTATACATCACTTTATAAAAACAGTGGCAATGTAAATTCGCCATCACGTTGCCAGAGGGGAGTCGTCAGATGGTGCTGATGATTGTCAGTGGTCGCTCAGGTTCAGGGAAATCTGTCGCCCTGCGCGCACTGGAAGATATGGGGTTCTACTGCGTAGATAACCTGCCAGTGGTTCTACTGCCAGAACTGGCTAATACGCTTGCGGCACGTAACATTTCCGCAGCAGTCAGCATTGACGTGCGCAATATGCCGGAATCACCCGAGATCTTCGAGCATGCCATGGAGCAACTGCCGCCAAGCTTCTCGCCTCAACTGCTGTTTCTGGATGCCGATCGCAATACGCTGATCCGTCGCTACAGCGACACTCGTCGCCTTCACCCGCTCTCCAGCAAGAATCTGTCACTGGAAAGCGCGATTGATGAAGAAAGCGACCTGCTGGAGCCGCTGCGTTCACGCGCCGACCTGATTATCGACACCTCAGAGATGTCGGTACATGAACTGGCCGAAATGTTGCGAACCCGACTGCTCGGCAAGCGGGAACGTGAGCTCACGATGGTGTTCGAATCGTTCGGCTTCAAGCACGGTATCCCTATCGATGCGGATTACGTCTTTGACGTGCGCTTCCTGCCGAACCCACATTGGGATCCGAAACTGCGCCCGATGACCGGTCTGGATAAGCCCGTTGCGTCCTTCCTCGACAGGCACACCGAAGTTCACAACTTCATCTACCAGACTCGCAGCTATCTGGAACTGTGGCTGCCGATGCTGGAAACCAATAACCGCAGCTACCTGACTGTCGCCATTGGCTGTACCGGCGGTAAACACCGTTCCGTCTACGTCGCCGAACAGCTGGCAGACTACTTCCGCTCACGCGGTAAGAACGTACAGTCTCGCCACCGTACGCTGGAAAAACGTAAACCCTCGTAAGAATCGGCAAACCAGACCAACCAGGTAACCTATGACAGTCCGGCAAACGGTTGAAATCAAAAACAAGCTGGGCATGCACGCTCGCCCAGCCATGAAGCTGTTCGAGCTGGTGCAGAGCTTTGATGCAGAAGTGATACTGCGTAATGACAGCGGCACCGAAGCCGAAGCCAGCAGCGTGATTGCCATGCTAATGCTGGACTCGGCCAAAGGGCGGCTCATCGAGGTAGAAGCGACAGGCCCTGATGAAGAGCAGGCGCTTGCCGCCGTCATTGGGCTGTTCGAAGCCGGGTTCGACGAGGACTAGCATTTCCTTAGCAGGCTATCTGCCAGCCTTAGTGCTTCACTTTCCTCTCCGAACCTCCTACTATCTACCTCTATAAATCATAATATTTTCTTATACCCCCTGCTCCTTTGGGCGCGGGGGGTTATTTTTATATCATCTGAAAATACCAACTGGAGAGGAGTATGACGAAACCTAACCTGACAATCAGTGAATTGGATGCAGAACGTCTGGATATGTTATTGGAGCAGCCCGCCTTTGCGGACAGCGATATCGCACAGGCGTTGAATGAGGAGCTGGATCGGGCGGACATTCTGCCTGCGGCATCGATTCCCTCACATGTCGTCACCATGAATAGTCGGGTGCGTTTCCGCGATCTGAATACCAACGAAGAGCACATCCGTACGCTGGTTTATCCGGCCGCGGTGAAGGACAGTCAAGAACCGCTGTCGGTGATGGCTCCGCTGGGTGCGGCACTATTGGGAATGCATGTGGGAAACTCGATCACCTGGCAGTTGCCAAACGGTGAAGAAACACGAATTGAAGTACTAGAACTACTCTATCAGCCAGAAGCCGCAGGCGAGTACCACCGCTAAACCAGCGAGGTGCTACCCTGCTATAAATGCGTGCTAATAAGGCATAGAGTAACAGCCGTCGGACACTGCCGACGGCGACGGTTACTCACAAAGGGCAGGCTTATTCTCCTGCGATCTTCATCTCTGGCAGCAGCACGGAACCACACTGGATATTGCTTCGGGTTTCGATATCATTCCCCACCGTCACAATATTGCGCAGCATGTCTTTCAGGTTACCCGCGATAGTAATCTCGCTGACCGGATACTGAATTTCGCCGTTTTCGACCCAGAAACCGGATGCTCCACGGGAATAATCCCCCGTCACACCGCTCACACCCTGCCCCATCAGTTCGGTCACCAGCAGGCCTTTGCCCATCTGTTTCAACATACCGTTGAAATCCAGCCCCTGTCCGGCAATCCGCCAGTTATGAATGCCCCCCGCATGGCCGGTGCTCTGCATTCCCAGCTTACGCGCGGAGTAGCTTGTCATAAGCCAGGTCTGCAACACGCCCGCCTTCACAATGTCACGCGCCTGCGTCCGCACGCCTTCGCTGTCGAACGGCGTAGAGGCCAGCCCTCTCAGCAGATGCGGTTGTTCCTCAATCGTCAGCCACTCCGGCAGAATCTGCTGACCTAGCTTATCCAGCAGGAAAGTGGATTTACGATAAACGCTGCCGCCGCTGATGGCACCAACCAAATGGCCAAACAGGCCCGTTGCCACTTCCGCAGAAAACATCACCGGTGCCTGCATGGTAGGCAGCTTACGCGGTGACAGGCGGGATAACGTGCGGCGCGCGCACTCTTCGCCCACCCATTCCGGGCTGCGCAAGTCATCCAGCGCACGGCCAACGGTGTAGGCATAATCGCGCTCCATATCGCCATTCACTTCGGCAATCACGCAGCTGGACATAGAATGACGGCTAGAGCAGTAACTTTTCAGCAGACCGTGGCTATTGCCGAACACCTTAACGCCGTAGTGGCTGTTAAAGCTGCCGCCTTCGGTGTTGGTAATGCGCTTATCCGCCTGTAATGCGGCCTGCTCTGCGCGGGCGGCTAATTCAATACCGCGATCCGCATCCAGCTCGGTTGGGTGGAACAGATCCAGATCCGGCGCGTCGAACGCCAGAAGATCGCGATCCGCCGGGCCAGCAAACGGATCGACAGAGGTATAGCGAGCAATATCCAGCGCGGCCTGTACGGTACGAGCTATCGCATCTGGACTGAGATCGGTAGACGATGCGCTGCCTTTACGCTGTTGGTGATAAACCGTAATACCCAACGCGCCATCGCTGTTGAATTCAACATTTTCAACATCACCATAACGGGTACTGACGCTAATGCCCGTCGTTTTTGACACCGCGACTTCTGCCGCATCAGAACCGGCACGCGCCAGTTCCAGCGCCTGAGCCACCGCGAGCTCCAGCGCTTTACGCTGCTCTGCAACCTGAGTAGTTATCGTCATTGTTCTGCCATAATGAGTGGAAGAAAGCTCACCATCATCCCCACTCGAAAAATATGAGTAGAGAGAAATATGCTCTAAATAATTCAAGTTTCAGGAAGGCGGCAAGCGAAGGAATCCCGATGAGCTTACTCAAGTAAGTGATTCGGGTGACTGAACGCAGCCAACGCACATGCAACTTGAAGTATGACGAGCATAAAAAGGTGTAGCATAATGCTTTCTAGTCTAACAGGATCTACGGACAATTTCGCACAAAGCCCAAACCTGTTAGTATCAGCCTCTTTTTTCTGGTGGGCACGCTGTTCACCATCCCGGAGCCGCTACGCGTAGCGTTAAGAATTGCTCCTGGACACTTTTTAGGAGCCAACCATGAAGCAAAAGTACGAAGACTGGCTGAATGACGTCCCAGATAACCAAGAAGACGACGAAGATGATGAAATTATCTGGGTCAGCAAAAGTGAAATAAAGCGCGATGCCGAAGCGCTGAAAGATCTCGGCGCGGAGCTGGTCGATCTGGGCAAAAACGCGCTGGAGAAGATCCCGTTGGATGACGATCTGCGTGCGGCGGTGGAACTGGCGCAGCGGATCAAGAAAGAAGGCCGCCGCCGTCAGCTACAGCTGATTGGTAAAATGCTGCGCGCCCGCGATCCAGAACCGATCCAAACCGCGCTGGATAAGCTGAACAACCGTCATAATCAGCAGGTAGCGTTATTCCACAAACTGGAACAGCTGCGCGACCGTCTGATTGAAGAGGGTGACGATGTGGTTCCCGATATTCTGGCGCTGTATCCTCACGCTGACCGTCAGCAGTTACGTTCTCTGGTGCGCAATGCGCAGAAAGAGAAAGCGACGAATAAGCCGCCAAAATCCGCCCGCCAGATCTTCCAGTATCTGCGCGAACTGGCTGAAACCACAGACTAACGACGGCGATCGTGGGATGAGGAGTCTGACTCACTCATCCCACGTATTACCTATCTTGTTTTCCGGTATTCAATCGGATTCGATCAATGCCGATCACAACATCCTTTCAGATCACAACCCGCCCAAATGCCAGGTTTTCACTTCCAGAAACTCGTCCAGCCCCAGAACCGAGCCTTCGCGACCTAATCCTGACTCTTTCACACCGCCGAAGGGAGCTAATTCGGTTGAAACCGCGCATTCGTTAATACCAATCATGCCGCTCTCCAGCGCTTCAGCCACGCGGAACACACGCTGCAAATTCTGGCTGTAGAAGTAGGCGGCCAGACCAAACGGCGTATTGTTGGCGCGCTGAACCACTTCTTCTTCCGTTTTGAAGCGGAAACAGGGAGCAACCGGACCAAACGTTTCTTCCTGCGCCAGCAGCATCGCTTCGTTAGCATCAACAATCACCGTTGGCTCAAAGAAGCTATGGCCCAGCTTGTGCCGTTTACCACCGACAACCGCCTTGCCTCCCTTTTCCACCGCGTCATTGACGTGCTTTTCCACCTTCTCGACCGCAGCATCATCAATCAGCGGACCGAGCACGACGCCGTCATCCATACCGTTGCCGACCTTCAGCTTCTTCACTTCTTCTGCGAGCAGAGAGACAAACTCATCGTAGACGCCGTCCTGAATATAAAACCGGTTAGCGCTAACACAAACCTGACCTGCGTTACGGAAACGGTTAGCTATCGCGCCTTTTACTGCGGCCTGAATATCTGCGTCATCAAACACGATATAAGGCGCGTTGCCGCCCAGCTCCATCGACACTTTCTTCATGGTCTCTGCGGCATTGCGCACCAGCGTTTTCCCTACTTCAGTCGAACCAGTGAAGGAAATTTTGCGCACTTTATCGCTCGCCATGACGGTATCGCTGATCGCCTGCGTGTCGCCCGCCACGCCGTTGAGTACACCATCCGGCACACCCGCCTGCTGTGCCAATGCCAACAGCGCAAACGCAGACAGCGGCGTGTTGTTGGCGGGTTTTATCACACCGGTACATCCTGCGGCTAGCGCCGGCCCCAGCTTACGCGTCAGCATCGCCAGCGGGAAATTCCACGGCGTAATGGCAACAACGACGCCAACGGGTTCACGCGTGGCGTAAATCTTCGATCCGGGTTTCGCAGGCGGAATAATCTCACCGTTAGCCCGCTTGCCCTGCTCAGCAAACCACTGAATGAAATTCGCCGCGTAGACGACTTCGCCTTCGGCTTCCTGCACAGGCTTGCCCTGTTCGGCGGTCATCAGCTCCGCCAGATAGCGCTTATTCTCCAGAATCAACTCGTACCAGCGATACAGAATTTCAGAACGTTCTTTCGCGGTTTTACGCTTCCAGGCAGGAAACGCGGCATAGGCAGCGTCAATCGCCGCCTGCGTCTCTTTCTTTCCCGCTTTCGCCACGCTGGCAATCGACTCGCCCGTCGCCGGATTCATAACCTCGAAGGTAGCGCCGCTCTGCTGCCATTTCCCCGCAGCAAAGTAGCCCGTTTTGAACAGTTCATGATCCTGCAAATTTTGTCCTGACATCGTGTTACCTCCTGAAAAGGGTCATATTCCATGACGTTATGAGGGAAGCTATAGATAATTCAGTATAGAAGTGATGGGCGAGAGCTGCGGTACTCTCGGATTAATCGTCAGAGTTATCGCTCCACCTCGCCCACTGAGATTAGTTGCTCAGCGCATGCTGATAATCACGCAGGATCCCGGTCAATCGTCCCACCGGCGCTGTCACGCTCGGGGGAAGCTGCTGTTCTGTCAGCATCTGCTGATAGCGTTCAAGTTCATCCAACAGCTGCGTGAAATAGCGGCTGCGCGTGCTATCGCGTCGGGCCAAAATCACCTGCTCCGCCGTTGCACGAATCTGGCGATGGAAGGCAGACAGCACCGCGTTTTGCGGAATATCCAGCGTTCTCAGACGCTGGTGCATGATGATCAGCCACAGTGCGAGGCGATACTTGGCAATATCGTCAGGGAAGCGGTTCAACAGCAGGAACAGCTGCTGATACAGCGCAGGCAGGTGGTTTTCTTTGCGACGCGCCGTGTTGGTCGTTAGCGCCGAGACCGCGCCATACACAAAGCGGTTCAGCAGCGTTCTCCCCGTGTGTGCCTTGGTGTTATCCCGGATCAACAGGATCACCATCAACGCCAGAAAACAGCCGATGATCTGGCCGATCGCGCTATCCAGAAACTGGCTAACGTTGAACGTCATCGGGTTATCCAACACCAGAATATTGATCGTACTGGCCAATGCACCCAGTGAGCCGAGACGACGTTTTTGCACTTCAAGGCCGAGGAAGAAGGCCATTGCTCCCAGACTCAGGCATAGCAACAGCATACTTTGTTGCGTTGACGGCATGATAAACATAAACATCAACGCCCCCAGCGGCAGCGCGTAGATCGTCCCGAAAAGAAAATCCTTCGCCATCATCTGCGGGTTCGGCAACCGCATGGCAAGCGACGTCACCACCGCAATCATCACCATACACACGCTGCCAGAGGTCCAGCCCGTGCTCAGCCAAAATAGGCAGCCCAGCGCCGTCGCCACGCCAGTGCGTAAGCCATTAATCATGGCGTGATGCGTTTCGGCCGATGGCACTTTAATTTCCACCTCGCTGTTAAGCACGTCGGCTTCAATCGTATTGATACGCCCGTTGGTCTGCACGCCCTTCGCCAACAGCAGGTAGCGCGTCGCCGCTCCGACCCAACTGATCAGCATCGGCGGCACGTCACGACTGTCCGCCGCAATCAGTTGGCGCAACGCTTTCACACGGCAATGCACATCGCGAAACGACTCAACAGGCTGATCCAACACCAGTTTCAGGCTGCTTTTTACGGGAGTCGGAGCGTCCTGCAAAATCAGGTAGGTTTCACACGCCTGTGTAATCATCGTGAGCGATTGCGTATGCAGCGACGTTAAACGGCGATTGCTGTTCTGCCAGCGCGAGGACTCTAACATCAGGCTGCTGTGCATGCCTTTTAGCGCGGTTGTTTTGCGTACCAGTGCGTGCCATGCCGCATCTATCGCATCTTTCTCCGCCCCGCTCATGCAGAGTTGCAGTAACCGATACTGATCCACCAATAGTTCGCCGATACTGCGGTCAACGTCCTGCTTGATCGAGCGCGGCGAGAACAACAAATCCGCCAGAATCGCACAGACGATGCCCAACACAATCTCACTACAGCGTTCCACGGCAAACTGCGGCGTCAGCAGCGGTGTCCCCTGCGTCGACACAATAATAATCAACGCGGTATAGCCCGCCAGTCCAAACACATAGGCGTTTTCGACTTTAACCAGCGAGGAAACCCAGGTGCAGAGGCCAGCCCAAATACAGCACAGCATCAACATCACAACCGGTGCGCGAACGGTCGCGATAATGATGACAAGTGCGCCGATACAGCCGATAAAGGTGCCGACGACACGTAGCATGCCACGATGGCGAATGGCGCCAGAAAATGGCTCACCGCCCGCAGCAAACGCCGGACCAGCAGCGACAATCGCCGCCGTCAGCACCGACCAGCGCGGCGTTTCCAACTGGAGATGGAACCCCAGAAACAGAGACAGCACGATCGCGAAGCTCAGCTTGAAAGCAAAGCGCAAGCGTGCAAACTGTGGCGTCGTAAAGAACATAGAGCCTGTTAGCGACGGAGTTTTCATCATCGCCTCACTTAGCCGAACTCACGCAGACGATACAGGAGACGGATGAGCGGCGAAGGCGTTTTATCATTGTTGACCTGCTCACCGGTGATCACCACGGTGGCCGTGGTGCCAGCCGGGTAGAGGTCGCCCATTTGGCGATCGAGGCGAATTTTTACCGGCACACGCTGCGCCAGGCGCACCCACTCCAGATTGGAATCCACGTTAGCCAGGCCTTTACTGTTCGCGCTGTTACTGTTGTTATTCACCCCAGCCGCCACGCTATCAACCGTGCCGTAAAATATCTTTTCGCTACCCAGCGGCGTAATTTCCACACGGTAGCCACGACGCACGCCTTCAAGCTTGGTTTCTTCCATGTACGCCAGCAGATAGAACGAATCCTTCTTCACCAGCGCTACCGCCGTGTTACCTCGTTCAATGAACTCACCGCTCTGCACATGCAGGTTGGTCACCCAGCCGTCGGCAGGGGCGCGTACCACGGTGCGTTCCAGCTCCAGTTGCGCTAGTGACAATACCGCCTGCGCTTTAGCAAGCTGGTGCGTGGCGGTTTCCAATGCATTACTGGACTGATCGATATTTTCCTGTGACATCGCACTGATGCCCAGTCGCGCCCGACGCCCTGATTCCCGACGTTTTTCCGTCACCAGCGCCTGATAGTAGGCAACATCGGCTTCCGCTTGCGCCACGGCCTGATGGTAGCGCGGCTGATCGATGACAAACAGCACGTCACCTTTGTTCACCAGCTGATTGTCCGTCACGCGAACATCGCTCAGTAACCCGCTGACGTCCGGCGCGATTGCCACGACATCCGCCGTAAATTTGGCATCACGCGTCCAGGGTGATTCGGTATAGAACGCCCAGACACGAAAAATGGCCACGATCGCACACAGCACAATCACCAACGTGATAACCACGCGGCTCAGTTTTTTGATCAGCACGGCCTGCTGTTTAAACAAGGGTAACAAAAACGCTTTCACAGACACCTCACAGACCGTAACGGAACAGTAAATAAAACAGACAGCAGAACAGCGCGCTGTTAAACAGCGCAGGATGCCAGACGAAGTCATAGATCCCCGTCGGTTGCAGCAGGCGATTCACGACAAAAAACAGGGTCAGCGATACCAGCAAGACAAAAAATACGGGGGGAAATGACAGCCCGAACAGCACCATAACCGGGAGTGAACTCATCCTCTTTTCCTTTTTCTATTAGAGAGCGGTAACGAGCAGGTGCGCTACCGGGTGGTAAATTATGTCGTCTGGCGCGGCCTTTTCAGCACCGACAACAGAGCCTCATCCCGCAGGCGAGTAGCCAACGGATGGGATAGCGTTAAACTGATGAATAGCGATGTCAGCAGGGGCTGACTAACGATGGGAAATCAGCGTATTACTCTAATTGGGTAAATAAACACAATCATTGAATGGCTCTGTTCTGCCCAGAACCACCGGATAGGCTATATTATGGATGCTTATTATCACCTTATCTACATAGCGTGATCTAAATCACTTTTAAGCCAGAGTGAATAATGGAAAGACTAAAGAGTATGTCGGTGTTTGCCCGCGTGGTGGAATTTGGTTCTTTTACCGCAGCTGCCCGTCAGTTACAGATGAGCGTATCCGCCGTCAGCCAGACCGTAACCAAGCTTGAAGATGAGCTACAGATTAAGCTGCTTAATCGCAGTACGCGCAGCATTGGTTTGACGGAAGCAGGGAAAATCTATTACCACGGCTGTCGCCGCATGCTGCATGAGGCGCATGAGGTTCATGAGCAGCTTTATGCCTTCAACAACACGCCGATCGGCACGCTGCGCATCGGCAGTTCTTCTACGATGGCGCAGAATGTGTTGTCCACCATGACTGCCGCCATGCTGAAGGAATATCCTGGTTTGTCCGTCAATCTGGTCACCGGAATTCCCGCTCCCGATCTGATTGCCGACGGGCTGGATATCGTTATCCGCGTCGGCGCGCTACAGGATTCCAGCCTGTTCTCGAAACGCTTAGGCTCGATGCCGATGGTGGTCTGTGCCGCAAAAAGCTATCTGGCCCAGCACGGCACGCCGGATAAACCGGCAGATATGGTGAATTTTTCCTGGCTGGAATACAGCGTACGGCCCGACAGCGAATTCGAGCTGATCGCCCCGGAAGGCATTTCGACCCGCGTCACGCCACAAGGGCGCTTTGTCACTAACGACCCACAAACGCTGGTGCGTTGGCTTAAGACCGGCGCGGGTATCGCGTACGTGCCGCTCATGTGGGTCGTGGATGAAATTAACCGCGGTGAAATCGAGATCCTGTTTAACCGCTACCACTCCGACCCGCGCCCGGTCTACGCGCTCTACACCCGCAAAGACAACCTGCCGCTGAAAGTACAAGTCTGCATTAACTACATGACGGAATACTTCAAAAACGTCGCCCTGACCTATCAGGGCTATCGGCAGGATCATCGCGAGGAAAAAAAGTAGGTTTTGCAAAGAGGAAAATGCGAGGCGTTTCCCTCTTTCATACAAAACACATCCCGATCCCACCATTCTTGCGTTATATCTCTTCCCTTCGTTCAGGAAAGTAAAATCACATGGATAACGTACGAATAAATTCGTACAATATAGGTGAGGAATGGGATTCAAGGATGCCAAAAAGCAGCTTATTGTCTGTTTGCAGTCAGGTAATGTGCTGCATGAAGCCAGAGGGAACATCAGCACGAAGAATTTGCTGGCAACCGGACAAACATCAATAACAGAACTCATTGATATTATTTATCAATCTGCCGGGCCATCTTACTCCTCTTCACCCCATCATTTTGCAGCGCATATTGATGTTCATATCATCCGTTGCCGTTATCGGGGAATATCGTGGTATATCAAATGGTATTTTACCGAGCCGGATTGTGTCTTTATTAGCGTCCATCATTGAGGCGATGACATGAAAATTTTCAAAGTCGGCGATACACAAGCCGCTCTCTGTAACACATGCCAGTCACTTGAAACTGCGACATTTCAGCTTAAAGACGTCCCGTTCAGCGATAATAGCGGTGTGGTGAGGCAGGTTTTGGTTGGCGTTTGCGAACGCTGCGAAAATGTTGCCATCATCCCCCATCAGTCGACCCCCATGATTAAGAAAGCGCTGGATGTGCAGCGTAAAGCGCTGGAAAGTCGAGTGCCCGCGCACATGATAGACATCCTGAATCTGGCAAGTTGCGAATTAGGTGGGGAGCCCGATTTTATTCCCACGCTGATGAAATATTATCTGCACACGCTGGCAGCTGACCACGCAGCGGCAAAAGATATCCCGCGTTTTCTACAAAGTGATTTGGCAAAAGGAAAATCCGAGAAACGTCTTTCGCTTAAAGGCAGGCATGTCGCGACAGACATTGATGTACTAAAAACCGCGACAAATATCTCCAGCACCACAGATCTGTTAAAAGGCATTGTTCTCAAGATTAAGGAAGACGTTTTGGTACAGCGGGATGAAATACACATCAAGCAGCTCAAATCGATTATTGCCGCGGTGTCCTGATTGTGTGTTCCGTTACATAGCAACCCCTGAAAAAAACCGCGCTAATAACGCGCGGTCTTAAAGGAAACTCAGGACTCAGAGCAAATTACGCGGTGCCGCCGACGGTCAGGCTTTCCAGCTTCAGCGTAGGCTGACCCACGCCGACAGGCAGACTTTGCCCTTCTTTGCCGCATACGCCGACGCCTTTATCCAGCGCCAGATCGTTGCCGACCATTGAGATCTGCTGCATCGCTTCAATGCCGGAGCCAATCAGCGTGGCACCTTTGACTGGCGTGGTGATACGACCTTTTTCGATCAGGTAGGCTTCGGATGTCGAGAAGACGAACTTGCCAGAGGTAATATCCACCTGACCGCCGCCAAAGTTTGGCGCATACAGGCCGTATTCGACGCTGGAGATAATCTCTTCCGGCGTGGATTTCCCGGCCAGCATATAGGTGTTCGTCATACGCGGCATCGGCAGATGCGCATAAGATTCGCGACGACCGTTGCCCGTTGGCGCAACGCCCATCAGACGCGCATTCAGCTTGTCCTGCATATAGCCTTTCAGAATACCGTTTTCGATCAGGACATTGTATTGCCCTGGAACACCTTCATCGTCCATCGAGAGCGAACCACGACGCCCGGTCAGCGTGCCGTCGTCCACCACCGTACACAACTCTGACGCAACGAGTTTCCCCATCTGCCCGCTGAATACTGATGTACCGCGACGGTTAAAATCACCTTCCAGACCATGACCCACTGCTTCATGCAGCAATACACCCGGCCAGCCAGCGCCCAACACCACTGGCATTGGCCCAGCAGGAGCGGCCACCGCTGACAGGTTAACCAGCGCCATACGCACAGCTTCTTTTGCCCAGGCGTCAACGCGTGCTTCGCCGTCAGCCACTTCCCAGAAATAGTCATAGCCGCCACGCATGCCGCCGCCGCTGGAACCGCGTTCGCGTTTGCCCTCAGATTCGACCAGCACGCTGATCGACAGACGAACCAGCGGGCGAACATCCGCCGCCAGCGTACCGTCCGTCGCTGCCACCAGCACCAGCTCATACACGCCGGTCAGGCTGGCTGACACTTCCTGTACGCGCGCATCTGCGGCACGTGCAACCGTGTCGGCACGCTGCAACAGCGCAATTTTGTCCTCACGCGTCAGGCTATCCAGTGGGTTCAACGTTGGATAAAGCGCATGATGCGATACCGCTCCCAACGTGTGCGCAGTCCCTGTGCCTTGTTCCCGCACAATGCTGCGTGCAGCCTGCGCGCTCTGATGTAATGCGTTCAGCGTGATCTGATCGGCATAAGCAAACCCGGTCTTTTCACCGTCAATCGCACGGATACCCACGCCCTGATCGATATTGTAAGAACCGTCTTTAATGATGCGATCTTCCAGTACCCAGGACTCATGGTAGCTGGACTGGAAATAGAGATCGGCATAGTCCAGTCGACGCTCATTAAGCGACCCCAGCACAGCAGCAAGATCGTCAAGATTCAATTTATTGGCGGTGAGTAACTGCTCACTGACAAACGAAAGGCTCATAGTTTTTCACTCTTTATCAGATAATCGGCTGAGTACGCTGCGCTGCCCCAACGGCATTATTCGCCTTTCTTCTTGTTCGGCTCACGCAACACTTCCTGAATCTTTGGCTGATCGAGGCTACCGGAAATCTGGTAGCGAATCAGCGAAATCTTGTTCCATAGCGGTGCCAGCACTTTACTGGCAGCAAACACCGCGGCCCCGACAACCGGGTTAACGGCAAATGCGGTCGCCACGCCCACCGTCGCGGAAATTTCCGGGGCGATAACCGCTTCCATATTGACCTGTCGCTTAGCGAGATCGAGATCGCCTTTTATCGCGATATCGGCCTCCAGACCGTCGACCAACATATCATCAGTATGCAACACGCCGTCTTTAATCCATGCCGTGTTGCGAATCGAGTCGAAGTAAAATCCGCGACCAAACGTATCGCTAAAATCGAACCGCAGCTTACGCATCAGCGCATCAAAGCTCAATAAACGCAGCAATTGACCCGCCTGACCCGCGCCCACTTCGGCAATTTCACCTTTACCAATGCGCGTGTGCAATATTCCACTCAGGCTGGCAATATCCGGCGCCCAAGGCGTACCGCGCCAGTACAGATCGTAGTCCACATCGAAAGAACCGGCTTTCAGCGGTGAATCAACGCCAAACCAGTTAGCGTTCTGCTCCAGGCTATCCCCCGTCAGACGGCCTTTTAGCGCCGTCCGTACGCCTTCCGCGTTTTCCTGCCAGGAACCGTTTACCGTCAGACGGGCTTTGCCCGTATCAATCATACCGTCTGCCAGCGTTAATTTTTCCTTTTCTGTCAGCAGCGTTCCCTGAATACGTCCCATATTCTGCCCGATAATCCAGCACTGGCGACAGTTAACCGCCAGCGACGGCCAGTCTTCAAAGCTGATACTCGGGTCGTTTAGCGGTGATTTTTTCTCTGCTAATGCCACCGGGTTGGTCGCTTCATTCCCTTTCCACTGAGGATTGTAGTAGAGATAATTGATGTCGCTGCGCCACATGCCACGATTGGGTATCTCAACCGTTCCGTCAATTTCGCGTCCTTTTGCCTGCACTTCACTGCCAGCAAGCGTATTTTTACGCGTGATCTCCAGATCGTGCCACTGCTGCCCCAGCAGCTGTAGCTCAGGCGTCCGCAGCGTCACCGCTTCAGGAAAACGGAAAGCGCTCTGCGCTTTTTTCCCTTCTGCCGATGTCGAGGCTCGCAGCGAAGGCAGAAGCCCCAGCCAGCTTTCAGCATCCAGCGGCGGAAGATCGAGCACCAGCGAAGAATCGTCTGGCAATGCAGGCGCCACCGTTGCCCCGTTCTGCCAGCTTGCCCGCGCCAGCGTCACGGTATCGCCTTTCAGCAGCCATTGGCTATTGAAGTGGTTATCCTTGCCCAGCCGTCCCTGCATCGCGAAACCATTCAGGTCACCGCTGGCTTTTACCTCCAGCGGCAGGCGCTCGCCAGCGGGTTTACTTAGCGGGTTAGGTAAGTGACTACTTACTTTATTGAGATCAGCTTGTACATCAACATCATAGGTTGTTTTACCAGAATGCGGCAGGTTGACGGCCACCGTACTCTTCCAGCCAGCTGTGCCGGACAGGGCTTTGCTGGCCGATGCCGGTAAACCGGGCAAGAGCGCAGGCTGCCAGTCGCCCTGCAAGCCAACATTCACCAGAAAAGCCTTCGCTTGCTCTTCCGTCGTGAAATTGACCGCCATTGGCTGATTCATCCAGTTCGCCTGAAGCGTGTCACTGCGTAAGTTGCCGTTTTCATAGCGGAACTTACCGGTGAGATTCTTAATCGTGGTATCTAGCGGCTTGATGTAGAGGCTGTTATTGTTCAGCGCAATATCACCGCTGGCGCGAACATCATCACCAGCAAGCGGAATATCCAGATGCAGTGTGCCTTTCACCGGCCCGCCAATTTTCAGCTCATCCAGCGCCGCACCCAGCGAGGATTTCAGCGGCGTCTGATTAAAATAGTTCCCTACTTCCGGCCCCGGACCATCCAGTTCACCATCGACGAGCAGCATCTCTTTTTCATAATCGGGAATGACCGCGCTAATGTTTTTGCCTTCCACCTTGCCCAGCCAGGTTTGCGGTGCAAACATCCACAGGCCGTTGTTGGCAAAGTCCAGATTGATATCCAGCGGCGTCAGCGCAGGCCAGCCCGGCTGAAATTCAAAAGTGGCATCTTTAACCGGCACCCAGACTTCAAACTGGCCTTCGTTGTGCGTATACGGGAAGTGCTGCGGATTACCAGCAAAAATCAGCGTGGCGTTATCGACACGGCCGCCTTTCAGCGCACCGCTCAGATAGTCCACCAGCTCGGTGCCCATAAACAGTTCAGGGTAATAGCGCCAGGCATCCGCCGCATCGGTCAGCCGAATACCCGCCAGAATATCCAGCTTCGGCTCCTGCTTAGCGGGCTGTTCATAGCGGAAATCGCCGTTAGCCCATAGCGATTTCGCCTGCACGTCCAGCCCGTGACTCCAGAGCGCCAGACCCTGTGCATCATTACGCCAGTCAATCGTGCCGCTGGCCTGCTTGATTTCCAGCGGCGCACGGAACATATCCACATAGGGCAGCGTACTCTGATTTAACGCGACGCTGACCTGACCACGCTCGGCGCTACCGTGCGCAGAACCAGAGAAATGATCGACCCCCGGCAGTAATTTCCACTGCTTCCAGCTCACATCCTGCCAGTTGGCCTGAAAGCGGGTTCGCTCCGGCTGTTGCAGAGGGATATCGACAGCAACAGTATTCAGTGTGCCCGTCGGTTGCAGTTCATCCCAGCGCGCTTTCAATTCTGGCGTCGTCCCGGACAGCAATGGGAGCAGCGTACTGACCCGCTCCAGCGCCAGATTGCTGGCTCGAACGCGCAGCGCTTCCTGTCGATCGGGCCCTAACATGTGTTCATTTTTTGGCAGCCAGAGAGCAGAGAGCCGACCTTTCGGCCAGGCGACACCATCCGTTGCCAGATTCAATTCAGGCACATCGACCTGCCAGCCATTTTCCTGACGGCTGACGTGCAGCGTCATGTCATCCACATTCAGGCGATGCGCATCGCTACCTTCACCCCAGTTGGCCGTTCCGTGATTGAGGAACACATCACCGCTGTGGATATCGCCGTCACGGACGTTCAACCAGGCTGCCAGACTAAAATCGGCACTTTCCAGCCCGGTCGTGTTTTTCATCCAGCGGCTGAGCCAGGGCTTCATATCGATATTGTCAGCCTGCAGGTAGAACGTGCCGTTGCTGAGCAGCCCCTGATCGTCGTGCAAGTCCATACGCATCTGCACGACGCCGTGCTGACCATTAAAACTCGACAGGCTGATCAAGCCTTCTGCCCGGTGGCGCTTCTCGGAATTCAGCCAGGTCAGTTGCGGGATACTCAGCTCCGCGCGGGAACCGGAAGGGGTAAGAAAGGTAATGTGGCTATCACGCAGGTCAAAGTGGTCAAACTGGCGCAGAAAAAGATCGCTGACCTTCCCTGACTCCATCAGTTTGCTATCCTGCTTCTGCCCGGTAAATTGGCTATTAATATCCAGTTTTAACTGGTGAAACGTGAGATCGCGAAACTGCCAGCGCCCGTGCAGCAGCGACTGCCACACATCCAGCGCCAGCGTAATACGGTCAACCTGCCAGTCCGATTCCGGCAGGGACGTGCGAAGCTTTTCAATTTCCAGCGTGGGGCCAAAGGACTCCCAGCGCCCCGTCATCGAGCCGATTTCTAACGGAACACCGGCAGCAGAGTGCGCCCAGGCCACCAGCTGTGGCCGGAAGTGATCGAGCTGTGGCAGCACCAGTCTTAAGCCGCTGACTAACAGCGCTACCATCACGACAAGAGTGGCACCCGTGATGATGAGTATTCCGGGCAGTCGCCTCACTAATTTCTCCTTCTTTCGTCGCCGACGACGAGCGCACGAATTTACATCATGACGACGTCAAACTGCTCCTGGCTATACAGGGGTTCGATTTGTACTTTGACCTGTTTGCCGACGAAAATCTCAACCTCAGCTAACGCGTGCGACTCTTCACTTCTCAGCGCTTCCCCGACTGCCGGTGAGGCATAGACCAGGAAACGATCGGTGTCATAAGCGTGGTGGACACGCACGATTTCACGCATGATTTCATAGCAGACGCTTTCTACCGTCTTCACCGTGCCACGACCATGACACGTCGGGCATTCATGACACAGCACGTGTTCGATACTCTCACGCGTGCGTTTACGCGTCATCTCCACTAATCCTAGTTGAGAGAAGCCGCTAATACTGGTTTTGACCCGATCTTTACTCAGCGCCTGCTCCAGAGAATGCAGCACCCGCCGACGGTGATCTTCATTATTCATATCGATGAAGTCGATAATGATGATGCCGCCGAGGTTACGCAGACGCAGCTGTCGTGCAATCGCCTGCGTCGCTTCCGTATTGGTATTGAAAATGGTTTCATCCAGGTTGCGGTGGCCGACGAATGCCCCCGTGTTGATGTCGACGGTCGTCATCGCTTCTGTCTGATCGATGATCAAATAACCACCGGATTTCAGCTCAACCTTTCTGTCCAGCGAACGCTGAATCTCATTTTCCACATCAAACAGGTCAAAAATCGGCTGTTTACCCGCATAGTGTTCAAGTTTGCGGGTCATCTCTGGGATGTATTCGGCGGTAAATTCCAGCAGCGCTTCATACGTCAGTCGGGAGTCAATCCGAATGCGATCCAACGCGGCACCCGCAAAATCACGCAAAATTCGCTGGGCGAGCGCCACTTCACCGTAGAGCTTACATTTGGTCTGGTTGCGCTTTTTGCGCTCCATCACCTTGCCCCACAGACGCTTCAGGAACGCCGCATCCTGCGAGAGCTCTTCTTCACCGACGCCTTCCGCCGCGGTACGAATGATGAAACCACCGTCATCATCGCAATACTCGGCGACCGTTTTCTTTAAGCGCTCGCGTTCCGCTTCGCTCTCAATCCGCTGTGACACGCCGACGTGCGATGCGCCGGGCATAAACACCAGATAGCGTGACGGCAGCGTGATATCGGTCGTCAGACGTGCGCCTTTGGTTCCCAGCGGGTCTTTGACCACCTGCACCATGAGATCCTGCCCCTGACGCACCAGTTCGGCGATATCACGGACGTGAAAATTCTTCTGTTCGTCACCGGCAACACATTCGGTGTGCGGCATGATATCGGACGCGTGCAGGAATGCCGCTTTATCCAGACCGATATCCACAAACGCCGCCTGCATGCCCGGCAGGACGCGACTCACGCGGCCTTTATAAATGTTGCCGACAATGCCGCGCTTCGCATCACGCTCAATATGAATTTCTTGCAGAATGCCGCCATCGATATAGGCAACGCGCGTTTCTGACGGTGTAACGTTTACCAGTAACTCAGCAGTCATGTTTTCCTCTTGCACTCCGCAACGCAGCAAAATTACTGAATAGCTCATGGGTTTCTACCAGCGGCAGCCCAACTACCGCGTAATAGCTCCCGTTAAGCGACCGGACAAAGCATCCACCTTTGCCCTGAATACCGTAAGCTCCGGCTTTATCCATCGGTTCGCCGCTGGCGATATACCGTTCGATATCCTGCTGCGAGAGCGGACGGAAGACGACATCGGTTACCACCAGACAGCTCAATACATCGTCTTTATCTGCCAGCGCGACGGCCGTCATCACCTGATGTGATTTCCCGGACAGCTGACTCAGCATCTCTGCAGCATGGGCTTCATTCTGTGGTTTTTCCAATACCTGGCCGTTCAGTACCACAATGGTGTCGGCACCCAGAACCGGCAAATCAGACGGAGCCGCCACGACACCCGCAGCCGCTTTCTCATGCGCCAGACGCCGGACATAAACTTCCGCCGCCTCCTCCGGTAACCGCTGTTCTTCCACCGCGATATTCAGTACAGAAAAAGGAATATCGAGCTGCGTGAGCAGTTCGCGACGGCGAGGAGAAGCGGAGGCCAGATAAAGCTGAGTCATGAATCACCTTATTGCACAGTAAACTGACGACGAATTTTACGCATCAGCAGGAACAGCCACGGCCAGAGTACGCCATCAACGACGCTATTCCAGAATGTTTCCGGTCGGAAAGAGACATTAATAACTAAAAATTCTGCCCAGAATACCGTGAGGTCCATCAGCAGCGACAACAACATGACGATTAACGCCTGCTGCCATAGCGCCATATTTCGGAATAGCTGGAATTTAAAGGCGACCAGATAAGCAATAATGCTCAGCGCCAGCGCCCGTACTCCCAGTGTAGACCCAAGAATCAGGTCCATAATCAGACCTAATATAAATCCTGTGCCGACATTCACCCGATGTGGCAATGCCATCACCCAGTAAATGAGAAACAGCGTCAGCCAGGAGGGGCGAAACATGTAGATTTCATCCGGCCACGGCATAATCTGCAAAACCATGGCGATCAGAAAAGAAAGCCAGATAATCCAGTTGCCATGCCTGCGATAACGATTCATTGGCGGCCTCTTTGCGGCTCGGCGGTAGGCGCAGCGGTATCAGGAGGAAGCGGCGGTCCCATGTCGTCAGGCGACGGTAAAACCTGCGGCATCATCTGCATCAGACGCTCATTGGCAACCCGATGAACTTCCGCTGGCGGCAGCGCCGTATTGGAGTTGTTTTCCACGCCCCACAGTAAGAGCAGATAGCGCAGACGCTGTAGCCCTGCGGTCGGACGTGCCTGAATAATCGTATAGGCTCGCTGTGTATCGGCCTTGACCGATGACACGACACCAACGGGATACCCTTCGGGGAAACGACCGCCCAGACCCGATGTGACCAGCACGTCACCCACTCGGATGTCGGTATTGTTAGGCAAGTGTTCGAGTTGCAGATCGTCGGCGCAGCCATTGCCGGCGGCGATCACGCGGATATCATTGCGTAGCACCTGAATCGGCAACGCGTGGGAAACATCACAAATCAACAAAACCCGGCTGGTAAACTGACCAACCGCCACAACCTGACCCACCACGCCTTTATCGCTGATGACCGGTTGCCCTTCATACACGCCGTTCGCCTGACCTTTATCAATCACCACCTGATCGCTATAGGGGTCGGTTCCGGCGGACATCACCTGCGTTACCATTTTCTGCTCATCCTGACGCAGTGGCGAGCCGAGCAGTTCACGTAAGCGCGCATTTTCCTGCTTGAACTGACCTAACAGCAACAGGTCACTGTTTTTCATCAACAGTTCCTGACGCAGCGCGGTATTTTCGAGGCTTAATTGCTCACGGGTTGCCAGTGAGGCAGACATATTATCCAGAACCTGACGGGGCCCATTCGCCAGAAAATAGAATGGACTGACGGTGGTGTCCATGTATGTTCTGATTTTGACGAACGAACCGAGCCGACTGTCCGCAACGATCACGACAATCGCGGTAACGACAGCAAGAAAAAGTCGTAATTGCAGGGAAGGCCCCCTGCTAAAAAGCGGCTTCATAAAATTTGCGTATTCCTCGACAGCAACCTCAAATCGCACCTGGCGATTTTTAACGTCACAAAGCGGTGCCCCGTAGGGCGAATTTCATTGCTCAGGCAAATAAAAAAGGGGTAACCACGAAAGATGAAAAACGCAGGCGTTCATCCATCCGGTCCCCCCTTTTCCAGACAGGATTACTCCTCGCTGAACAAATCGCCACCGTGCATGTCGATCATTTCCAGCGCCTTGCCACCGCCACGGGCGACACAGGTCAGCGGATCTTCAGCCACCACAACCGGAATACCGGTTTCTTCCATCAGCAAACGATCCAGGTTACGCAGCAGCGCACCGCCGCCGGTTAACACCATACCGCGCTCGGAAATGTCGGAGGCCAGTTCCGGTGGACACTGTTCCAACGCCGCCATGACCGCGCTGACGATACCCGTCAACGGCTCTTGCAGCGCTTCCAGAATTTCGTTGGAGTTCAGCGTGAACCCACGCGGTACACCTTCAGCAAGGTTACGGCCGCGCACTTCAATCTCAAGCACTTCATCGCCGGGATAAGCGGAGCCGATTTCATGCTTGATACGTTCTGCCGTTGCTTCACCAATCAGTGAACCGTAGTTACGACGAACGTAATTGATGATCGCTTCATCAAAGCGGTCACCACCAATACGTACAGAAGAGGAGTACACCACGCCGTTCAGCGAGATCACCGCAACTTCCGTGGTACCACCACCGATATCCACCACCATGGAACCGGTCGCTTCGGATACTGGCATGCCAGCACCAATCGCAGCCGCCATCGGCTCTTCGATCAGGAACACTTCACGGGCACCGGCACCCAGCGCGGATTCGCGAATGGCACGACGCTCAACCTGCGTTGCGCCTACTGGTACACATACCAGCACACGCGGGCTTGGACGCATAAAGCTGTCGCTATGCACTTGCTTGATGAAGTGCTGCAACATTTTTTCTGTGACCTGGAAATCGGCAATCACACCGTCTTTCATCGGGCGAATCGCCACGATATTCCCAGGCGTTCTGCCCAGCATCTGCTTAGCGTCATGGCCGACTGCCGCCACGCTTTTTTGAGAACCAGCACGATCCTGACGAATCGCAACCACAGAGGGTTCATTCAGTATGATGCCCTGCCCTTTAACATAAATCAGGGTATTGGCGGTACCCAGGTCGATGGACAAGTCGTTGGAAAACATGCCACGAAATTTCTTAAACATAACTAAAGGATAATCCTGCAAGCTGGGGGCGAAAAATAAATCCGCCTACTTTACCAACCACACGAAGCAGCGACAAGGCACGAAAAGGCTCTGCTTCGGTGAAAAATAAGTCTGAGTTGCGCACGTCGGCGTCAGGGAGAAGGCACAACGTGCTTTCTCCTCAGGCGGCAAGGCATCTTACCACTGTCCACCCGACAGAATTGCGCTAACACAGGACATAAAATCTAACATTTAATCGGATTGCCGCTAACGTAAGCACACACTAACCGATTTAACAACCGCCTCATTCTACGTCAATTTGAACGGGACGTTTATATTAAACACGATGCCGCGGTGAATATTTTTTCAGCTCATCCGTTACAGGGACTGATGCGGCAAAAAAATCGCCTTGCCCACCATAAACTCCCTTGCCCAACAGCATCCGCCACTCCTCTTTGGTTCGCACGCCAGCGGCAAACACCCGCGTTTGCGTCCCTTTACAGGCCTCGGTCAGGCTTTGTACAAACAGCTGATTTTCCGGACGGCGCTCAAGGCTGCGGACCAAACCAGGATGAAGCTTGATGATCTCCACGGGGAGTGACTTGATATACGTCGTACTCACCAGCGTCAAACCCGCCTGCGTAACCGCCAGGCGACAGCCTAATCCCAGGATCAAATTGAGAACCGGGCGCAGGCGGCCGATATATTGACAGACATCTGCCTCTGCAAGTTCAAATAAAATGCACTGACGCTGCGTTTTCGGACATTGCAGCAACATTTCTTTTAGCCAGCGCAGGAAAGGCTTTTGCAAAAGTGAGTCCACACTTACCGGTAAAGCCAGTGTTTCTCCCGGCCAGCTTGCTGATAGGTCAATAATTCGTGCGACAAGCTGCCGATCATAGCTGGCTGCCAGCCCCAGTTGCTGAACCAGCGGCATATACTCCGCTGCGAGCAGTTCCTGTTCCCCGTCATAAATCCGACTCATCATTTCGCGATGATGCACCACGCCCTCTTTTGTCACCGCAGGTTTCTGATACAGCCGTGGGCCACCGCGTGCCAACGTCTGTTCCAGCAAGGTCCGCCATTTCACGCTGCCGCGTCCTTTGTCAGGCACCTGCCTGTCAAACACGCACCAGCTGTTACCGCCCTGCAACACCGCATTACGCGTCGCGTCTTCCACACTCTCCATCACCTGCTCGGCACTTTGCCCGCCGCGATAGGCACAAATACCAATGTGGAGAACGTCCTCGCGATCGATCAACGGACAGGCGGGGAGAATATCGATAGACTTCACCAGCTGCGTGGCAATCGCAGTGGCTTCCTTCAGCGTGCTGTGGGGGAGCAATACGGTGAAATCGCTGCTGAAATAACGCGCCAGCAGCGCAGAGGGATAGCGCATGACAAACGTCGATAGCAGATTGACCAGCGTGAAACGGTATTCCTGAAGCGCACTGGTATAGCCGTGCGTTTCTTGCAAAGTTTCAAAATCAGGTACGCGAATCATCATGACGACGCCGTGCGTCCCCACTTCTTCGCCATCTTCCAGCTGTGTGGTCAATTGATTATCAAAAAACAGACGATTACTCAGCCCGGTTTCAGCATCCTGCGCGGCGAAAGCACGAATTAACGTATCAACCCGCCCGCGTTCCTCACGCGCTTCCACTAAATCAGACAGCAGTTGATCGAGCGCCCCGCTGGTCTTAACTGGCCATTCACGTACCGAGCCCTGCATAACCGATTCTCGCTCACCCTTGAGAATACGCTGTGCGCGTTTTTCCAGCTCTTCCTGTCCGGCAGCCTGCCGACGTAGCCAGCGAATGGAGAAGTACAGCATGAGGAGCATCAGGCCTGCGGCCAGCAATACCGATAGCGTCGACACCACGAAACGCGGTAAACCAATCAGCGGGTCGACATATTTTAAGGCGATCGTCATGTTCAAATGATGCATCAGCGGAAACTCGACCTCATGATAGAGGTGCGTGCGTTCCCAGCCGGCCTCGGGCAGCTGTATTGAATAGAGGGTTGAATCGTTATCCTGAATATCCAACGCCACAATGCCTGCCGTTTTCATCATTCCCGGCAGCCAATATTGAATATTTTCGGGCGATTGCACTAATAGCGCCTGATCGATACTGGCCGTGACCTCGCGTAGCTGCTGCTCGGTTCGCAACTGGCTATAATAACAGAGGCTAAATATGCTACTGAAAAGCATAAGAAAAATGGCGAGAACCGTCAGCAATACTATGAGTATCGAGAACCTGGTCGTAAATCCCATCCCTGCGTCCTATTCCAAATAATTGTTATTTCTGCGAGTTTGTTGTTTTTTATCAGTTCGCATAGGCCAGCAACATAGTACCTTTTTTAACAAACAGTACCTTATTAACAAAGAGTACCTGTAATAACTATACCCTAAATAATTCGAGTTGCAGGAAGGCGGCAAGCGAGGGCATCCCGATGAGCTTACTCAAGTAAGTGATTCGGGTAACTAAGCGATGCCAACGCACATGCGGCTTGAAGAATGACGGGTATATAGTCGTTAATGACTTCCCCATTTTAATCCTGCCACAGGAGATAGCCCATGCAGGCTTTAGTTCTTGAACAGTCAGACGGACTGACCCACGCTCAGATTCGCGAGATTGACGCCGAGCAGCTTCCCACCGGGGATGTAACTGTCGATATCAACTGGTCCGGCATTAACTATAAAGATGCGCTTGCCATTACCGGCAAAGGCAAAATTATCCGTAACTTCCCGATGGTTCCTGGAATCGACTTCGCAGGAACCGTACGCCACAGCGACAGCGATCGGTTTAGCGTCGGCCAGCCTGTTATCCTGACCGGTTGGGGCGTGGGTGAAAACCACTGGGGCGGATTGGCGCAACAGGCGCGCGTGAAGAGCGATTGGCTGGTGCCACTGCCCGCGTCGCTGGATGCGCGTAAGGCCATGATTCTTGGCACAGCAGGCTTTACCGCGATGCTGTGCGTGATGGCGCTGGAAGACGGGGGGATCACCCCGGAAAGCGGCGACATTATTGTGACGGGTGCCAGCGGCGGCGTCGGCAGCACAGCTGTCGCCCTGCTTGCAGAGCTAGGTTATCAGGTCACTGCCGTCAGCGGCCGTGCTGACAACACCGATTACCTGAAGAAACTGGGCGCCAAACAGGTGTTGGATCGCAGCGAATTCAGCGGAAGCCCTCGTCCGCTGGAGAAACAACGTTGGGCTGGCGCGGTGGATACTGTCGGCGATAACGTACTGGCGACGCTGCTGGCGCAGATGGATTACAACGCGACAGTCGCCGCATGCGGCCTGGCTGGTGGTGTTGCGCTGCCAACTACCGTGATGCCATTTATTTTACGTAATGTTCGCCTGCAAGGCGTGGATTCCGTGATGGCACCGCTGGATCGTCGTCAGCAGGCATGGGAGCGTCTGGCTACCATTCTGCCTGAGTCGTTCTATCAGCAGGTGACACAGGAAATCGGGTTGGAAGATGTCCCTGCTGTCGCTGCCGCACTACTGGAAAACAAAGTCACTGGCCGCACGCTGGTGAAAATCAGCTAACGTCTTTTGTTGACGTATTAATTTGCGGAACGAAAACGGTGATAATGGAATAGAAGAGTAAAGCGTCCGCGACAGGGACAAAGGTGTCAGGAGCGCCTTTGAACGTCGCTTGCGACGGCCCTGAAAGGGTGAATCTCAGGGATGAGATTCATATCTACGCGGCTCGAGCGTACATGGATGTATATACAGCGTCTTTACGATCTATCCATTATCATCGCTCAACGCATTATCAGTAATCTCGAACGCTGTTACACCCTGCAAAAAATTATTTCATCTCTTCTGTCGCGGTTTCTACCGCAATTAATCTATAACTAAGTGAACGGTAAGCATTAAAAACGCCACTTTGCGTCAACAATAATAATGACTGGCGGGAGTTCACATGCAAAAACATCGCAAGTTCACGGAAGCCGACGTTACCCCGGAATCCCTCTTCTATCAGCGTCGGCGCGTCTTAAAAGCGCTGGGTATTTCCGCTGCGGCGCTCTCGCTGCCATTTTCCGCACAGGCTGACCTGTTGGCTTGGTTTAAAGGCGGTGATAAACCGAAAGCGCCGCCGGGTAAACCGCTCACATTTAGCCAACCTGCCGACTGGAAACTCGATCTGCCGCTCACGCCGGAAGATAAGGTCACGGGATATAACAACTTCTATGAATTCGGGTTGGATAAAGCCGATCCGGCAGCCAATGCTGGCGGGCTAAAAACCGAAGGCTGGACCGTCAAAATAGACGGCGATGTCGCCAAACCCCTCACGCTGGATATCGACGATTTGCTCAAACGCTTTCCGCTGGAAGAGCGCATCTATCGCTTCCGCTGTGTTGAGGCGTGGTCAATGGTGATTCCGTGGGTCGGGTTTGAGTTAGCCAAGCTGATTAAATACGCCGAACCCACCAGCAATGCCCGCTACGTAGCGTTTCAGACGCTTTACGACCCGGAACAGATGCCGGGACAAAAAGATCGCTTCATGGGCGGCGGACTGGATTACCCCTATGTAGAAGGGCTACGGCTGGATGAAGCCATGAACCCGTTGGCGCTGCTGGCCGTCGGCGTTTACGGCAAGACATTGCCGCCACAGAACGGTGCGCCCATCCGCTTAGTCACGCCCTGGAAATACGGCTTCAAGAACATCAAATCTATCGTGCATATCCGGCTTACTCGCGAACAGCCCCCGTGCACATGGAATCTGGCGGCACCGGATGAGTATGGCTTCTATGCCAACGTTAACCCGCATGTGGATCACCCGCGCTGGTCGCAAGCGACAGAACGCGTCATTGGTTCCGGCGGGCTACTTAACGTTGAGCGCCAACCCACGCTGTTGTTCAACGGCTATGCCGATCAGGTCGCCTCGCTGTATCGCGGTCTGAATCTGCGCGACAATTTTTAGTTAACAACACAAAACATCTAGCTAATAACACAAAACATCTAGCCAATAACACCTTGTCAGGATAGGAATCCACATCAGCATGAGACTGACGTTACAACACATTACCCGGTTAAAAGTGCTACTCCATCTGGCTGGTTTTCTGCCGCTGCTGTGGCTGATATTGTCCGTTGACCAAGGGTGGTTCAGTGCCGACCCGGCCAAAGATATCCAGCACTTTACCGGAAGAATGGCGCTGAAATTGCTGCTGGCGACGCTGCTAGTTACACCATTAGCGCGCTACGGCAAACAGCCGCTGCTTATTCGCTGCCGACGCCTCCTCGGGCTGTGGTGCTTTTTCTGGGCGACGTTACATCTGGTGAGCTATGCGCTGCTGGAGCTGGGTCTGGATCATCTGGCGCTTCTGGGCAAAGAGCTGATATCCCGACCGTATTTAACGTTGGGAATCATAAGCTGGTTGATTTTGCTGGCGCTGGCGGTGACATCACCACAGATAATGATGCGCAAGTTGGGATCGCAATGGCAAAAACTGCATAATTTCGTCTATTTAGTCGCCATCCTTGCGCCTATCCACTATCTTTGGTCAGTTAAAACGCTCTCACCGCAGCCTATTTTGTATGCGCTCGCGGCGCTGATATTGCTGCTGTTTCGTTATAAGAAATTTCGCCAATGGTGGCGCTAAACGCCGCAGCGACACGGGAAAAGCCGGTGACGGACCGCAGTGAGATTCACGCCTTCTCACGGTCTGGCGCAGGAATATCTCCGCAGATAAGACCAGTATTTAGCTGCGAATTGCCACGATATGGTTATAATGCACGACTTTAATTTCTCGGGCCGGACAATTTGCGTCACGAAAGGTGACAAACGAATAGCTTCGCGCTATTTTGTGCGACACCAAGTCAATCGCGGGAGATAGCAGCACAATGGCAGAAAAGTTTCACATTTTGCTCTTGAACGGTCCAAACCTGAATCTGCTAGGAACCCGAGAGCCCGACAAATACGGTAAGACGACGTTAGCAGACATTGTCAGCGAGCTGGAAACACAGGCGCAGGCATTGAACGTGGAGTTTTCCCATCTGCAATCCAATGCGGAACATGTCCTGATCGATACCATCCATCAGGCCAGAGGAAACACCGACTTCATTCTGATTAACCCGGCGGCATTTACCCACACCAGCGTTGCGCTGCGTGATGCCTTGCTGGCTGTCGCGATTCCGTTTATCGAAATTCATCTGTCCAACGTGCACGCACGTGAGCCTTTTCGTCATCATTCCTACCTTTCTGATGTTGCGGTGGGCGTGATATGTGGCCTGGGGGCAGATGGTTATCAGTATGCTTTACAGACGGCGGTAAAACGCCTGTCAACTTCCAATTAAACAAAAGAGTACGGAACCACATCCATGGATATTCGTAAAATCAAAAAACTGATCGAACTGGTTGAAGAGTCCGGCATCGCCGAACTGGAAATTTCTGAAGGTGAAGAATCAGTACGTATCAGTCGTGCCCCAGCAGCGGTTAACTACCCGATGATGCAACAGGCTTACGCTACGCCGATGATGCAGCCACAGCCTGCACTGGCAGCCGCCGTTGCACCAGCGCCAGTGGAAGCTGCAGCAGCACCGGCTGCCATCAGTGGACACATCGTTCGTTCTCCAATGGTTGGAACCTTCTATCGCACCCCAAGCCCGGATGCTAAAGCCTTCGTGGAAGTGGGTCAGCACGTCAATGTTGGCGATACCCTGTGCATCGTCGAAGCCATGAAAATGATGAACCAGATCGAAGCCGACAAGTCAGGCGTGGTTAAAGCCATCCTGGTCGAAAGCGGTCAGCCGGTTGAATTTGACGAGCCACTGGTTGTCATCGAATAACGAGGCTTATCATGCTAGATAAAATCGTTATCGCTAACCGCGGAGAGATTGCGCTGCGTATTTTGCGTGCCTGTAAAGAACTGGGCATCAAAACCGTTGCCGTTCACTCCAGTGCGGATCGCGATTTGAAACACGTATTGCTGGCGGACGAAACCGTGTGTATCGGCCCGGCGCCGTCAACAAAAAGCTATCTGAATATCCCAGCGATTATTTCCGCTGCGGAAATCACGGGTGCCGTCGCGATTCACCCTGGCTACGGCTTCCTGTCCGAAAATGCGGATTTTGCCGAGCAGGTTGAACGCTCTGGCTTTATCTTCATCGGCCCACGCGCAGAAA
Source organism: Pectobacterium sp. CHL-2024 (assembly GCF_044751765.1). Lineage (NCBI taxonomy): Bacteria > Pseudomonadati > Pseudomonadota > Gammaproteobacteria > Enterobacterales > Pectobacteriaceae > Pectobacterium > Pectobacterium sp. CHL-2024. The sequence goes on along the minus strand of NZ_JBIXKO010000016.1, from coordinate 19,137 downwards.
CCATTCGCCTGATGGGCGACAAAGTGTCTGCCATCACCGCCATGAAAAAAGCGGGTGTTCCAACCGTACCCGGTTCTGATGGTCCTCTGACCGACGACATGGACGCTAACCGCGTTCATGCAAAACGCATCGGCTATCCGGTCATCATCAAAGCCTCTGGCGGCGGCGGTGGTCGTGGTATGCGCGTCGTGCGCAGCGACAAAGAGCTGGAACAATCCATCAACATGACCCGTGCGGAAGCCAAAGCGGCTTTCAACAACGACATGGTCTACATGGAAAAATATCTGGAAAACCCACGTCACGTGGAAATTCAGATTCTGGCCGATGGTCAGGGCCACGCCGTCTATCTGGCCGAGCGTGACTGTTCCATGCAGCGTCGCCACCAAAAAGTGGTGGAAGAAGCGCCAGCACCGGGCATCACGGACGAGCTGCGCCGCAATATCGGCGATCGCTGCGCCAAAGCCTGTATCGATATTAACTATCGTGGTGCGGGTACGTTTGAGTTCCTGTACGAAAACGGTGAGTTCTACTTCATTGAAATGAACACCCGTATTCAGGTGGAACATCCGGTAACCGAAATGATTACCGGCGTGGATCTGATCAAAGAGCAGCTGCGCATCGCTGCCGGTCTGCCACTGTCCATCAAGCAGAAAGACGTCAAGGTTCGCGGCCATGCGGTGGAATGCCGTATCAACGCGGAAGACCCGAACACGTTCCTGCCAAGCCCGGGTAAAATCACGCGTTTCCACGCGCCGGGCGGCTTTGGTGTCCGTTGGGAATCGCATATTTACGCCGGTTATACCGTACCGCCGTATTACGATTCCATGATCGGCAAGCTGATCACCTACGGCGAAACGCGCGAAATCGCGATTTCCCGTATGAAGAACGCGCTGGCTGAACTGATCATCGATGGCATCAAAACCAACATCGAACTTCAGATGAAGATCATGAGCGATGAAAACTTCCAGAGAGGTGGCACCAACATCCACTATCTGGAGAAGAAACTCGGCTTGCAGTAAATACTGCGCAATCGAGTCAAAAGGCCAGCTTATGCTGGCCTTTGTTATTTATGCCTCCGAGTCGTCATGCCGTTCGCAAGCGCTGACTAGCACAAGCAAACGAGGTAGGATATATCGTCTTTTTTAGGATGAGATGGTGGTTGCAGAGTGACAAGACAATCCGATTTTGATTTCTCGTGCAGACCATTAATTCCGTACGCACACAATTATAATCACGGGGATTATGAAAGCTGGCACACTCACAGTTGCGCTCAGTTGATTCATACGCTTAGCGGGGTTATTCGGGTTGAAACCCAACAGGGAATCTGGGTGGTTCCACCCTCGCGTGGGGTATGGATACCCGCAGATATTCCACATGCCTTACATATTGTGGGTGAAGTTAAGGCCAGAGTACTTTTTGTCGAACCGCTTGCCAGAGCAGACCTCCCTGTTATCTGTCAGGTCGTGGGGATAACACCTTTATTACGAGAACTCATCATCGATGTCCTGAAACTTCCCGCTAATTATGAGCCAGGAAGTCGGACCGAACGTATTTATGAACTTATCCTTGATGAAATACGTTTGATGAATACGCTTCCTTTTTGTCTTCCTGAGCCGATTTCTGAGCGTCTGAAATTATTGTGCAATGCCGTCCGTCAGGCCCCCTATGAGGCCTGGACTGTGGCCAACGCGGCCGAGCAAATCAACGTCAGCGTAAGAACGCTCAGCCGACATTTTTATCAGCAAACCGGTATGCAATTCAGTGAGTGGGTTCGTCGTGCACGTTTGCTGATTGCGCTAACGCGTCTGGCACAGGGCGAACAAGTCACCCGAGTGGCGCTGGATTTAGGCTATGCCAACCCGGGAGCCTTCAGTGCCATGTTTCGCAGAGTCATGGGCGTGACGCCCGGCAATTACTTCAACCCGTAATCAAACGCCCTGCGGCATTCAACATCGCTTGCAAAGAGGCTCGGGTAACATCGCTGTCAATGCTGACACCCCATGCACATTCACCCGCATGGTTCTGACAGCACACATAAGCCACAGAACGGCTGTCACTACGCTGACCTAACGTGTGTTCCTGATAGCTCACAATATTAAGGTCTGCTTTCACCTCTCGGCAGAGAGCTGTCATGCCCGCAGAGAGAAAACCGTTTCCTGCGCCCTTCAAATTCAGTCTTTTCTCGCGGAAAATGATGTCAGCTGAAAGCGTTGTGTTCTGCCCAAGCTGATTATCGCAGGTATATTTAGTTAACCGAATCAGCGGTAATTCGACTAAACCGTAAGCCTCACGAAATAGCATCCAGACAGCCATCTGCGACATCTCTTTCCCCTCAGATTCAGACGCTTTCTGTACCAGCAGACTGAATGCCTTCTGAAGTTGACGAGGTAAGATGAGGCCATGGTTTTGCTCAAGCAGCCAGGCAGCACCACTTTTTCCTGACTGGCTGTTTACGCGGATAACGGCCTCATAATTGCAACCGATGTCTTCCGGATCGAGAGGAAGATAGGGAATTTCCCATAATGGCGAGGCCGAACGCTGTCGTGCTGCAAACCCTTTTTTAATCGCATCTTGATGCGAACCGGAAAAAGCCGTAAAAGCGAGTTCTCCGGCATAAGGGTGACGTGGTGCGACGGGGAGTTGATTACACTCCTCAACCACTTCCACCACCTTCTTCATGTGGCTGAAATCGAGTTCAGGGGAGATTCCCTGCGTGTAAAGATTAAGCGCCAGCGTCACTAAATCGACATTACCGGTACGCTCTCCATTACCAAACAGGCAGCCCTCAACTCTTTCAGCGCCAGCCAGTAAAGCCAGTTCAGCGCAGGCAATGCCTGTACCGCGGTCATTATGCGGATGCACACTGATACAGACCTTATCTCTACGGGAAAAATGTCGGCAAAAATATTCTATCTGATCGGCATACACATTGGGCGTGTTGACCTCAACGGTCGCGGGAAGGTTGATGATCATGGGACGGCACGCATCAGGCTCCCAGACATCGGCGACGGCCTCGCAAATCTGAAGCGCGAAATCTGGCTCGGTAAAGCAGAACGTTTCCGGTGAATATTGAAAGATCCAGTCAGTCTCCTGCGCCCCAGCACATTGCTGACGGATCTGCTTCGTCGCATTGACCGCAAGCTGAATAATTTCATCGCGTGTCTGACGGAACACCACTTCCCTGAAAACCGGTGCAGTCGCGTTGTATAAGTGAATGGTGGCGCGATGTACACCACTCAGCGATTCAAAGGTACGCGTAATCAAATCTTCTCGCGCCTGCGTTAACACCTGAATCGTCACATTCTGCGGAATACGCTTTTCTTCGATCAATAAGCGAACAAAATTAAAATCAGTTTGGGAAGCAGACGGAAAAGCGACCTCAATCTCTCTGAATCCGCAGGCAATCAGCAGATCCCAAAATTTCAGTTTACGCATTTCATTCATCGGCTCAGCAAGCGCCTGATTACCGTCCCGTAAATCGGTGGAAAGCCAACGTGGCGGCTGAGTTAATGCCTTGTCAGGCCATTGCCGATCTTTTAGACCAATCGGTGGATACGCTTTGTATTTCGATGAAGGGTTATTCAACATGATCGGGCTCCTTTTAATGGAACCCCAGTGTTATCCAGAGAGCCATGAGCACGCTCATCCGAAGGTGACAACTAATGACGCAAAAGTGACAATCATTAAACCGTTCGGCTCCTTTTCCGCGTTTTCACTCTGAAAAAACCGTTATGTTCACTCCCTGTTGGCGCTCGGAGTAAAATGTTCTCGCGTCAAATAATGCGTACCCCACGGCTGGCTTTTACGCTGATGGCGTAATTCTTACTAGTCAATTGGCCCACATGCCGTAAAATTCCCGCTTTCGTCATCACGACGTTCATAACGATACCCATTCTCCCATTCACGGTGGAGCAGAACATGGATACACGCTTTCCTCAGGCGCACAAAGAGGCCCGCTGGGCTTTTGGCCTGACGCTGGTTTATTTAGTGGCCTGGGTGCTTGCCGCCTATTTGCCTGACAACACACAAGGGATCACCGGCCTTCCACACTGGTTTGAGATGGCCTGCCTGCTGCTACCGCTCGCGTTTACGCTGCTGTGCTGGCTGATGGTGCGCGTCATTTTCCGCGATATCTCACTGGAGAGTGACGATGCAAATTGAAATTTTATTGCCGCTGATTGGCTATCTGCTGCTGGTCTTCGGGCTGTCGGTCTATGCGTATCGTCGCCGTCAGGCGGGTAACTTTCTTAACGAGTATTTCCTTGGCGGCCGCTCAATGGGCGGGTTTGTCCTGGCGATGACACTCATCGGTACTTACGTCAGCGCCAGCTCGTTTATCGGCGGGCCGGGTGCCGCGTATAAATACGGGCTGGGCTGGGTGCTGCTGTCGATGATCCAGCTTCCCACCATGCTGCTGTCACTGGGCATTCTGGGGAAAAAATTCGCCATTCTGGCGCGGCGCTACAATGCCATCACGCTGAATGACATGCTGTACGCCCGCTACAACAGTCCGCTGCTGGTGTGGTTTGCCAGCATCAGCCTGCTGGTCGCGTTTATCGGTGCGATGGCCGTGCAATTCATCGGCGGCGCACGTCTGCTGGAAACCGCAGCGAACATTCCTTACGACATCGGCCTGCTGATTTTCGGCGTCACCATTGCGTTGTACACCACGTTTGGCGGCTTCCGTGCCAGCGTGCTGAATGATGCGATGCAGGGCATCGTGATGTTGATCGGCACCGTCATCCTGTTGGTCGGCGTAATCTATGCCGCTGGCGGCCTGCACAGCGCAGTGGATAAGCTGCAACAGATCGACCCAATGCTGGTCTCTCCGCAGGGCAGCGGCGGGATTCTGTCGATGCCGTTTATGGCCTCATTCTGGGTGCTGGTCTGCTTCGGCGTCATCGGCCTGCCAAACACCGCTGTTCGCTGCATCTCTTATCGCGACAGCAAGGCGCTGCACCGCGGGATTATTATCGGCACAATCGTCATCGGCATCCTGATGCTGGGCATGCATCTGGCTGGTGCGCTGGGCCGCGCCGTGATGCCAGACCTGACGATCCCCGATCAGGTGTTACCCGCGCTGATGGTCACCGTACTACCGCCGCTGGCCGCAGGGATCTTTCTCGCTGCGCCAATGGCCGCTATCATGTCCAACATTAATGCGCATTTGCTTCAGGCCTCCGCCACGATCATCAAGGATCTCTATCTCAGCGTGCGGCCAGAGCAGATCGATAACGAACGCCGCATCAAGATCCTGTCCAGCATGACCACCCTGCTGTTGGGCCTGCTGGTGCTGCTGGCCTCCTTACGGCCACCGGATATGATCATCTGGCTGAACCTGCTGGCGTTTGGCGGACTGGAAGCGGTGTTCCTGTGGCCGCTGGTACTGGGTCTGTATTGGGAACGCGCAAATGCCGCGGGCGCGCTTAGCGCCATGTTCACCGGGGCGATTTGCTATACCTTACTGGCTAGCTTCAATCTTCAGCTGGCTGGATATCACCCAATTGTGCCATCGCTGTTACTCAGCCTGATGGCGTTTATTATTGGCAACCGCTTTGGTCATAATCCACCAGCGCCGGTTGCCGCTTCATCTTCACTTTAAATGTAATAGAGACTGCTATGCCGTGGATTCAACTGAAAATAAACACCTCAGGAAATGTTGCAGAACAACTGGGTGACGCCATGATAGAAAGCGGTGCGGTATCCGTTACGTTTCAGGATACGCACGATAATCCCGTGTTCGAACCGCTGCCGGGAGAAACCCGCCTGTGGGGCGATACCGACGCGATTGCGCTGTACGATGCCGAAACCGACATGAATGACGTTATCGCCATGCTGGAGCAAGAACCGCTGCTGGGCGTCGGTTTTAAACACAAAATCGAACAATTGGAAGACAAAGACTGGGAACGCGAGTGGATGGATAACTTCCACCCGATGCAGTTCGGCAAACGCCTGTGGATTTGCCCGAGCTGGCGTGACATTCCTGACCCGACTGCCGTCAACGTCATGCTCGATCCCGGCCTGGCATTTGGCACCGGTACCCATCCAACGACCGCGCTCTGCCTGCAATGGCTCGACGGGCTGGATCTGGAAGGGAAAACCATCATCGATTTCGGCTGCGGTTCCGGCATTCTGGCGATTGCCGCTCTGAAACTGGGTGCTGCACGCGCTATCGGGATTGATATCGATCCGCAGGCGATTCAGGCCAGCCGCGACAACGCGCAGCGCAACGGCGTTTCCGAGCGTCTTGAACTTTATCTGCCGAAAGACCAGCCTGCCGACCTGTCTGCCGATGTCGTCGTCGCCAACATCCTTGCTGGCCCGCTACGCGAGCTGGCACCGCTGATTAGCGATTTGCCAAAAGCAGGCGGTCACCTCGGCCTGTCCGGCGTGCTGGCGACGCAGGCCGACGGCGTCGCAGAAGCGTACGCAGACAAGTTCACACTCGATCCAGTGGCTGAACGCGAAGAGTGGTGCCGCATTACCGGTCAACGCCGCGCATCGTAATAACATTATCCCGCTAGTCCCGCCCACCGTATGTACAACGGTGGGCACACTTCTTCCTGCTATATCTCACGATTGATCCCCATAAACAGGCGTATTATTCAGCTCGGCAAGCGACTGGACGTCACCTGCGCCCGGCGCTCAACGATGCCATATCATTATTTTCAAGGGATGAAAAATGAAAGGTAAACTCTCTGTCGTATTGATGCTATCCGCCAGCTTTTCCGCCTTGGCGGCCGATCCGGTTCACTGGGGCTACGAAGGCAACGGCGATCCCGCACACTGGGGAAAGCTGTCCCCAGACTTCTCGCTGTGTGAAACCGGTAAAAACCAATCTCCCATTAATATCCGGCAAGCGCTGGACGCCCAGCACGCCCCTCTACAGTTAGCTTTCCAGTCTGGGACACAGCAAATTATCAACAACGGGCATACCGTTCAGGTTAACGTTGGCCCGGGGAATACGCTGGTATTGGATAACGAGACATTCACCTTGCAGCAGTTTCACTTTCACGCACCGAGCGAGAATGAAATTGACGGTAAGCAGTTTCCGCTAGAAGGCCATTTTGTCTATAAAGACGCGGCTGGCGCGCTTACCGTTATCGCGTTGATGTTTCAGGAAGGAGAAGCCAACCTGCCGCTAGCCACGACATGGCAGCAGATTCCGGCTCAGGTTAATCAGGCGGAGGACGTGCGCACACCAATCGCGATTCAGGCCTTGTTACCGACATCATTAAACTACTATCGGTTTAGTGGGTCGCTCACCACGCCACCGTGCTCAGAAGGCATTCGCTGGCTCGTGCTGGATCACCCCGTCACCGCCTCTACCGATCAGATAAACCAGTTCCGCTCGGTCATGTATCACGCGAATAACCGCCCCATACAGCCGCTTAATGGCCGAATCATCATCCATTAAGCCACGTCGCGAGGCTGGTCAGACCGTCTGTCGGCCAGCCTCAGGTAAATCAGTACCCTTTTTTGCCACATTAACCAACGCATTTCACTGATAAAGCCTTGATAGGCTGCTGTATCTCCACCAAAAATGACCGCGCTTGCAGATAAAATTCTGTAAGCAGATGAATATTTTATCGTTCAAAAAACCAGCACAGAAGCATAACATACTGTTAAATATGAATAATATTTTCATATACCTCTACGAACTGCATTTTCATTGATCGATAGCCGTAAATTGGTCAAAGTTTGGCCTTTCATCTGACGTAAAAAATGCGTAATATACGCGCCCTTGCAGGCACAGTATGGTCAATTTTTGTCTATGCACATTGGACAATTTCAGCTTAGTAATCGCTTGATAGCAGCCCCAATGGCTGGTATTAGCGATCGCCCATTTAGAGCACTCTGTCATGCGATGGGCGCTGGAATGACCGTGTCTGAAATGCTTTCTTCCAACCCGGAAGTGTGGCGTTCAGACAAGTCGCGTTTGCGAATGGTTCATAGCGATGAACCGGGTATCAGAGCCGTGCAAATTGCCGGTTGTGACCCCGATGAGATGGCGGCGGCAGCGAGAATCAACGCTGATTCCGGCGCGCAGATCATCGACATCAATATGGGCTGCCCGGCGAAGAAGGTGAACCGCAAGATGGCAGGATCTGCGTTGTTGCAGTATCCGGATTTGGTCAAACAGATCCTCTCTTCGGTAGTGAAAGCGGTAGACGTACCGGTAACACTGAAGATCCGTACCGGTTGGGCACCAGAGCACCGCAACTGTGTAGAAATTGCCAAACTGGCTGAAGACTGTGGCATTCAGGCGTTAACCATTCACGGACGCACCCGTGCGTGCCTGTTCAATGGTTTCGCGGAATACGACAGCATTCGGGCAGTTAAGCAGGCCGTTTCCATTCCTATTATTGCGAATGGCGACATTACAGACCCGCATAAAGCCAGAGCGGTTCTTGACTACACCGGGGCTGACGCCCTGATGATAGGACGAGCCGCTCAGGGAAGACCCTGGATCTTTCGGGAAATCCAGCATTATCTGGACACAGGGGAGTTGCTGGCACCGATGCCATTGGCAGAGGTCAAGCGCTTGTTGATCGAGCATATACGGGAATTGCACGACTTTTATGGTCCAGGCAAGGGATTTCGTATCGCTCGTAAGCACGTATCCTGGTATCTCCAGGAGCATGCCCCAAACGACCAGTTTAGGCGCACATTCAACGCCATTGAGGATGCCAGCGAGCAGCTGGAGGCGTTGAAGGCATATTTTGAAAATCTTGCGTAAACAGAAAAAGAGCTGACAGAACTATGTTCGAACAACGCGTGAATTCTGACGTACTGACCGTTTCCACTGTAAACTCTCAGGCTCAGGTAACCCAAAAACCCCTGCGCGACTCGGTTAAACAGGCACTGAAGAACTATTTTGCTCAATTGAACGGTCAGGATGTAAGTGACCTGTATGAGCTGGTATTGGCTGAAGTTGAACAGCCACTGTTGGACATGGTGATGCAATACACCCGCGGTAACCAAACCCGCGCAGCCCTGATGATGGGCATCAACCGCGGTACTCTGCGTAAGAAATTGAAAAAATACGGCATGAACTGATACTAATCAGTTAAGCATTTGAAAAAAGGCGCTTTACCTCTTGGGTTAAGCGCCTTTTTCTTTGCCTTCTATTTAGGCAGCAACAGCCTTAGTCATGGCAACGAAAGCAGTAAATGCAAAATCAAGAAAGCTTGAGGCGAGAGTGCAACATGATATTTCTGAAGCAATGGAAAAAGTAAAAGAACCGGATGAAAGTACGGGGCAATTTATCGTTTCTGCCATGCAAGGTGAGATCAAACGCCGCCAGCGCAAACAGACCAAAGACTGAGCGTTGTTACGGTGACTATAATTAAAATTGTGTAATTGCCCATTTTATATGTTCATTCCAACAACGGAGAAAGATAAATTATGGGCGAAGATAAACTCAAACCCTTGCCTCTTACCAGTCAGAATTTGGTTGCAGTATTTAAAACCATTTCTGCTTCAGGATAATTAACTTCTTCAATTTTATGGCGAAAAAACTGTGCAAAATCCTGATCGTCGATACACCTCTGTCTCAGTTGCGCAAGTCGCAGACTACGTTGATCCATATAACTCTGATACTCTTTTTCAATCTGCTCCTGAATTTCCACATCATTAATTCGGGAAGGTTGTGCTATTTCTTTCCAGCGGTAAATCTCTTCACGAGATGGTTTCACCGTGCCGTCATTTTGCATTTGTACTTCGAATTTAGCCTTAATTCTTTCGTAATTACTTCGGGCTGGAGGAAGCATAGCTTCAATACGCATCTCGCGCTCAACTTCAGAAACCAGAGCTTCAAGTAACATTTTTTCTAGACTGATAGCAGATTTAAAATCAGCCAAAGCCAATTGTTTCACTCTTGCACTTTCTACATACCGATCAAGCTCTATCACCCTGTCAGAAAACGTACTGAGGTGCTGAGCCAAACTTTTTCTCGGTGCTGCAAACTGTGGTTTGGCAGGCAAAGTATAGTGTGGCGTTGCAGCGATAGCCGCTTTCACCTGCTTAATAGCTTTATCTGGTGTGTTAAACACCACTTTCGCAGGAATGCGTAAAACTCTGTAGCCCTGTTCAACCGAATATTCGTCCCGAATACGATCGCGCTCAATCTGCTCAGGGGACGAGTGCCACGCCGCACCGTCTATCTCAATCACCTGACGACCGTTCGCCAGAAAATCAAAGCGGTAGTTGCCAGCACTTACCTGCATTTCCAGTGTTAACTCTGGGGAGATTAACTTACCGCAGTCAGGCTTCAGATTGAACGCACCTACCATCACGCGAAGAAAACTCTCTTCCGCTGGAGACTCACAACCTAAACAGAATTTGCTGAGCCAGTCCTTATCATCTGCCTTTGCATCACGCCAAGTAGGAATGGGAGGGGCGGGGATAATGGAGGGTGTCTTCAGGTCTTCATAGATAGTCCATATAAGCCAGCCAATAATCAACAGCATGAATGGAAAGAAGAAGCTGACTAGCAACAAAACCGCGATGATCCCAACGCGGCACCAGATAGTTTTATTTTTATTCTCCTGCACACAATGCCCTTGTTGTTATAAATATTCTGATTATTAGCCGCTCCGGTATCATGGCCTATCATTCGTGCTCAATTTATTGAATAAAAGTAAGCATCAAAACACCTCAACCAGCTCAAACTCTTCAAACACCAGCAGCATATCTGGGGCGAAGGTGCCTTCTCTTTCGAAAAACGTCTGATGGCCTTCGCGCCAGAAAGCCAGGCTTTTATCTCCTTCGCCCTCTTTCGCCGCCATCTCAGCGGTAACGTCGCAGTAGCGCACCAGTGTTAACGAACGCGTCCGAATCACGCAGGAGGGCTGTCCGGCACCGTCCAGAACGATGTTGTAATCGCCGACCTGTGGCGTTTCCTCGTTTTTAAACGCGTGATACGAGCTACAGGTTGCGGTTTTATGCCCTTCCAGTACCAGTTGCAGAAGCTCATCTGCCAGCGCGGGGCTGTCGCCAAATGACCAGCGTAGCGCGTCTGGGTATTGCTCTAATCCTTGTTTATGGCTCATCATCTTCCTCTGTTTATAAGGCTATGATTGCTCTGTGTTCTCGCACCATGATAGCCATAAAGCGGCCATCAGGTAATATCCACTTCTACCCAGAGCGCGGCATGGTCGGACGCAGCCGTGTCCCATGATGTCACTTCCGGTAGCGGCGTAACGGGTTCCGCGCCCTCTTTGGCGGCAATCTTGTCGATATTATAAATGCCCCGACGCTCGACACCCCACTCCACCACCGCCTGATGCAGCGGTGCAGATAAGAAAATGTAGTCCAGTTGGTTTAACCGCGCACCTTTCTTTCCTCCAGCGAAATAGTAGGTGTAGCGCTCTTTTTCCGGGTGTTCAGGGTCAATAACCGGGTGTAAATCCGACAGAGAAAACAGCGGAGCCAAGCTGTGCCAGGGGTTTGACGAATCCTCGTTCAAATCGCCGAGAATGACCACGTAATCCTTCTTGAGATCGTAAGTCTGTTGCACAATCTCCGCGACGCGTTCGGCCTGATCGCGACGCTTCTCCGCTCCACGCTGCCGCTCTTCTTCCGTTTGACCGCTCTGGCTTTTGAAATGGTTACACAGAATATAAATCGGCTGTTTGAGACCGGCATCCAGCGTCACTTCGAGACAATCACGACTAAATACCGGATCGAAACGCTTTCCGGCATCAAAAATATGCGTGCGGAGCTGGGCAATCCGATAGCGCGTCAGGCAGGCGACATCAATGCCACGTGGATCGTTCGGGCTGTCGATCATCACGAACTGGCTGAATTTATTTTCCCCCAATACCTGATTGTTGAAATCACGCAGGACGTCCATGTTTTCGACCTCAACTGCGCACAGAATGTCGGCGTTAAGCAGGGTGATAATCTTGCCCGTATTCTTACGCTGCTGGCTGCTGAACTCCTGCGCCTTAAACACGATTTCGCCGATCCAATCTCCGCGTCCCCGGCAGCTTTTATTGATCCTAAATCCGGTGCCGGCGTCCTCTTTTTTCCATCGCCCCAGCGTACCCGCGTCAGTACGGATATCAATATAAGGGCGCAGTGCGATAGACAGGCGGAACACCTGATCTTTTAGGGCATCATCGTATTGGGGCTGTTCGAGAAGGTGCTGAAGCTGCCTGACCTGCTGCAACAAGGCGTCAATCTGCTTGGAATCGGGGAGGTTGAGAATCGCGGTACGGTGGAACAGGTTCTCGACATTATAGCTGGCGATGCGGATCTTCATTGTTGTCTCCTGCTAGATAGTGGCAAAAGCAATGATGTCCTTTTAAGAATAGAAGTGCATTGTGACAGTTGGACAGCATTCCCGGCAGCAATAGACTTTTTCTATCGTTCTTTCACTCAACATGGTTAAAACGTGTTAGACGCACTATATTCACTACAAAAGTAAGGTTCGCGACAAAAGTGCACACGCCATGAGTACTATATTCACTTCTGATATAAATAATCACACAACGTGATTTATAAACAGATGTTTTGTCGCGTAGATTCGTTATTAACAAAAGTTATAAGCACATCGCTGCACACCACTCACAGGAATTCATAATGAAAAAAATACGTTTTGCTTTACTGACCAGCGCCCTGCTTGCTACCAGCGTATTCGCTCATGCCGATGACCTTAGCGCCATCAAGTCCGCAGGGGTTATCAAGATCGGCACGGAAGGCACCTACGCGCCTTATACCTATCATGATAAATCAGGCCAGCTGGTTGGTTTCGATGTGGATATTGGCCGCGCGGTAGCAGAGAAGCTCGGCGTGAAAGCCCAGTTCATTGAAGGCCGCTGGGACGGTTTAATCGCCGGTATTGATGCCAAGCGCTACGATGCGGTCATCAATCAGGTTGGCATAACCAAAGAGCGTCAGGCCAAGTATGATTTCTCCAAGCCGTATATCGATTCCAAGGCGGTGCTGGTTGTCCGTGGCGATAACACCACCCTCAAAGATTTCAGCGATCTGAAAGGCAAAAAAGCGGCTCAGAGCCTGACCAGTAATTATTCTAAGCAAGCCACCAGCTACGGTGCGGACATTGTGCCGACGGACGGTTTTAACCAGTCTCTGGATCTGGTGCTCAGCGGCCGTGCCGACGCCACGTTAAACGACAATCTGTCATTCCTGGATTTCAAAAAGCAGAAACCGGATGCCAACGTGAAGATTGCAGCGACCTCAAAAGACGGTGAACCTTCTGCGATTCTGGTGCGTAAAAATCAGGAACCACTGGTGGAGGCATTGAATAAAGCTCTGGATGAAATTAAAGCAGACGGCACCTATAAAACGATATCTGTGCGATACTTCGGGGAGGATGTTTCTCAATAATCGCACTGTTATCAGCGCATACCGTTATCGGAGCTCGTTTTCATGCCGCCTTGGCTACAACTCATGGCAGACTCCTTCTGGAGTCTGCTTTCTGCGGGACTTAAATTCACTGTCCCTCTGGCGATTCTGTCTTTCATCTTTGGCTTAGCCCTCGGCATTCTCATCGCGCTGGTTCGCCTTTATGGCCCCAAGCCGCTGAAATGGCTGGGTGATTTCTACGTTTGGGTTATCCGTGGCACGCCGCTACTGGTGCAGCTTTTCCTGATTTTTTATGGGCTGCCCAGCGCGGGGATTACTCTGGATGCGTTTCCTGCCGCACTCATTGGCTTCACCGTCAGCGTGGGTGCCTATAGCTCAGAGATCGTACGCGGGGCAATCTTGTCTGTCCCGAAAGGCCAATGGAATGCCGCCTATTCTCTCGGCATGAATGGCAGACAGGCGATTCGCTGGGTCATCTTCCCGCAATCCGTTTTCGTGTCGCTGCCGCCGCTTTCCAATACGTTTATTTCCTTAATCAAGGATACGTCGCTGGCCGCTGTCATTACCGTACCGGAGATGTTCTTATCCGCTCAGCGCATCGTTTCCGTGACCTATGAACCTCTGATTCTGTATGTCGAGGCTGCGCTGATTTACCTGATGTTTAGCACCGTGCTAAGTCAGCTACAGGTGAAACTCGAAAAGTATTATCAGCGCCACATCACGCACTAACACTTCCCGCATCAGCCCACGCCATCCGCTGGGCTGATGACATTACCGCGTTCCCGGACTCTCCCTGCTCAACAGGCAAACCTGAAGACGCCTCACGATCTCCATTTTGACGCACTAAAAGAGGGCGCATCAGCCTCTTTGCATTTGTCACGGTGCGTGCATACCTAATTAGAATTACCTACTTAGATCAATAAGCATTCCTTTTCGTCTTCATTATCAAGCAAATAGAAAATTGGCATTTTATTTGCTTTGCTCTGCTCACGTCGGCATACCGACAGACAGGTATGGTGCACCTCATTGTGCACCGCAACACAACTGTGTACTGCAACAACAGCAGATAACTCTAGACGCTAGGATGATTATGAAAAGAATAGTGATTTCTACTCTGGTTGCTGGCGCATCACTCTTTGCCGCAATCAATCAAGCCCATGCAGGTGCAACGCTGGACGCCATTCAGAAGAAAGGATTTGTGCAATGCGGTATCAGTGATGGTTTGCCCGGCTTTTCCTATGCGGACGCTAGCGGCAAATACTCCGGCATTGATGTTGACGTGTGCCGCGGCCTTGCTGCCGCCGTATTCGGCGACGCCAATAAAGTTAAATACACGCCGCTGACGGCAAAAGAACGCTTCACTGCGTTGCAATCCGGCGAAGTTGACGTGCTGTCGCGCAACACGACCTGGACTTCCTCCCGCGACGGCGGCATGGGCATGCTCTTTACTGGCGTCACCTACTACGACGGCATTGGCTTCCTGACGCACAACAAAGCAGGCTTAAGCAGTGCAAAAGAGCTGGACGGCGCAACCGTCTGTATTCAGGCCGGCACCGATACCGAACTGAACGTCGCTGACTACTTCAAGACCCATAAAATGCAGTACACCCCCGTCACGTTCGACCGCTCTGATGAAAGTGCCAAAGCGCTGGAGTCTGGCCGCTGCGATACGCTGGCATCAGATCAGTCACAGTTGTATGCATTGCGTATCAAGCTGAGCAAACCTGCTGAATTCATCGTTCTGCCAGAGGTGATTTCCAAGGAGCCGCTGGGCCCGGTGGTGCGCCGTGGTGATGAAGAGTGGTTCTCGATCGTACGCTGGACGCTGTTCGCCATGCTGAACGCCGAAGAGATGGGTGTGACCTCGAAAAACGTCGACCAACTGGCAGCAAAACCCACCACGCCAGATATGTCCCACCTGCTGGGCCACGAGGGCAGCTACGGCAAAGATCTCAAATTACCGAACGATTGGGCCTTCAAAATCATCAAACAGGTCGGCAACTACGGCGAAATCTTCGAGCGTAATGTCGGTATGGGCAGCGAGTTGAAAATTAAGCGCGGCCTGAACGAACTGTGGAACAAAGGCGGTATCCAGTACGCGCCAGCGGTACGTTAATTATCAGAAAAACCTGGGCGCAGTGGATCGCTGCGCCCCTCAGTACCCCCGTTTCGAGGTTTCAGCATGCTACAACGCCCAACCGTAAAAGGTGATTTATCACTGACTAATCCAGCGGTGCGCGCCTGGCTATATCAAATTGTCGTTGTTATCGCGGTATTGGCTGTCGCAGCCTACCTGTTGCACAACACCGTGACCAATCTGGCACAGAGGGGCATCACCTCTGGCTTCGATTTCCTGAATAAAAGCGCCGGCTTTGGCATCGTCCAGCACCTGATTGACTATCAACAAGGCGACACCTACGCCCGCGTGTTTCTTGTTGGGCTATTCAATACGCTTCTGGTTTCGGCGTTGTGTATCGTGTTTGCGTCGATTCTCGGCTTCACTGTTGGTCTGGCACGACTGTCCGACAACTGGCTACTACGAAAAATATCTAACGTTTACATCGAGATATTTCGTAATATCCCGCCGCTATTGCAAATCTTCTTCTGGTATTTTGCCGTATTGCGAAATCTACCGGGGCCACGCCAGTCAATTAGCGCGTTTGATGTCGCCTTTCTCAGCAATCGTGGTTTCTATCTACCCTCTCCTGAATTGGGACCGGGTGCGGCGGCATTTTTTCTTTCTCTCATTATTACGCTAGTGGTGACATGGGGCGTTTTCCGGCGTAACCAGCGCTATCATGCGTTAACCGGTCAGCCACGCAGAACCTGGCCGCTGACGTTAGGCCTGTTGCTTGGGTTGTGTGCGCTCAGCCACCTGATTTTCGGCCCGGCCTTCCACTGGGATATGCCGGAATTAAAAGGCTTTAATTTCCGTGGCGGCATGGTGCTAATCCCCGAACTGGCAGCGTTAACCGTCGCACTCTCGGTCTACACTTCATCGTTTATCGCCGAGATCATTCGTTCAGGCATCCAATCGGTTTCCCACGGTCAACACGAGGCGGCACGCTCTCTCGGCTTACCGAACCCCGTGACGCTACGCAAAGTGATCCTCCCACAGGCGCTGCGGGTCATCATTCCACCGCTGACCAGCCAGTACCTCAATATTGTGAAGAACTCGTCGCTGGCTGCCGCGATTGGCTATCCCGATATGGTGTCGCTGTTCGCGGGAACGGTGCTGAATCAGACCGGTCAGGCTATCGAAACTATCGCCATTACCATGTCGGTCTACCTCATTATCAGCCTGCTGATCTCGCTGCTGATGAACCTGTATAACCGCAAGATCGCGTTAGTCGAACGCTAAGAGGACGCCATGACGATGAACCATTATACGCAAGGCCGTCAGTCCCCTCTGTTCAAAGCGATGCAGTGGGCGCGGCGTAATCTCTTCTCCAGTATCAGTAATAGCCTGTTAACACTGTTTTGCCTCTGGCTATTGTGGGTTGCCATACCGCCGCTGCTCAACTGGGCTATCTTTCAGGCTAACTGGATTGGTACAACTCGCAATGACTGTACGCGTGAGGGGGCCTGCTGGGTCTTCATTCATGCCAGATTTGGGCATTTCATGTATGGGCTGTATCCAGCGGCGGAAGTTTGGCGCATCAACTTTGCACTCGCTATCGGGTTGCTGAGTATCCTGCCGATGTTCCTGAAAAGTATCCCCTATCGCGGACGCTATATTGCCGTCTGGGCAGTGGCGTATCCGCTCATTGCCTGGTGGTTGCTTTACGGCGGTTTTGGCGGGCTCAGCCGAGTGGAAACCTATCAGTGGGGCGGGCTCACGTTAACGCTGATTATCGCCGCCGTGGGTATTGCGGGTGCGTTACCACTTGGCATCTTGCTCGCATTAGGGCGGCGTTCCACGCTGCCGATCGTTCGTATGCTTTCCGTCGTGTTCATCGAATTTTGGCGTGGCGTACCGCTCATCACCGTGCTTTTTATGTCATCCGTGATGCTGCCGCTGTTTTTAACGGAAGGCACCACGATCGACAAACTGCTAAGAGCGCTGGTCGGCGTTATCTTATTCCAGTCCGCCTATGTCGCCGAGGTCGTTCGCGGTGGCTTGCAGGCGCTCCCTAAAGGACAGTACGAAGCCGCTGAATCCCTGGGCTTAAGCTATTGGCGTATGCAGGTGCTGGTCATCCTCCCGCAAGCACTGAAAATGGTTATCCCGGGTCTGGTGAATACCATTATTTCTCTCTTTAAAGACACGAGTCTGGTGATCATCATCGGCCTTTTCGATCTATTCAGCAGTATCCAACAGGCAACGGTCGATCCCACCTGGCTGGGGATGTCGACAGAAGGCTATGTCTTCGCCGCCATGGTCTATTGGATTTTCTGTTTCAGCATGTCGCGCTATAGCCAACATCTGGAAAATCGTTTTAACACCGGACACAAGTCACACTGAGGCCATCCATGAATCAGACTGCATTAACTCAATCAACCGATCACATGATTACCTTAGAGAATGTGAATAAGTGGTACGGGCAATTTCATGTGCTTAAAGACATCAATCTGCAGGTCAGGCAGGGGGAACGCATTGTGCTGTGTGGTCCTTCCGGCTCGGGGAAATCAACCACCATACGCTGCATTAATCATCTTGAAGAACATCAAGCAGGACGGATTGTCGTTGATGGTATTGAAGTGAATAATGATTTACGCAACATCGAAAAAATTCGTACTGAAGTCGGCATGGTTTTCCAGCATTTCAATTTGTTCCCGCACTTAACCGTGTTGCAGAACTGCACGCTGGCACCATGCTGGGTGCGCCACACACCTAAGAAAGAAGCGGAAGAGTTAGCAATGCACTATCTGGAACGCGTGCGTATCGCCGCCCATGCGCATAAATTTCCGGGGCAGCTATCTGGAGGCCAGCAGCAACGCGTGGCCATCGCACGCTCACTGTGTATGAAGCCCAAAATTATGCTGTTTGACGAACCGACGTCTGCGCTGGATCCTGAAATGGTAAAAGAGGTACTCGATACTATGCTTGGGCTGGCGCAGGACGGGATGACGATGCTCTGCGTCACGCATGAAATGGGGTTTGCAAAAACTGTCGCTGATCGGGTGATCTTTATGGATCAGGGAGAGATCGTGGAACAAGCGCCGCCGGATATCTTCTTTTCCAACCCTCGTTCAGAACGTACTCAGGCATTTCTCTCACAAATACTGCACTAATCGGAAGTACTCTGCCTGCGTGTCCTACGCAGGCCTTCCCCCAGCATCGCCATTATCATGGATCTCAAAGTTCGCGTTATCGCATAACTAACGCAAACTGTGAGGCAGGAAGGTTTCTGCATCCAAAAAGCTGCCCTATGTCCCGTATTTGCTACGGCTATCTACCTGATACACCGCAATAGATCCACAACGGCGAGCAAATCGTTGCAGATAACCTCCAAAATTCCCCATAGCAAAAAGCCCCTGTCTTTCGACAGGGGCTTTCCACTTGTTTGATGCCTGGCAGTTCCCTACTCTCACATGGGGAAGCCCCACACTACCATCGGCGCTACGGCGTTTCACTTCTGAGTTCGGCATGGGGTCAGGTGGGACCACCGCGCTATCGCCGCCAGGCAAATTCTGTTTCATTCCAGCCGTTACTATGGTGACTTTATCTTTCTCGTCATCACGCAACCACCAGAACCAATCTCTGAACAAGCTGAACATCGTTCTCTATGAGTCTTTAAAACACCTTCGGTGTTGTAAGGTTAAGCCTCTCGGGTCATTAGTACTGGTTAGCTCAACGTA
>NZ_JBIXKO010000015.1:0-89645 GCF_044751765.1 Pectobacterium sp. CHL-2024 | reverse complement strand
ATCCCAGGCCGCTTCCTTACGCTGACCGGCCGGTTTCGCATCCCAGGCGGCATAGATATCAGCAGGGATCTCAAACGGCGCATGCGCCCAGCCCAGCTGTTCGCGGGACGCTGCTACTTCTGCATCGCCCAGTGGCGCACCGTGGGAGTCGTGCGTACCGGCCTTGTTCGGTGAACCGAAACCAATCACGGTTTTGCACATCAGCAGCGACGGCTTGTCGGTCACCAGCTGGGCTTCACCGATAGCGCGTTTGATAGCGTCCGCGTCGTGACCGTCTACGCCGCGCACCACGTGCCAGCCGTAGGCTTCAAAGCGGGCGGCGGTATCATCGGTAAACCAGCCTTCAACGTGGCCGTCAATGGAGATACCGTTGTCATCATAAAACGCAGTCAGTTTGCCGAGCTTCATGGTGCCAGCCAGCGAACAGACTTCGTGAGAAATCCCTTCCATCATGCAGCCATCACCCAGGAACGCGTAGGTGTGATGGTCGACAATCTCATGACCCGGGCGATTGAACTGCGCGGCCAGCGTGCGCTCGGCAATCGCCATACCCACGGCGTTGGCAATCCCCTGACCCAGCGGGCCAGTCGTGGTTTCGACGCCGGCGGTGTAGCCGTATTCCGGGTGACCCGGCGTTTTGGAATGCAGCTGACGGAAGTTTTTCAGTTCTTCAATCGGCAGGTCGTAGCCGGAGAGATGCAGCAGGCTGTAAATCAGCATGGACGCGTGGCCGTTGGACAGCACGAAGCGGTCACGGTTGGCCCAGTTGGGGTTGGCCGGATTATGGTTAAGATAATCGCGCCACAGCACTTCGGCGATATCGGCCATGCCCATCGGTGCGCCCGGGTGACCGGATTTGGCTTTCTGCACCCCATCCATGCTCAGCGCGCGGATAGCATTGGCAAGTTCTTTACGAGAGGACATGCTTGACTCCAAAAGTTATAGCTTGGCTGCCAGCAGCGTTTCCAGCTTTTGTTGATCGGCAGCGAACAGGCGAATGCCTTCCGCCAATTTATCGACGGCCATCGGATCCTGATGGTGCTCCCAGCGGAATTCAGCTTCAGAGAGCGGAGAGGGATGATGGAACCCTTCGGTTGACGGTGTCAGCTGGCGTTCAACCGGCGCATCGCTGTTTTTCAACTGCTCCAGCAGCGCAGGGGAGATCGTCAGGCGATCGCATCCGGCCAGCGCCAGAATCTGTTCCACTTTGCGGAAGCTGGCACCCATGATCACGGTTTGGTAGCGGTGGCGTTTGTAGTAGTCATAGATATTACGCACGGAGATCACGCCGGGATCGTTGTCTGCCTGATAGTCGCTGGTGGGCTGCCTTTCCTGATACCAGTCATAAATTCGGCCCACAAATGGGGAGATCAGAAAGACGCCCGCTTCGGCACAGGCGCGCGCCTGCGCAAATGAGAACAGCAGCGTCAGGTTACAGTTGATCCCTTCTTTTTCCAGCTCTTCGGCGGCGCGAATCCCTTCCCAGGTGGCGGCGAGTTTAATCAGAATACGTGAACGCGGAATGTCTTTTTCCTGATACATCCCAATCAGTTTACGGGCTTTCGCTACGCACATCCCGCGGTCGAACGAGAGGCGAGCATCCACTTCGGTGGAAATGCGCCCCGGAATACTTTTCAGCACTTCTGCGCCGATGTTCACTGCCAGTCGGTCGCTGGCGTTGATGAGCCGTGTTTCCGAGCTACCGCCTTGCTGATTCGCATAGGCAATCGCGTCATCAAACAGCGGTTGGTATTGAGGCAGGGTGGCGGCTTTCAAAATCAAGGACGGATTCGTGGTAGCATCTTGCGGTGAAAATTGACGAATGGAGTCGATATCGCCGCTATCGGCGACCACCACGGTAAATTGTTTAAGGGCTTCGAGTTGGTTCATGAATGAGCTCCTTGATGTAAATAGAGAAATGGCATGCGCAAAACAGAGCCAACACACTGCACCATGAGGTCGTGGAATAACATGCGCTTTTTCCGATTGCTGCGGTTGGGCTTTCTCGACTAGAGCACTATTTTGCTGCACGGAAAGTCGGCTGAGCGAACAGTAAGACGGACGGCCAGTCAGTCTGGGGATAACTGCGGGCCGTCAGACAGGATTACCGATGATTTTCCTGATGCTCGTAGTAGCTGATTTTCTCGACTTTTGGTGCGGATCCACCGCCTTCAAACTCGGCATCCAGCCAGGCACCGACAATCTCTTTTGCCAGTTCGGGACCGATAACCCGCGCACCAAGCGCGATTACCTGCGCATCGTTACTTTTTCTGGCCCGCTGGGCGGAATAGGTGTCGTGGCACTGAGCGGCACGAATGCCATTGACCTTGTTCGCCACGATACACATACCGATCCCGGTGCCGCACAGCAGGATCCCACGCTGGTGCTTACCGTCTTTAATCGCGTGCGCCAGCGTGTAGGCAACATCGGGATAGATCGGGTTTTCTCCTGTGGGATCGTAGCTGTAGTCGGTCACCGTCAGCCCTTTCTGCTGTAAATAATCAGTAATCGTGTTTTTCAGATCAATCGCGGCGCTGTCTGCACCAATTGCAATCGAAAGCATATCTATCTCCTGCCTGGCTGAGGGTCAAAGTGAGCCTGATATGTCGCTTTCGCTAAGTTGTTTATAAAAAACATTAATAAACAGACGCTAACGAGAATCTCTCTGCCTGATTCCGTACATTTCCGGCCTTTTCATGGCTAAACATATACCGCTTCTTTCAAATGTTCAATGTGTGATTATTTGTTTTTTGTTTTCTCGGAGAGGAAGAGGTAATTAAAAGAGTGATCTTGGTCACTTTTACGGCTTTTAAGGCGCTATTTTACCTTTTTGATACATATTTAGATCATGCTCACAATTTTTAAACAGAGAGATAGGCAAAAGACTGGGGCAAATATATCGTTCATATGTTCACAGCGTGTGTTAATGATCTAAATCTTTAGAGGGCATAACAATGTGTCAGACCTGTATGCAAACCATAAAAAAGACAACGAACAACAAAGGTCACACCGGGTATCGAATGACGAAAGAGGATGAAATGCAGGAACAGCCTGGCGTAGAGGCAATGACAGGGAAGGGGTTGGCTATCGGTAGTAAGGGGGCTGTATGAGTAAAGTATCGGCTGCTGCAACGGCGGGGCAATCTGCCACAAAACCGTCCACCACAACACCATCTGCTGTAGAACAATCGGCCATTCGCAAGATCTCCTGGCGTTTGGTGCCTTTCGTCGGCTTGATGTTTTTCATTAACTTCCTCGATCGTACGGCTATTTCGTTCGCGGGACCGAATGGCATGAACACCGATCTTGCGCTCACCGTGGCGCAGTTCGGACTGGCTTCTGGCATTTTCTTCATTGGTTATATTTTGCTGGAAGTCCCAAGTAATCTGGCGTTGCACCGTTTCGGCGCGCGCAAATGGCTGTCACGCATTATGGTGTCGTGGGGCATCGTGTCACTGCTGTTTACCTGGGTAAGCAGTATTGAAGGGTTGTATATCCTACGTTTCCTGTTGGGGATTGCGGAGGCGGGCTTCTTCCCTGGTGCGATCTTGTTCCTCAGCATGTGGGTGCCTGCCCGCTATCGCAGCAGAATTCTGTCACTGTTCTATCTGGCACAGCCGCTGACGGTGGTGTTAGGTGCGCCGCTGGCTGCCTGGCTGATTGAGCAGCACGGTCTGTTCGGCCTGTCCGGTTGGCGGGTGATGTTCCTCGGTGTATCTGTTCCGGCCATTATCGTCGGTATCATTACCTGGTTCTATCTGGTGGATCGTCCGGCCGATGCCAAGTGGCTTAACGCCGATGAGAAACGCTGGCTGGTCAGTGAACTGGAAAGCGAACATGCCACTAAAAATCACAGCAAACACCCTAGCGTGATGACCGTGATGTTCAATAAACGCGTCTGGGTACTGTGCCTGATTTACTTCGGTTTTATTTACGGCCTCTACGCGCTGGCGTTCTTCCTGCCCACGATTATCGCGGGTTTCCAACAGCAGTTCGGCACGACGTTCAACGTCATGGATAAAGGGCTGATTACCGCGATCCCTTACTTGCCTGCGGCCATCGTGATGTATTTCTGGTCGCGTGATGCAACGCGCCGCGGCTGTCGTTCATGGCATATCGCTATCCCTGCTTTGACCGGTGCGATCAGCATTCCGCTGGCGCTGTTTATGGAATCCCCTACGGCGACCATTGCGGTGATTACCGTAACGGCCTGCTCCATTTTCGCTGCGCTACCTAATTTCTGGACATTACCGACCCAGTTCCTGACGGGAGCGTCAGCGGCGGCGGCCATCGCACTCATCAATACTATTGGCAATGTTGCCGGATTTTCAGCGGGATACATCACCGGTGCGGTGCGGGGTGTAACGGGAACCTACGTGCTGCCCATGATGATTGTCGGCGGGCTGATGCTGCTCTCCGCCGTGTTGATTGTCCTGCTCAGCCGTTCGGATCGGGTATCGAAGGCCGTATCAGCCACACAGGAGCATTAATATGACGTATTTGTTCAACCAACCTTCCGCCTTTGCCCGGGAGCTGACCGAAGGCTTTGTGGCGGCGCATGCTGACAAAGTGCGTCAGGTACCAGGCGGTGTGGTCAGAAGCACTCGCAGTCGTGAAGGTGGGGTCGCCATTGTGGTCGGGGGTGGCTCCGGCCACTACCCGGCGTTTGCCGGACTGGTCGGGCAGGGGCTGGCGCACGGCGCGGCGATGGGCAACCTGTTTGCTTCGCCATCAGCCCAGCAGATCTGTAGCGTTGCCCGAGCGGCACACAATGGTGGTGGCGTACTGCTGACGTTCGGTAACTATGCGGGCGATGTGCTTCATTTCGGACAGGCTAAGGCGCGTCTGAATGCGGAAGGTATCCCGTGTGAGCTGCTGGCGGTTACCGATGATATTTCCAGTGCGCCACTGAACGAATGGCAAAAGCGTCGCGGGGTAGCGGGCGATCTGATGGTCTTTAAGGCTGCCTCTGCGGCGGCGGAAGCGGGCTACGATTTGGCTGCCGTGCTTGAGGTTGCCGAGCGTGCCAACCAGCGTACCCGCTCGCTCGGCGTGGCCTTCTCTGGCTGCACCTTGCCGGGCGCTGAACACCCGTTGTTCACCGTTCCTGAAGGAATGATGGCGGTAGGCATGGGGATTCACGGCGAACCGGGTATCCGTGATGTCCCTATTTCAACCGCTGATGAACTGGCTGAGCTGTTGGTCAGTTCACTGTTGAAAGAGGTACCGCAAGGCATCACGACGCTCTCCGGACAGCGGATTAGCGTGGTACTCAACGGCCTCGGCGGGGTGAAATACGAAGAATTGTTTGTGGTTTATCGCCGCGTTTCACAACTGCTGGTTGAACAGGGGCTGACGGTGGTCGAGCCGGAAGTCGGTGAGCTGGTAACTAGCTTTGATATGGCGGGTCTATCGCTCACGTTGTTCTGGCTCGATGAGGAACTGGAGCGTTTCTGGCGTGCGCCTGCTGATGCACCGGCATTCCGTAAAGGCAGTATGTCTCCCGCCGAACCGCTGGCTGAGCGGACATTCACGGCAGAACTCGATGTGATCCCAGCCGCGACGGCGGCATCGAAAGCCACGGCACACTGTGTTGCGGCGGCGTTGAACGCGGCGCGTGACATTGTACTGGCTAACGTCACTGAGTTGGGCCGTATTGATGCCATTGCCGGGGATGGCGATCACGGTATTGGCATGGAGCGTGGGGTGATTGCCGCAGCGGAAAAGGCCGCGGAGATGCTGGAGCGGCAGGCAGGCGCTGGCACGTTATTGCAACGTGCGGCAGATGCCTGGGCCGATCGCGCAGGAGGAACGTCTGGCGCAATCTGGGGTGTCGCGTTGAATGCGCTGGGAACGGTGTTGGGTGATGAACAACGTCCTGACGGTCGTCGCGTGGCTGACGGTATACGTCAGGCCAAAGAGAGCGTGATGCATTTCGGTAAAGCGAAACCGGGGGATAAAACGCTGGTGGATGCGCTCATCCCCTTTAGTGTGGCACTGACGCAACGGGTAGACGCGGGAATGCGCTTGCCAGAAGCCTGGCAGCAGGCTGCGCAGTGTGCCCAACAGGCCGCTGACGACACGGCACAGCTGTTACCCAAAATTGGTCGTGCCCGCCCGCTGGCAGAAAAAAGTCTGGGCACGCCCGATGCGGGGGCGATATCGCTAGCCATGATCCTTGAGGCGGTGTCGGCCGTGTTGAACAGCGATACGACGCCGACTCCTTCGCATCAGACGGTGACGCAAGCGGAGAGTGAGCGATGAGTTCGCGCAAATTAACACTGGGCGTCAGCCTGAAAATGTATTTCGGCTATCAGCAGACACTCGACTGGTGCCAGAAAATCCATGAGATAGCCGAACAGCATCCGCTGGCATCACTGCCATCGGCCCGGCTGTTTGTGCTGCCCGCCTTCCCGACGTTAGCGCCTGTAGTGCAGCGCTTTGCCCAGTCACCCGTTCATGTCGGTGCACAAGATCTGCACTGGGCGGATAACGGAGCCTTCACCGGAGAAGTGAGCGGCACCATGCTGCATGAAATGGGGTGTCGCTATGTTGAAATCGGGCATGCCGAGCGTCGTCGCTATTTTGGCGAAACGGATGAGCATTTCGCGCTGAAAACGGCGGCGGCCTGGCGTAATGGGCTAACGCCGGTACTGTGCGTAGGCGAGGAGAAACGTGGCTCGACGCAACAAGCCATCGACACCTGTCAGGCTCAATTAGACGCGGCACTGAATCTGGCCCAGAAGCAAGAGCTGACGGGCGATCTGGTACTGGCGTATGAACCGCAGTGGGCGATTGGTAGTACGGAGCCCGCCCCGACAGCGTACATCAGCGAGGTCTGTCAGGCACTAAAACAGCATTTTCCAACTCAGGCAGGCGTGCGCGAGGGGCGAATTATTTATGGCGGCAGTGCCGGGCCGGGATTGCTGAGTCAGCTTGGTGACGCCGCTGATGGCCTGTTTTTGGGGCGTTTTGCCCATGACCCGTCTGCGTTTAACGCCATTATGGATGAAGCCTTCACGCTCTGTTCGCAGGCGTAAGTGAGAGGAAATAAATATGGCCATTGGATTAAGTACCTATGCGTTCTTCTGGAGAGCCTCTTCCCGCGTGCCGAATCCGCTGGGGTTGGAAGCCATGCTGGAGCAAACCGCAGAGTCTGGTGCGGGCGTTTTCCAGATTTGTGATTACGCGGCGGTGGAAGCACTCTCGTCTGCCGAGTTGGAAAAATTGCGGCAGCGCGCGGTCGATCTCGGTATTCAACTGGAACTGGGAACACGAGGGCTCGCCACGGATCACCTGACACGCTATCTCACGATGGCTCGCGCGCTGGATGTCCGTTTTATCCGCACCATGTTCAACACAGCAACACATAAGCCGACACAAGACGAGGCGCTTGCCTTGCTGCGCCGCGTGCTGCCTGAGTTTGAGCAGCATAACATCCAACTGGGATTGGAAACTTATGAGCAGGTAAGAACGCGCGACGTGCTGGCTGTCGTTGACGCCATCGACAGTCCGGCACTGGGAATTTGTCTCGATCCTGGCAACTGTGTTGCCGCCCTGGAATATCCGCGTGAGGTGATTGAACTAACGGCCTCGCGGGTAGTTAACCTGCACATCAAAGATTTTGCATTTGCCCGTCAGGAAGGTTGGGTGGGCTTTACCTATTCCGGCTGTCTGCTGGGAACTGGCCTGCTGGATTACGACGCGCTTCACCAGATCGTTCGTCCGAACGAACGAAACATTAATCAGATCGTCGAGCATTGGCTGCCGTGGCAGGCCAATGCGGAAGAAACGTGCCGTCTGGAAGACGCCTGGACGCGCCATAGCCTGAATTATCTCTACACGCGCAATCCCTATGCGAACCGTTCATCACACATTCTTTGAATATCCCAAATCCGAGGAGTAACAATCATGGCTGCTGAATTGAAAACTATTACTGTACTGGGCGCTGGCGGCAAAATGGGCATGCGTATCTCTGCCAATTTCCAGAAAAGTGACTATCAGGTGTTTTACTGCGAGAACTCACCGCGTGCGCAGGAGCAAGTGGTTGCCGCGGGCAGAGAATTGTCCGTTGCTGAGCAGGTGATTCCTGAAAGCGATGTGGTGATTCTGGCCGTTCCTGATATTGCTTTGAAAGTGGTCTCTGAACTTGTTGTCCCGCAGATGAAAAGCAACGCTGTACTGCTGACGCTGGACCCGGCGGCGGCCTATGCCAATCTTATCGCCAAGCGTGATGATATCGATTACGCCGTTGCCCATCCGTGCCATCCTTCCGTATTTTTGGATCGCTTCACGCCGGAAGAACATGCCGATGCATTTGGCGGCGTGGCCGCGCCACAGCACGTTGCCGCCTCTTATGAGGCGGGCAGTGACGAGCAGAAGGCCACCTTAGCGCGCGTGGTTAAAGTGATGTATGGCCCGGTGATTGACGTGCACTGGGTGACGGTAAAACAGCTGGCCTATCTGGAACCGACGCTGGTTGAAACCGTAGCCTGTATGGTTGGCACGTTGATGAAAGAAGCGCTGGATGAAACTATCAACACAATTGGCGTACCGGAGGCCGCGGCGAAAGCTATGCTTTATGGACACATTCAGATCGCGCTGGCGGTGGCTTTCCGCAGCACGAATCCGTTCTCGGATGCGTGTATGATCGCGATTGAATACGGTAAAGAGAACATCATCAAGCCGGATTGGAAGAAAATTTTCGATGAGAAAGAGCTCGATCTGGTGATTGCCAAAATGCTGAAGATTGATGCCATTCAGCGGTAATGTGTCACGTTGCCGGAGTCAGCCTTTTTGTCTGGCTCCGGCGCTTCTGCCTCTGTCCGTTTGCGCCACCATCAGGGATAATCTCGCTGGGCTTGAGCCTCTTCTCCCAGCGTGTAACAATTATTCATTGCGACGGTTTTCATCTGTAGACACAGCGTCTGTATAAACCGATCCCCTTGCGTAAGGAAAATGTGACCAGATGGAAAAACAATCAGGATCTCAGGAAAGCGAACTTCTGACTGAAATCGCCGTTGCTTATTATCAGGACGAAATTACTCAGGAAGAGATCGCCAAGAAATTCGGTATTTCGCGCATCAAAGTCGGGCGTTTGCTGAAACGAGCGAAAGAAGAAGGCATTGTCGAAATTACCGTGCGCTATCATCCGGTCTTCAGCACGCGTCTTGAACAGCAGATGCTGGAGCGCTTTTCGATCAAGCGTGCGCTGATTGCACTCGACCATCAGGATGAAGAAGAGCAGCGTCGGCAGGTTGCGGCACTGGTTTCCAACTATCTGGCGCTGTCGTTGAAAGACGATACCGTGGTCGCCGTTGGGCAGGGACGTAATGTGGCGGCGGTCGCCGACCATGTGAGCAATGTGACGGAACGTAACTGCCGCTTTATCTGCGGTATCGGCGGAACACACCGTCCCGGTGATGCGATTAACGCCGACCATATCAGCCGCCGTCTGGCAAAGAAATTCGGTGGCAGCAGCGAAACGCTGTATTCACCCGCTTATGTCGAGAACCGAGCGCTGAAAGAAGCCTTCATGCAGAACGGCACCATTAAGGAAACGCTGGATCGGGCGCGCAAGGCCGATATCGCGCTGGTGGGCATTGGGGATATGAACGAGAACAGCTACATGGTTAAACTCGGCTGGTTCACCCCGCATGAAATTATTGATGCCAGCCTCAATCAGGGGGTGATTGGGGATATCGCCGGATATGACTTCTTTAACGCGCAGGGTCAGCATGTGGATACGGTGATGAACGAACGGGTGATTGGCGTGAGTATTGAAGAGCTACACAAAATCCCCTGCGTGATTGCGATTGCTTCTGAAAATACCAAAGCCTTAGCGATTCTCGGCGCGCTGCGCACCGGAGCCATCGATATTATCGCCACCAGTGCAGGCAACATTCGTACTATTCTGAATATGACGCAGTAACCTCTCTTTCTCTGTTGCGTGGTGTGTTTGCATCACGCGACGATCTTCCCGTTTTCTCTGAATTTCTCTCAATTATCCCGTTTGGTGTATCCGACTCTGGCTGCAAATCGAACAAAAAACCGTCAAATAAAATAACTATATTAACCAGCATTCCCCCTCAGTTTTTGCCATCCTCGGTAGTTTAGCCATACGCAAACACTATACTGGGTACTCTTGACCCTACAGACACAACACAACAAAACCGAAAAGGTACATAAGATGGATGAACAGCTAAAGCAAAGCGCCCTTGATTTCCACCAGTATCCGATCCCCGGCAAAATTCAGGTTTCCCCGACTAAGCCGCTGGCGACGCAGCGCGATCTGGCGCTGGCATATTCTCCCGGTGTTGCGGCTCCCTGTCTGGAAATTGCGGCAGATCCGCTGGCTGCCTACAAATACACCGCGCGCGGCAATCTGGTCGCCGTGATCTCTAACGGAACGGCCGTTCTCGGTCTCGGCAATATCGGCGCACTGGCCGGTAAACCAGTAATGGAAGGCAAAGGCGTTCTGTTCAAAAAATTCTCCGGCATTGATGTTTTCGATATCGAAGTCGACGAGCTGGATCCAGACAAGCTGATCGATGTGATCGCTGCGCTGGAGCCGACGTTCGGCGGTATCAATCTGGAAGACATCAAAGCGCCTGAGTGCTTCTACATCGAGAAGAAGCTGCGTGAGCGCATGAAGATTCCCGTCTTCCATGACGATCAGCACGGCACGGCGATCATCTGTACCGCTGCGGTTCTGAACGGCCTGCGCGTAGTAGAAAAAAATATCTCTGATGTGCGTCTGGTGGTGTCCGGTGCGGGCGCGGCGTCTATCGCCTGTCTGAACCTGCTGGTGGCGCTGGGTCTACAAAAGCACAACATCGTGGTGTGTGATTCGCGCGGCGTGATTTTCCACGGTCGTGACGAAAATATGGAAGAGACCAAAGCGGCGTATGCGGTGGAAGATAACGGTGCCCGTAAGCTGGCGGACGTGATCCCGGATGCGGACATCTTCCTCGGCTGCTCCGGTCCTGGCGTGCTGACGCCGGAAATGGTGAAAACCATGGCTCCGCGTCCGCTGATCATGGCGTTGGCAAACCCGGAGCCAGAAATTCTGCCGCCGTTGGCGAAGGAAGTGCGCCCGGATGCGATTATCTGTACCGGCCGTTCCGACTATCCGAATCAGGTGAACAACGTGCTGTGCTTCCCGTTCATCTTCCGTGGTGCGCTAGATGTGGGCGCGACCACAATTAACGAAGAGATGAAGCTGGCTTGCGTACACGCGATTGCCGATCTGGCGCTGGCAGAGCAGAGTGAAGTGGTGGCATCTGCTTACGGCGATCAGGAGCTGTCATTCGGCCCGGATTACCTGATCCCGAAACCGTTCGATCCGCGTCTGATCATCAAGATCGCGCCGGCGGTGGCGAAGGCAGCAATGGATTCCGGTGTGGCGACGCGTCCGATCGAAGATTTCGATGCCTACATCGAAAAACTGACCCAGTTCGTCTACAAAACCAACCTGTTCATGAAGCCGATCTTCGCGCAGGCGCGTCAGCAGCCGAAACGCGTGGTATTCGCGGAAGGTGAAGATGCGCGCGTGCTGCACGCCACGCAGGAACTGGTGACGCTGGGTCTGGCGTTCCCGATTCTGATTGGTCGTCCGAGCGTCATCGAAATGCGTCTGCAAAAGCTGGGGCTGCAACTGACCATCGGTAAAGATTTCGAAGTGGTTAATAACGAATCGGATCCGCGCTTCAAAGAATACTGGAGCGAGTATTTCGAACTGATGAAGCGTCGTGGCGTATCGCAGGAAAAAGCGCAGCGTGCGGTGATCGGCAACCCAACGCTGATCGGGGCCATCATGGTTCACCGTGGCGAAGCGGATGCGCTGATTTGCGGCACGATTGGCACCTATGAAGAACATTTCGACGTGGTTGAGAAAGTGTTCGGCTACCGTGAAGGCGTGCAGGCTGCGGGGGCGATGAATGCGTTGCTGCTGCCGAGCGGTAACACCTTTATCGCAGACACCTACGTCAACGCGGATCCGACGCCGGAACAGCTGGCAGAAATCACGCTGATGGCGGCAGAAAGCGTACGCCGTTTCGGTATCGAGCCGAAAGTCGCGCTGCTGTCGCATTCCAGCTTCGGCACCTCGGATTCTCCGACGGCGCAGAAGATGCGTGCCACGCTGGCGCTGGTCAACAAGCTGGCACCGGAGCTGGAGATCGATGGCGAGATGCACGGCGATGCCGCGCTAGTCGAAGCCATCCGCCGCGAGCAGATGCCAGACAGCCCGCTGAAAGGTTCGGCTAACATCTTAATCATGCCGAACATGGAGTCTGCGCGTATCAGCTATAACCTGCTGCGCGTGTCGTCTTCAGAAGGCGTGACGGTAGGGCCGGTACTGATGGGGATCTCGAAACCAGCCCACATCCTGACACCGATTGCCTCGGTACGCCGGATCGTGAACATGGTGGCGCTGGCAGTGGTGGAAGCACAAACTCAGCCGCTGTAAGTCATTTCTAGTTATACAGACAAACCCAGCCGATTGTTGGCTGGGTTTTTTATTTATCGCAATTTATCGACCAAATAGTCGCCTGACTAAGATGAATCAATGGAATAATTTTGGTTTTATGCCATGATCCCGCCTCGTCTTTAGGGGGAGACTCCCCGGACTTGATAAAAAACCAACGAGCGACTATCGGTTATGGCAACACGCGCAGTGAACGAGAACACAGTAGAAAAAAGCGGTACAGGAAAGCGTCTTCCTTCGCTGTTTGGCGGGTCGATGGTTATTGCAGGGACGATTATTGGCGCCGGGATGTTTTCCCTGCCGGTGGTGATGTCGGGGGCCTGGTTTTTCTGGTCATTTGCCGTGCTGGTGTTTACCTGGTTTTGCATGTATCACTCGGGGTTGATGATACTGGAGGCGAACCTTAATTATCCGACCGGCTCCAGCTTCGATACGCTGACTAAAGATCTGCTGGGTAAGCGCTGGAATGTCATTAACGGCATATCGATCGCCTTTGTCCTCTATATCCTGACTTACGCCTACATTTCAGCGAGTGGTTCCATTATCCATCACACGCTTGCTGAGATGTCGATTGATTTCTCTGCACGCATTGGGGGCTTCCTGTTTGCGCTGTTTGTCGCGTTGACCGTGTGGTGGAGCACCGCTGCAGTGAGCCGTATGACCGCTTTTTTTCTGGCGGCGAAAGTACTGACCTTTTTCATGACGTTCGGCAGCCTGCTGTGGAATGTGAAGCCAACGGTATTGTTGAATGTGGCGGAGCCGGCACCCAGTTATCTGCCTTATGTGCTGATGACGCTGCCATTCTGTCTGGCATCTTTTGGTTTTCATGGCAACGTCCCCAGCCTGGTGAAGCACTACGGCCGTGAACCGCAGATCATCAAGCGCTGCCTGTTTATTGGCAGTTTGCTGGCGCTAGTGATGTATGCCATCTGGCTGATTGGCACGATGGGAAACATTGCCCGTCCTGACTTTATCGGGATTGCGGAGCGGGGCGGTAATATTGACGTGCTGGTGCAGGCGTTGGGTGGGGTGTTGAATAGCCCTTATCTGGACGTGCTGCTCACTGTCTTTTCCAACTTTGCCGTCGCCTGTTCGTTTCTCGGCGTGACGCTGGGGCTGTTTGATTATCTGGCAGATTTGCTGAAGTTTGACGATAGCCGAATGGGAAGAGCCAAAACAGCGCTGGTGACCTTTCTTCCGCCGGTCATCGGTGGCCTGCTATATCCGAACGGCTTTATTTATGCGATTGGCTTTGCCGGGCTGGCCGCTACGGTGTGGGCGGTGATTACGCCTGCGTTGCTGGCTCGCGCGTCGCGCGTCCGCTTCGGTAGCCCGCTGTTTCGCGTGAGGGGCGGCAATGCGATGATTGCGCTGGTACTGCTATTTGGTATCGGCACCGCGCTGATACACATTCTTTCCAGCCTCGACCTGCTGCCAGTGTATCGCTAAGTCAGTGTCGCCATCCTGCTTTGCCTGTTAAAAGCAGGATGGCGAGAACTTCAGGCCATTATGGCTTTTTTGACTGCTGCAACCACTTGTCCAGCTCATTCGCGAACTGCTGACGGTCCCGCTGGTTTAATGCGCTGGGGCCACCGGTTTGTATCCCGCTGGCTCGCATGGTATCCATGAAGTCCCGCATGTTCAGCCGTTCCCGAATGGTATCCGGCGTATAACGCTCTCCGCGCGGATTCAACGCGATGCCGCCTTTTTCTATCACTTCCGATGCCAGCGGAATATCCGCAGTGATCACCAGATCGCCAGCTTCAACGCGTTGCACGATCTCATTGTCGGCGACGTCAAATCCCGCCGAGACGCGCAGGGTGCGAATAAAGCGCGACGGCGGTACTTTTATGGTCTGGTTAGCAACCAGCGTGACCTGTGTTTGTGTGCGATCCGCCGCGCGAAATAGCACTTCTTTGATGACGTTAGGACAGGCGTCGGCATCGACCCATATCTGCATGACTTATGCTTCCTTGTTGTGCGTGTGACTTTCTGCCAGCCAGTCTTTGGCCGGTAAAAAATCTTGATACAGCAGGGCTTCCGGGCTACCCGGTTCAGTCTGATGCTGGTATTCCCAGCGTGCCAGCGGTGGCATGGACATCAAAATTGATTCGGTGCGTCCACCGCTTTGCAGACCAAACAGCGTACCGCGATCCCAAATCAGGTTAAATTCTACATAGCGGCCGCGACGATAGAGCTGGAATTCGCGCTCGCGTTCTCCCCAAGGCAGATCTTTACGCCGTTCAACGATGGGCAGATAGCCATCAAGGAAACCGTTACCGACGGCGCGAATGAAGGCAAAGCTGGTAGCAAAATCGGGCTCGTTGAGATCGTCGAAAAAGAGTCCGCCGACACCGCGCGCTTCGTTACGATGCTTCAGGAAGAAGTAATCGTCGCACCACTTTTTGTAGCGTGGGTACACATCGTCACCGAACGGCTGGCACAGGTCGTGAGCGGTTTGATGCCAGTGCACCGCGTCCTCTTTGAAACCATAATAGGGCGTAAGATCGAATCCGCCGCCAAACCACCAAACGGGTTCTTCCCCCGGTTTCTCGGCGATGAACAGGCGCACATTGGCGTGGCTGGTGGGGATATAAGGGCTCAGCGGATGAATTACCAGCGACACGCCCATCGCCTGAAAGCTGCGGCCTGCCAGATCCGAACGGTGGGTGCTGGCGGAAGGCGGCAACGACTTACCGATGATATGAGAAAAATTTACGCCAGCGCGTTCAAAGATGCGTCCGCCGGACAGCACGCGACTGCACCCGCCGCCGCCTTCGGCACGCTGCCATTCATCTTTGGCGAAATCGGCTCCGCCATCGAGTGCTGCAAGCTGCTGGCAGATATCTTCCTGTAAGCTAAGCAAAAAATGTTTTACCGCATTGACGTCAGACATAGTGGGCATCTCGTTTCTTTGGCGATGGGGCACAATAATAAAGGCGGGCAGTATACCATCAATAAAATCGATCCCCGGTCACCTGTTGTGTGATTCCTGATGGCGGCGCGCAATTTGAGATTGCGTCTGATAAAAATCACGCGATAATCACGATTTACCTTATTGCAAAATGGCGACTGTGATGGAAATCCGCATATTCAGGCAGGATGACTTTGAAGCCGTGATCACCCTCTGGGAACGCTGTGATTTGCTGCGCCCGTGGAACGATCCTGAAATGGACATCGAACGTAAGCTCAATCACGATCCCGATCTGTTTCTGGTCGCAGAGGTGAACGGTGAACTCGTGGGATCGGTGATGGGCGGTTACGACGGCCACCGTGGATCGGCATATTATCTGGGCGTACATCCTGATTTTCGCGGGCGCGGCATTGCGAATGCGTTGATTAGCCGTCTGGAGAAAAAGCTCATTGCCCGCGGCTGCCCGAAGATTCACCTGATGGTGCGTGAAGACAATGATGCTGTCATCGACATGTATGAAAAGCTCGACTATGAGATCGTTGACTGCATCACGCTGGGAAAACGCCTGATTGAAGATCGGGAATATTGATCGCTATTGCGTTGATGCTAAACCGTTATCCCTGCACCGCCTCTCCCCCGAGTTATCCCCTTTTAGTAAAAGTGCGCCTCTGTTAGCGCACTTTTTTCATTTAACCTCAATGCGTTACTGTGATTTGTAATGATATTGCCTGCAGTTTGTTAGACTTTGTGGGTAACAGTTTTCATTTGTAAAACGATTCTCATTTGTATTATTATTTATTAATGTTGTCCGATCGGCCTTGACATGTTTTTTCGTGTTCCGATCTTGCTTACATTTTATCGCCTGGAAGATTGTGATTGCACGACTGACACCAGGAAGTTGAAGTTTAAGAGATGGAGTTGGATAGTGAGTCGTGAAAATCTTCAGGGGGCTTTGCTGGGTGCGAACCGCACTGGCCGCAGCGTATTGCTGGGTTCTCGTCCTCTTGCTCATTCCTATCCAACCGCAACGCTGACCGCCGATGTGCCTAACTGGCGTTCGCTGGCGTTCTTTGTTTTGTCCTGTGTAGCGCATGCGGCGCTGGCGCTTTTCTTTCTATTGCACTCTTCCCCGAAAGAAAGCATTGAAGACATGGCGGGAAATGCAGGCGGAAGCATGCAGGTCACGATGATGGCTGCGGCAATGACGCAGCAGGCTGATTCATCTCCTCCTACGGTAGAATCTTCCGATCCTCCCGTTGTGGCGACGCAAACTGTTTCTTTAGAACAACCGATTTCCCCCCCGTTACCAGAACACCCCAACCCGGTTATTAAACAACCCGTCATTGAGCGCAAGCCCGTCACGCCTGTTGCGGAAAAGAAGCCGCCCGTGCGTGAGAGAAAGCAGCCTGAAAAGAAACCTGAGAACAAACCAAAAGAACAACAGCAGGTGACGCAGCAGCAGACAGAGAAAAAGAGTGAGTCTCCCGTAGCGACAAGCCAGACCGGCGATGCGCCTTCACCAATGCAAGCCTCTGCTGGTATGCCGGGGAGTGCAGCAACCGCTAAGGCTGGAGAAAGCGATAGCGGTCAGGCTGCGCGTGGTGCAGGGAAAAGTAATAGTCAAAATTTTAAAGCGCTGCATCGTCGCGTGAATTATCCCTCTCGGGCAAAAGCGCTGGGTGTGGAAGGAAAAGTACGCGTCAAATTCGATATTACCGGTAGCGGTACGGTCACTAACGTACAGATTCTGTCTGAAACGCCAGACGGCGTATTTGGCGATGACGTGGTGAAAGACATGGCGCGCTGGCGCTATCGGACGGAGGCACCGGTGGATAATCAGGTGGTTTCCATCGTTTTCAAACTGAATGGACACATTCGGGTTGACGACCAGCAATAAATATTACACGTGGAATTTACAATAATATTTTATTTTTCAAATAATTATGCTTATTGGGGATTTTGAATAAATGAATAAGAACGTCTATTTAATGATGCTATTGTCATTATTATCAGGGCCTGCACTCGCACAGCAAAATGATACCTCTGCCGATGAAAATCAGCAGAAAAACAAGACAGAAACCGAAGAAGAACAGCAGAGTGATTCCTCTTCGGAAAACGGTGAAGATACCATTTTAGTCCGCTCAACCCCGACCAGTCAGTCGATGGGGACGCAAATTATTAATGCTGAGCAGATTAAAAAGATGCCGACCGGAAACGGGTCGGTAACGGAATTATTGAAAAATAACCCGAATGTACAGTTCGCAAACACAGCAAGTACCAGTACTGCACCGGGGGAATTAGCTCCGGAAAACGTCTCGTTTCACGGCGAGAAGTTTTACAACAATAATTTTATGATCGATGGGTTATCGAATAATAACAATATTAACCCCGGTGCTAATAAGGGAGTGTTAGATGGTGACCCGGATGGTTACAGCCCGATTGATTTACCTGCGGGTGGCACGCAATCGTTCTGGATTAACTCTGAGCTGATTGAATCGCTAGAAGTGTTCGACAGCAACGTGTCCGCTAAGTACGGTGATTTTACCGGTGGCGTGGTAGATGCCAGGCTGATGGACCCCAAGTTGGCTCAAGCCTCCGGCAAAGTTTCTTATCGTACCTCTCGTGATAGTTGGACCCGTTACCACGTTGATTCTAATATCAGTGATGAATTCTACTCTGGCACTAACCTCTACTACCAACCGAAATTTAAGAAGCAGTTCTATTCGGCTACCTTTAACCAGCCATTAAGTGACAAGGCTGGCTTTATTTTTGCCTATAATCGCCAGCAGTCGGATATTCCCTATTATCATGACTACCTGGGTATATGGGACGATCAGGAGCGGATCAGTGAAACCTATCTGCTAAAAGGCACTTATCTGGCGGATAATGGCGATATTGTCCGCATGACGGGCATGTATTCCCCGCACGAATCTAAATATTATAAAAAGAATATCAAGAACGGCGCATTTACCAATACCGGTGGCGGCTATCGCTTCAATATGGAGTGGGAGCATAATGCTAACTGGGGGAAGATGACCAGTTTGGCGGGGTATCAGTTTGATCAAAACAAAATCGAACATGAATCTAATGAATATATTAGTTGGGTCTATGCTACTCCATCGTTAGGTTTTACTTCCCCATCACTTGATTGGCAAACGACAAGTAGAACATCACAGATTGGCGGTTATGGGTCATTTGCCACAGAAAAAAATACCACCACCTTCAAGCAAGACTATGAGTTAAATCCAGCCTTCTTGTTGGGGATGACTCATCAGCTTGATTTCGGCTGGCAGGCTGATTTTGCGAATGCACAGTATCGTCGTTTTCAGGATGCCTACTCAGCTAGCGTTGCATCGAACGCTACCTACATTAATCGTGGTGTTGTGTGCTTACCTGGTGATTCAATGTGTATTCCCGGTGAGCAATTTGCAGGCACCCGTACACTCTTTCCTGCCCGTTCCGTGCAAGTCAGCTATAGTCGTTATGCTGCCTATCTGCAAGACAGCATGAGCTACGGCCGCCTTGAAGTAACTCCTGGGGTGCGCGTTACATACGATGATTTCCTGGAAAATCTGGATGTTGCACCTCGTTTCTCTGCTTCTTATGATGTCTTCGGCGATCGTTCGACTCGCTTGTTCGGCGGTGCCAACCGCTATTATGCATCAAATATGCTGTCATATAAGCTGCGCCAGGGCATCGGTACGAGTACGGTGCAAAGGCGAACCTCCTCTACTGCGCCGTGGATCTCTAACCCAGAAAGAACCGGCACTAATTACACTGTATCTGATTTAAAAACGCCTTACAGCGATGAAATGACGCTAGGGTTATCTCAACGCGTCATGAATACCGTATGGACGGCCAAGTGGGTTAATCGTCAGGGGAAAGAGCAGTTTGGTCGTGAAACGATAACAGCTAATGGTGCAAGTTACCGTGTGATGAATAACGCTGGTCGGACAGAAGGGAATTCATTGTCTCTTGAAGTAGAGCCAATTAGTCCTCATCGTTTTAGCTTTGCTGAAGTAAATTGGAAGTTTGGTGCTTTTATCTCGAAAAATAAAGCTAACTCAATTGCTTACTATGATGATAGTGATTCGGATGAAGTTCGAGTTATTGTTGACAATAAGCTGATGTATAAGGGTGACATGGATGCGATGGACTTCAATACCCCCTGGAATGCCTTCCTGAATGTGGATACCTACTTCCCTGCGATACGCCTCAACTGGGGTCAACGCGTGGGTTATACCTCAGGCTATAAGGGATATAGCACGGGGTCGTTAATGACGGTTTGCCCTGGAGGGAGTCCTGCGTGCAACGCTGATCCTAGCTTCTCAGGGAGTGTGACGGAATACGTCTCAACTAAATACGACGACTTTATTTCCTACGACTGGCGTTTTTCCTACTCTCAGCCTGTCTACAAAACTCAGACGCTAGATATCACACTAGATGTGCTGAACGTTTTGGATAATGTAGTGGAAACGAATAAAAAAGTTGGCGCGGGCACTTCTATTGTCACCTACAAACCCGGCCGTCAGTTCTGGCTTGGTGTCGCTTACACCTGGTAAATCCTATGCCCCGTCATACGTCACATGCTGACGAATGACGGGGCATTTTGCATTGATGCATTCAGAAATTGCCTTACAGGCAAAAATAAAAACGAAAAGGTTGTTATGAACTGGAAGAAATGTTGCTGGTTATCGCTAACGGCTGTCGGCCTGTTAGCGGGGAGTCTGGTGAGTCAGGCCGAAGAAATCAAAAGTCCGTTGCCGGTTTTTAAAGAAGGGACGCTGGCGAACGGGTTTCGCTACACCCTCGTGCCACTGGAAGGGCAGAAGTCACGGGTCGATGTTCGCCTGATTGTTGATGTCGGTTCGATTGATGAGAAAGACAATGAATCTGGCGTGGCGCATATCGTGGAGCATATGGTGTTCCGCGCCAGCGAGGCATTTCCCCAAGGCGTCAGTACCGAACTGCACAAGCAAGGGTGGGTACGCGGTCAGAGCTATAACGCCGTGACCAACTACGAGCGCACCATGTATATGATGAGTCCGCCGAAAGGGAATCGCGATCTGGGCACGACGCTACAGGCGCTGAGCCAGATGACGGGCCATGCCAAGCTGCTGCAAAACGATCTCGACGATGAGCGCAAAATCATTCTGGAAGAGTGGCGTGGCAAACTGGGCGTAGCGGAACGCATGAATCAGCAGCGCGTACAGGCGATTCGCCATGATTCTCGTTATCCTTCCCGCCCGACGATTGGCACGGAAGCGTCGATTAACGACACGCCAGCCAGCGTACTGCAAGATTTCTATCAACGCTGGTATCACCCGTCGAATATGCGTTTGATGATTATTGGTGATATCACGCCTGCGGATGCAGAACGCGAAATTCAACGCTATTTTGCGCCGTTGCCAAATGTGGCTGTGCCAGCCCGTGATTACTACGAGCCGCTGTTGAAACCGCAGCTCAAAGTCGCGCGTTTACAGGATAGCCAAAGCGGCAGCAGCCAGGTGTCATTTGTCTATCGTTTCAATGACAAAGACACATTCGGTCAACCTGAGTATCGCCACCGCCTGCTTACGCAAATCACGATGTCTGCGTTACTGCGTCAGGTTCGTCGACAACAGGCGGAGCTGCCGCAAGACGCCAGTAGCCTGGTCGTGCGTAAATCGGATATCGGGAAAACCACGGCAGCGCTGGGCTTCTTCGCGAATGTGATGCCGGGTGGCCATGACGCGGCGATGTCTGCCGTACTGAAAGAAATTGAGCGGTTTAAACGCTATCCGTTAAACGAGCAGGATATTACGGAGATCACCTCTGACATTCGTGAAGTCGCGCAGCGTATGGCTAACAAGCAGGAAGTACGCGAGTTCTCCGATTGGGTTCAGCAGCTGACTATTGTCTGGCAGCAGGATCGTCCTTATGTCGGTAGCCAGCAGCGCGGTAAAGACGCGCTCGAAGCACTGGATACCATCACGGCAGAAGACGTGAATCGCCATTTGCAACGCTGGTTAACCTCACCGGATACGCTGGCACAGTTTAGCGTGCCGGGCGCGACGCCGTTCACCTTGCCGAAGCCGGATGCGATTCGTAAGTTACAGGCGCAGTGGGCAGCCGCGACGCTGGCACCGTTACAGGTAGAAAAAGAGAAAGTCATCCCTGAGCTGCCTGCTGTAACGCAAAGTGGGAAACGCACGGCGGTGAAGACCTTTGCCGCGCAGAAGGTCGAGCAGTGGCAGTTGAGCAATGGTGATCGCGTAGTATGGCTGCGTGTGCCAGAGGCGGGTAAAAAAGTCTACTTCACCGCCGTGAGCGACGCGGGATATTTATCGACGTCGACCAATCCGTGGCAGGTACAGCTGGCAAGCCAATTAGTCAACCAAAGCGGACCGGCAACATGGAGCGGTGAAGCGCTCAGTAACTGGAAA
The DNA here is from genome assembly GCF_044751765.1 of Pectobacterium sp. CHL-2024. Classification (NCBI taxonomy): domain Bacteria; kingdom Pseudomonadati; phylum Pseudomonadota; class Gammaproteobacteria; order Enterobacterales; family Pectobacteriaceae; genus Pectobacterium; species Pectobacterium sp. CHL-2024. Next base: position 67,820 of record NZ_JBIXKO010000015.1, on the reverse strand, counting down.
AAGGAAAAAGAGCTGTCTTTGGGCATCGCTCAGGAAGCGGATCAACTGACGGTAAGCGGGAATGCGCCAACGGGTGAGTTAGCAAGCCTGTTAGCGTTATACCGTGAGCTGAATGTAGCTCCAGGTATCGATCCTGACGTGATGAAAGAGAGCATGATGGGTCTGGCGCGTCAAAAAGCCAATGACGATCAATCGGTTTCAGGAAAGCGGGCTAGTGACATCGCCAAACTGCGTTTTGGTGCGCCAGCCTGGCAGCAGCCTGAAATTGCCGAGCTGAAACAAATTTCAGCGCCGGCGCTGCTTTCACAGTGGCATAAAGCGGTGTTTGCCCCGGTAACCTACTATCTGGTGGCAGATATGCCAGCGGCACAGATTTTGCCGCAGGTTGAACGCTATTTAGCGACGATCCCGCGTCAGCCTGCTGGCGAGGTGAAATCACATCTGGCGCTGCCGGGTAAACGCGAAGCGACATCGGCCATCAGTATCGAACCACGTGCCGATATCCGCACCTGGAGCTTCACGCCGCATACGTGGACGCCACAGGCCGCTGTGCAGGTGAGCGTTGCCCGTAATCTGGCGAATAAGTATCTCAAAACCAGCCTGCGTGATGATGCGTTAGGCATTTACCGCATGCGTCTCGATAGCGAACTGGAAGATAAAAGACAGCGTATTGAAACGGAAGTGAGCTTCTCTAGCGCGCCTGAACGTGCGCAGGAGCTGTGGACGCTGGCTGAGAAAGCCTTTGCTGAACTGCCGACGAAGATCACTCAGCAGGATGTCGATGAGCAGAAAGCGCAGTTCATCCGTGCAGAAAAAGGGCGTCAGAGCGATCTCATGACGATAGAGCGTCGTCTGCTCCTGAGCTACCGCCACTATAATGATCCTCGTTATCTGAGCAGCGTATCCAAACTGGCTGACAGCATCACGCTGGAAGAGGTACGGGCGATGTCGGCGAAGCTGTATAACCCGGATAACCGCGTGCTTTACATCACCTTGCCGCAAGAGGTGAAAGAGTGAAAAAGATAGCGGCACAGTTTGTCGATCTCTGCCGCCCTTTTTGGCGGGGAAAACAAGGCTTATTAGCTCTGTTACTGCTTGTTGCTGCCATCAGTATGGGATGGACCATCGTCTATCTCAACGTATTGCTCAATGATTGGAGTAAAACGTTTTACGATGCGCTAGGAACGTTTGATAGCAGCCTGCTGCTCTCTCTCATGAAAGAGTACGGCATCTATATCCTGATTTATATCGTGGTATTTGTGCATCAGGACTGGTTCACTCGCTGGCTGATCATTCGTTGGCGCAGTGCCATGACGGAAGAGTTAGTGAATAGCTGGTTGGCAAAGCGAGCATTTTATCGGATGTCGATAGTGGGAAAAATCGATAACCCCGATCAACGTATCGCTGAGGATATCAGCTTATTTGTTGATAAGACGGTGAGTCTGGTGGCGTCATTTTTGGTGGTGACTGCCCAGTTGTCATCTTTCGTCATCATTCTCTGGGAACTGTCGGGAGTACAGCGCTTTACGCTGTTCGGTGAAGAGTGGGTAATCAAAGGTTATCTGGTCTGGGCCGTCATAATCTATACCGTGTTCGGCACCTTGATTACGCATCTGATCGGTAAACGGCTGCACGGTATTAACTATGAGAAGCAACGTGCTGAAGCGAATTTTCGTGCGTCTTTGCTGCGTAAGCATGATAACGCGGAGCAAATTGCGCTATATGGTGGCGAACAGCAGGAAAAAAGCCATCTTAAGCGTCAGTTTTCTGCGATTGTCTCTAACTGGTGGCGTTCAATGAATGCGGAACGTAATCTGGGCCTTTTCACCACGGGTTACATGCGTGTTAGCTTGATCGTCCCTATTTTTGCTGCATTACCGGCCTTTCTCAGCAAAACGGTAACGCTAGGTGGGTTGATGCAAATCCGCGGAGCGTTTGCTCAGGTGCATGGTGCGTTGAGCTGGTTTATTCGCATGTATCGCGAATTCATGGAGCTTTCCGCGAGCATGGAACGTCTGAGCCAGTTCAAACAGGAAATCAAACGCCATCAGTCTGAAGATGAAGTGGTTCCGGTCGGTGAACGTCTGCAACTGGATCAGCTTTCTTTCACCACGCCGCAGGGTTCTCCGCTGCTGCAAAAGGTGGACCTGAGCTGTGAAGCGGGTAGCTGGAGTAAGTTTTCTGGCCGCAGCGGGCTGGGGAAATCCACGCTGCTGCGTACGTTAAGCGGTCTGTGGCCGTATTACGATGGCCGCTGGCAATCGCTGGAAGGCCGCAGCCTGCTGTTACCGCAGCAGAGCTATCTGGGGCAGGGGACGCTGGCAGAGATTCTCTGCTATCCGCACCCGGCACTGGCTGACAGCGAGATGCTGCGTCAGACGCTCGATAGCGTCGGGCTGAGCGCGTGGCGCGATCGTCTGGATGAGCAACTGAACTGGGATCGGGTGTTCTCCGGCGGGGAGCGGCAGCGTGTCGCCTTTGCCCGCGCGTTGATTGCTAAACCCGATACGCTCTATCTGGATGAAGCGACGAGCAATCTGGATCATGACGCCGCCAGACAGCTTCTGGCACTGGTCAAGCTGGCGTTGCCAGCGTGTACCGTGGTGGCGATTACGCACCAGACGGAGCTGGACGATCTGTTCACGCACCGTTATGACTTAACGGATTTTGCCTCACAGCGTAGTTGATGTTGTTCGCAGGCCTTCCGGCTCTCGGGAGGCCTGCGGTTCTGGTAGGTTTCTTTTCGTATGCCCCCTATAATCTTCCGCAGGATTATCCCGTCTTTACGGCACTTTTCGTCGTCCGCAGACTCCAATCCCCATCTTACTAAGGTGGCTGATGACGGAAGCCGTTCAATCTTGAGGAGTACATGCCATGAATTTTCGCCCGCTGGGTTTATCGCTGGTGCTGGGTTTACCGCTGTTGCTGACCGGATGCAGCACGCTTTCCAATTTCTCATGGTCGAGCCTGTCGCCGTTTAACTGGTTCGGCAGCTCGCTGGAGGTTAACGATGCGGGTGTCGGCGGCATTAATGCCGGTACGCCACTGTCCGAAGGGGCGCTACAGAGCGCGCTGGATGGCAGTTATCAACTACGTAGCGGGATGGGGACGTCCAACGGTCAGCTGGTCGCGTTTTATCAGGCGCTGGATGGCAAAGAGGTGAAAATGATCATCAGCGGCCAGCCGAAGGGCAGCGTGCGCAAAGTTGAGGTCATGGATCCGGCGATTGGCAGCGCAGGTGGCGTGAAAATTGGTGATGCTTTTAGCAATAGCTACAGCAAAGCGTTTGAATCCTGCCAGTTGGGGCAAGGTGATGATGCGCAGAGCGTAGAATGTGCCGCCCCGCAGAGTTCGCATATCAGCTACGTCTATTCCGGCGAGTGGAGCGGACCGGAAGGCTTGATGCCGCCCGACGATATCCTGAAAACCTGGAAAGTGAGTAAAATCGTGTGGCACGCGCAGGCGCGCAACTAAGCTACGTCTCGTAACGGGCTAATTTGTTTTTACGCAAGGTAAAAGTCAGGCGGCTTCCGGTATGATACACGCGCCGCCTGATATTTTTTCGGCAGCCATATTCACCGTAATGACCGTAGTAAACCATAACAACAAAAGAAAAACCTGACGCTTGAGGAAGCAGAAATGACACCAATTCAAAGCGGTATTTTATTGGAACACCGCCGTTTTGCCATTTTTATGGAAGCGATGATTCAGGGAGAGTTTGATGCTATCCGGCAGGGATGCAAAAAATTCTGTCAGACGTTACAAGAGTTACAGCAGCAGTATCCTGATGCGGGATTGGGCGCGGTGCTGGCATTTGGCAACGACGTTTGGCGCGATCTGGATTGCAACCACGGCGCAGCGGAGCTGAAACCGTTCACACCGCTGGGTAACGGGCTTGCTCCAGCCACGCAGCGCGATCTACTGATTCACATCCAATCACTCCGTCATGATGTTAATTTTACGCTGGCACAGGTGGCGCTGGCCGCGTTTGGCAGCGCGATCCGTATCGAAGAAGAGACGCACGGTTTCCGTTGGGTGGAAGATCGTGATTTAAGCGGCTTTGTCGACGGTACGGAAAACCCGCAGGGCGATGCCCGTCACGCCGTGGCGATTATCCCTGAGGGCCAGCCGGATGCAGGCGGCAGCTACGTGTTTACCCAGCGTTGGGAACACAATCTGAAGCAGCTACAGCGTTTTAGCGTGGAACAGCAGGAACAAATGATCGGGCGTACGAAGCAGGATAACGAAGAACTGTCCTCCGATGAACGCCCTGTAACGTCGCATCTTAGCCGCGTAGATTTAAAGGAAGACGGCAAGGGGCTGAAAATTCTGCGCCAGAGCCTGCCTTATGGCACCGCGAGCGGGAAAAACGGACTCTACTTTGTCGCTTACTGCGCACGTTTGCATAACATTGAGCAGCAGTTGCTGAGCATGTTCGGCGATCGTGACGGCAAACGTGACGACATGCTGCGCTTTACGCGCGCCGTCAGCGGCAGCTACTTCTTTGCACCTTCTCTGGATCAGCTTTTGTCGCTGTAAGATCCAACGCGTTTTCCTGATGCCTGCACCTGTGCAGGCATCCGTTCTGTGAGCTTTCCCTTTTTCCATTTTCCTTTATCGGACTATCTGGCCGCACTTTCCTTTTCCCTCCTGCTTTTTCCTCTCGTCTCGCTCGTTTTGTGGTTATGTACTTTAGCGCTTAAAAATCCCGAAATGATATATATAAAGGTTATATGTTAACCGTCACTTCCCCCTACACTGATTGACGCTGACAAGCGCATTCGATTCAAAAAACGGCTATGTAACGGCTCCGACAACAAGGCCTACCGAATAGGCTCTAACTCTGACAGGACATAAGATGAATCAAGTACAGGTGAAAGGCTGGCTGGTGAAAGGTTCTCTGGCGCTGTCATTGCTGCTGGGCGGGCAGAGCGCTGTCTCTGCTACCGAGCTGCTGAACAGCTCTTATGATGTGTCGCGTGAGCTCTTTGTGGCGCTCAATCCCGGTTTTGAAAAACAGTGGTTGTCGCAGCACCCTAACGATCCGCTGACGATCAAACAGTCGCATGCCGGTTCGTCTAAACAGGCGTTGGCTATTCTGCAAGGCCTGAAGGCCGACGTTGTGACCTACAATCAGGTGACGGACGTCCAGATCCTGCACGACCGCGGGCAGTTGATTCCCGCAGATTGGCAGACGCGTTTACCGAATCACAGCTCTCCGTTTTACTCCACCATGGCCTTCCTGGTTCGCAAAGGTAATCCTAAAGGGATTCACGACTGGAACGATCTGGTGCGTGATGACGTTAAGCTGATTTTCCCGAATCCGAAAACCTCTGGCAATGCCCGCTATACCTACCTTGCGGCCTGGGGCGCGACCAGTAAAGCTAACGGTGGCGACGAGGCTAAAACGCGTGCGTGGATAACGCGTTTTCTGGCGAACGTCGAAGTCTTTGATACCGGCGGCCGTGGTGCAACCACCACGTTTGTGGAACGCCAGTTGGGCGATGTGCTGATCAGCTTTGAATCTGAGGTGAATAACATCCGCAATCAGTACGGTGCTGAGAACTACGAAGTGATCGTCCCGAAGGTCAACATACTGGCAGAATTCCCCGTGGCGTGGATCGATAAGAATGTGGAGAAGAACGGCACTGAACAGGCGGCAAAAGCCTATCTGAATTACCTCTATACGCCAGAAGCACAGAAAGTGATCACCGATTTTTACTACCGTGTGAATAACCCTGAACTGGAACAAACGCTAAAATCTCGTTTCCCAGAGACCGCTTTATTTCGGGTAGAGGATCAGTTTGGATCGTGGCCACAGGTGATGAAAACCCACTTCGACACCGGTGGTGAATTGGACAAACTGCTGGCGGCTGGTCGTCAGTAATGTCTTTGAGGTCTGGTAACTTCTTTTCTGGTTCAGGTAAACGAGTGCTGCCGGGATTCGCGCTGAGTCTGGGCAGCAGCCTGCTGTTCGTCTGTTTGATTCTGTTGCTGCCCTTAAGTGCGCTGGTGATGCAGCTATCAGAAATGAGTCTGGAGCAGTACTGGGCGGTGATCTCCAACCCGCAGGTGGTGGCGGCCTACAAAGTAACACTCCTGGCGGCGGGGCTGGCGACGATATTTAATGCGGGATTCGGCCTGTTAATGGCGTGGATTCTGACGCGTTATCGCTTTCCCGGCCGAGCCTTGCTGGATGGATTGATGGATTTACCCTTTGCGCTCCCGACTGCGGTGGCGGGGCTGACGCTGGCTGCGCTGTTTTCAACGACCGGCTGGTACGGCGCATGGCTGGCCGAATTCGGCATCAAGGTATCCTATACCTGGCTGGGCATTACGGTTGCGATGGCGTTCACCAGCATTCCTTTTGTCGTGCGCACCGTCCAACCGGTGTTGGAAGATCTGGGGCCTGAATACGAAGAGGCGGCGCAAACGCTGGGTGCGAATCGCTGGCAGTGTTTTCGCTACGTCATTTTACCGGAGTTAACCCCGGCGCTATTAACGGGCACCGCGCTGTCGTTTGCCCGCAGTCTGGGCGAGTTTGGCGCGGTGATCTTTATTGCGGGGAACATTGCCTGGCAGACGGAAGTCGTTTCGCTGATGATTTTTATCCGCCTGCAAGAGTTTGATTTCCCTGCCGCCAGCGCGATTGCCTCCGTCGTATTAGCTGCGTCTTTATTGATCCTGTTTGCCGTTAACGTGCTGCAAAGCCGTTTTGGTCAACGGACCCGGAGCGTGTAATGGCAGAGATACCGACTGTGACGTCACGGCGTCAACCTCATCCGGTTCGGCAGGAACGTAACTGGGCGAGAACCGCGTTGATTACACTGGGCGTGATATTATCGCTCCTCATGCTGGTCATCCCTTTAGTGTCAATTTTTGCTGCTGCGCTATCGCACGGACTGGGGGGCGTCTGGCGTAATCTGAGCGACCCTGACATGCTACATGCCATTGGCCTCACGCTGCTGGTGGTCGCGATTGTCGTACCGGTGAATCTGGTGTTTGGTACGCTGCTGGCGTGGCTGGTCACGCGCTTTCAGTTTCCGGGGCGGCAACTGCTGCTCACGCTGATCGATATTCCTTTTGCTGTTTCTCCGGTGGTAGCGGGTTTGCTGTATCTGCTCTTTTACAGCACCAACGGCCCGGTTGGCGGTTGGCTGGATGAGCAGGGGATACAATTGATGTTTGCCTGGCCGGGCATTGTGCTGGTGACGATATTTGTGACCTGTCCGTTCATGGTCAGGGAGCTGGTTCCGGTAATGATGAGCCAGGGCAGTCAGGAAGAAGAAGCGGCGGTGCTGCTCGGTGCGTCGGGCTGGCAGGTGTTCTATCGGGTGACGCTACCGAATATTCGCTGGGCGCTGCTGTATGGCGTGGTGCTAACGAATGCCCGAGCGATTGGTGAGTTTGGCGCCGTGTCCGTGGTGTCAGGCTCGATTCGCGGTGAAACCTACACGCTGCCGCTACAGGTCGAATTACTGCATCAGGATTATAACAGCGTGGGGGCGTTTACCGCGGCGGCGCTGTTAACTGTGATGGCGATACTGACGTTGTTCATCAAAAGCGCCTTGCAGTGGCGTGTGAAGCGGCAAATGAATAAACGCTAACTTTACTCTTTTCTATCACTCGCGCCGTATGCGCGAGGCTTTTTAGGACTCAACTTGTGACAACGCTTGAGCAGTGTATTGGCAATACCCCGCTGGTGAAATTGCAGCGCCTGACGCAGGGGTTAAACAGTGAAATCTGGCTGAAGCTGGAAGGAAATAACCCCGCCGGATCGGTAAAAGATCGGGCCGCATATTCCATGATCCAGCAGGCGGAGAATCGCGGTGACATCGTTCCCGGTGACCGGCTCATTGAGGCGACCAGCGGGAACACCGGCATTGCGCTGGCGATGATTGCGGCGGTAAAAGGCTATCGTCTGCGTTTGCTGATGCCGGACAACATGAGCTATGAACGCCAGACGGCGATGCGTGCGTATGGCGCGGAGCTGGTGTTGGTTAATCGCAAACTGGGGATGGAAGGGGCGCGGGATCGCGCAAAACAGATGGTACTGGCGGGAGAGGGGAAAACGCTCGATCAGTTCAATAACCCGGACAATTCGCTGGCGCACTTTCTGACGACTGGCCCGGAGATTTGGCAGCAGACGGCAGGTAAGGTGACTCACTTTATCTCCAGTATGGGAACGACCGGCACGATTTCCGGCGTCAGCCGCTATCTTAAGCAGCAGAACCCAGCGATTTGCACGGTGGGATTACAGCCTGCGGAAGGCAGCCACATTCCCGGTATTCGCCGCTGGACGCCGGACTATATGCCAGGGATTTTTCGTGCCGATCTGGTCGATCGCATTCTGGATATGACGCAGGTGGACGCCGAGAATACGCTGCGCCAACTGGCGCGTCAGGAAGGTATCTTCTGCGGTGTCAGTTCCGGTGGCGCGGTGGCGGGTGCACTGCGGCTTGCGGCAGAAAACCCCGGCAGCGTGATTGTGGCAATCGCCTGCGATCGTGGCGATCGGTATCTGTCCACCGGGGTATTTGATTAACGACTATTCCCGCTCCAGCGCATGAATCGGTTCCATCCGTGCGGCTCGTCGGGCGGGGAAGAAGCCGAAGATAATGCCGATCAGGCTGGAGCACAGGAACGCGGCAATAATCGAGGAACTGGAATAGATCATCGCGAAATTGCTGCTGAACTGGGCGAACAGCACGCCGATAGCCAGCGACAGCCCCACGCCGATGATGCCGCCGAACAGGCAAACCAGCACCGCTTCGATCAAAAACTGCTGCATGATATCGCTGGTGCGTGCGCCGACCGCCATACGAACGCCGATCTCTCGGGTTCGCTCGGTGACGGAAACCAGCATGATGTTCATCACGCCGATCCCGCCGACCAGCAGCGAGATCAAGGCAATCATCGACACCAGCAGCGTGAGCGTGGTGGTGGTTTTCTCGATCATCTGACGGATGCTGTCCGTGTTCATGATAAAGAAATCTTTCGTACCGTGTCGCTGCGTCAGCAGGGCGGTGATGCTTTTCTCCGCGACGTTCATATCCACATTGTCTTTCACCCGCACCGTGATGCTTTTCAGGTACGACTGTCCGACCATGCGCTTCATCACCGTGGTGTACGGCACCCAGACATTCAGGTTCTCATCGCTGCCGAAGCCTCCCTGATTCTTGCTGACGACGCCGATAATCCGCACGGGCAGCGAGCCTAGCAGAATGACTTGTCCAATAGGATCTTCGCCGTGGGGAAAGAGCTTGTTAAGCGTGTTTTTATCAATCACGGCGTCCTGCTTCAGTTCATCGACGCTGCTGCGTGGGAAAAGTACGCCGCGTTGCAGGGTGTAGCCACGCACGGTGAAGAACTGCTCGCCAACCCCGGAAATGCTGGCGGAAACGGCAATGTTGCCGTAGCGCATCGTTACGCTGGTGGAAATAGAAGGCGTAACGCTATGTACGTAGGGCTGCTGCGTCAGCGGCTGGATATCACTGGCCCGTAACGTCTGGATGGCGCTGGCATCCATGTCGCCGAAGTCTTTGCCGGGGAAAATTTCCAGCGTGCTGGTACCCATTGAGTTGATGTCGGCCAGCACCTGTTCCTGTGAGCCTTTTCCCAGCGCGACCACCGAGACGACAGACGCGATACCGATGATGATGCCGAGCATGGTCAGAAAGGTGCGCATCCGCTGGGCGTTCATCGCCAGCAGCGCCATTTTAAACGCGTCGATAAAGCGATCTTTGAACTGATTCAGAGCGGACGTCGCCGGAGAGCTGGTGGCTTCCGTTGACGGCACGGTGGCTTCTTCGGGGCGCGTTTGACGGTCGGCAATCACTTCGCCATCGCGCAGTTCGATGATGCGCTGAGCATGTTCGGCAATCGTCATATCGTGGGTGACGATCACGACGGTATTGCCCTGCCTGTGCAGATCGCGAAGTATGCTCAGAACCTCGTTGCCGCTGTGGGTGTCCAGCGCACCGGTTGGCTCATCCGCCAGAATGATGCCGCCGCCGTTCATCAGCGCCCGTGCGATACTTACGCGCTGCTGCTGGCCGCCGGAAAGCTGGCTGGGCCGATAGTGGAGACGACTTTCCAGTCCTAGCCGGGTTAACAGCTCTGCCGCCCGCTGACGGCGCGCCAGCCGGCTTTTTCCGGCATAAATGGCCGGCACTTCGACATTCCCCAGCGCGCTGAGGTCGCCGAGCAGGTGATAGCGCTGGAAAATAAAGCCGAAATGCTCGCGGCGCAGTTCTGCGAGCTGGTCGTTATCCAGTTCGCCAACGGCGCGTCCTGCCACCTGATAATCACCAGAGGACGGTTTATCCAGACAGCCGAGAATATTCATCAGCGTCGATTTTCCTGACCCGGATGCCCCGACGATCGCCACCATTTCTCCCTGATTGATGGTCAGGTTGATGTCTTTGAGGACGGTGACGTCCTGTTCGCCGTTGGAAAAGCGGCGGGTAATACCGGTCAGCTTAAGTAAGGATGTGGACATACGTTACATCCCCATCGGTGGGCCAGGATGCGTAGACGCGACATCGCCGGACGATGGGCTAACAACGACCTGTTCCCCCACGCTGAGCCCCGAACGAATCTGGGTGCGCACGTTATCGTTAAGGCCAAGCGTCACCAGACGCGATTCAACCTTCTTGTTCGCATTCACGACCTGCACGTACCACATGCCGTCACGCGAGGTTAATGCTGTCGCGGGAACGACAATGGCGTTTTTCACTGAAGACAGCAGAATATACACCTGCGCCGTCATGGAAATGCGCAAGACGCCGTCAGGGTTTTTCACATCAAACAGGCCGTTGTAATAGATCGCAGTGCTGGATGATGAACTGGAACTGCTGCTCGAACTGGATGAGGTTGTGGTCGAGTCCGTGTTGATGGAGTCTGGCGCGGGTTCAATCGAGCTCAGCGTGGCTTCGTAACGGTTATTCGGTTCGCCCAGAATACTGAACCACACGGGCATGCCGGTTTTCACCTTGACGACGTCGGCCTCTGAGATTTTCACTTTGATGGTCATGGTGTCCAGATTGGCGACTTTGGCGATGGTCGGTGTCGTCTGAATCGCGTTGACCGTTTGCCCCGCTTCAACCGGGATGGCCACCACGGTACCGTCCATCGGCGAACGAATTTGGGTGTATCCCAGATTAACCTTGGCGGTGTTGACGGTAATCTGTGCCTGAATGATTTGGGCGTCCAGCGCGTCGATATTGGCTCTGGTAGCATCCAACGTTGCTTTTGCGCTGTCGTAGTCGGCCTGTGCCCCAACGCCACGTTTCATCAACATTTGCTGACGCTGCCAGCTTAATTCGTTATTACGCAATTCCGCCAGTTTGGCCGCTCGCTGTGCCTGAATGTTTTTTAACGCGGCCTCACCGTTTTTTAGCGTGTCCTGCTGAGTGAGGTCATCAATCTCGGCGATCAATTGCCCCTTTTTCACCTTATCGCCCAGTTCGACGTGCAGCGCTTTGATTTGCCCCGAGGCCTGTGCACCGACGCTGACCTGCTTCTGTGCCTCAATTTTACCGTCAGCGAGCACGGTCTGTTCGAGATCCGCAATCTCGGCGGCGGTGGTAAGCGCATTGGGCGCTGGCGATGGCTTGTTGAAAAACAGATGAAGAACTACAGCAGCAGCGATAAGGCCAAGCGCGATCGTCGTACGGCGTCGTGTAAAAAATCGTGATTGCATCAGGGGGAGTCGTCCTTAATGAATGCATCTGTATCCGTCATACTTCAAGTTGCATGTGCGTTGGCTGCGCTTAGTCACCCGAATCACTTACCTGAGTAAGCTCATCGGGATGAAATGAGAGACATCCTGTCTCTCACCGAAGGCCAGCCGTTGGCTGGTCAAATTCGTTCCCGACGAATTTGTCCCTCGCTTGCCGCCTGCCTGAAACTCGAATTATTTAGGGTATCAACGGGAATAAATAACGCAGGTGAGTAATTTACCCCGAGTCCGTAAAGGTAGCGGTAATCTTTGCTGAAAGAAATGGTAAGGATTAAGTAAATCTGGCTGCGAATATTCACGCCAGGCCTGAGAATACATCATCTATACCCATCATACTTCAAGCTGCTTGTGCGTTTCCTTCCCGCAACTCGAATACGTAGGGTATACCCGATTAATGAGGACAGGATATGAATATTTTACTGGTCGATGACGACGTAGAGCTGGGCGATATGCTCTGTGAGTATCTGAATGCGGAAGGGTTTTCAACCTCGCGGGTGCTGACGGGCAAAGAGGGCGTCGATGGCGCGATATCAGGGGATTACACCGCGATGATTCTGGATGTCATGCTGCCTGATATGAGCGGGATTGACGTGCTGCGCCAGATCAGAAAAACCCAGCAGTTGCCCGTCATTATGCTGACGGCGAGAGGCGACAACATCGACAGAGTTATCGGTCTGGAAATGGGGGCGGATGACTATATGCCTAAACCTTGTTACCCGCGCGAGCTGGTGGCGAGACTACGGGCAGTACTACGTCGATATGACGATCAGCCGAGCACAAAGCGCGACGAGAGCCTGGCCGCCAGCGGCGATCTGGTGTTGAACCCTGCCACGCGCATCAGCGAATGGCGTGGGAAGCCGTTTGATCTGACGGCGTCAGAGTTTAATTTGCTGGAGCTGCTGTTGCGTTCCCCGGAGCGGGTGGTGTCAAAAGATGAGTTATCCGAAAAATGCCTGGGCCGTCGCCGTGAAGCGTATGACCGCAGCGTGGACGTGCACATCAGCAATATTCGTCAAAAGCTCGGTGCCTTGCCGGGCAACACCATGACGATTGAAACCGTGCGCAGCGTGGGATACCGGATTCGCTGATGATGATTCGTGGACGACTTTTCTGGAAGATACTGCTCGGGTTCTGGCTGACGTTCCTCGTCATGTCTCAGCTGCTGTGGCTGGCTTTTTCTTTTTACGGCGAGCGACATAAGCCGTTGGAAGAAATCGTGGTGTCGCGCATTGCGACGATGCAAACGGAGATGGTGGCGGCGGCGCTGCAACATGGCGGCTTGGGTGAACTGAACGATGTGATGTCGCTGCTGCCGCAGCAAGAGCAGCAATACATTTCCGTCACGGAATCGCCACTGCCGCTGTCCGATCAGGAGTTGGTTTCTGGCTCGCAGAACGCGTTGCTCGATGAGGCTTTTGCGCCGGATAAACGTGGCATGCCGCGTGCCACGCACATTATCAAGCAGGTCAACGGCCCAGCCGGAAAGTGGTATCAGATTCGTTATGACGCCGAGCTGCTGCGCAGTGAATTTCGTCCCCCTCGGCCAGTCGAATTTCTCAACGTGCCCGTGCCGTTTATCATCATTGCGGGGTTTGGTGGCCTGTTGTTCAGCTCGGTGTTGGCATGGAGCCTGGCTCGTCCGCTAAGTCAGATTCGTGCGGGGTTTGATCAGGTTGCGCAGGGCGATCTGAACGTGCGTCTGCTACCGGTGATGCATAAACGTCATGATGAAATCAGCGATGTCGCGCGTGATTTTGATTCGATGGTTGAACGACTGGACAGTCTGGCCAGCGCGCGTGAACAGCTGCTCCATGATGTCTCCCATGAACTACGCTCCCCGCTGGCGCGTTTGCAGCTTGCTATCGGGTTGATACGACAGAATCCCGACAATATAGAGAGTTCCTTGCAGCGTATTGAGCGTGAAGCTTTGCTAATGGATAAGATGATTGGCGAGCTGCTGACGCTATCGCGCACGGAGCATTCTGGTATTGAGGAAGCCTATTTCGATTTACTGGGGCTGGTGACGGCCGTGGTCAACGATGCGCGCTACGAAGCGCAAGTCACCGGTGTTGAAATCCTGCTGTCGGCCGATGAGGACGAAGACTACACGATTAAAGGCAATGCGGAGCTGATGCGCAGGGCGGTCGACAATGTGATGCGCAACGCGCTACGTTTTTCTGCTCCCACGCAGCAGCTTTCCGTGTCGCTCATTGGCAATGAACATGAGTGGACGATTCAGGTCGCCGATCAGGGACCCGGCGTGGAGAAAAGTAAGCTCTCCAGCATCTTCGATCCTTTCATTCGTGTTGATTCGCCGCTGTCTGGTAAAGGCTATGGGCTGGGGCTAGCGATTACCCGTAAAGTCGTACTGGCGCACGGCGGGCATATTGAGGCGGATAATGGTGAGCAGTGCGGGTTAGTGATTCGCCTGTGCGTGCCGCGCTGGAAAGCCTGAAACGAAAACGGCACCATCCGGGTGCCGTCTCGTGCAAACGTAGTAAACCATCCGTAGAAGGCGGCTTACTTTTTGATACGGATAACCGGCGTTTCGCCGACAACAACCGTACCACTCAGTTTGGTCAATTCCTTGATTTCATCCATGTTGGAAATAACCACTGGTGTCAGAGTAGACTTCGCTTTTTCTTCCAGCAGAGCCAGGTCAAACTCGATAACGAGATCGCCTTTCTTCACGCGCTGGCCTTCTTCAGCGATGCGCTTGAAGCCTTCGCCTTTCAATTCAACGGTATCAATACCAAAGTGCACAAACAGCTCAATGCCGCTGTCAGACTCGATGGAAAACGCATGGTTGGTTTCAAAAATCTTACCGATGGTGCCGTCTACCGGTGCGACAATCTTGTTGCCAGTTGGTTTGATGGCAATACCGTCACCGACGATTTTCTCTGCAAATACGACATCAGGAACGTCTTCAATATTGACGATTTCACCGGACAGCGGGGCAATGATTTCGATGCTGCCAGTGTCTTTTTTGTCGTCAGAAACCAGAGACTTCAATTTATCGAACAAACCCATGATTCTCTCCTAAGCATTAATATTGGGCCAGCGTATACCCTAATCTTTCAAGTTGGTGTGGCATTGGTTTTCTTCGCTACCCCGACTACGACTCTATCGCCTGTCGGGGTGCTGATTGCCACCTTGAAACCTATTAGGTAAAGCAGAATCAGCAGAGCGTTTTTTCTTTAATAAAGCGGCTCACCAGATTGCTTAACTCTTGTGCTGTCGGTTGAGCGAGTGCTTGTTCCGCCAGCGCCTTCGCATCTTCGTAATTCGCATTACGGATGATTTTCTTGATGCTCGGGATAGAGATCGCACTCATGCTGAATTCGTCCAGACCCATTCCCAATAACAGTAGTGTAGCACGTTCGTCACCGGCGAGCTCACCACACATCCCTGTCCACTTGCCTTCGGCATGAGACGCGTCGATGACCTGTTTGATCAGAGTCAGGACAGCAGGGGACATCGGGTTATAGAGATGAGAAATCAGCTCATTACCGCGATCAACTGCCAGAGTATACTGGGTTAAGTCATTTGTCCCAATACTAAAGAAGTCGACTTCTTTGGCTAAATGTGGCGCGATAGCGGCGGCGGCAGGTGTTTCAACCATCACGCCGACTTCAATGCTTTCGTCGAAGGCTTTACCTTCTTCTCTCAGCTGTGCTTTCAGCATCTCCAGTTCGGCTTTCAGCTCACGTACTTCCTCTACGGAAATAATCATCGGGAACATGATACGCAGCTTGCCAAATTTTGATGCGCGCAGAATGGCACGCAGCTGAGCATGCAGGATTTCTTTACGATCCAGACAGATACGGATAGCACGCCAGCCAAGGAACGGGTTCTCTTCCTTCGGCAGGTTCATGTATGGCAGATCTTTGTCGCCACCGATATCCATGGTACGGACGATAACGGCCTGAGCGCCAACGGCTTCGGCAACCGCCTTATACGCCTGGAACTGCTCTTCTTCGGTAGGCAGCGAGTCACGATCCATGAACAGGAATTCGGTACGATACAGGCCGACACCTTCTGCGCCGTTACGCTCAGCACCCGCGACATCACGCACGGTACCGATGTTGGCACAGACTTCAACCTGATGACCGTCCAGCGTGATGGCCGGCAGATCTTTCAGCTTAGCCAGCTCATACTTTTCAGCGTGATATTGCTGCTGAACCGCTTTTAATTCTTCAATTTTATCCGCAGTCGGATTTTGATAGATCTGGTTGTTTACGGCATCCAGGATCAGATAGTCGCCGTTTTTAACCTGCTGGGTCACGTTGGTCGTACCGACGATCGCAGGCAGTTCCAGCGAACGGGCCATAATGGACGTGTGAGACGTGCGGCCACCGAGGTCGGTGATGAAGCCCAGCACTTTGTCCAGATTCAACTGCGCGGTTTCTGACGGTGTCAGGTCCGTTGCAACCAGAATGACTTCATCCTGAATATCGCCCAGATCGACGATAGGCATATTGAGAATATTTCTGAGCAAACGCTTCCCGATATCACGCATGTCTGCGGCGCGTTCTTTCAGATATTCATCATCAAGCTCTTCCAGTGCTTTAGCCTGGTTTTCGATGACGGAAAACGCAGCGGCGTCGGCGGAAGCATGTTCATCTTTAATCAGGGCTATGATTTCCTGCTCGAACTCTTCATCTTCCAGCAACATGATGTGGCCTTCGAAGATGGCTTCTTTCTCTGCGCCCAGCGTCTCGCCCGCTTTCTTCTTGATAGCTTCCAACTGTGCGGATGCTTTGGAACGGCCAGTCAGAAAACGTTCAATTTCCTGCTCTACCTGATCCGCAGAGATTTTTTTCCGGTTGATGAGAATTTCATCTTCTTTCAGTAACAGTGCCTTACCAAAAGCAATACCCGGTGATACTAATATGCCTGAAATCATAACCCTACCTTACTCGATTCTGGTGTTCACTAAAAAACTCGTCGGTTACTCGAGCTCAGCCATCAGCTTGACCAGGTGTTCAACCGCTTTTTGTTCGTCTTCGCCTTCCGCAGCGATAGTAACCACAGTTCCTTGTGTTAAGCCGAGTGTTTGTAATTTGAACAGGCTCTTGGCGCTAGCGCTCTTGCCGTTGGACGTCACGGTGATTTCTGAGGTGAAGCCTTTAGCTTCTTTGACGAACTGAGCAGCAGGACGAGTGTGCAGGCCATTTGGTGCGGTGATAGTCACTTCTTGCTGGAACATGCTTTTTTCCCCAACTTATGGATTAGATTAATGTTGTGGAACTAAAGTCTAGTTGATTCACTGAACTTTAGCCTGTTTGGTTAGCTCCTGATTTATGTTACAGGGGCGGGCCACGATGCGACAAGAAAACCGTCAAACGTATTTCCTGAATAAAATACCATCAAACACCGCAGCTTCCGCTACCCATTATCTTAACCTCAGTCGCAAAACGGCGATGTGGGCTATCGTGCGCAGGGGAAAAGCATGTGACGGGGCGTGGTATTTGTCGGATATTAATTTCACGCATCAAAATAATTGTTCGGTTAAATACTAAACCTGATGTAGAAAAGCAATCCACATGTGGTAGAAAGTTTGAACTGTGCCACAAAAAAGCACCTAAATAGGTGCTTTTTTAACACATTGGTCACTTGTTGTTCGAGTGTGACCGGGAGGTTATTGTTGCAGTTCCTGCTCGGTGAACAGGTCGGCAAAGAGTGCTGTGCTGAGGTAGCGTTCGCCGGAAGAAGGCAGAATAACGACGATAGTTTTATCTTCAAATTCTTTTTCTTTGAGCAAGTTCAGCGCTGCGGCAACGGCGGCACCGGAAGAAATACCCGCCAGAATGCCTTCTTCTTCCATCAAACGGCGCGCGGTGCTGATCGCTTCTTCGTTCGTCACTTTCTCTACGCGGTCAATCAGTTTCAGATCCAGGTTACCCGGAATGAAACCCGCGCCGATGCCCTGAATCTTGTGCGGGCCTGGCTTCAGTTCTTCGCCTGCCAGCGCCTGAGTGATGACGGGTGAATCGGTAGGTTCAACCGCCACGCTGGTGATGGCTTTGCCTTTGGTGTTCTTAATGTAGCGGCTGACACCGGTCAGCGTACCGCCCGTACCGACGCCAGAGATAAAGACATCAACCTGACCATCGGTATCTTCCCAGATTTCAGGGCCGGTGGTTTTCTCGTGAATTTCCGGGTTAGCAGGGTTGCTGAACTGCTGTAGCAGCAGATAACGCTGCGGATCGCTGGCAACAATCTCTTCTGCCTTGGCGATGGCACCTTTCATGCCTTTCGCGCCTTCGGTCAGCACCAGGTTAGCACCCAGCGCTTTCAGCAGCTTGCGGCGCTCGATGCTCATGGTTTCCGGCATGGTGAGCGTGAGTTTGTAACCGCGAGCTGCGGCGACATAGGCCAGGGCAATCCCTGTGTTTCCGCTGGTCGGTTCAACCAGCTCAACACTTGGTTTGAGAACGCCGCGTTTTTCTGCATCCCAAATCAGGTTGGAGCCGATACGGCATTTTACGCTGAAGCTGGGGTTGCGGGATTCCACTTTAGCCAGAATGCGTCCGTTGCCGATACGGTTCAGGCGAACCAGCGGCGTATGGCCGATTGTGAAAGAATTGTCTTCGTAGATCTTGCTCATAGCCTGTCCTTATAACTGTATGAAATTTTTGCGAACGTAGAGAGAATACTCGTTCACACTTTTCAGTGAAGTAAAGAATTGCTATATCGTTATGTTCTTAAGAAATATCTTTTCATTACAATAGAAAGCACTGGCCGTTATCAGCCAGTGCTTGCTGTCTTTTTATGGCGCTTTTTTCGGCAGGGTTGCTGATAGGGAGCGATAGCGATCCACCCACAGCTGCGTTGCACCGCATACCGCAACGGGCATGATGACCAGATTCAAAAAAGGCACCAGCGTAAACAGGCTGACCAGGGCGCCAAACTGCATATTGGCGACTTTATGGCGACGTAATGCCTGACGCATCGTGGCAAAGCCCACTTTGTGGTTATCAAAAGGATAATCGCAGTATTGAATCGCCAGCATCCACGCGCTGAACAGGAACCACAGTATCGGCGCGACAGTTTGTCCAATGCCGGGGATGAAATAGAGCAGCAGTAGCACAATCGCGCGTGGCAGGTAATACGCCAGTTTTTGGACTTCACGCTTCATGATGCGTGGGACGTCTTTGGCGATGCCGAGTATGCCGCTGTCTGGCAACACTTGGCCGGTGAGTTTTGCTTCCAACTGCTCCGCCAATAAGCCGTTAAACGGTGCGGCGATAAAATTGGCGATCGTGCTGAATAGGTAGCTGAATACCAGCAAAATGGAGAGCACGGCAAGTGGCCAAATGAGGTAGCTGAGCCATTGTAGCCAGCTTGGAATGTGGCTCATGATCTGCGGAATCCAGTCATTCAACTGGGTGAAAAGCCACCAGAAAGCCCCGCCCATCAGTACGGTGTTCATCAGTAAGGGCAGAATAACGAAACGTCGGATGCCCGGCAGTGAGATCAGGCGCCATCCGGCAAGAAAATAGTGTATGCCGCTACGAACCTGGCCGGTGGTGTTACCGTAAGGCGATTTTTCGGAGGATGATGATTTTTCTGGAAACATGGTGCCGATAGACTCAGTCATTTGTTTGTTGAGGCATCATATCGGGATGATCTTATGCTGACTAGCCCGCATTTGGATGAAAAAACAGCAAAAAAGTGCGTTGTGTCTATCTTTATTGTCATAAAGTACCGTGCAGGCTTGCACTTGTGTACTCAGGCAAATAGAGTTAGTAGTATAGGTATTTGCCGTGGTGGCAATGTTTTGTTGGAACAATTGGGATAGCAATGATGCAGGACTTGCGTCTGATATTAATCGTTGTTGGCGCGATCGCTATAATAGCGCTTTTACTGCACGGCTTGTGGACTAGCCGTAAAGAACGCTCGTCCCTTTTTCGTGACCGCCCAGCTAAACGTGTAAAGAAAGCGCGTGATGAAACGCCGCTTGACGATCTGGATGAAGGCGTTGGCGAAGTTCGCGTGAAGGGTGCCCGCCCGCAGCAGAGTGAGCCTTCATTTGGCAGCGCTTCACTTGATAACTCATCATTTGATAACGCGTCATTTGATAATCCTCCATTTAATAACCCTTCACTTAATAACAACAGTGCACGTGAAGACGTTAGTTCAGAGGCGAAATCGCCGTTCGAGCATTTGTCTCCTGTGTCCTCTTACGATCCTCTGCTGGATGAAGCTACGCCGGTAGATTCTCCACGTGCGCAGGTACGTGGCGATACTCACCCGCAGGTTGTCGCCCCTAGAGAAACCCCGATTTCTGAACCGAACGGTAACGCTCAGCGTGAGTCGTTTGCGTATGATGCATCAGCATCGGCTCCACAGCAGCCTGTTGCACATTCGCTGCATGAAAAAGTTCAGCCCGCGCCTGCACAGCCTCAGCAACCTGTTGAGCCAGTTGAACCCGCAGCGGCAAAAGAAGCGGTTCTGGTGTTGCACGTTGTGGCGCATCAGGGCGGTGTCATTGGCGGCGAACTGCTGCTGCAAAGCCTGCTTCAGGCCGGTTTCCAGTTTGGTGAAATGAACATTTTCCATCGCCATGTGAATCCTGCTGGCGCAGGGCCGGTGTTGTTCAGTCTGGCCAATATGGTTAAGCCCGGTTCGTTTAATGTCGATGCCATGTCCGAGTTCTCGACGCCCGGCGTGTCCATTTTCATGATGGTGCCGTCTTATGGCGATGCCAGCCAAAACTTTAAACTGATGTTACAGTCTGCACAGCGCATTGCTGACGATGTTGGCGGTGTGGTGCAGGATGATGAACGTCGTATGATGACGCCGCAGAAGGTTGAATCCTACAAAGCCCGCATTCGCGATGTGCTGAAAGCTAACGCGTGAAAGCATAACGTGTGTGAATGCAGTGGGTGAGAAAGAAGCCTCCGTTAAGGGAGGCTTTTTTTATTCTTCGATCGTGGCGTGGTGTAGAAAGGCAAGAAAAGGGTGAAATGCTGTGAGTGAAGCAAAAGGATTAAAACAAGAGCTTGGGCTGATTCAGGGCGTGGGGTTGCTGTCTACTTCTCTGCTGGGGACTGGGGTGTTTGCGGTTCCCGCGCTGGTCGCACAGTTGGCACAGCAAGACAGCCTATGGGCGTGGCCGATCTTGATCCTGCTTGTTTTTCCTATCGCCATTGGCTTTGCCGCGCTGGGGCAACATTTTCCTAACGCGGGCGGGGCCGCGCACTTTGTTAACCTCGCTTTTGGGCCACGTATGGCACGGGTGACCGGCTGGCTATTCTTGTCCGTTATTCCGCTGGGGTTGCCTGCTGCCTTGCAGATTGCTGCCGGATTCTGGCAGGCGGCATTTGGCTGGAGCGATCTGGGGCTGCTCTGCGTACAGCTGCTGACACTGGGCGGTATCTGGCTGCTTGGCTTGCGCAGTGCGGGATCCAGCGCCAATATTCAGATCGTCATTGCAATGCTGGTGGTGGGGTTGGTTGCCGCAATCTGGTGGCAGGGCGATATCACGCCTGCGCATATTCCCTGGCCGTCGGTGAGCGAGCTGTCATGGTCTAACACCTTCGGCGCATTGGCTGTAATGTTCTGGTGCTTCGTTGGCCTTGAGGCTTTTGCCCATATGGCGACGGAATTTCGGGCACCGGAGCGCGATTTTCCACGGGCTTTACTGATCGGCATGCTGGTCGCGGGTGCGGTTTATTGGGGATGCACGGTGGCCGTGCTGCATTTTAAGGCTTACGGTGAAGGGATTGCCGCAACCGCCTCACTGCCGGGTATTGTCGTGCAGCTGTTTGGCGAACACGCGCTGTGGATTGCCTGCTTTGTTGGGTATCTGGCCTGCTTTGCCAGTGTGAATATCTACACGCAAGGCTTCGCCCGTTTAGTCTGGTCGCAGGCATCGAAAGGCAGTGCATTAGCGAAGCTGTCTGCAGGGCAGGCACCGGTGAATGCCCTGTCGGTTGTGGTGGCCTGCTGTCTGGTGTGTTGTCTGTTGATTTACTGGCTCAGGCTGCCGCTGGATATGCTGATTGTGTATGCGAACGGCATCTTTGTGCTGATTTATCTGCTGTGTATGCTGGCCGGATGGCGTTTGCTGAAAGGACGCGCCAAAGTGATGGCGGCAATCGGGGGCCTGCTCTGCTGTGCGCTGTTGCTGATGATTGGCTGGAAATCGCTGTATGCGCTAATCATGCTGGCCGTACTGTGGCTGTTCCTGCCGCGTAAACAGGTCGAACTGATTTCCCACTGAGTCGTTTATTCTGAATTCCGTGACGTGAAATCTGGGTTTCGGGTAGATGGGATAGGAAATTGAGCAACGCCCTGATGAGGGCGCTGCATCGCGATGATGACGGGGGGATTAGTCGTTTTCCGGCGCTGCGGCAGGCTTTTCTTCCGCAGACAGTTTCGCTTCCAGCTCGGTCATGCGCTGTTCCAGACGGGCAATCTTCTCGCGCGTGCGGAGCAGAACCTGCGTCTGAATATCGAACTCTTCACGGTTCACCAAATCCAATCGGGTCAGCTGTGCCTGCAAGACCTGACGAATCTTTTTCTCCACATCATCACCCAATTCCCGGATACCTTTTGGCATAGATTCATGCACTTGACGGGCGATTTGCTCAATCTTCTTTGGGTCAATCATGTCGCTTTCCTGATTAGGTTATGTAAGTTATTACTATAGCAAGTGTAATGGGTATAAATAAAATCTGACATCTGCTTTGCACATATTCAGCATGGTTTTACTGTAATTCAGAATAGTTTTACTGTAATCCAGCATACGTTTTGCCCTATTTCCTGTGGCGGATCAATTGCCCTATCGAGGTATTAGCGTTATAGTAAACCCGCTTATTCTCAGGGCGGGGTGTAATTCCCCACCGGCGGTAAACCAGTACACACACTGGAAGCCCGCGAGCGCTCTCGCTGTTTTCTCTGATATTAATTATCGATTTTGCAGCGTGGGGTCAGCAGATCCGGTGTAATTCCGGGGCCGACGGTTAAAGTCCGGATGGGAGAGAGTAACGGTATCTGTCGGGCTATATGCCTGCTCGCGTTATTTTTGTTAACTATTGCTATGCAACCAGTAGTAGTGGTTACTCCTCAAGCTCGCCCTGATTCTGGTAATCCATAATAACATTGAGGTTTTTTACCATGAATCAGACATTACTTTCTGAATTTGGCAATCCTACCGAACGCGTAGAACGCGCACTTGATGCATTGCGTCATGGCCGCGGCGTGCTGGTGTTGGATGATGAAGATCGTGAAAACGAAGGTGACATGATCTTTTCCGCTGAAAATATGACTGTTGAACAAATGGCGCTGACGATTCGTCACGGCAGTGGCATTGTGTGCCTGTGCCTGACGGAAGAGCGTCGCCAGCAGCTGGAATTGCCGATGATGGTGGAAAAGAACTCCAGCCATTACCAAACGGCATTCACCGTGACGATCGAAGCCGCCGAAGGCGTGACGACGGGCGTTTCGGCTGCCGACCGCCTGACCACCATTCGTGCCGCGATTGCGGATAACGCCAAGCCGAGCGATCTGAATCGCCCTGGTCACGTATTCCCGCTGCGCGCCCAACCGGGTGGCGTGTTAACGCGCGGTGGTCACACTGAAGCGACGGTTGACCTGATGACGCTGGCGGGCCTGAAGCCGTCTGGTGTTCTGTGTGAACTGACGAACGATGATGGTTCAATGGCGCATGCGCCGGAAGTGATCGCGTTTGCCAAACAGCACGATATGCCGGTACTGACGATTGAAGATCTGGTGGCTTACCGCATCGCGGCAGAGCGCAAAGCCAGCTGATTCACGCAGCGCATAGAGAAATAAGAAGGGCCGAGTAATCGGCCCTTTTGTATTTTATGGGGTTAGGTTTTTTAACGGCTAGCTGGTGCTTACGGCTTTCTTGCCAGCAGCGTGGCGAAGCGCAGCTTGATGCGATTACCCTGCGCATCGGTCTTGTGTAGCTCACCCATATCCTCGTTGTATTTGAGGATCTCCCAATCGGCGTAATAGTTCTTCAGCTCGTTTTCTTTAAAGGTGAACGAGAAAGGCATCGGGCATGGACAATCTTCCGTCGACATCGCGGCGATAATCAGGTTATAGCCGCCGTTAACGGTGCTGTCCTGCATATTGCTGATGATGTGCGGAATACGATCGCGTTCCAGAAACATCAGCACGACGGTCGACAGAATAAAGTCGTACTGCTCTTTGATTTCCGCCAGGTTGATGTTGTAAACGCCCGCCCGGATGTTTTCCAGTGCTTCACTCTTGATGATGTTATTCAGTGAATCAATGCTTTGCTCATGCTTATCGCAGGCCGTGACGTCAAACCCGCGCAGGTTCAGGTACAGCGAGTTACGCCCGCCGCCGCAGCCTAAATCCAGCGTTTTGCCCGGTTTGATATGCTGCACGGCGTTGATCACTTCGGAATGGGTACGCGTCAGACCGTATTTTTTATGATAGAAATCTTCCGCCGAGCAGAAAAAGCTGAGCTGACATTCGAGATCGTCAGAGAACGAGACGATGCGGTGCCACGCCTGTGGTTCAACAAACGGCGGCTGGTTCTGTTCGGAGAACTGGAACGTCTCCAGCGTCTCGCCGTCTTCGGTCAGCATGGAGAAGGTCATTTCCCCTTTCAACACGGTCAGTTTTGCCCAGGTGCCTTCCTGCGTGTTGTGCTTTTCCTGAAACGCGGCAGGCAGCGTCTGGCTGTTCCACTGCGGCATCTTCTTATAACAAATGAGATCTTGCATCGTTACCTCGGTCTGTAAATTCTAAAAGCGATAGCCGTATTCTATTAATCCGCACGCAGGCTGACCAGAAAATATGTATTTTAAATGCATTATTTATTTTGCTGTCTCAGGCCGTAGTTTAACTCACCGTGGAAAGCTGTCGCAGCAGTGGAAATGCTTCTTTCATCCGCTCACCACCGACCACAAAGGCACGTAGCACCTGCTGACCATCCAGCGCTTTCGCCACCATCCCCTGTTCATTCCATTCCTGCTGCCAGTGCAAATCACCGCTGGTAGTATCGCCTGCCATCTGTAAGGGAAATAGCGGCGTCTTGATTTTAACCAGCATCGGCGGCAGCGTTAGCATCTCGTTGGCACCCAGCAGGTTTTTCGCCAGCGTAATCGCGCTGAGCTGAATCGGCTGCAGGAAGGGCAGGAGCTTACCGCCAATCTCTGCGCAGTCTCCCAACGCATAAATCAGTGGATCGGTGGTTTGTAACTGCGCATTGGTCTGGATACCTTTCTGCACCGTTAACCCCACGGCTTTTGCCAGTTGCGTGTTGGCCTGCAAACCGATAGCGGAGAGAACCTCATCTACTTCGACAGCCCGGCCATCGGTAAATGTGGCCTGTACGCCGGTTTCGGTTTTTTCCAACTGTTGCAGGGTTGTGTTCAGCAGCAGAGAAACGCCCTGCTGCGTCAGCGTGAATTGCAGGCGCGCGCTGACTTCGGGCGGCATCAACGCGGGCAGAATGCTGCTGGCGCAGTCAACCAGCGTGACCCGTTTTCCGGCGCGACCCAAATCCATCGCCAGCTCAGTACCGATGAGTCCGGCGCCGAGCACCAGTACGCGTTCAGCCTGCCAGAGCCGGCTTTCGTGGGTGCGATATTCCTGCTGACTATTGAGCGTCAACATATGTTCGCGTCCCGGAATCGGCGGCACCATCGCGCTGGCACCGGTCGCGAACACCAGCTTGTGGTAATCATAGCGGTCCGCGCCGCAGATGACCTGTTGCGCATGGCGATCAATGGCGGTGACGCGCGTATTGGCCAGCAGCGCAATACGGTTTTCTTCAGCAAACGCGGTTGCCGACATCTTGGTCAGATCGTCGGCGTGCTGTTGCAGGCTCATCACATGGCTCAGATCCGGCTTGTTATACTCATCGCCGCTGTCGGCAGTAATCAGGCGGATAGGGCAGTGTGCATCCAGCTTGCGTAGCTGTCGGATGAGCTGGCGGGCGGCAAAGCCCGCGCCAATAATCACGATATCTTTCATCATCCTCTCCTTAGCGAATCGGATTGAAAACGTCTTTGCCCAACCCACATTCCGGGCAGAGGAAGCTGTCTGGTACGTCCGACCACATAGTGCCAGGGGTGACATCCTGCATCGGCTCGCCAAGTGCCGGATCGTAGATCCACTGACAGACGCTGCATTGCATACAGCCGTTTTCTGACTGTGCCGCCGGCTGTGTGGTTGACTGTGGCGCGGTGACTTCATTGCATCCGCAGGCGCTTTCGGCTGGGGCGCTCACATTCTGCGGGGCGGTGGTGGCTTGCGGTGCCGCAGCGGTCTGTTTCACGGGCGAGATGACGCGACGGGCAGGCGTGTCATCCAGCGGATGCAGTGCCCACTGACGCGCGATTTCGCGACCGTGTTCGCGACAAATCTCCAGCGCGGAACCGTCAGGACGCCATTTGGTTTTCAGCGCCAGCGTGGTTTCAAAACCGGCATCCATCAGACGGGTTTGAACGCGGTCTACCGCGCCGCCGTTCCAGCCGTAGCTGCCGAACGCCGAGGCTTTCTTGTTTTGGAAACGCAGACCGGTGATCTCTTCCAGCATGGCTGCGACCTTCGGCATCATCACGTTATTCATGGTGGATGAACCGACTAACACGCCTTTCGAGCGGAAGACCTGTGTCAGGATCTCGTTCTTGTCGTGACGGGCGACGTTGTAAATTTTTACCGCTACGCCGGGATCGACATCGTTGATACCTTGCGCAATGGCGTCGGCCATCATGCGGGTGTTATTGGACATGGTGTCGTAAAACAGCGTGATGCGATCTTCCTGATAGCTGTCTGCCCACTTCAGATACAGGTGAATGATCTGGGCAGGATCGTCGCGCCATACCACGCCGTGCGAGGTTGCAACCATCGACAGTGGCAGGTTGAAGCCCAGCACTTCGTGGATCTTGGCGGTCACCAAGCGGCTGAACGGCGTCAGAATATTGGCGAAATAGCGTTGGCACTGCTCGAACAGTTCAGTCTGATCCACTTCATCATTGAACAGGTGCTCATCGCAATAGTGCTGACCGAACGCATCGTTACTGAACAGCACGGCGTCCTCGGTCATGTAGGTCATCATACTGTCCGGCCAGTGCAGCATCGGCGTTTCGATAAAGATCAGCTGCTTACCGTTGCCGATATCCAGCGTGTCGCCGGTTTTGACCGTGTGGAAATTCCACTCAGGATGGTGATGGTGACCGGTAATGGAATCGATCGCATTGTGGGTGCAGTAAATTGGCGTGTTGGGAATACGCGCCATCAGTTCGCTCAGCGCCCCGGCGTGATCCTCCTCGGCGTGGTTGATCACGATGTAGTCAATTGTGTTCAGATCCACTTCCGCCATCAGGTTTTGCACAAACTCACGGCTGAATTTGTGATCGACGGTATCGATCAGCACGGTTTTTTCTTCACGGATCAGGTAGCTGTTGTAGCTGCTGCCTTGCAGCGTCTTGTATTCAGTGCCGTGAAAATCACGGACTTCCCAGTCGCGTTGTCCAACCCAGTGGATATTGTTCTTTACGTGAATCGTCATGTTCTGAAACCTCAATAGTCGTATACGGGAATATGCTGTAGAGATTGCAGGAAGCGTGCCAATTTTTAATATATTGATTTATAAGGTTTTAATGAATAATGATTGTCAAAATGACATACTTTATCTATTGTCTTAATGACACAGGTTCTGTCATTAGGACACACTATGACGCTCTCTATTAACGCCCTTGCCCGTATCGCTATCGAACTGCAAATGGGGCTATCGAATCAGGATCGTTTCCAGCGCTTAATCAACAGCCTGCGCCAGCTGCTGCGCTGTGATGCCTCGGCGCTGTTGCGTTACGAGAATCAGCTATTCCGTCCGCTGGCGATCGACGGTCTGGCACCGGACGTATTGGGGCGACGCTTTCGCCTGTCCGATCACCCCCGTCTGGAGGCGATTGCCCGCGCGGGCGACGTGGTGCGTTTTCCGGCGGATAGCCAGCTTCCCGATCCCTATGACGGCCTGATCCCCAGTCAGGAGGATCTTAAGGTGCATGCCTGCGTCGGCCTGCCGCTGTTTGCCAATCAGAACCTGATCGGGGCACTGACCGTGGACGGCATGGATCCCTGTCAGTTCGATCATTTTAGCGATGAAGAACTGCGGCTGGTGGGGGCGATGGCGGCGGCGGCGCTGAGTAACGCGCTGCTGATGGAGCGTCTTGAGCGGCAGTTGCCCGCGCCGGTCCGTGCTGAAAGCCCGGCGGCGGAAAGCGTCGAAGAAATGGTTGGGCTGTCGGAACCGATGCAGCGGTTGAAGAAAGAAGTCGATATCGTCGCGGGCTCCGATCTGAACGTGCTGATTATGGGGGAAACCGGTGTCGGCAAAGAACTGGTGGCGCGAGCGATTCATCGTGGTTCCAGCCGGGCAAGCCATCCTCTGGTATACCTGAACTGTGCCGCGCTGCCGGAGTCGGTCGCGGAGAGCGAGCTGTTTGGGCATGTGAAGGGCGCGTTTACCGGTGCGATCCACCATCGCACTGGCAAGTTTGAGATGGCGGATAACGGCACGCTGTTTCTGGATGAGATTGGCGAACTGTCGCTGACGCTACAGGCGAAGCTGCTGCGCGTATTGCAGTATGGCGATCTCCAGCGCGTGGGTGACGACAGCAGCCTGAAAGTGAACGTGCGCGTGCTGGCGGCGACCAACCGCGATCTGCGGCAGGCGGTACTGGATGGCGCTTTCCGGGCTGATTTGTTCCACCGCCTGAGCGTGTTCCCGCTGTCTGTACCACCGCTGCGTGAGCGCAGTCAGGATGTGGCGCTGCTGGCGGGATTCTTCTGCGAGCGCAGCCGCGTGCAACTGGGGCTGGCACGGCTGGCGTTGACGGCAGATGCGGGCACGCTACTGGAACAATACGACTGGCCGGGGAATGTGCGCGAGCTGGAACACGCTATTTATCGTGCCACTGTGCTGGCAAGAGCAGGGCAGGAATCGGGCGAGGTGCTGTTAGGCCCTGAACATTTCAATCTCGAACTTCCCTCCCAGCCTGTTCAGGCTGCCGCAGGGGCGTCGAGCGCTATTGACACGGCACCCGCGTATTTCATCAGCGGCGGCCTGCGGGAGGCAACGGACGACTATCAGCGCCTTATCATCCAACAAACGCTGGCACGCCATGAGGGCAACTGGTCATCTTGCGCAAGAGAACTAGAAATGGACAGCGGCAACCTGCACCGCCTAGCGAAGCGGCTAAAAATTAAAAAAGATGTTTTTTAATTCGACTGCTATCACTTTTAGATAAAAAAGATCGCTGATTTTTAGCGGCGTAAAAGGGGCTGAACCGAAAGAGGCTTTCCGGATGAGCCGCATGGAGGCGGCGAAAACCAGTGCCGCGTCGGACAAAAACGTCAGAGACGTTTTTGAACAGCACATGTGCTGGCCCGAAGGGCGAGTCTCATTCATGAGACGAGTCATCGCGTCACTGGTGGTCCGGTAAGAAGCCTCTGGCGGTGAAGGCATCGCGTAGCGACCCCGTTCCGCCAAAAAGCCTGAGGTCAAGGAGCAGCGGCGATTGGCTGCTCCTTGTCGGGTGCGTGCAGAGAATCTGCATGAAAATACCGATTGTTATCGCACACGAAATATTCCCTAACCCCCCTAATTACAACAGGACTTGGTTAACCGCATTTCACGCACTTGGCGCTCTGAATCACCTGGAAGAAATCGTTGCCTTTATCATCGACCAGAATAAAGGCTGGGAAATCTTCGACTTCGATTTTCCAGATGGCTTCCATTCCCAGCTCCGGGTATTCCACGCAGGTCAGGCTCTTGATGCTGTTCTGCGCCAGAATCGCTGCCGGGCCGCCGATGCTGCCGAGGTAGAAGCCGCCGTGTTTATGGCACGCGTCGGTCACCTGCTGGCTGCGGTTGCCTTTTGCCAGCATGATCATGCTGCCGCCGTTGGCCTGCAGTAAATCGACGTAGGAATCCATACGGCCAGCGGTCGTTGGGCCTAACGAGCCGGATGGGTAGCCCTCTGGCGTTTTCGCCGGGCCCGCGTAGTAGATCGGGTGATCTTTGATGTACTGCGGCAGGCCTTCGCCGTTATCCAGACGTTCTTTCAGCTTGGCGTGAGCAATATCACGACCCACGATGATGGTGCCGGTCAGGGAAAGACGGGTGGATACCGGATACTGCGACAGCGTTTTCAGGATCTCGGCCATCGGACGGTTCAGGTCGATTTTAACCGCATCGCCTTCGCCCGTTTCACGCAGATGTTCAGGAATGTATTTGCCCGGATTCTGCTCTAACTGCTCCAGCCAGACGCCCTTGCGGTTGATCTTGCCTTTGATGTTACGGTCAGCGGAACAGGACACGCCCATACCGACTGGGCAAGATGCGCCGTGGCGCGGCAGGCGGATAATCCGCACGTCGTGCGCAAAATATTTCCCGCCGAACTGCGCGCCCAGACCCAGATCGCGCGCGGCTTCCAGAATTTCCTGTTCCAGCGCAACGTCGCGGAATGCCTGACCGTGCTCGTTGCCTTCGGTCGGCAGTTCGTCGTAGTACTTGGTCGACGCCAGTTTAACGGTTTTCAGCGTGGTTTCTGCCGAGGTACCGCCAATCACAAACGCGATGTGGTACGGCGGACAGGCCGCGGTGCCCAGCGAGCGCATTTTCTCGATCAGGAAGCTTTTCAGTTTACCCGGCGTCAGCAACGCTTTGGTTTCCTGATACAGATAAGTCTTGTTGGCAGAACCGCCGCCTTTGGTGACGAACAGGAATTTATAGTCTTCGCCTTCGGTACTGTAGAGGTCAATCTGTGCGGGCAGGTTGGTGCCGGTGTTAACCTCTTTGTACATATCCAGCGCGGCGTTCTGCGAGTAGCGCAGGTTGTCTTCAACGAACGTGTTGTACACGCCCTGAGACAGCGCTTCGGCATCATTACCGCCAGTCCAGACGTTCTGGCCTTTTTTACCGACGATGATCGCCGTACCGGTATCCTGACAGGTCGGCAGAATACCCTTGGCGGAAATTTCGGAATTGCGCAGGAATTGCAGGGCAACGTATTTATCGTTTTCGCTGGCTTCCGGATCGCTAAGAATATCGGCAACTTGCTGCTGGTGAGCGGGGCGGAGCATGAAAGAGGCATCGTGGAAGGCTTGCTGGGCCAGAAGGGTCAACGCGGCTGGCTCGATCTTCAGGATGTCCTGACCTTCAAACTGTGCGACAGAGACAAAGTCGCTGCTCAGCAGGCGATATTCGGTGTCATCTTTACTGAGTGGAAACGGATCTTGGTAATAGAAGGGTTTATTCGACATTTTTTTCTCACTTGCAATTGCATCAATTAGTAAATTTTCACCTTATAGGATTCAGCATCTTATTATTAAGGCGTATTACCGCAGCACTACAGGGATGTCTCGAATACAAAAGTAGTAATCGCCATAATAGTATGGTTTTTTGTCGGGAAGTACCACTTTGGTACATCACAATAATAATGATGTGCGTGTTATTTTTTACCCGTAGCAGACACGCGGAACGGCGACGCTGCATAGCTTTCCTGTATGCGGATGCCACGGGAAACGGCACGCGATTTAACGTGAAAATATTCCTCTTTTAATTGGCTTAATTAAGTAAAGTAAACGGTGGGATTAAAAATAATAACCACTTCATCTTTAATGTTATTCGTTGGCGATATAAAGAAACCGTTATTGGCTTTTTATCGCTTCATGAAAAAACAGACCGATCACAAAAGCCACGGTGCGGTGGCCGATGTGATGACAGATGTAATGTTGCCAATCCAGTAACGGAGTTATGGCGGCGTAGTCTCTTGTTGGGCAAGGAGATTGTCGATCATCCACAGTCCTGCCGGGCCGGGGGGATGAGGTTTGGACCAGACAACGTCCACGTCAATCCACTGCGGCCAGCCCGCCACAGGCAGCTCGACCAGTTTCTGCTGGTCGTATTGCGCCACCAGCCAGCGTGGCAGAATGCTCCAGCCGTGCCCCTGCTGTGCCATTTCCAGTAGCATCAGGTAGGACGGGGCAGACCAGACGATCCCTTCCGGTTGCAGCCGATCGCTGCGTTTATAGGTATTGAGATAGAGCTGGCGGACGGTCGCCAGCTGGCTGCGCGTCACGGTTTTTTCCGTTGTCAGCGGATGTGCTGCCGACACGAAGATGGCCATGTCGGTCTTAATCTGCAAACGCGCGGCGGCAATATCGGGCGGGTAATCTGTCTGGGCGCGCACTAGCCCGACATGCGCACGGTTCATTTGCAGCAGATCGATCACGTCATCACCTTCCGCAATCAGGCATTCAAATTCAATATCAGGAAAATGCTGGGCGAAACGTTGAAGCACGAGTTCGTAGTGAGGCGCTTGCCAGATATCGGACAGCACAAACGTCAGACGGGGTTCAATATGGTCGGCCAGACGGATCGCCAGCCCATCCAGCTCTTCGCTGGCGGATAAGATCGCCTGTACGTGAGAAAGCACTTTTCTGCCCGCCAGCGTGAGCACCGGCTGGTGACCGGAGCGATCAAATAATGTCAGCCCCAGATCGGCTTCCAGATTGGCGATGGCCGCGCTGATGGTGGACTGGCTTTTATGCAATCGCCGTGCGGCGGCGGAAAACGAGCCCGCATCAACGGTAGTAACAAAAGCCAGCAGGGATTCCGGTGAATATCGCATCTTTATCTATACCCTAAATAATTCGAGTTTCAGGAAGGCGGCGACGCAGTGAATCCCCAGGAGCTTACATCAGTAAGTGACTGGGGTGAGCGAGGAAAGCCAACGCACATGCAACTTGAAGTATGACGAGTATATCGTTTTTATCGATGGAATCTAACTGTACTCTACCACCTTATGCGATGAAAATAAGGCCGTAATACGATGCCATCCATGGTCATGGCGAAAATTGACCAGCAACGTGCAATAAATAAAAGTGAATGTGTTATGCAGAACAAAATCAGCAAAACCTTACGTGAACGTGTATACCATGCGGTGGGCTTTGAACTGATCGCGTTGACGATCTGTGCGCCAGCGGGCGCCTGGCTGCTGAATAAGCCGCTCTTCGATATGGGGGCACTGGCCATCATGCTGTCCAGCGTCGCGATGATCTGGAACATGATCTATAACTCGATATTCGATCGCCTGTGGCCTGCGGACCGTGTTAAGCGTCGGCTGCCAATTCGTATCGCTCACGCGCTGGGGTTTGAAGGCGGCTTTATCCTGATTGGTCTGCCGCTGGCGGCGTGGATGCTGAACGTCACGCTGTGGCAGGCGCTGATGGTGGAGATCGGCTTCTTCCTGTTCTTCCTGCCGTACACCGTGGTGTATAACTGGGCCTACGATACGCTGCGGGAGCGCATTATGAATCGCCGTCGTCACGTTCAGCAGGTATCGACCAGTTCTCGCCTGCGCTAACTCGCCTGCGGTAATGCTGCGCGTTACCGGTGTGTCAGCTTAAAGCTCTGATACGCCGGTAGCTCAAGCGCTCGCCATAAATACCAGGATGCCACCGTGCGATAAGGCGACAGCGCAGGCTCAGTGCCTGCAAATCGCGCGGTTTCGGCATGTCTTGCAAATCATAAACATAGCGTAACCCCTGCCGGATACCGAGATCGTCGAGCGGCATGATGTCGGTGCGTTCCAGCGAATAAATCAAAAACATTTCGACCGTCCAGCGTCCGATCCCCTTGAGCGATGTCAACTGCTGAATGAGCGTGTCGTCATCCCTCTCTGCGGCCTGTTCGAGGCTGGGCACCAGGCCGCTCAGCGCACCCTGTGCGATGTCGTGCAGCGTATCCGCCTTGCGGGCGGAAAAACCGCACTGCCGTAGCGTGTCGGTGGAGCAGGCCAGTATCTGTTCCGGGGTGGGAAAGACATCGCCATGTACCCGCAGGAGTTTTGCGACCATCGCATCTCCGGCACGCGTCGTTAGCTGCTGATAGGCAACGGCACGCATCAGTGCCTCATAAGGTTCCCGATGTGGCGCGGTCTGATGGCGACAGTCGCCAATCTGTTCGATCAGGCTGGCCCAGCGCGCATTGATGGCGCTGAGATGGGTTTTGGCCTGCTGCGTGAAATCCAACGGCGGATGGGATGGCATAAACGGCTTCCGTGATGAGAATGCAAAGGGCAGAAAACGAGCATAGGAGATTGCCGCATGGCGCGCCATGTGGAAAGGGCTATTCGGATGAAAAAGCAAGACGTGGCGAGGGGATTACACACTATCGTGGGATCTGCCAGAACGGAGATTTCAGCGGCAGGTTATGCCGCTGTTACGCGTTAATAATACTCGCCGTGGCGATAGTCCCAGGTGGTGAAGGTATCAGACAGTAGCGACATCACCTTGTCCACATCCAGCCCTTTGCGTATCAGCGCCGGGCACGGATATACGCTCCGTCTTCCTTTCTGTTCCGGTATTAGCTGACCGTCCGTATCCACCATCGACACCATCACGCCTTGCTCATAGCGTGTGTCATGGGACTTATTCGGCTGGATAGATTTCACGTAATCGTCGGCTTCGATAATCAGATCGGCAAAGGCACTGATCCGTTCACCGATACCTTCTACCTCGCCTCGGTTTCCTTTGCCTGATGGATTGGCTGAACTGGCAAAGGTTAATTTGCCGTACTTTTCCCACAGCTCCCGCGTGAGGATTTCGCTCGGTGTACCGAACTTAATCACGAAACAGCTGGTTTTGCGATCGTCCATCATCAGCGCTTTCGAGCCGTCTTTGGGGATGCGCACTAATGCGCTGTCGTGCCAGGGAAGGATGCAGCCCAGCAGTACGTCGGCATCCCAATGGCGTTGATATAACTGCTCGATTTCTGGGTTTAGCTGCGCCAGCGCTTTTAACTGCGCGATGGATCCGCACAGTACGACGCCCGGCTTGCTTCGGTTGCGCTGTTTGGCATCAAATTTTCGTTCCAGCCCGGCCTTATCTGAAGCCATGATGATGTAACCCACTTTGGTTGGCGAAACGATGATTCCCCCGCCGCGTGACATAATCTGCACCGCATCGTCATGCAAACCGCCATTCCAGTGAACTTTACTGCCGCTCATATCGCCCCCTGATTGCAGAAAAAAACTGAGTCTCACCGTGTACCATTTATTTGCATCACAGATTTGTTCAAAAAGTAACCGGTGGTGTCGGCAGAAATATCAACATCGGGGCGATCTGAATGAAAAAGCAAGAGTGGGACGTGTGCGTAAGGTCGCTTCGGTTTAGCGTTAGCGCATGGCATGACTTTCAGTAATAGTAAGATTGGCAGTAATGCCGAGATTGGAGTGAGGTGTACAAATGCGTAACGATACGATGCTGAGTGATACGCCGTTTCAGGATGCCGATTCGCGCTGGCAGGCGGTAGTGACGCGCAATCAAGCGGCTGACGGTTGCTTTATCTATGCGGTGAAAACCACGGGGATTTACTGTACGCCCTCCTGTGCATCACGCCAGCCCAGGCGTGAAAATGTGGTGTTCTTCGCGACGGCCGACGAGGCACAGGCAGCGGGTTTCCGCCCCTGTAAACGCTGCCGTCAGGGAACACTTTCGCGGCAGGAACAGCAGGCGCAGCAGATTGCCCACGCGTGCCGGATGATTGAGCAATCGGATCATCAGCCGACGCTGGCGGTGCTGGCTCAGGCCGTGGGGATAAGCGCATTCCATTTTCATCGCGTGTTCAAAGCCATAACCGGTCTGACGCCAAAACAGTATGCCAGCACCCATCGCCATCGGCAGCTGCGTGAACAGTTGGCTGATAGCGGCACGGTGACCGCTGCGATTGCCGCAGCGGGCTATGATGCCAGCGGGCGCTTTTATGCCGAAGCGGGCGCACATTTAGGAATGACGCCGACGGCGTTTCAGAATCGGGGAAAAGGGATGACGATCCGCTTTGCCGTTGGCCGCTGTTCACTCGGTGAGGTGCTGGTGGCGGAAAGCGAGAAAGGGATCTGCGCGATCCTGCTGGGGGACGATCCTGAGTCTCTGCTCAACTCGCTTCAGGAGATGTTTGCTAACGCACTGCTGATCGGCGGCGATGCGGCGTTTGAACAACGCATGGCGCAGGTCGTCGGGTTTGTTGACGATCCTGCAATTGGGCTGACGCTGCCGCTGGATATTCGCGGCACGGTATTCCAGCAGCGAGTCTGGCAGGCGCTACGGGCGATTCCGGCTGGGGAAACGCTGAGCTACCGTGACGTCGCTGAGCGCATTGGATCGCCAGTCGCCGTGCGCGCTGTCGCGGGGGCCTGTGCGGCGAACCGACTGGCGGTCGCGATTCCCTGTCATCGCGTGGTTCGGCATGACGGCGCACTATCTGGCTATCGCTGGGGCGTCGTGCGTAAACGCGCTCTGTTGGAGAAAGAATTGGTGGAGAAAGAATTAGCTACGGATCAACAAGGGGAATCGCCATCGTGAATTTTGATTTATTTGCCGATGAAGCACCGCGTCGCTGGACGGAAACGCTGGCTCCAGGCGCACTCGTCCTGCGTGGTCGCGCCTATGACGATGCTCCGGCGTTGCTTGCGGCACTGAAAGCCGTCACCGCGCGTGCGCCGCTGCGGAATATGGTGACGCCGGGCGGCTTTGTGATGTCGGTGGCGATGAGCAACTGCGGGCCGCTCGGTTGGGTGACGGATGAACGCGGCTATCGCTATACCGCACAGGATCCGCTGAGCGGAGAGGCGTGGCCCGCCATGCCAGAAGTTTTTTCCCGGCTGGCGAAGCAGGCGGCGAGCGAAGCGGGTTTTTCTGATTTTGAACCGGATGCCTGTCTGATCAACTGCTATGACGTCGGCACGCGCATGTCTCTGCATCAGGATAAAAACGAACGGGATTTTCATCAGCCAATCGTGTCCGTCTCGCTGGGGCTCAGCGCGACGTTCCTGTTTGGCGGCATGGCGCGCAGTGATAAAACGCAGCGTGTTGCGCTGACGCATGGCGATGTGGTGGTCTGGGGCGGTGAATCGCGGCTCTATTTTCACGGCATTCTGCCGTTGAAAAGCGGCAGAATGCCGGAAGGAATGTCCGACGAATGCCGTTTTAACCTGACGTTTCGTAAAGCTGGATAGGGGAACCACAGGGATGCTTCCCCGGTGGTCGCCCCGTGTATCTCAATGCTCAAACGATCGGCATCAGGCTTAAGCGCTGGCGCTTATTTCTTGCTGAACTTCATATAATCGAGGGCGCTTTCTGCTGCGATACGACCGGAGTTGAGCGCAAAGCCAAACGTGCCGCCGCCTAACAGCAGGTCATAGGTGTCACCATACATGCCAGCAGCATCATTACCCGTGACGTACAGGCCCGGAATAACCTCGCCGGATTTATCGATTGCCTGCATTTTCTCGTCAATCTTCACGCCGCCGAGTGTGCCCAGCGCGGCAGGCTGCATTCTCACCGCATAGAATGGGCCGGTTTTGACCGGACGCAGGTAATCCATGTTTTTGTTAAACACGTCGTCCCGCTTTTGCGTCGCAAACTTGTTGTTTTCTTCCAGCGTATGCTTCAGCACGCCCGCATCAACGCCCATCTCTTTCGCCAGCCCGTCGATGGTGGCGGATTTGAAGACGAAGCCGCGATTTTTCTGACTTTCCTTCGTAAATTCGCTATCAAATTTCGTCAGCTTGGTATTGGCGATCACCCATTCACCAATCGGCACGTCAATGCCGTCTTCGACGTAATGCTTACGGGAGGTTTCATCGAAAATGGAGTACATGATGCCGCCCGCTTTTGACAACGCGTTGCCGGAGTGCGGCCAGATGATGACGTTGGATTCATCGGTAAAGCGGCGGCCGTGTTGGTCAACCCACAGATAGGGCTGACGCGCGGCGGCTAGCAGGTGAGAGTTCGGGGCGTAGTCTGGCAGGCCGGGGCGATAGGCTTGCAGCAGGCCCAGGCCGTCCGGTTTGGCTCCGGCTTTCCAGGCCATATTAATTCCGTCGCCGTCTTTACCGACGTTGCCGACCATGATGGTGTCAGGGAAGGCGGCGTATTTTTGCAGCATCTCTTTATTGTTGGCATAGCCGCCGGTCGCGATGATGACGGCCTTGGCGTCTATCTGAACGGTGTTGCCGTCGCTATCCTGTGCGATAACGCCCGTGACTTTACCGTCTTTCACGACCAGATCTTTGCCCGCCGTTTTCACCAGCGTGGTGACATCCATGCTTTTAAACTGCTCGTGGAATGTCTTGATCAGGTGGCGGCCATGGCCGGGGCCGTCGATCACATGCCAGGTCAGCATGCCGCCAGGGCCGCCGGGGCCGATGTATTCAAACTTGATGCCTTTCGATTTCACCCATTCAATCGTGTCCGCCGAGCGGTTGACGAAAGCGCGCACCACGAAGGGGTTAGCCATCCAGTGGCTGTAATCCATGATGGTCTTAAAGGCCATATCGGGCGTGACCACAATCCCCTGACGTTTCTGCAAGCTGCTGTTGGCGGCGAAGATGCCTTCGGCAAAGTTACCCGTGCCGCCAACGATGGGTTGTTTTTCCAGTAAGACGATTTTCGCTCCTTTCTCTGCGGCGGCCATCGTTGCCGACGTGCCCGCCGCACCCGCGCCGATAATAACGATATCCGCGCTTTTTGGGATTTCCGGTTTCGCCGCGTCCGCCGCCTGTGCAGCAGACCAGCCCATCATTGAGAGACAGAGCGTCGCGAGTACACTTTTTCTGAAGCGTTTCATGATGTTTTCCTTAATGTCATTCGTATTCTTACAATGCAGTCGTGCTGCGTGTGGAGAACCAACGGGATTAATTCGCTTTAGCCTGTGAGTACGCGTCTTCCGCCGCTTCTTTCACTGCACCGCTAGTCATCGTGGCGCCGGACACGCCATCAACCTGAATGCTTTGCTTTTCGGTCATGGTTTTGGCGAGTTCGATGGCGGCTTCCCCGCCGACTTCCGGCGTTTCTTCCGGGGCATCAATCGTCGATTTAAGGACTTTCCCCTGCGCATCGATATCGAGCGTAACGGTGACGTCCCCGCCGATACCCTGTCTCGCGGCGGAATAGGTGCCAGCTTTAAAATTCCCCTCTTGCGCAACTGCGGTTCCGATTGCGAATAACAGGCAGAGTGGAAGGATTCCTGAGCAGATTTTCATATCAATAGTTCCAGTAGTTTTTGAATGAATACGGTGAGTAACCAATTTATCTCCCATAAATAACGCTATCTCCCATGAATAAAGTGATAACCGTCGTCGTTATTGAGGGGCTTGAATATCAGGCAGCAAAGGGGTAAGCCAATGCCGAGTAATAAAAACAACAGGCTGAAATGATTAAGGTTGAAGAGGATTTCAAACTGAGAAAGAAAACGTAATACCGGAAACGTCAGCGTCATACTGAGCATGACGGAAAGTAATTGGCTAATGGTCAGCAGGTTATTACCGCTGTGATACGTGCTGTTATTCAGGTTGCTAAAGGCCAACGTGCTTTCTGCTGAATATAAGGTCGAAATCAGCACGCCTAACAGCATGGCGATGATGCCGATAAGCGGCATCGATTTCTCTTGCACGGCAACGCTCAGAGCGAGGATACACAGCGACGTGATGCTGGTTGTCAGCATTAACAGCCGACGGTAGCCAATACGCTTTACCAGCGGTTCGAACAGCAGTTTTGACAGCAGTGCACCGCTGGAAAAGAGCAGCAGAATCAGGCTGGTCTCCACGGGTTTACAGGCCAGCGTCGTTTGCAGCATTAACGACAATACGACAGGAATTGATGCCAGTAATGTGCGCGTCACAATGCCGCCAATAACGCCGACAGAAAAGGTTCTGATGCCAAACAGGGCGCGAGGGAATAATGCCGTCTCTGCAATGAGGTGCTGCCGATAGTAAATAAATACCAAGCCCAGCGTGCTGCAAGACAGGAATAGCATGACGAACGTTGGCAATATATTTTTCGTGGCAGTGGTTAACATGAAGGCCACGAGAAATAACATCAAAATGGGAAAGGCGACTTCATAGGCACCCGTGCGGGCTGTCTCTTTTATGGTAGCAACAGGAATATATCGGGTTGCCAGAAAAAAGCAGAGTAAAGCCAGCGGAATATTAACGAGGAAAATAGCCTGCCACGAGAGAAAGCTAACCAGAATATTGCCGAAAACGGGGCCGATCAGGGTGCCGAGTAATCCCAATAAGGTTACCCGATTCAGGAAGCGTAATTTCAGCTCCTGCGGTGTGGTGCGCAATATCACGGTTCTGATGATGGGCAGCATGAGCGCACCGCCGATGCCCTGAATAAAGCGGAAAACGCTTAAGCTGCCGAGTGTGGTTGCCGTCATGCACAGCAGCGAACCGAGCGTGAAAATGGCAATCGCGATCTGGTAGGTTTTCCGTTCCCCTAGCCGTTCCGCCAGCCAGCTATTGGCCGGCGTAAACGCGACGACCGTGACAATGTAGGCGATCACGATCGTTTCCATATGCAACACCGGTTGGTGTAGCGACTGCGCAATGGCGGGGATGGCGACATACACCATGGTGGTATCCAGGGATTGCATGAAAAAGGTGGCCGAGGCAATCCAGAATAAGACCCATGACGTATTCATTCAGGCCACCGTCATTTGTCCGGCATAAAGCACGAACAGTCGTAGCAGGAACACGCCGAACAGGCTCATGGCGGCTAACGTAATCAGCTGGCCTTTGCCGGAATGGGCGGAAGGCTTGCGCACCTGATTGGCAATGAATGGGATCACAATGCCGATGCCGATAATGCCAATCCAGAATACGCCGCCCCAGAAACCCGACAGCGCGGTCTGCGCGGCGACAACCTTTTGCCCGCCGCCAAGCAGCAGCCCGATAAAGAACGCGAACAGCAGGAACAATTCGGCATACACCGCTGGCGTTTCTACGCGGTGGATGAAGTGCCGAGAGCGTGAATGCCCCGAGGTCGAGCTCCCCCACGCACTGGCCAGCAGCATGACGGCAATGCCGGAGGTGGTGCCGGATACCAGAAACAGGACGGGCAGAACGGGGTTATTCAAGAGCGGGAACGATTTCAGCGCGGATAGCAGAAAGCCGGTATAGCAGCCGAGCAGGATCGCCAGTACCAGCAGCAGGTTTTCAATTATAGCGGCCTTGTTGACGATCATCGCCGCCAGCTTACGCGCTTTCGCCGCCAGCGCAGGCCGGTGCCAGACGGCCTCAAGCTGCGTCAGCCATCCATCATGATAAAGCGTGATGATCCATAACAGCATCACGACGAAATACACCTGAAACAGCATCACACCCAGCGACATGATGGAGGTCGGGTTGTAAAAGACCATCAAATACCAAAAGGTCAGTGGGCGAGTCAGGTGAAAAATCAGAATCACCAGCCCGAGGATCACGGCGAGTGGCGCCACGATGGCTGTGGCTTTGATGATGCGATTACTGCCGTGATACTCGCTGGGAACGTAGTGCCTGAGGAGCATTGAGAGCGACACCATTCCCGCTGAAATGCCGACCAGAAGAAGATAAACGGCGATGGGCCAATCCCATACCAGCGTGTCGAACGTGAAGGCATTATGCATTGTCGATTGCTCCTCGTTTCCCCGGCATACGGTAGAGCTGGGGTTCTGTGCCCAAATAGACCTTGGAGCGGTAGGTCGCGTTGCTCGCGATCATCTTGGCAATGTTGCTTTCAGGATCGTTGAGATCGCCAAATACCAAGGCTTTGGTGGGGCAGATTTCGACGCAGGCGGGTTGCTTTCCGGCGGCCAGATTGGTTTCCCGACAAAAGTTACATTTGTCTGCCGTTTTCGTGACCGGGTTGATGAAACGCACATGGTAAGGACACGCGGCAATGCAGTAGCGGCAGCCCACGCAGCGTTTATCGTTGACGTCGACAATACCGGTGAGCGCGTCTTTGAAGGAGGCTCCCGTTGGGCAGACTGCAACGCAGGGCGGGTTCTCACAATGCTGACAGGATTTACGGAAAAATTGCTTAATGGCGCGAGTCTTCTCGACGGCAGGAATATCGACGGTTTGCAGTATATCCAGCCGAGTTACGCCATCGGGCACGTTATTGGTCTCTTTACAGGCCTTGATACAGGCTTTGCAGCCAATACAGCGCATTTCGTTATGCAATAAGCCATATTTAACCGCTAATTTACCCTGCGTTTTTTCGGGTTCATTTTGCGCTTGTGCGAGACCGATATGCCCACTAATGGCAATCGTTCCCCCCATATAAGCAATAAAACGACGGCGAGATAATTCTTCCATATTATAAATCTTCACATTGGGGTGATAGCCGCGCGAACGCTAGATATGATTAATCCAGCAATAGCATTAATATTTCGCAGTGTGGCGCTAATAGGGAATAACGCTCCGTTATTACGATGAAAATAATCAGTAGGCCACGTTGTTATTGTGGTTTTATTGGAGCATGGGAATTAACGGTTAAGTGTGCGGTTGGTCACGTTTATTTTTTTGTAGATCCGTATATAACAAATGTCGATTTGTTAT
The DNA here is from genome assembly GCF_044751765.1 of Pectobacterium sp. CHL-2024. Lineage (NCBI taxonomy): Bacteria > Pseudomonadati > Pseudomonadota > Gammaproteobacteria > Enterobacterales > Pectobacteriaceae > Pectobacterium > Pectobacterium sp. CHL-2024. The sequence goes on along the minus strand of NZ_JBIXKO010000015.1, from coordinate 25,670 downwards.
AAATGCATTGTTATTTCTCTCGTTCGTTTAAGAAATTGTGTTTCTATTATGTGGATGCAAATTGCTGTTTTTATTTTTGTGATAAAAACGAATAATTGATGTGTGTCAGATTATCTTTTTTTATGTGAGTAATAAATGGGGGTAAAATGGATAATGACTTTTTTTGTAACAAATAAAAAACGTTAGTGCATATTTGGCACTAACGTTTGTTTAACAAAATAATAAAGGGATATACTAAAAACCGTAAACGGGTATTAAGGTTTTAGGTGTTTATCAAGAAAGCCAACGGTAATTTTCATGATTTCAGGCTGTAGCCAATGTGGCCCGCCGTGCTCGGCACCTTTAACGCTGTAGTAGGTGGATTCGATATTTTTCGCCGTCAGAGCCTGGTGCAGCCTTTCAGTCTGGCGTGGAGAAACCACCGTATCGTTCGTGCCGTGCATGATTAGAAATGGAGGTGTGGCATTGCTGATAAAGTTAATCGGGTTAGCCGCTGCTGCTTTATCGGGATAGCGGGTAATCGCGCCCCCTTCATTAAATACTGCGGTGCCGTTGACCCAGATAGCTTCTGTCGCGGAAGGTGATGCGTGTTTCTGAACGACATCGTCAGGGAAACCTTCACCGACAAGCGTCAGGTCGGATAAGCCATAGAAATCAATGACGGCCTGGACATCACTGCTTTGGTCGAGGTTATCGCCTTTATCGTAGGCTTTTGAGCCATTTGTCGTCCCAGCAAAGGCGGCCAGATAGCCCCCAGCAGAGGCACCGAAAACCGCAGCATGCTGGCCGTCGATACCAAATTTTTTCGCATTAGCGCGCAGATAGCGAATAGCGGATTTTACATCTTCCAGCGGCGCGGGGAAAAGGACGGTAGGGGCGACACGGTATTCCATACTGGCAACCACATAACCGGCTTCGGCAATGCTAAGGCGCTGTTGCAGATAATTATCTTTATTGGCGTTAATGAAGCCGCCGCCGGTAATGAATAATACGACCGGAAGCGCGGTTTTCGCTTCAGGCTGAAGGATATCCATTTTTAATGCGACGTTAGGGTAGCCACGCATCGATACCTGAGAATAAACGACGTCAGAGATTAACTTCACCGAGGTGGTTTCCTGCTTTACGGTGATTTCATGTTGATTCTGTGCCGCATTGATTGCGGTAGTACTCATCATTGCCAAGGTTGCTAATCCTATTTTTGCTGTTTTCGAATAATCCATATCTTAAGTCCTTTTGTTAGAGAGATGTAAATTATTTGTCTTGTGATGAACGATGTTTTGTTTGTAAAAATAATATTAAATAATCTTTATTAAAATGAGTTTATCATGCTTGGTGGGATTAATTATTTCCTCCTTGATAATAAGTTGACTATATCTGCTATTAACGCTATTTCTCATGAATTAAATGTGCATCTAATCACATTTGATTATTTACAAATCCCTATAATTGTCATTATGGGTGGTTATAAACGAGACAGTTGATGCGTAATATAAAACAATGTTCAGTATAAAGCGTGTGATTTATTATCAGGAACTCATCCGGGTCGGGAGTTTCACTAAAGCGGCGAAGGCGCTGAATATCTCTCAGGCTTTCTTGTCGCAGGAGATCGCGCGGCTGGAACTTGAAACGGAAAGAAAACTGATTAACCGAACCACCCGGCAGTTTTCTCTGACGCCATTCGGGAAGATCTTTGCTGACAAAATTCAGGGGATGATTAAGGAACATTATGAGCTGGAACAGTTCGTCAGCAGCTATGAGGAAAGCACGGATGGTGCGCTGTTGGTTGGCGTGATTCCGATTTTTAACCGTCTGGCTCACTACAATATGTTTAACCTGTTTCAGAAAGCCTATCCCAATATCGATATCTCTTTCATTGACGGCGTCAGCACCGATTTACTGGAAAGGGTGCGCAATGGTGAGATCCACCTGTCTTTCTCGACGCCTTTTGATGAATACCTGAACGATCCGTTGTTTCACCACACCATTTGTCAGATCGATGACATTGTTGCGGTGATGGCAAGGTCGCACCCGCTTGCCGACAGTAAGATGCTCAGCTTGCCGCAGATGGTAAAAGAAAAGCTGATCGTGCCGCAGAAAGGGACGGGGGAACACGCCGCTGTTTCTGAATCTTTCACTCGGCAGGGCATCAATCCCAGCTACTTTCGTGAATGCAGCAACATGGACATCATTATGGATCTGGTGATCAACCTGTCCGGCGTGGTCTTCCTCTGTTCGTCTGTCGCGAAAAGCCTGACCGCTTACGACGTCGCGGTTATTCCGCTGGAAGAGCAACTGAAAAGGACTTTCGCCATTAGCTATCTAAAGCGCAGCACGAACATTCCCATGGTGCGTCTGTTTCTGGATTTCCTGCAAGACTACAACAGCGAGTCCGTCCGGTAGGGCGCTTCCTTGTTCAAAAGGCGCGGATATCCAGCGCGTGCAACGCAACGGAGAACATGCTCCGTGTGCGCCCAATCCCTAATGCATTGACCGCCTGAACCGCCACCTATCCTTTATCTCGCTACGTTTTCCTCCCTCGGCGCACCTCGGTTTCTCTTCCCGACCTTCATGGGTTTTAGATAAATGTTGCAAATGTGAATAAATGTGAGGTGATTCAAATTATCTCGATTAATATACTTGTATGGTAGTCAGCATAAACGAATGGCTACATGCACAGAAGGATAAGTAACGTGAAGATTGTCAGCGCTGAAGTGTTTGTCACCTGCCCGGGACGGAACTTTGTCACCCTGAAAATTACGACAGATAGCGGATTAACCGGCCTCGGCGATGCGACGCTCAACGGGCGTGAGCTGCCGGTCGCCTCTTACCTCAAAGATCATGTGTGTCCGCAGCTGATTGGCCGCGATGCACACCAGATCGAAGATATTTGGCAGTATTTCTACAAAGGCGCGTACTGGCGTCGTGGCCCGGTGACGATGTCTGCCATTTCGGCAGTCGATACCGCGCTGTGGGACATCAAAGCCAAAGCCGCCAACATGCCGCTCTACCAACTGCTGGGCGGTGCATCGCGCACGGGCGTCATGGTGTATTGCCACACCACGGGCCACTCGATTGATGAAGTGCTGGACGATTACGCCAAGCATCGCGATGAGGGCTTCAAGGCGATTCGCGTACAGTGCGGCGTGCCGGGTATGAAAACCACCTACGGCATGGCGAAAGGCAAAGGGCTGGCGTATGAGCCGGCGACGAAAGGCAACTTGCCGGAAGAGCAACTGTGGTCGACGGAAAAATACCTCGATTTCACGCCTAAGCTGTTTGAAGCGGTGCGTGACAAGTTTGGCTTCAACGAGCACATGCTGCACGACATGCACCACCGCCTGACGCCGATTGAAGCGGCGCGCTTTGGTAAAAGCATTGAAGACTATCGTCTGTTCTGGATGGAAGACCCAACGCCTGCGGAAAATCAGGAGTGCTTCCGTTTAATCCGTCAGCACACGGTTACGCCGATTGCGGTGGGTGAAGTCTTTAACAGCATCTGGGATTGCAAACAGCTGATCGAAGAACAGCTGATCGACTACATCCGCACCACGATTACCCACGCGGGCGGGATTACCGGCATGCGTCGCATCGCCGACTTTGCCTCGCTTTATCAGGTGCGCACCGGTTCACACGGGCCGTCGGATCTGTCGCCTATTTGCATGGCGGCGGCGCTGCATTTTGACCTCTGGGTGCCAAACTTCGGCGTACAGGAATATATGGGTTATTCGGAGCAAATGCTGGAAGTGTTCCCGCATAACTGGACATTCGATAACGGCTACATGCACCCAGGCGAAAAACCGGGTCTAGGCATTGAGTTTGATGAAAAGCTGGCGGCCAAATACCCCTATGACCCCGCTTATCTGCCGGTTGCCCGTCTGGAAGACGGCACGTTGTGGAACTGGTAAGAGTGGAATAGGTAATCAGAGGCCAAAATATGAAAAGCATTGTGATACAGCAGCCGAATTCGCTGGTGATTGAAGAGCGTCCTATTCCACAGCCAGCGGCAGGTGAAGTTCGGGTAAAGGTAAAGCTGGCCGGTATCTGTGGCTCGGACAGCCACATCTATCGCGGGCATAACCCTTTTGCCAAATATCCGCGCGTGATCGGGCATGAATTTTTCGGCGTGATTGAGGCAGTGGGTGAGGGCGTGGAAGCATCCCGCCTGGGCGAACGCGTCTCGGTCGACCCGGTAGTGAGCTGTGGCCACTGCTACCCTTGCTCAATCGGCAAGCCGAACGTCTGTACTTCGCTGGTGGTGTTGGGTGTGCATCGTGACGGCGGGTTCAGCGAGTACGCTGCCGTACCGGCGAAGAACGCGCACATCATCCCGGATGAGATTCCTGATGAGTTTGCCGTGATGGTCGAGCCCTTCACGATTTCCGCCAACGTGACCGCACAGGTGAAGCCGACGGAGCAGGATGTCGCGCTGATTTATGGTGCGGGACCGATGGGGTTGACCTCGGTTCAGGTACTGAAAGGCGTGTTCAACGTGAAGGAAGTCATCGTCGTCGATCGCATTTCTGAACGTCTGGATATGGCATTACGCAGCGGCGCGGACAGGGTCATTAACAACGCATCGCTGTCATTAAAAGACGAGCTGGAAGCGCTGAATATCAAGCCTACGCTGATTATTGACGCTGCCTGCCATCCGTCTATTTTGCAGGAAGCGATTACGATTGCTTCTCCTGCGGCACGCATCGCCATCATGGGCTTTTCCAGCGAGCCTTGTCAGGTCAGCCAACAGGGAATAACCAGCAAAGAGATTTCCATTTTCTCATCGCGCTTGAATGCCAACAAATTCCCAATCGTGATTGAGTGGCTGAAAGCAAAACGCATCGATCCGGCAAAACTGATTACCCACCGGTTTGATTATCAGGAGGTTGTACAGGCAATTGAAGTTTTTGAAAAAGATCAAAAACGCTGCTGCAAAGTCCTGCTGACATTTAATGATGCATGACACGTTATTGGCAACAGGGGATGTATAAAAGGAAAAACTATATCGGCTACATAATAATATAATGATTCCTTTGAAGTAATTATTTCTCTCTTAATCACTCCAGACCATTAATAACGGGCTGGAGTGGATTGCGACACCATGATGAACGGTAATTTTACTTACTGTGCTCTACCATAATTACAAATCGTCGAGAGTATATATATGAATACGCAAATAGCATCTGGACAAGATAAGCCTGTAAGAAGTACCTCGGATTTAGTCAAGGCGGCGGTGTCCGGCTGGCTGGGCACTGCATTAGAATTCATGGATTTCCAATTGTATTCGCTCGGTGCGGCATTGGTCTTCCATGAAATATTCTTCCCTGAACAATCAGCGGCAATGGCGCTTATCCTGGCAATGGGAACCTACGGTGCTGGTTATGTCGCACGTATCGTCGGTGCCTTTATTTTCGGCCGTATGGGGGACTCCATCGGTAGAAAGAAAGTACTCTTTATCACCATTACCATGATGGGGATCTGTACCACGTTAATTGGCGTACTACCGACCTACGCACAGATTGGTATTTTCGCGCCCATCTTGCTGGTGACCTTGCGTATCGTGCAGGGGTTAGGGGCGGGTGCCGAGATTTCCGGTGCCGGTACCATGCTGGCTGAATACGCGCCGAAAGGGAAACGTGGGATTATTTCCTCACTGGTTGCAATGGGTACCAACTGTGGCACGCTCAGTGCTACGGCTATCTGGGCCGTCATGTTTTTTGCCCTCTCAAGAGAAGAGTTGCTGGCGTGGGGCTGGCGTGTACCGTTCCTGGCCAGCGTAGTCGTGATGATCTTCGCGATCTGGCTGCGTATGAACCTGAAAGAAAGCCCGGTTTTCGAAAAAGTGAGTAATGATGTCTCGGGTACTGAAGAGCCGTCACCTGCTCTGGTGGTTGAGCAAAGCGAACAAAAATCAGTACTGTCCATGTTCAAAAGCAAGGCGTTTTGGCTGGCAACAGGATTACGCTTCGGACAGGCGGGAAATTCAGGATTAATTCAGACCTTCCTCGCGGGATATTTAGTCCAAACGCTCTTGTTCAATAAATCTATTCCGACCGATGCATTGATGATCAGCTCCATTATTGGTTTCATCACCATTCCATTATTAGGATGGCTCTCGGATAAAATTGGTCGCCGCGTACCATATATTATTCTGAATATCTCGGCGATATTGTTAGCCTACCCAATGCTGTCTCTTATCGTTGATAAAGAGAATAGCGTTAACGTGATTGTCGTCAGCATTATCATTATTCATAACTTCGCGGTACTGGGATTATTTGCGCTGGAAAACATCACCATGGCGGAAATATTCGGTGGACGCAGCCGCTTTACGCAAATGGCGATTGCCAAAGAAACCGGTGGTCTTGTTGCCGTTGGTTTTGGTCCGGTGTTAGCGGGTATTTTCTGCAACATGACCGGTTCCTGGTGGCCGATTGTCGCGATGATGATTGCTTATTCTGTGATCGGTTTATTTGCAGCTATCTGTATGCCGGAAGTGAAAGACCGTGACTTGGATGCATTAGAAGACGCGGCGTAACGTTCAGATTGTCATTGTTCGAGTTGCAGATGAGTTGACCTGTCTGCAACTCGAATCATTTAGGGCACAGACATATTTTTTGAATCACCTATCAGGGATAACGATGAGTATCAGTGAATTTTCTACTCTTAAACCGCAGGTTGTGGTGCCGCGTTACGACCGCAGTCAGCTAAAAACACGTATTGCGCATATTGGCTTTGGCGCATTCCACCGGGCGCATCAGGCGGTCTGTGCCGATAAGCTGGCAGCGGAACACGGTAGCAACTGGGGCTATTGCGAAATTAACCTGATTGGCGGCGAGCAGCAGATTGAAGCCATTCGCCAGCAGGATTTGCTGTGGTCGGTTTCCGAAATGGCGGACAGCGGCTGGAATAGCCGGGTCATCGGCGTGGCAACCCGCGCGTTGCACGCGGAAGTCGAAGGTATCGAGGCGGTGCTGGAGGCGCTGAGCGCGCCGGATATCGCCATTGTGTCGATTACCGTCACGGAGAAAGGCTATTGCCACCATCCGGCGACGGGGCAGTTAAATAGTGAACATCCGCTGATTTGCCACGATCTGGGGTTACCCGCAGAACCACGCTCCCTGCCCGGTGTGATTCTGGCTGCGATCAAACGCAGACGGGAACGCCAGCTACCGGCATTCAGCGTGATGTCCTGCGACAATATGCCGGAAAACGGGCACGTCACGCGCAACGTGATCGTGCAACTGGCCGAGCTGCAGGATATCGAACTGGCGCGCTGGATTGAACAGCACGTCACCTTTCCGTCCACGATGGTAGACAGAATTGTTCCGGCTATCACCGAAGAAACGCTGGAGACAATTCAGGGACAGTTGGGCGTCGTCGATCCCGCTGGCATTGCCTGTGAACCGTTCTTCCAGTGGGTGGTTGAAGATAACTTCGTCAACGGTCGTCCCGCGTGGGAAAAAGCCGGTGCGGAGCTGGTACAGGATGTGCTGCCGTTTGAGGAAATGAAGCTGCGTATGCTGAACGGCAGCCACTCGTTTCTGGCGTATCTGGGCTACCTTGCTGGCTACCAGCATATCAGCGAGTGCATGCAGGACAGCGACCTGGTCGCGGCGGCGCATCATCTGATGCTGCGTGAACAGGCTCCGACGCTGCGTACACAGGGTGTCGATCTCGCCGCCTATGCGGATGCGCTGTTGGATCGCTATCGCAACCGTGCGTTAAAACACCGCACCTGGCAAATTGCGATGGACGGCTCGCAAAAACTGCCACAGCGGATGCTGGATTCGATCCGCTGGCATCTGGCACGCGGCAGCCGTTTTGATGCGCTGGCGCTCGGCGTGGCAGGGTGGATGCGCTATGTGGGCGGCGTGGATGAGCAAGGAAAACCGATTGAAATTAGCGATCCACTGAAAGATTTGATCGCTGAAACGGTGCAACGCAGCCCGGAAGGCGAAAGCCGAGTTGCGGCGCTGCTGACGCTGACGGCGATTTTTGGTGAAGACTTACCGAAGAACCCTGTCTTTGTTGATGCGGTGACGCAGCACTACCTGTCGCTATTAGCGAAAGGCGTGAAGGAAACATTGCAGGATACCAACTGGTGATATGAAAGCGCGACGGCGGTAGCCGTCGCGTAACTGCATAAGATAGCTGTGAATCATAAAACAACACAGGATGAGGCGAGTGCCGACGATGCCTTGCCCTGTGTCCCCGATCTCACCACGACAGGCGTTGTAACACTGACACTCACCGCGCTAAGCGTGTATCATAAGCGGTAAATTTCTCGGGTAAGCACAGCGGCATGGACACCTCTTTTCAGATCAACAACAACGAACCAGTAAACCAGCAAATTTATCGCGTACTGCGCAAAGACATTGTGGAATGCAATATTCCGCCGGGTAAACTGCTGTCTGAAAAAGAAATTTCTGTGCGTTTTGACGTTTCCCGCCAGCCGGTCAGAGAGGCTTTTATCAAGCTGGCAGAGGCTGGACTGGTGCAGATCATGCCGCAGCGCGGCACGTTTGTGATGAAGATATCCGAACAGCGCGTGGCGGATGCCCGCTTTATCCGTCAAGCTCTGGAGTGTGCGATTGTGCGTCGGGCGGCAGAAATGGTGACGGAAGAACAGCTGCTTACGCTGGAGCACAACTTACGCCGTCAGGAACTGGCCGCGCAGAATGATCAGGTACGCGAATTTCTCAGCCTTGACGACAGCTTCCATCAGCTTCTGACGCAGATTGCCAACTGTCCGCTGGCGTGGGAAACCATCGAATCGATTAAAGCGACGATGGACCGCGTACGTTTTCTCAGCCTGAGCCAGGTTTCACCACCGCCTAGCCTGATCCAACAGCACTACCTGATTTTTAGCGCCCTGAAAGCGCGCGATCCTGATGCTGCCGAAAAAGCGATTCGTGAACATTTGCAGGAAATGATCTATTCGATCACGCCGATTGCGCAACAGAATAGCGACTGGTTCGAGCACGCCTGAACGCGTTGACCTGAGGGTGTTGAACAGTGGCTTCCCTGTCTCCGGTGGAAGCCATTTCACAGAAGACTACCTGATCGGCTGTGGCAGGGTGATCACCCACAGTTCGTTATCGGCTTCTGGCTTCTCCAACGGTTTGATGGCTAACGTCGTCTCGACCGCCTTGCCGTCCCGCGTCAGTTTGCCATCGGCAGTAACCTGATAGTCGTCCGCCTTATCTTTCGCTTTCACCGGGGATTGCAGCACGGATTGCAGGCCAAAATCGTTGTCGTTAATAACGGCCAGCCTTTGCTTATCGACCAGCGCCAGACCTTCCACTTTCTCCTGCTGCCAGCCGAGCTTACGCAGATCCACCAGCTCCTGCTTGCTCGCCAGCGTAATGCCGCGTTTTTCCAACTGGGCGAGATCGTCAAACTCCGGCGATTTACCGTCAGCATCGAACGGTGTCAGGTCGCTTGCCTTGCTGAGATCGACCAGATAGATGCGGTTCTGCATTTGCTTGTCTTTATCCGCACCTTGCTCGACCAGCAGAATACGCTGATTATCCAGCGCGACGATATCGCCAATCTTGGCATCCTTCGCTTTCTTATAGCTGTCGATGTTGATGGGGTAGCCCACCATGCGGCTGGTTTTGGTTTCCGGGTTAAACATCACCAGACGCGTAAACTGCGCTTTGTTTTTGCTTTTGCCGTCGATATCCAGCGTGCTTTGCACGGCCATGACGATCGTGCCGTCCGGCAGGCGGGTCAGCCCTTCAAAACCTCGATTCGGCTGACGCCACTTGATGATATTTGGTAAACCGCTGGCGACCGAATGCTCGCTGCCCGCAGGCGTCGGCCCGAATTTTTGCAGGATCTTCCCGCTGGCATCAACGTGGATCAGGAACGGACCGTATTCGTCACACAGCCAGAAGCCGCCTTTGCCGTCCGGCGTAATCCCTTCGGTGTCCAGCCCGCGCTGGCTGGTGCTGAGCGGTTGCAGCGCATCGTTCAGCGCCACTTCGTTGGTGGTACCGATAACATCCGCGGGCAGCGGCAGGCCGGTGATATTGCCCTCGGCATCGTGCAGCGGGCGCGGATTGATCGCCTCGGCGGCTTTTGCGCTGACCCGAATATCCATCATCAGCGGTGCGTAATCAGGGCTGGCGAAGATCTTGGCTTCTTTCTCACCGACCAGCGGTGCATCGGCATTCGGGCCGCGATCGGTGACGGTGGTGAACATCAGATCGTCGCCCTGTTTACCGGTGAAATAGAGGCCGGAGCCAATACCGACAGGCAGACCGTTGGGGAAGTTCTGGGCGAATTTGCCCTGATACGCAACGCGTTCGCTGGCTGGGAAGGTGACGACATAGCGCGTCACTTTCTCACCTTCGGCCTGAACGCTGAACGGCAAAAATCCGGCAACCAGCAGTGCTAACAACGTGTGTTTCATGGGATTAGCTCTTTGATATGGGGCGATTTGACAGAAGTATTGTCGGAGCATAGGGAATCGTCATGTCAGTTTTGTGACCGCATGCTTCATTTTGCAATGAAGCATGCAGTTTTCACGAAATATCCGTCGCTGGCCGGATCGTTATCCCTTTCCGCGTGGTTTCCTGAAAGCGAAAAAGAGTTGTAGCGTATTGCACAGCACCAGAACGGCGGTGATGACGAAAACCCAGCGGAAGCCCATCAGGGCGGACACGCCGGAACCCACCAGCGGCCCCAGTACGTTGCCCAGATACATGAATGACTGGTTATAGCCGAAGATGCGCCCTGTCACTTGCTGGCTGCTGTATTTGACCAACAGCGCCTGCACGGTTGGCATCAGTGCGCCGTCGGCAAAGCCCAGCAGAAAGCGCAGGATGCCGAGCTGTGTAGGGCTTTGTACCATCGCCATGACGAGGAACAGCAGTACGCTGATCGCCAATGCGGCGATCAGGACGCGATGTGCGCCGATCCGGTCGCCTAAACGGCCAAGTCGCGGGGCGGATAGCAGGGCGGACACGCCGGGAATCGCGGCAATCACGCCGCTGATAAAGGCAATATTGTCGGTGCCGGGAGCCAGATCGCGGATGAACAGGGTCAGGATGGGGCTGATGGAGCCGTTCGCCATCTGGATCATCATTGTCGTAATGAACAGACAGATGATGAGCGCCGGATACGGCAGCGACGCGAAGACGGCTTTTCCGCTGAGCCGATTCTCTTTGGTGACTTTAACCACGCTCTCTTTAATCGCGAAAAGCGTAATCAGGAAGCTGGTAAACAGCATGCCACCGGTGATGAAAAAGACGATGCGCAGCCCGATGTAGTCGGCCATAAAGCCGCCGAATAGGGGGCCGAGAATGACGCCTGCGATCTGTCCGGTCGATAGCATGCCCAGCGCCCAGCCGCTTTTTTCACGCGGAACCTGTGAGGCAATCAGCGCCATCGCATTGGGAATGTACCCAGAGGTCAGCCCCATGAGCGTGCGCAGGATGAACAGGTGCCATACGTTGGTTGCCAACCCTTGCAACGACATCACGATCGCCATGCCGAGTGCGGCGCGCAGCAGCATGAGCTTTCGTCCTTTACGGTCGGCGAGGCTTCCCCACAGTGGCGCAACGGCGGCTGAGACGAGGAAAGACGAACTGAAGATCAAACCGGACCACAGGCTTAGCGACTCGTGCGAGTGAACGCCAAGCTGCTCAATGTACAGCGGCAAGAAGGGTAATATCTGGCTCATGGCCAGCCCGGTGAAAAAACATCCCAGCCAGGCAGAGAAGAGGTTAAGTTTCCAGGTTTCCATGGGGGTCGGAACGGGCCTTCATCAGCGAATAACCAATGGCGAAACCGTGGTGACTGTGCGCGAAAAAGTGTGCTAACCGACAGTGAATGGCGCTCAATTGATAACGGACAGTGACTAAAATTTCGTCTTTCATCATGAGCATAGCATAGCCAGCGGCGTATTGGTCACTGATGGTAATGCTTCGCAACAAAAGAAAATCAGCGTGGGTATAGGGTGGATTGGGGGAGGGGGCAGATGAATTTTATTGTGTGACTTGCGTCACAAAAAAATGTGCTTTTACTCAACAAGGGTGTACAATTCATCACCATAAAGCGGGGCACTGCCATTAAGACAAGTCATCGCTAAAAAGTCATTCCATCGCGTCATTAAAATAACGAATTAAGTCAAACCAAGGTGAAAAAAGTGCGTAACTTCTTTAAAAAAATGCTGGCGGCTTACCTGAATACTTATAAAGACGTGCCGCCCGGCGCACTGTTCTAAGAGTCTGTGCTATGCAAACAGGCCGCCATCATGGCGGCCTGTGTATTTATGGGGATCCGAGAATCAACGTAACGTGGTTCTCGGATCCCTTTTTTGTGGTGAGATTACTTCGTGCTGTAGACCGGAACGGCCGTCACTTCTGGCACGGCTTCGGTCAGGTAAGCACCGGCTGCGCTGCTTCTGACTTCATTTTCATCAATAAAGCCATAGAACACGCCCTGCGACGCAGAAGTTCCGCGAATTTCCGCATCTCCACGCATCTGCGCATTGCCTGACAGCACAATGCCGCGCTCAAACGCTCCCGGCCCCATGAAGACCGTATGCAGCCGCGCGTTATCGCGTACCACGGTATTGCCCTGTAGCACCGTCAGGCCGCCTACAACGGCGCGTCCTTCCACCGTTCCGCTCAGAATCGTCGCACGATCTTCAATTCTGGCGTTATCCCTCACCGTCCCGCCGATGACGCGAGCGTAAGGCCCGACGTACGCGGTAGGGGCGACATTGGCTGCGTTGGATACCCAGCCGCCGCCGTTGGCGTGACGAGAACCGTTAGCGGTTGGGTTCGGTGCGCCAGGCTGGCTGCCTTCCGGCCAGACGCCGGTGAAATCAGCCATCCACGGATAGCGGTAAAGGGAATAATAAGCCTGATCCCACTTGATCTTCTGCATTTGCGACGGCGTGCCCATGACTACCATGTAAATGCCGCGATCGTCCTGACGAATCGTGAAGTTTTTCACCGTGGCAGACGCGCCGCGCTGCAATTCACTGTAGCGAGAAACGCCGTCCGAACCGACAGCGACAATCCCCCAGCGCCAGTCGGAATTAGGCTGCGGCATGGTGGCCGGATCGTTTTTCAGCCCAGGGAAGCGGGTAATGGCCGATTTACTCTGCACCATGCCACGGAATTTGACGGTGATTTTCGTCGCGCCACTTTCCGGGATCAGCCGGACGATGTTGTAGCCCAACTGCTGCGGAGCCTGATCGAATGGTACGGAGAAGCGACGGAGGCTGGCGCTGGCACCAACAACCGGCTCAAGCGTCGTGGTTCTCAGCAAACGGTCGGCGTTATTCTGGTTGGGTTGTACCGCACCATAGCCGCCGTAGGTTGAACGATAGAAACGGCCACGATCGAAACCGTCTGGATCGACGTAATCCCAGTTGACGTTGTGCATCGCCCAGTCGCCGAAGACGTCGTTGAATTCAGACTGGCTCCAGCCCATGTTGGTACGCAAAACGGACAGCGGATCGGCGGTAGACTGGCCGCTTTCGCCCCATTTCGGCGCTTTTGCCCACATATCGTTGATGGCGCCATAGCCAAAGCGATTCTTCAGGTATTCCATAAACTGCCAGTTGCAGTAACGGTTACGCGTTGAACCCAGATAAATATGCGAGTAGTTGACCTGCATTTCCGAACAGTGTGCCGACGTACCGCGGAATTCATCCATCTGGTGCGTCATCCAGTTCGCGTGGGATTCCCAAATCCAGCCAACGTAGTTATCGCCTGAACTCTGGAAGCCGCCGGTTTGCCCTTGCAGTGCATGGGTAAATTCGTGCGCCAGCCCCCAGTTATCCTTGAGTGACGCTGGGCCAATCCACATCCCCATGCTGCCACCGCCCGCAATACCTCCGCTGAGCCCAAAGGTCGGGTCGATGTGAATATTGGCTTTATATTTCACGGTCTGTTTGCAATAAGGCTCGGGGAACTCAATTTGTTTAATAAACTTATCCCAAATTTGTTCCAGCTTCTGCCCTGCGGCAACCGCATCATTACGGTTAACGTCGTTATTATTCCAGCGGAAGGCAAAGTGCTCAGTCTGGTATTTCACGGAAGGCATATCGGTGATGGAATTATCCACCTGCCAGTTGCCCGCGACACAAGCCTCAGCGGCGTTTGCCGTATTGACCATCAATGCGCCACTTAAAACGAGTAGACAGTTTAGCGGCGTGAGAAGTGTTTTTATTTTTGGCATAAATCCTTTTCCTAGCATGACTATTGCTAATCAGCCTTATTATTTCACGAGAGAGAATTCCTCGTTGATATATAAGACCCCATCCCAAGGCCATCATGGCCTATTTTGCTTAAGTAAAAAACATATCGGCCTCTGTAAGAAGAGGCCGACTGGATTATAGATTAAATTTATCTTGTTACCTATTTCATTTTAAATTTTGGTTATGTCCGAGTTTCCTAAAATAAATATGGTTATTGGTGTAATGCTTTATTAACCAATAAAGCAGGCTGGCGGCCAGTAGCGAATTAAATGCGGGCACGCCCCACTCAAAGGCTAATCCGACGATAGCACCGGCAATGCTGGCAATAATAGCAGGCCAGCCAATCAGCGGCGTTTGCGCACTGTCGGGTAATAGGCCTTCGGCACGACTGGTTTCGAGCAATACTTTGTGGGTGCGCAAAATATAATAATCAACCAGCATCACCCCAATAATCGGTGGGAACAGTACGCCTAATAGCGTCAGGAAATCGATAAAGCGTTCAAGAATACCGGCAACGGAAAGCAGTGTGCCGATGAGTCCAATTACCAGCGTGATCGAGACATAGCGTAGTTTCTTCCCCGTGACGCCCTCTATTGCATTGGCGATTCCCAAAGAGGAGGAATAAAGGTTGATATCGTTCACACGCAGTGTCGAAAATATCACGGCAATCAGCCCGATGCCGCCAGTTGCCTGAGACATGATCGTCACAACGTCTGCGGTATTGAGCGCGCGGGCAATAATGATGGCGAGGCCGTTTACGATAAACTCCCCGACGATAATCGACAGCATCGTCATCCAGAAAACGTGTTTCCCTTTTTGGGAATAGCGCGTCATATCGGGAGTAATCAAACTGGCGACGATACAGCCGCCCACAACCATTGTTGCGCCAGCGCTAATGGAAATGGCCTCACCATTAGGTGCAGAAGCGATCAGTTCAGCAATGTTGTGGCCCGAGAGCGCCATGATCGAAATATAGCCGACGACGATAACAAACATCGGCACAGCAATTTTGGCCGTGAAGCGCAACGCCCTGAAACCAAAGGCAACCAGTAGCGTCAGCGCCATGCCGGACAGCGCAGCAGACCAGCCAAAGCCGAGCTTATCCGCCATCGCAAAGTTAAGCGCTTTGGCGAATACGGCATTCTGGACGCCGAACCAGCCAATGAGGCTAATGGCGATCACCAGCCCAATCAGGACGGAACCAATACGGCCAAAGCCGCACCAGCGTGCGAGCAGGCTGCCTGACATCCCTTCTTTCATTCCCGCATAGCCCAGTCCCACGGTCACTACGCCAAAAATGGCGCTGCCAATAAAGATGGCGAGAAATGCCTGGCCTAACGTCATGGAATGGCCGAGTACCGCGCCTAACATAAATTGGTCTAGCGCGGTTAACATGCCGATGTGCACTAATGCCACATTGAAAAAAGGCAGCCGGACACTCAGCGGAACGCGGCTGACCGGGTAGTCATCTATTTTTTCCATAGGGATATATGTGCTTATATAAATTGAATGCCTTTCGTGATGAGTGAACGGGGAATATAACCGTCTACACCAAGGTTCCGGCAAAATGCTTCAAACTGAGGTAGAGAGTGCGTGTCGGTTTTTTGGTACATGTTATAGACTCTGTTCTCTATTGTTTTCGGCGAGACATTCATTTTTCGGGCAATTTCCTTATTTGAAAAACGCTGCAATAGCAGAAATATAATGTCGAGTTCTGCCGGTGTAAAAACATCGGTAGCGATTTCCGTGTGTAATACGGTGGGTTTTTGCTGATTGATATAGATCAAGGGAGAGCGCGAATCTAACTGTCTGGCACTCCACATGGTTCCAATACAGATCTTGTTTCTATCAAAAATAGGAATCTTCTCGCTAACACAAGGAGTGAGTGTTTTTTTGCCATACCAGTAATGTGTTTCGATCACTGTCACCCGTTTCTCACTATTCTCTGTCAGTCTGTCGTGTTCTTTTAAATCATCGGAGAGTTCTGCCCAGCTGGCAGGGAATTCATCATCAAAGCGCCCCTCGATATCAAATCTTTCCGGTGTGCTTGTATAAAAATAGGCTGCTTTGTTCATGTAAATATGCCGTGATGATAAATCCTTAATACCCCATGGCTCGCTTAAGGACTCGATCATCGTAATCAAATTATGAATGTAGTCAGTCATGTGTTCCGCTGATGGTGACATTCCGCCCTCCTTGAGGGTGTATTAAATAAATATTAATATTTATCTTTGGTTAATAGTCTGTCGATCATTATTATCTTGCTAATTTATTAAATTTCGAGCGATTTCCTATCATGATTATTTTTGTCAGGCAAGGGTGATTTTTACCTTTTATGGCTTTCTATTCTTGTGCTATAATTTTGCGCCACGACGTTTTACGCTAATTATATGTCGATAGCGTCACAAAATTAAGCCAATATTCGCCGCACCAGGGAAATAATACCGAATCCTGTAAGGGATGGTATTTGGTCTTACATCAAAAAATAAAAAATACATTATTTACACGTTACTCACTGACTCTTCAGCATTTTTATATCGTTAATTCCTCTGTGTCCACATCAAGATGCAGAGTCTCGCCCGGTTTATGCCAGCGAAATGCCTTACCGTTTCGCTGGCATCCTTCTCCCGTTCATCCCCTCTGCCTACGTATGTTGCAACCTATGCAAAAAGGCGACATTGTTACTGCCTATCATGGCATGGCTCCAGTCTCTTATGACGTTGTTCTGACGGACTGCTCGCTAGCGCGCCATGTTGGCATTCACGTTTTGCTATTCATTTTTTCTATTCACATATAGAGGCCGGGGAGCGGGTTGCATGTCGTTAAAAGCCTTACGCACGTTAGTCGCGATTGCTCAGTATGGATCGTTTGCCCGCGCGGCTGAAGCCGTGTGTCTGACGCAATCTGCCGTCAGCCTGCATGTCCGCAGCCTGGAAGAAGACTTCAAGGTGTCGCTTTTCGATCGCTCACGCCGCATTCCGGTACTCACGGAAGCCGGACATCGCGCGGTGGAGCAGGCGCGGGACATTCTTGCGCAGTATGACGGTATTGCTGCCGAGTTAGGCGAGGGCGGGGAGTTGGCCGGACGCCTGCGAATTGGCGCGATCCAGACTGCGCTGGCTGGTGTTTTGCCCGCCGCGCTGGCCGCATTGCGTCGTGCTCATCCACGCCTGCGTGTTCTGGTGAATTCGGGGATGTCGGCAGAGCTGGCAATTCGCATTGATGCTGGTGAACTGGATGGCGCCGTGACTACCGAGCCGGTAAAACCTTACCCAACCGGCTTGGTGAGTACGCCGCTCTATCAGGAAGGATTCTGGATTATTGCGCCACCGACGCTGGCGTCTCTGGATGCCAGACAGCTTCTGCAAGATCATCCTTTCATCCGTTTCGATCGTCGCGCCTGGGCTGGGCGAACCATCGATCGCGAGCTGCGTCGCCAGCGGCTGCGGGTGCAAACTGATATGGAGCTGGACAGTCAGGACGCGATTATGCAGATGGTCATCAGCGGGCTTGGCGTGGCGGTGATTCCGCTGTCTGAACGGGAGATGAGTCGTTTGGATAATCTGGTATGTATCCCCTTTGGCGAGCCTCAACAGCAGCGGCGCGTTGTGCTGCTGGAGCGTGAAGATCGTCCGGCAGCGCGCCTCGCTGCGGCGCTGGCGGAAGCGATCCGAACGCAGACTAGTGACGATGCCATTCATGATAAATAATTGAGCTAACGTCGAGTTAATCTCGTTTTTTTCTCATCAGAAGTCCCGCTATGGTAGTGCCAGTTTCTTCAATTCAGGAACTGAACCATGGTGTCCAACCCGCAAACCTTCCCGCTTTCACCTTCTGCGCCGTGGCGTGTCAGATTATGATCGTCTCGCTCCTGCTGGCGCTGTTGCCTATCGCGCTACTGATCGTGCTGGGATCGTGGTTACGCCAGCGATCTTTTTTGGCTGCGACATTTTGGCCACAGGCTGAAAGGCTGGGTTATTACATTCTACTTCCCGCACTATTTCTGCATGGGCTGGCGACGGCGCGTCTGGATGGCGTGCCGGTCGCGGCAATGATCCTGACGCTGGTGTGTTCAACGTTGGCTGTCTCTGTCGGGTTGCTCGCAGTACGCCGCTTATTGCCCGTTGATGATGCGGCGTTCACCTCGGTATTTCAGGGCGGCGTCCGTTTTAATAACTACGTTGGCGTGTCTGCCGCCGCTGGGCTGTTTGGCGCACACGGCGTCGCGCTCGCGGCCGTCGCGAACGCGGCGATTGTGCCGACGGTCAATATTCTCTGTGTCTTGATCTTTGCCCGCTACGGCAATGCCGGGACGCCGTCATTCAAGAATATCGTGCGACTGCTGGCGCTGAATCCGTTGGTGGTGGCCTGCGCTATTGGTATTACTTTGCAGATTACCGGATTAGGTTTGCCGCCGGGGATTGAGCCGGTAATGAAATCATTGGGACAGGCGTCGCTGCCGCTGGGGCTGCTGTGCGTGGGCGCAGCGCTGGATTTCTCTGCCGCGCGTAGCTGGCTGCGGCCTGTTGTGATGGCATCATGCGCGAAATTTGTTGCGATGCCGCTGGTGACGATTGCTGCCTGTCACCTCTTTGGTCTGTCTGGCTCAGTCGCGATTGCCGCACTGCTGTTTCAGGCGCTGCCGACGGCATCGTCGTCTTACATCATGGCTCGTCAGTTGGGTGGTGATGCACCGTTGATGGCGGGCATCATTGCGGTTCAAACACTGGTAGCAGGCGTCGCGCTGCCGCTTGCCGTCCTTGGGCTGAGCGGACTGTTATAAATTCCTCGTATGTTCTTTTTGTAACAATGCCTTGTTAACGGCATGGTGATTTGTTCTTTTCTATCTATTTGTATTTTAAGTAAATTAATCCTTACGTTGAAATGACAATAATAATGCGTATAGTTATCATTTACCTTTCTGTGCAAATGTTGACAAGAAACGCCTCAGCATCTCGCCAAAATCACCATCAGTTAACCGAGGATATACCATGTCTTTTAGAGTTACTCGCGCCGGAAAAACGCGCGTTTGTGATTCTTCGCTGGCCGGAGTAAAACCATTCGGAGTCTCTCTTCTTGCCCTGTTGATTTCAGCCTCTTTCCTGCCTGCTCAGGCCGTTGCTGAAGAAAATCCCGCTTCAGGCGATACGCTCGTTGTCAGTGCGAACGCCAATGCTAACGCCGAGGCCAGCGACCCGCAGGATTACAGCGTGAAAGTCACTAACGCGGGAACGAAGATGACGCTGACGCCGCGTGATATCCCGCAGTCGGTGAGTGTTATCAGCCAGCAGCGTATCGAAGATCAGGGCCTGCAAACGATTGGCGAGGTCATGGCGAACACGACCGGTGTGTCCTCTAAAATTATCGACTCCGAACGTGTGACGTATTTCGCTCGTGGTTTTCGTATCACTAACTACCTGTTCGACGGTATTCCGACGGTCGTTAACGAAATCTGGGATTTTGGTGATTCAGGCTCAGACACGGCGATCTACGATCGTATCGAAGTAGTGCGCGGGGCGACCGGGTTGATGACCGGAACGGGTAACCCTTCTGCCGCGGTAAACATGGTGCGTAAGCATGCGGACAGCCGCGAGTTCAAAGGCGCAGTATCCGGCAGCTACGGCTCGTGGGATAAACAACGGATGGTGGCCGATCTGTCTGCGCCGCTGACGGAGTCCGGTAATGTGCGTGGACGCGTCATTGCGGGCTATCAGGATAACGACACCTGGCTCGATCGTTATCATAATCGCAAAAAATTCCTCTACGGCGTGATCGATGCTGATGTCACAGATTCCACCACGTTGTCGCTTGGTTATGATTATCAGGAAGCCAATACCGATAGCCCAACGTGGGGCGGATTGCCGACGTGGTTCACTGACGGTAGCCGTACACATTTCAGTCGTAGTTTTAACTCCGCACCGAACTGGAGCTACTCCGATAAAACATCGAGAAAAGTCTTTGCCGATCTGACCCAACGTTTTGATAACGGCTGGCAGGTGCGGATGAACGGGACGCATGGTGAAACCAACTTCGATTCCAAGCTGATGTATGCCAATGGTGTCCCAGATAAAGATACCGGGCTACTTGTTGATCCGTATGGTAATAATGTCGGTGCTTACGGTGGCTGGAATAAAGGAACCCGTAAGGTTGATGCGATTGACACTTACGCCTCTGGCCCGTTCGAGCTACTGGGGCGCCAGCATGAGCTGGTGTTAGGCGGCAGCTACAATCGACAACGCAGTCAGTTCTATAACACGCAATCCACGATCAGCTCGGCAGACATGGGTAATTACTATAACTGGAATGGCAACATTGCCGATCCAGCCTGGGGCCCTTGGGCGGACTATGAGCACTCAACCACGCGCCAAAAATCGCTCTATACCTCAGCGCGTTTCTCTTTAGCCGATCCGCTGCATCTGATTGCGGGGGCGCGCTATACCGACTGGAGCATTATCGGTTCGACGGGGGATACCAGCAATAATCGCGTCACGCCTTATGTGGGTCTGGTGTATGACATCAATGATACCTGGTCGGCGTATGCCAGCTATACCGATATCTTCCAGCCGCAAACGCAGAAAGATATTAATAAAAAATATCTGTCTCCGACGACAGGTAAAAACTACGAAACCGGTGTTAAAGGGGACTGGTATAACAGCCGCCTGACGGCATCGGTATCCGTTTTCCGCATTGAACAGGATAACGTAGGGCAATCAACGGGAATCGCAATTCCGGGTGGTGGTGGAGAATTTGCCTATCGTTCAGTTGATGGTGTCGTTAGCAAAGGGATCGAATTTGAAGTGAACGGCGCGGTGACGGATAACCTGCAAATGACGTTTGGCGGTACGCGCTATGTCGTTGACGATCAGGACGGTAAGTCGGTCAATCCAGATCAGCCGCGCACGTCGTTCAAGCTGTTTACCCGCTACCAGTTGCCAACGCTGCCGGATTTGACCGTTGGCGGCGGCGTGAACTGGCAAAATGGTATCTGGCAGGAAGGCTCTGGCCCGCAAAACACCACGCTGCGCGCCGAGCAGGGCAGCTACGCGCTGGTTAATCTGTTTGGCCGCTATCAGGTGACCAAACAGTTGGCGGTACAGGCGAATGTCAACAACCTGTTTGATAAAGAGTATAGCGACTATCTTGCGCCTTATGCCGTGTATGGCACGCCGCGTAGCGTCTCAATGACCGTCAACTATGCTTTTTGACGATCGGCGCTTTCTGATGATCGATAATGTTGTCTAAATCTTAAGTAAAACATCATCCCCCGCCGACAACATCGGCGGGGGATGTCATCAACGAACCAGCGATGGCCGTTTGGCGTTAAACGACCAGTTGGGGATTAAAAACTGCATACCGAGCGCGTCGTTACGGTTTTTATCCGGTAGTGATTGATAAAGCCGGTGCGCCTCCTCCACCCGTTTCCTGTTCAGCGTAATCCCTAATCCCGGCCCTTCCGGCAAGTGCAAATGGCCTTTTTCAATTCGCGGGGCTTCATGCGTGAGCTGCTGTCCATCCTGCCATATCCAGTGGGTATCAAACGGCGTGATGCGTTCGCCCGGTGCGGCCGCACCCAGATGCGCGACCATGGCGAGCGAGATATCGAAATGGTTGTTGGAATGGCAGCCCGTAATCAATCCCCATTCCTGGCACAGCTGCGCCACGGTGTTGGCATGGCGCATGGTCCAGAAGTGCGGGTCGGCCAGCGGAATATCGATAGCGTTCAACTGGAGCGCGTGGTTAAGCTGACGCCAGTCGTTAGCGATCATATTGGTTGCCACGGGAATATTGGTGGCGCGTCGGAATTCGGCGAGGGTTTCCCGGCCGGAATAGCCGTTCTCCGCGCCGCACGGGTCTTCCAGATACGGTATTTGCCCCTGTAGCTCCCGCCCCAAACGTATCGATTCATCCAGAGACCAGCTGGCGTTGGGATCTACGGTAACCCGCGAGCCGGGGAAGTGACGCAGCAGCGCTTTTACCGTCTCGACCTCTTTTTCGCCATGATGCACGCCGCCCTTGAGTTTGAAATCGTTAAAGCCGTAGAGATCGCTGGCGGCTTCCGCCAGACGGATCACGCCGTCGCTGTCCATAGCTGCCTGATGGCGCAGATAAAACCAGTCATGTTTTCCGGTTTCGCCGGGTAAGTAATTCATGTCGGTTTTCGTGCGGTCGGCGATGTAAAAGAGGTATCCGAGAATCGGAATCGACTCGCGCTGCTTACCGCTGGCCAGCAGTTCCGCGACCTGAAGGTTTAAGAACTGTCCGGTCAGATCCAGTAGGGCGGCTTCCGTCGCGGCTACCGCGTTATAAAATTTCTCCGGGTTCATCTGTGGAATGTGAATGGCGGTGTTATCGCTCTGCCCGCTACTCAGGTTGCGCTTATCACTTTTAAACAACGTGCTCAGCGTCGTGTTCAACTTGAGTAATGAGGTTCCCTCCACCTGCGGAATAAAATCGTTGAGCACCGCGAGCGTGCTGGAATGGCAGGGGCATTCTCCTACGCCGGTATGGCCCGCGCTGTCTGTCAGCGTCACCAGAATGCGGGTGAAGTAGCAGTTGTGCGCACCGCCAATATTCAAAAGCATGCTGTCATATCCGGCGACCGGAATGACCTCCATTTTTTTAATGATAGGGCTGTCAGACATTTCGATGCTCCATAGGTTTGAATGAACTGGGCGGCGTGGTATGTGTGTTACGCAGCAATAAGAACAGACCGGTCACGACGGAAACCGCAGTCAGGGAATAGAGCCCGCCCGTTGTGCTGCCGGTTTTTAATTCCAGATAGCCAAAGACGGTAGGCGCGACGAAGCCCCCGAGGTTGCCGATGGAGTTGATCAAGGCGATCCCCGGTGCGACGATGGAGGCAGGCAGGTTGCCCTGCGGCATCGGCCAGAAGAAGGTGGCGCTGACCTTTGATCCAATGCAGGCAACGATCATGGCGAAGAAGCCGAACCACGGCGATCCGATCGTCGCCATAAACGTGCCGCAGGCCGCAATCAGCATGGCGACGCCCAGGGCTTTAGGTAAGTGCTGGCGATGTTTGTCACTGAATTTACCAACCAGATTGATGGCGATGATGGCGCACAGCCAGGGTATAGCGGTGAGCAGCCCGATACCGAAACTGCTGAATCCCTGAATGCGTTGGATAATCTGCGGGAGCCAGAACACTAGCGTGTAGCCCGTCATTGTCATGGTAAAGAAGATGGCACAGTAGAACAGTGTTCTGCGGTCCGTTAGTAAGCGCAGTTTTCCGGTGTTTTCCTGCTGTGCATCGCGCTCTATTTCTTCCTGCTGTAGCTGTTGCCCGAGCGCCTGCTTCTCTTCTGCGCTGAGCCAGCGGGCTTTATCAGGGCTGGATACCAGCACAAATGCTGCCAGAATCCCGACCAGAATCGACCCCGCGCCTTCTAAAAACATCACCCATTTCCAGCCTGCGATGCCGAGGAAATCGTGCATCATCAGAATGGCTCCCGTAATTGGGCCGGAGAAGAGAAATGCCCCCGCGCTGGCACTGAGGATCAGCGCTGTTGCACGACCACGCCAGGCGTTAGGCACCCAGAGCCGGAAGTAATACAGCACGCCGGGGAAGAAGCCCGCTTCGGCTACGCCAAGCAAAAAACGCAGGACATAAAACTGCATCGGGCTAGTGACAAAGCCTGTCGCGACCACGACGGCTCCCCAGGTAATCATGATGCGTGTCAGCCACACCCGCGCCCCGAATTTCTTCATCATCAGGTTGCTGGGGACTTCAAACAGCGCATAGCCGATAAAGAAAAGCCCTGCGCCAAGGCCAAATGCCGCCGCGCTGATACCGGCATCGGTCTGGAGTTCTGCTTTTATAAATCCGATATTTGACCTATCTATCTGATTAATAATCAACATAATGGCCAGCATCGGGATAATACGCTTAAAGAATTTGGCAATGGCTGAGGCGAGATACGCCTCTCTGGTGTGGTTAGATGATTCGGTTATTGTCGTTGTCATTTTTACACCTCGCGTAGGTAGGTTACGAAAGTGTTATAGAAAATGAGTGAAAGGAATAACCATGTGCAGATGCCCAGCATGCGTTGGGCTACTCCACAGTGGCGGCGAAAATGAAGGCGGCCAGCGCGATTAGGAAAAAGTGAGGAAATATCACGTCTGCGACGGCGGTCACAGCCTGACGGGGGAGGCGTATCAGGCATTGACGCTTTTTATTCGTTTGCTAAGGTAATGGAAAAAACACGCTATTCACTCACCATCATTACCCGTCAGGAAGACAGAGAATGATCTCAACGCAATACATCAGCAGAGTCGCACTGGTTCACGAAAAGGTGGATTCATTCGAGGCCTATCCGTTTTCTATTCCGTCGATTCGCTCGCTGGATAAACTGGAACTGCACCCGAAAGTCACTTTTTTTATCGGCGAAAATGGTGCGGGAAAATCCACGCTGTTGGAAGCCATTGCCGTTTCGATGGGGTTCAACCCGGAAGGCGGCACCCGCAATTTCAACTTCGGTACGCGTACCTCGCACTCCAGACTGTCGAATTTCCTGCGGGTGGCGAAAGGCATCAAGAAGCCTAAAAACGGTTTCTTCCTACGCGCGGAGAGCTTCTTCAATGTTGCGACGGAGATTGAACGGCTGGATAGCGAACCTGGTTTTGATCCGCCGGTGATTGACTCCTATGGCGGCCATTCGCTGCATGAGCAATCCCACGGCGAATCCTTTATGGCGCTGTTGCTCAATCGTTTTGGTAAAGAGGGGATTTATCTGCTCGACGAACCGGAAGCGGCGCTGTCGCCCAGCAGGCAATTAAGTGCGATCGCCCGCATGCACGATCTCATCCGTGAAGGATCGCAGTTTGTTATCGCGACCCACTCTCCGATTCTGATGGCGTATCCCGACGCGACTATCTTTCAGTTCGGTGAAGACGGCATACAGCAGGTCGCGTATGAGGACACGGAGCACTACCAGATCACGCGTGCCTTCCTGAATAACCCTGAGCGCATGCTGCGTGAACTGATGGCGGAATAGGGGTTAACATCACTTCGGGGATAAGCGACAATTAAGTGTGATATCAAGACGGGGAACTGTCTTTTTCTTTTGGAATCGACTTACAGGGATTTAAGAAATGAAGTGCCTAAATTGCGATAACGATGCGTGTAAAGAGTCCGGCCTGTGTTCAGCGTGTGAAGAAAAAGAACAACAGAAGATTAACGGTATTCTCTATCTCCCGGCGCTGGGGATTATTCTCTCTGTCATTATGACGCCGTTCTCGCTGTATGAGCTTATTAGTGTAGTGCTGACGAATTTCAAAAACACTGGATTTATTAGTTATTACAGTTTATTCGCTGTGTCTTGTTTAATTGTTTCACTAGGCATATCGATTTTCACTGCGCTAACGTTCTTCCGGCGCTGTGAGTTCAATGGGTCGATGCAACGCTATCCTTAATCAAGGGGGACGTTGCCATGAAACG
>NZ_JBIXKO010000014.1:0-91160 GCF_044751765.1 Pectobacterium sp. CHL-2024 | reverse complement strand
TTGTCGTCGCCCGTGAAGACAGCCCCGGTGATACCCGGCTGGTCGCCTACCTCTGTCCGCAGCCCGGTATTGAACTGATGCCTGCCGAGCTACGTCAGCAGCTCTCGACACATTTAGCCGACTATATGATTCCGTCAGCCTTTGTCATGCTGGATACTTTCCCACTTACGCCGAACGGCAAGCTTGACCGCAAGGCGCTGCCCGCACCTGACCAAACGGCCGTCGTCAGTCATGGCTATGAAGCGCCACAAGGCAAGGTAGAAACGAAGCTGGCACACATCTGGCAGGAACTACTGGGTCTGGAGCGAGTAGGACGTCATGACCACTTCTTTGAACTTGGCGGTCATTCGCTGCTGGCAGTACAGTTGCTCAACCATATGCGTGAACAGGGAATGGAAGTATCACTCGCCACCCTCTTCTCTCATCCCACGCTGTCCGAACTGGCCTTCGTGGTTGGCAGTAATACCTCAGCGACATCAGATTCTCCGTTTGATGTGAACCCTGTGCCGCTCAGTCCTGCAGGTAATCTCCTGCCGCTATTCCTGATACACGAATCAACTGGAGACCCGTTGGTTTATTCGACCTTCGCCACGCTGCTACCACCCACCTTGCCCGTTTACGCGCTGCAGTCTCTAGGCCTGCATACGCTACCGTCACCGCCAGCATCTATTGAGGAACTGGCGACGGGTCATCTGAATGCGATCCGTCGTATTCAACCTCATGGCCCTTATCGCCTTGCCGGATGGTCATTAGGTGGATCGATTGCTTATGAAATCGGGCTACAGCTGCTTAATAGCGGTGAGGAGGTCGCGTTTCTTGGCATGATAGATTCTTATAATTTCAATCGGGCAGACGCGCAGTTTGGCGAACAAAAAAGCGTCTATTCCTCTGGGAATTTAAGTGATGAGCAGGAAAACATTAATATCCTCTTCGTCTATTTACGTAATCACATGACGACAGCCGATGAACACGAGCTGGAGGATCTGCGCGCATTGGGAGACATTGAGCTAATCATCGCACGCTGCCATGAGCGTCAATGGCTCCCTTCCGGCATCACCAAAGAAGATATTCTTCTACGCCTCAACAGCCAAAGAGCGATCTTGCAGTTGTCCCAGCATTACCGGGCTCCCGCTTCGGCACTGCCAGTTCACCTCTACCGCGCGGAGCACACCGCCGATGACGATATCTGGGGGGAATGGCAGGGCATCGTCGGTAAGGATTCCGTGATTCATCCTATCGGTGGAACTCACCACACGATAATGGAGCCGCCATTGCTGAATCAGGTTGCCGACTCCTTTAGCGATTTCTTGTTACCCACTGACTATGTGCCAAACATCGTTATCCAGAACGGTACGCCGGGCGCACCTCCGCTCTTTTGTATCCCTGGAGCGGGTGCCAATGCTTCCAGCTTTATTGAACTGGCGCTGGCGCTGCCGACGCAACAACCGGTGTGTGCCTTGCAGGCGCGCGGCCTGACAGAAATCAGCCAACCGCCTTACATCAGCGTAGAGGGGGCTGCACGGGCCTATCTTCAGGGAATACGGCAAAAGCAACCTCATGGGCCTTATCACCTGCTGGGGCATTCCTTTGGCGGATGGGTCGCCTTTGAGCTCGCATTACAGCTACAAGCACAGGGAGAATCAGTTGCCAGCCTGATATTGGTGGATACCGATGCTCCCGACATTCAGGGGTGCCCGCCAAAATCAATCGATCGCGTTGAGACAATCATGAAATTGATCGACATCTACAACATGATTCTGACCCAGCCTTTAGCGCTGACGCGATCTCAGTTTGTGGATATGGCACAGGAGGAACAGATCAAACAGCTGCACCGCGCTCTGGTAAAAGCCGGTATTTTCTCTACGCACACGACCACATTGCTGTTGCAGGGAATTGTTCAGGTTATGCAAGCCAATCTGAACACGGTGTATACACCCCGCACTCGCTATGAAGGTGACATCTATCTGGTCAGTGCCAAAGAGGGGGATACCGATGAAAGAACGACAAACGACAGCGAATGGAGAAAGCATGTTACCCAGTTAGACCCGGTATTGATGCCGGGCAACCACATGACGATGCTCTCAATGCCACAGGTCGAACGGCTTGCCGACTGGTTATGGCAAACCCTAAATCCTAGAAAATAGCGAAAGCAGGCTGTTGACGCGGCCAGCGTATCAGGCTGGTCGCGAATATCGGCATCGTGTACGTCTCAATAACGTGTGGATATAATAATATGAAAACGTCGACGACCAAAAAACCAGCGATACAGCTTTTACTCTCACTCCTGTTCGATTCACGATGGATACTGGCGATTGCCACAATAGCCAGCGTCACCAATGGCATTTCCAGCGTTTTACTGATCACCTTAATCAACAAAGCGCTGCTGACTCCCACCGATGACTATGTGCCGCTCGCCTGGTATTTTGCCATATTGACCGTCCTGGCGATTGCCTGCCGTATTCTCAGCGGCGTCATTTTTGCCAGGCTGAGCCAGGGAACCATGGCGAAAATGCGCGAACTTATTTCAAGCCGCGTGGCTCGTGCGCCCTTCCGTCAGATAGAAGAACTGGGTGCCTCGCGTGCGCAGTCGATCATCACGGATGACTCCACCAATGTCTCGCTCTTGTTTTTCACGCTGCCGAACATTGTGATGCAAGGTTCTATCGTCATCGGCTGTCTGGGATACCTTGCCTGGCTATCGCTCCCTATCTTCTTTTTAGCGCTGGCAATTGTTGTCATTGGCTCGCTGGGCTACAGCCTGGGTGGAAGTACGGCGTTCACCTCTCTGAGAGCCGCTGGGCAGGCACAGGATCGCTTGTTTACCCACTTTAATGCGCTATTTTCTGGTGCAAAAGAGCTCAAATTACACATCTCCCGCGCACACGCATTTCTCAATCAGTCACTCGGTAAAGAAATCGACGCCGTACGCAAAAATCGTACCCGCGCCTTCGGTGTTTATGCTTTCGGCGTTGGCTGGATCCTCTTTCTGTTCTACAGCTTCCTTGGTCTGGTCATTTTTTCTCCTACCGTAATACCGGGGCTTGAATCAACCGCGTTGGCGGGCTACGTCATCGTATTTTTATTCATGCTGATGCCGCTGGAAGGATTACTCAATAGCGTTCCAACGTTAAATTCTGCCCGCGTCTCATTACGAAGAATTAGCGCGATATTATCTGAGCTGGACGAGCGCGACGCCATCGATAATACCGTCTCCGCACATGAATTTGGCAATGCAGAAACTATCCGTCTGTCCGGCGTCCTCCATAGCTATTACCGTGAGAAAGAGGACCGTGTGTTTCAGCTAGGGCCTATTGATATGACACTCAGGCGGGGGGAAATTACGTTTCTGATTGGCGGCAACGGAAGCGGAAAAACAACGCTCGCCAAACTGCTGATCGGCCTATACACACCGGAAAGCGGCACCATTACCGTTGACGGCCACGAGGTCGTTGACAGTAATCGAGCCAACTATCGACAACTGTTCTCCGCCGTATTCTCTGACTTTCACCTTTTTGAATCACTGATTGGGTTGAATGATACCGACTCAACGCTGGACACTCGCGCTAATGCGCTGCTGGCCAAACTGCATCTGGAACATAAGGTCACGGTGGAAAACGGCTATTTTTCTACCCGCGACCTCTCGCAGGGGCAGCGTAAACGCCTCGCGCTGGTCGTAACCTATCTGGAGGATCGCCCTTTCTATCTGTTCGATGAGTGGGCGGCCGATCAGGATCCCTTATTCAAACGCGTCTTCTATCAGGAGCTTCTGCCCGAATTGGCCGCGCGTGGTAAGGCGGTATTGGCGATCACACATGATGATCGCTTTTTCCACTTGGCCGATCATTGTATCAAGCTCGAAAACGGTCGGCTCACCGCTGATGAAGGTAATGCTGTTTAGCCATGGGGTCATTCTGGTGGCCTTGGCAGAAAGGGAATTGTCTTTTAGATTGTTTATTAGCCAGTTGCTGGCAAAGGCGATCCCAGTCAGAGGAGCCAAATTTAGAAAATCCCGCTTAAGGAAACTTAAGCGGGATTTTTGCTTTTATCCATTTATTCAATATCTTCACATACAAAAGTCTTTCCGGTGCACATTCTGTTTTCCCTCTGCATCGGGAAAATGTGGTGGTCAGATTTGGGGTCAAGTTGGTTCGATGACGGAATGACCCCCAACTGTTTCTTAACGACTAAAAGAATCGCTTCGTCACGCCTGACGATAAACTCTCCTCGGTTTCGGCAGAATGAATCATGGGTATAAGCAAGCGAAACACGCTCTGGATTACGTGAATTCCAGACGTCTTCCGCAGGGCGGATTTTTTCCTGAGTACTTTCAAGGGTGAATGGTGGGCGATGCCCGTCTATCGGGGCTACGCATTTCTGAATGTTAGATGTGTACGAAGCCGTCTTATGCAGTAAAGTGCATCTCGATTCGATTTAAGAATCTGTGCTATTTGTTTTCCTTTAGCCTGGAGATGCCGATACGCGGCATCTCCAGGAAAGATAAAAAACTCAGGGTTATTTATAGGCAACCGTCATAATATTTTTGACATAGTTGCCATTTTCAATTTCTGCCACAAACGCTTCAGCATAGTCAGGATAAGAAATACTACTCTGACCCTTCGTATCTTTTTGCAGTGTTTTAGCGGCGACATGATAATGACCTATCTTGGCACCTGGACCGATTTCTGCAGCGGGTGAGAAGAATGTCCACTCCAGATCGCTTGCTTTATTGATAATCTGGAAGGCTCTGTCGTGTGCCTGGCCGTATGGTCTGTAGTCTTCAGGAAAATAAGGTGCATCAACCAGTTTAGAACCCGGTGCAACCTCAAGGCTGCCAGCACCACCAACAACAATGACACGTTTTATGCCCGCTACCCGTGCAGCCGACACAATCGCTTTCGCCGCTTCAGTAACAGTGTCAATATGATCGCCATGTGCGCCATAAGCACTTGCGAGGACATCAGCTCCTTTGATTGCTTCAGCG
The DNA here is from genome assembly GCF_044751765.1 of Pectobacterium sp. CHL-2024. Classification (NCBI taxonomy): domain Bacteria; kingdom Pseudomonadati; phylum Pseudomonadota; class Gammaproteobacteria; order Enterobacterales; family Pectobacteriaceae; genus Pectobacterium; species Pectobacterium sp. CHL-2024. Next base: position 86,179 of record NZ_JBIXKO010000014.1, on the reverse strand, counting down.
AAAGCGTGTGTATCAAATATATCAACGACTTTTAATTCAACAGCCTTCAGTGCTTCCGGTGCATTCCGGGGAGTGCGGACAATACCAATGAGCCCATGTCCCTTACGGAGTGCTTCTTTGGCAATTTCAGACCCAATTTTACCGGTAGGCGCTACGAGTGCAATTTTCATGATTATTCCTCTGATAATGAGTAAGTATGCCTTGGTGCTGGTGAAACAATCAGTTGGCGAATGCAGTCTACTGGCTCATGGGGTATTAAAAAACAGCGTAGCGGTGGCTGATTTGTTGCGTAAATCAGTCAAATCGTAGGTTCCAGGTTTAATGTATACGAGCAATTTCGCCCAATTGCTTTGCGTATAAAAACAACCTATAAATACCGATTGTTGATGATGTCAGCTTAATTCTGCGAGGTTGTATGGACCGGATTACTGCGATGAAAGTTTTTGTGACAGTCGTAACGCACAAAAGCCAGACCGCCGCCGCAGAGCGACTCGATATGTCGCGGGCAATGGTTACGCGGTACTTGGCAGAGCTGGAAAGTTGGCTGGGTGCAAGGTTAATGCACCGAACAACACGTCGTTTTGGCCTGACTCCGACCGGAGAGGCCTGCCTGTTACAGTGTAAAGAAGTTTTGAACCGCATTGAATTGCTCGAAGCCGAGTCAAAAGTTGATGAAACTGAACCCAATGGGCTGTTACGCATCACCGCGAGTAGCTGGTTATGGCAGACACATCTTTCTTCAGCTCTGACAGCCTATATGGCACGTTATCCTGCTGTTAAAATTGACTTAATATTGGGAGAGCAGCGTCTTAATCTGGTAGAAGACAGTATCGATCTGGCCATACGAATAACCAGCGATCTTGAGCCGGGCCTAATTGCTAAAAAATTTGCCACCTGTCATACCGTAATTTGTGCCTCTGCTGCCTATCTGACGCGAAACGGAACCCCTGAGCATCCTTCAGATCTTACGGCACATAACTGTCTTACCCATGTTTATTCCACTAAGTTTGAATGGCAATTTCGTCACCAGAGCGAATTATACAGTGTGCCGATTAGCGGTAGTCTTTCCACGAACGAAGGTAATGTGTTGATGGATGTGGCACTGCAAGGAATGGGTATCGCAAAGCTGCCCTTGTACCTTGCGGCTCCCCATCTGGAAAACGGTTCGCTGATTCATCTCCTCCCAGATTATAAATCTCATGAAATGGGCATCTACGGGGTTTACACGTCAAGACAATTCATGTCGAAAGCACTACGCGCATTGCTGGATTTTCTTTCCGCTTATTTTGATATGCCGAAGCGTCAAATAATGTAGCTCCAGATAACGGAGCATCCCATTGACCAGCCGCAAAGATGTACGTTTTCAATATTCAGCGCAGTGAAGAAATCATTCACATCAGCAGAAAAGCGAGAAATACGATTGCCAAACGTCCCCTTGCCAGCTTTCCAATAGGAAAGTGACACACCATCATTCGTCTGGAACGAACCGATCCCCAAACCTTCCACATATGAGAGCTTAACGGGCAATCCCTGGATGGCATTAGGAAAGTCGAAATCTCGTCCAAAGTGTTGCAGTGCGGTTTTACGCATAATTTTTACTCCTTCTGGCTTTTAACGGCCTGTTACCTGAAACAGATACATTTTACTGAGCCAGTTCTTTAGTATGTAGAGCAGAAAATGAAAGTAGTCATTCCATATTTGATAGGAATAAATAGTGGATCTGAATGCGCTTAACATGTTCTTGATGGCCGCCCGTTGCGGCAGCCTGACTGCCGCCGCCCGGGAGAACAACATCCCGCTGCCGACGCTGAGTCGCAGGATTCAGGAGTTGGAAAGAGAACTCAAGGTGCTGCTGCTTGAACGAACAGCGAAAGGCTGCAAGGTAACGGAAGCAGGGAAAAGATTACTTAACCACGCAAGCTCCGCGATGGATATCCTTAACGACGCGGAACAGTCGGTGGTGTCAGGTAATCCTCATATTACCGGACGACTGCGCCTGACGCTTCCCCAGTCTATGGAACCCTGGTGGGAAATCATCAGGCAGTTTCAGCAGACATACCCACGCATTGCGATAAGCGTGTATTCCACCGAGAGAAGAGTGGATCTGATATCCGACGGGGTCGATGTGGCATTACGAGTGGGTACCATCGCTGATGATTCCGTTGTTGCACGACATTTAATGGATTTTCGCCATATCCTTGTCGCCAGCCCGGAGTTACTGAAGGCGTCACTGCCCCTGCTTGAACCGTCTGATCTGATGCGCTTCCCCTGTGCAGCCTGGGGATCCGTTATTGACGCACGCCCTGTCTGGATGCTGGGCAATCACGCTTATGACGTCCCAGCCATATTCACAGTAAATGATTATCTTCATTTACGGGCTGGCGCCCTTGCCGGAGATTTCATCACTGAACTACCGGCGTTTTTTGCCGCTGAATATATCAAAAGAGGAGAGCTAACTGAGCTGCTGCCGGAGCATCCGTTGCCCTATTCTTCTTTGCATCTGGTATACAAAAAGCAGCAGCACATCTCTTCAACAGCCAGAGCCTATATCGATTTTTGTACAGCGCACATCGCCAAATTATCAGAACAATGTCGCGTTCCGTCTGACTCGTATTTCAGGGAAGAATGAGTCATATATTGTGTTGCCTGACTCAAAATCCTGCTTAAGGAGACTTAAGTGGGATTTCAGCTATTACCTCTTAACGATTAACATCGTCTACTACGTTAAGCATAAAAAAAATCCGCCACACACCAGCATCATGCACAAAACCAACGGATCAGTGCTGACTCCGTTGTTTCGGTATCGCCCACACCACCTTATTCCGTTGGGCATCAGGATACCAGCACTGACCCTTGGGCTATATTGATATCCCTCCTAATAATGACGGCACCCTCTCCCTTAGAGATATTATAAATTCTATTTTTACAGGAACTTTATAACGACAATTATTTTACACTGGCGTTAAATAGAAAAATGAAATATAAACCTAACACCACTAGAATTTAAACTCAGTGGTTTCCACAAGATTACCTTGTTTTTTTAGAAATTATCGATTGTATTTTTCTTATTATATTCCAATAATTATTTTATTAAGGATGGATGCTATGAATAGAAATACAGCTTACTGGGTACGTAATTGCGTGCGTGCGGCGATACTTATTTCGGCTGCTACAAGTTCGCTTGCTATATATGCTGATACGGTAAAGATCGATGCAAAAACCAGTTATCAAATAATTCAAGGATTTGGCGGCATGAATGCCCCTGGATGGATTAACGATCTGACAACAGAGCAAGTCAATACCGCATTCGGTAATGACACGGGCCAAATCGGGCTATCAATTATGCGAATGAGAATTGATCCTGATGCCAACAGATGGAATATACAGGTTTCGAGTGCACGTCAGGCGTCATTATTAGGCGCGAAATTAATGGCAACGCCCTGGACACCGCCAGCTTACATGAAAAGTAACAAAAGTCTGATCAATGGCGGGCGTTTACTTTCAGAACACTATTCTGGCTATACCGAGCATCTGTTAAAATTTTCTAACTTTATGCAAACTAACAACGCCCCTCTTTATGCCATTTCGATACAAAATGAACCTGATTGGAAACCTGACTATGAATCTTGTGAATGGAATGGTAATGATTTTAAAAACTATCTCAAATCACAAGGTTCTAAATTCGGTTCTCTGAAGGTCATTGTCGGAGAGTCGCTAAACTTTAACCATAGTTTAACTGACCCAACATTGAATGATAGTGAGGCAGCAAAGCACGTGGAGATCGTAGGGGGGCACCTCTATGGTACAACGCCTAAACCGTATCCTTTAGCCCAAAACAAGGGTAAAGAAGTTTGGATGACCGAACACTTAGTTGACTCAAAGCAGTCTGCTAATAACTGGTCATCAGCGCTCGATGTTGCAAGTGAGATGAATGCCAGCATGGTTGCAAACTATAACGCTTACGTGTGGTGGTATATCCGCCGCTCTTATGGGTTGCTTACTGAAGATGGCAAGGTCAGTAAACGTGGTTATGTTATGGCCCAATATGCCAAATTTGTCCGCCCTGGCTTCCAGCGAATTCAAGCCACGGAAAACCCTCAGGCAAATGTTCATCTTACAGCCTATAAAAATTCAGAAGGTAAAATGGTTATTGTTGCTATCAATACTAATGATTCAGACCAACTTTTATCGTTGAATATTAGTAATCACACAGTCAGTAAATTTGAAAAATATAGCACATCGGCAATTTTGAATGTTGAATATGGCGGTACATATAAGGTTGATAGCAACGGTAAATCCAGTGTATGGCTCAATCCGTTAAGCGTAACAACCTTTGTCGGAAAATGATTATTCAGAAAAATGTAGGCATGCCGTAATTTATTTTCGGCATGTTTATGAACGAGAGAACGCCGCCATCAGTAAACACCGTGGCAGCGTTCTCTCGATAAGATTAATGACCGTATTTAAAATTAAAACCTAATGCATCACCCGTGGTGTCATATTCGCGGAAGTTGTAGATCAGCGGCTTCCATTTTGATGAATCGACGACATCATTTTCCCCTAATAGCTCGCTATCCACCCAGACATTAGCAATATCCAGTTCGACAAGAATAAAACGGCCTTTGTCCGTCGTACTGACGGTTTTACATTCCGCCTGAATAGGACATTCAATCACCCGAGGCGGCGTAATATCGGTAGAGGCTTCGGTATGAAGGCCGACCTTGGAGAATTTATCGTGGCAGACCTGAACGCCCCATTTAATCTGACCTTCAGACAACGTATCGCTCCCGGTCAACTTACCCAGTTCTTCAACTTTCTCCCACAGTTTGTAATCCGGAATATTGATGACAACATCGGATCCGGATAATAAATTACTGTAGGTTTTACTTCCTTTCGTGACACCAATAATAATTTTATCACCGAGAGAAATTGACGAGGATATAGAAGCAACATTGACCTCTCCGTTGCTATTATCAATCGTCGTAACAAGGAAAACAGGGAAACCATAATAAAATGAACTGAGTTTTACGTTCTTTTTCATTTGAGTTAAAACCTCACTATAGAGTAGCGTTATATTTTCTCATTTTTACTCTTTTGATTTATTTTTAACAATAACTCTAATTGAGTAGCGGTAAGGTGAATTTATTCAATTCAACATCCCTAATAAGTAGACCATCGAAAAATAACTTAATGTAACTATTCATTGATGTTAGTTTTCGCTTCAATCCATCGGCGAAGAAAAATAACCGATATGAGAAACGTTGAACCCTGATAATACGGCGTTTCTGCGAGATGTTGCGGTATTGTGAAAAATTAATTAGCAGAAAATAATTCACAAACATTAAAAGAGGTATATGATATGCACTATATGGTTTTTTCCTTCCCGCCCTGCAATGTGGCTGGGTAAAGCATGAGGTTTAAACATGGAACGAATTGTTATACCAGCGAATTATGTTCATACCCGTACAACACCTTTCTGGACAAAAGAAACAGCCCCAGCATCTATCTGGAAGCGCCATTTGGATGCAGGGACGCGGCAAGGCGTCTACCCGCGCTTGTGCGTGATGCAAGGGACGATTCGTTATTATGGCTACGCGGATGAGACAAGTTCTGAACCCGTCGAAACGCTAACTATCGAAGCCGGACAATTTGGCGTATTCCCCCCAGAGAAATGGCACAGAATCGAAGCGTTATCTGATGATACGCTATTTAACGTGGACTTTTATGTCGATCCAAAAATTTTGATAGAAGGTTGAGGTAAACATAATGACAAGTGAAAATAAAGGCTATTCGTTAACACTGTTGAACCGCGAAAATAATGAAAAAGCAGAAAAAGTTTATCTTAAACCGATGGCTTTTTATGTACCAGATTTCGCGGCAGGTGCAGTCGTGGAATTACTCAACGAACTGCCTTCAACCAGTGAGAATAAAAAAGGTTTTTTGCTGACAGTCACGAATAATAATAACGGCGTGTCTGTTGATAAAGATCTCGCTACGGTCGAAGAATTAAAAGACAAGACGATTTCAGCTGAAGCAGTAAAAGAGTTGGTTAATATCGTACGTGGCTACGATGCGGATGAAGACACTAACGTCTGCGGCTGGTAAGACCGTATAGACTCGTCATACGTCAAGCTGACTATGTATCGATTTTCCGCAGCGCGGATTATTTAAGCGTTACCTTTCGTACCCCTACTCATTTAAAAAACAGGCGCTGGATGTCTTCTGATTTAACAAGCGCCCCTGAACCCTGCCTGCGCTATATACGATCAAAGATGCCTGAGCACGCTCATCAGGCAATCAGCAGATAATTACACCCGAACAGGAATTTACGGTTGTGCGGTGATGACGTCAAAAGCGCGGGTTTGATCTTTTTTTCGCATCACTTTGTTGGCGTACATTGCTGCATCGGCTCGACGAATTACGCCATCAGGCTCATCGACCGACGGATCTGCCGTGACAATCCCGATACTTGCGCCTAAATAGTCAATATTGACCGTACCGAGCGAATAATTTCCCTGTAACAAAGGCGTAATGTCGTCTCTGAAGGAAGCAATCACGCGTTCATTCTCTCCCGGCACAACGTTGACCATACGGGCAAAGACAAATTCATCACCACCAAGACGCCCGACGACATCCCCCGGATTTCCCCACGCCAGCAAGCGTCGACCGACCTCTTGCAAGAAGATATCACCGGCTTCGTGGCCGAACTGGTCGTTAATTTTTTTAAAGCCGTCGAGGTCAATGAACACAATCAACACCTGCTGGTGGTCATTCCCGGCCTGAGAAAACATCGCTTCCAGCGAGTAAAACACGCCCCGACGATTAAGCAGTCCGGTCAGTGAATCGGTGTAAGAATATTCATGTAATGCGGCATTGGCGGCCGTCAATTGCTGCACCAGCCACTCTTTCTGCACCTGTTGAGCAATAAGCTGCGCGAATAGAGTCAGGATCTGTTCACCCTTGGTTGTCAGCGGCTTATGGTCGGAGCTTGCGGCACAGAGGGTGCCATATAACTGCCCGTCGTCCATGCGCACTGGTGTACTGGCATAAGTCATAATGCCCAGCGCTTGCGCCGCCTCAGAATCTCCCCAACATTCGGCCACGTTAGGCGTATAGCTTTGCCCTTCGTCCAGCGCGCGCTTGCACAACGTGTCATGCCACGGAACCGAGGCCCCTTCAGGAATATTGAGCGTTTTAGTGTTGTGAGCAAACAGGATATTTTGGAAACCCGCTTCGGTGTCAACCTGCGTCAGGTAGGTCGATTCCAGATCGGTGACCAGTTCCAGCATGACCAATAACTGGCGAACGAGTTCCTCGAAGGAAACCTCTGAACGTAATGTGTTCGAAAGGTGAGAAAGCAAATTATCAGTCATAACAACAAATCCCAACGGTGTATATTTTTAATAAAAAACAATCAACTAACTAAAAATGGCGTATGCCAACCTACCGTCTGTGCAAACGGATGACTTCTCTATTACGACAGAAATCATACGTGCTTTTCGCCTCTCACTTATCCATTTGCACGTGGCGAGTTTACCTCGCTCTGTTTTCGATAATCGGTTAAAAAGCGCCATGTTTTATGCAACATGCCTGGGATTCATCGGCGCTGTCAGGCTAAGCCCTCCATTCTGCTATTGCCATCACACTTACTCATTAAGGCAGCACGATCTGTTTGACTTTCCCGCGTACGAGGAATTACAACAGCAGCACAGGCGTGTAACTAGTTTTCTAGGCAAGACCTGAAGCTCTCCCACTCAACATCATGGGAAGAGCTTCAGGTCTTTTTTCGTTTCTGGATCAGGGGAATCGTCGTATGAGCCACACAGCAGCAGATAATAACGCGACAGCCTATGCCACTACCGCTGAAAAAATCATCACGTTAGTCGGTGGAATTGACAACATTGAGCACATTGAACACTGTTCTACACGGCTACGGCTAAGTCTTTATGACAACAGCCAGGTAAACCAGAACGAACTGGAAAAGGTGCCGGGCGTGCTGGGCGTTCGGGTTAACGTACAGTGCCAGGTGATCATCGGCGGCGAAGTGATGCAGGTGTACGAGGCGGTGCAGAACCTCGCGGCAGGCCGTAAGAAAACAGATCGCGCCGTGCCAGCAAAAACCAATCGCACCGCTTTTGCTATCGATTTTATCATCAGCATTTTTCAGCCGCTGGTGCCTGCGATTGCCGGTGGCGGCGTGCTCAAATCGCTGTTACTGCTGCTGGATCTGCTCGGTTGGCTCACCAAAGACAGCTCAACGTATAAAGTGCTGGATAATATCGGTTCCGCCCCACTCTATTTTCTGCCGATTCTGGTGGGTATCACCACCGCGATGAAGTTGAAAGTGAATGTGCTGGTTGCCGTTTCCGCCGTCTCTGTGATGGTGCTGCCGGCAATGTCTAAACAGCTGGCGGAAGGCGCAGAATTTCTCTCCTTCGACCTGAAGAACGTCGCTTACGCGTCGCAGGTTTTCCCGGCAATTCTGTGCGTCATTTTTTATGCGCAAACCGAAAAGCTCTTCAATCGCTACTCGCCGAGCGCGCTGCGTATTTTCCTGTCACCGATGCTGTCGCTGTTGGTTACCGTTCCCGTCACGCTGTTGGTACTTGGCCCGCTAGGTTATGAACTCGGTGCGGGTCTGGCTAGCGTGATCCTCTGGCTGTACAGCAAGCTGGGTTTTGTGGCGACGGGGCTGCTCGCCGCGGCGCTGCCCTTCATGGTGGCGTCGGGGATGCATAAACCAATGCTGCCCTATGCCGTTTCCTCCATGAGCCAGTTTGGCAAGGAAATGCTCTATCTGCCCGCGTCGCTTGCGCACAACATTGCCGAATCAGGTGCCTGTATGGCGATTGCGCTCAAGAGCAAAGACAAAACGCTAAAATCAACGGCGATTTCAGCCGGTATTTCTGCCCTGTTCGGCATCACCGAACCCGCGCTATACGGGATTACGCTGCTGAATAAAAAGGCGCTCTATAGCGTGATCGCAGGCAGTCTGGTCGGCGGTGCGTTTATCGGTTGGATGGCGATTGAAGCCTTTGCGCTGGTTGGCCCCGGCCTGGCTAGCATCTCCATGTTTATCTCGCCGGAAAATAGCTGGAATATCGTCTATGCCATCGCCGGTGCGGTGCTTTCTTTTGTCATCGCCTTTCTCTCCGCTCTGTTCCTCTGGCGGGAAGAGAAGCCTGTCGTCGCCGTAGAAGAAAACCATAACACGATTACCGAATGCCAGTTCGCCAGCCCGATTGAAGGAAAAGTGATTGCGCTGGACAACGTGAATGATGAGATCTTCTCCAAACGTATTATGGGTGACGGCATTGCCATCATCCCCGAGAAAGGCGTGCTCTACGCGCCGGCAAACGGCACCATTGAGAACGTGTTTGAAACGGGTCATGCCGTCAGCATGCTCACCGACAGCGGTGCCGAACTGATTTTCCATATCGGTATCGATACCATCAAACTCAATGGTCAGGGCTTTCAGCCGAAAGTCACGGCCGGCCAACAGGTTAATACCGGCGATGTCCTCGTTGAATTTGACCTCGATAGCCTCATCGCTGCGGGTTACGATCCCGTTGTCATGATGGTTATCACCAACAGTGAGCGCTTTCGCGTTATACCGGAAGCCACTGACGTCGCCATCCCTCCTCGCACCATCATCATGACCTTAAAGGAGTCTGTGTAATGGATAAAAACATCGCATTCCCGGAACACTTTTTATGGGGCGGCGCGATTGCCGCCAATCAGGCCGAAGGCGCATGGAATGAAGACGGCAAGGGGCCGTCGGTCGCGGACGCTATTACCTGGAAGCCAAATCTCGACCTGAAGAATTACCATGCCCATATGGCGTTGACAGATGAAAACATCGCCGACGCGCTCAACGGAAAAAATGACGCGTTCTATCCCAAGCGGCGCGGCATCGATTTTTACCACCGCTACCAGGGCGATCTGGCGCTGTTTGCCGAAATGGGCTTCAAGGTGCTGCGCGTCTCTATCGCCTGGTCGCGCATCTTTCCGACCGGAGAAGACAGCGCGCCGAATGAGGCCGGTTTACAGTTTTACGACGATCTGTTCCGTGAGATGCGCAAGCTCGGTATCGAACCGCTGGTGACGCTTTCACACTACGAAATGCCGCTGGCACTGAGTGAGAAATACAATGGCTGGGTGCACCGCAACGTGCTGGATGCCTTCGTACGCTTTAGCAATGTCTGCTTCGATCGCTATAAGGATCTGGTGCGCTACTGGCTGACCTTTAACGAGATCGACAGTATTCATCGCCACCCATTTACCACCGCGGGTATCCGTGAAGAGAAAAGCGCGCCGGGACAGGCCAAGCAGGATATTTATCAGGGGCTGCATCACCAGTTTGTTGCCTCGGCTATCGTCACCCGCGACTGCCATGAAAAAATCCCCGGCAGCCAGGTCGGTTGCATGCTGACCAAGCTGACGACCTATCCGCACTCCTGCCGCCCGGAAGATGTCGAAGCCGCGCTGAAAAAGAATCTTGAAAACTATTTTTATGCCGATGTGCAGGTGTTCGGTGAATATCCGCCGCTCATCAAGCGCGACCTTGAACGCCGTGGGATTCACATCACCATGCAGCCCGACGATCTGGCCATTCTCAAGCAGCACACCGTGGATTTTGTGTCGTTCAGCTATTACATGTCGCTCACCGAATCCACACAGCCGGACGCCGAGAGAATTCCAGGCAACACCGTTCTGGGCGTGAAAAACCCGTACCTGCCAGCCTCAGATTGGGGATGGCAGATCGACCCAGTCGGGCTAAAAATTTCCCTGCTGGAGCTTTACGATCGCTACCAGAAGCCGTTGTTTATTGTCGAAAATGGGCTGGGTGCGAAAGACGTTGTCGAAAACGGGAAAATCCACGATCCTTACCGCGTTGACTACTTCCGTTCACATTTCGAGCAAATGCGTGAAGCGATTGGCGAAGGCGTTGAACTGATGGGGTTCACCAGTTGGGGCGCGATTGACATCATCAGCGCGGGTACATCACAAATGTCCAAACGCTATGGCTTTATCTACGTCGATCAGGATGATGAGGGCAACGGTTCGCTCGCGCGGCTGAGAAAGGATTCGTTCTACTGGTATCAGAAGGTCATCGCGACCAACGGTACCGACCTCACCTGACAGACAGCACTGCCGCAGGCTACGTGCGCAATGACAGGAAATGACTGTGATTGGAGAACGTAATGAGAAAACCAGCATGAGTGGAAGAAAAACGTGATTAAAGTGAAAAAAGCGTTAAATAACAGCATGCTGTTAGTCGACCATGAACAGCAGGAGATGATCCTGTTGGGTAAAGGCATCGGATTTGGTGCCAAACCCGGTTCATTGATTGATGTGACGCACGTTGAGCAGGTTTTCATTCCGCTGGAAAACCTGAAATCACGGCATTTTCTTTCATTGACCGACACCATTCCTGCGGCTTTTTTTGACATCACGCATGAGATCGTCACGCTGGCACAAAGTCAGTACGCCGAAAAGCTTAATTCGGTGCTGTTCTTTACGCTGGCGGAACATCTCTATTTTGCAGTTGAACGTAGCAAAACGGGTAACAACTTCATCAATAAGCTCAGTTGGGAAGTGAAACGCTATTACCAAAAAGAGTACGCCCTCGGCGTGCAGGCAAAAGATCGCGTGTCGGCGCGCTTTAACGTCACGCTGCCCGATGACGAAGCCATCAATATCGCGTTCCACCTCATCAATGCCGCCGGCAGCGCCGAAATTGCCGATGCCCACCAGCAGGTGCAATTGGTGAATCGTCTGGCGGAGATTGTCCGCTATAAGTTAAACAAGAATATTGATGTCAACGCCGTCGATTATCTGCGTTTTATCAACCATCTGCGCTATTTCTCCGAACGGGTGATTGCCCGTAAAATCGCACCGGGACGCACAGACGATTTCTATCAGGAACTGCTGAAACACTATCCTGAAGCGATGGCGATTTCCTGGGCTATCAGGGATTACGTGCAGGAAAAATACCAAATGGCCTTGCCGAAAGAAGAGCTTACCTGGCTGACCATGCATATCAGCCGGCTGGCCGAAAGCCAGACGCCGTAGCACTCGCCTCACTCAACATAATCACCTGGTGCTGTTTTACCCACGCGCCGACCAATAAGACAGCATGCCGTCTCGATGAGGCTGTATGTTGACCCGCATCACGATAACAGCGCGCAAGCACTAATGAGATTGCAAACAAGAGTGATTATCATATATAGTTTTTGTCACCTGCCGAAAATATCTCCTTATTTTATTAATTTACGCATCACATTCACTCTGGAGAAGATAATAACATGTCAAAAACGCTGTCTGTTCTGCGCAAAAAAGCGCGCCTGCTGACGCTGGCTTCATCGCTAATGGTGGCCTATGCCCTGCCTGCTGTTGCCGCAGATGACTCTCTGACTCTCTACACCACGCGTGAGCCCGGCCTGATTCAGCCGCTGCTGGATGCGTTCACCAAAGAGACGTCGGTTAAAGTGAATACCGTGTTCATCAAGGACGGCATGCTGGAGCGTGTGAAGGCGGAAGGCCAAAACTCACCGGCTGACCTGCTGATGACCGTTGATGCCGGTAACCTGATCGATCTGGTAGAAGCCGGTGTTACACAGCCGATTCAGTCCAGTGCATTAACCGAGGCTATCCCGGCGGCGCTGCGCGACAAAGATAACCAATGGTTTGGTCTGTCGATGCGTGCTCGTGTGCTCTACGCGGAGAAAGGTTTAGCAGTGGATAGCTTCCACTATGAAGATTTGGCCGATCCTAAGTGGAAAGGCAAAGTGTGCCTGCGTGCAGGACAGCACCCGTATAACACCGCAATGATTGCCGCCATGATCGCACATCATGGTGAAGCCAAAACTGAAACCTGGCTGCGAGGTGTGAAAGACAATCTGGCGCGTAAAGCCACGGGCGGTGACCGCGACGTCGCACGCGATATCCTCGGCGGCATCTGCGATGTGGGTCTGGCGAACTCTTATTATGTCGGCCATATGAAGAACGCCAAAGAAGGCACCGATGCCCGTAAATGGGGTGATGCCATCAAAGTCGTCAAACCAACCTTTGAGAATGGCGGTACGCACGTCAATATCAGCGGTGCTGCCGTTGCACGCCACGCACCACATAAAGATCAAGCCGTGAAATTGATGGAATATCTGGTCTCCGCACCAGCTCAGCAGATCTATGCACAGGCGAACTACGAATATCCGGTTCGTAAAGGCGTCGCGCTGGACTCCACCATCGGCAGCACGATTGGTGAAGTGAATGTGGATAGCATTCCGCTGACTGACATCGTTAAATTCCGTAAACAGGCTAGTCAGTTGGTAGATAAAGTTGGATTCGATCAATAAGACCGGTTCGTCAACCCTGCGCGGCGCCTTCGGGCGGCCGCGCCTCTTTTTTTCTCCGCTTCGCATCGCTGCCGTCATCATTGCACTCGGTGTTCTGGCCCCGCTGGTTTCCCTGCTTTGGCTAGCGGCTGGCGCGGGTGTTGGGCATTGGGATCACCTGATGCGCTACGTGCTGCCCGATGCCGCACTCAACACACTCATTCTGCTCGTCGGCGTCGGCGCACTCGTCATGGTGATTGGCGCAGGCTGCGCCTGGCTGGTGACCGCGTTTGATTTCCCCGGCAGACAGTTTGTTAGCTGGGCGCTGCTGCTACCGCTGGCGATGCCAACCTATATTGTCGCGTTTGCCTGGCTCGATCTGCTGCATCCTATAGGGCCAATTCAGGAAGCGATCCGCAGTGTGCTGGGCTACGATAGTCCGCGTCAGTTCCGCCTGCCGGACCTGCGATCCATGACGGGTGCAATTCTGCTACTCGGTCTGGTGCTCTATCCGTACGTTTATCTAACCATGCGCGCGATGTTTATCAGCCAGCCAGCACACTTGCTGGAAGCCGCACGCACGCTAGGATTGAGCGCAACGGGCACTTTCCTGCACGTCGCCCTGCCAATGGCTCGCCCTGCGTTGGCCGTCGGCACCAGTCTGGCCTTGCTGGAAACGCTGAATGATATTGGTGCCTCCGAATTCCTTGGGGTGAATACGCTGACCGTGACGGTTTACACCACCTGGGTCACCCGTTCGGATTTACCCGCCGCGGCGCAGATTGCCTGCACGATGCTGACGGTCGTCATCCTGCTGCTGACGCTAGAATATTACGGCCGGAAAAACCAGCGCTACGGTACCAGCCGCCAAATGCGCGGCATCATGCCCGCACCGCTGAAAGGCGTGCGCGCCTGGTTGGCAACCGGTGTGACCGCGTTGCCTATCCTGCTCGGCTTCATCGCCCCTGCCCTCTTTCTGGCATGGGAAAGCGCGAAACGACTGGGCGATAGCGTGACGATCTCCGCGGGTCTGATACAGTCGTTGCAGAACTCGCTGCTGCTGGCCGTTGGCGTCACGCTGGTCGTCACGTTCGTTAGCCTGATTATTGCGTGGTATGCCCGTCATTCAGCTATCACTGACCGTTCACCAGAACGCCGCCGCACGATACTGAGAATCGCCTCGCTGGGCTATGCCGTGCCCGGTACGGTACTGGCGATTGGCATGCTGACGCCCGGCATGGCGACGGATAATTTTCTCGCGGGATTGATAGGTTATAAGGGATTGCCGCTGCTTTCCGTCGGTATTCTGCTGGTAGTCTGCTGTGCCATTCGCTTTATGGCGATTGGGATTGGTGCGCTTGATGCGGGGCTGACGCGCATTCCGCCCGTGATGGAACAGGCATCGCGTCTACTGGGCGAAAGTGAATTCGTCACCTTTTTCCGCGTGCACCTTCCCCTGCTGCGCCCCGCGCTGGTGACCAGTGCGCTGCTGGTGTTTGCCGACGCGATGAAAGAACTCCCCGCCACGCTGCTGCTACGGCCGGTTAATTTCGAAACGCTGGCGACCGTTTTGTATGCCGAAGCCGCCAGAGGCACCTACGAAGAAGGCGCGATTGCCGCACTGCTGATCGTGCTGGCGGGTACGCTGCCCGTTGTGCTGCTGGCCCGCAGCCAGCTAAAAACGTCGGTTGAGAAAGAATGAAAATCATGAGGAAGAGTCAAGGTGTCTGAGGCTACACTCGTTCTGAATAATGTCCACGTCGCCTACGGGCACAAGCACAATGTGCATCACGTGTTGAACGGTTTTTCTATGGAAGTTGCCGCGGGCGAGTTGGCCTGTCTGCTGGGCGCATCAGGATGCGGTAAAACCACGGCTTTACGCGCGATTGCGGGTTTTGAGCATCTGACTCAGGGAACAATCCACGTCGGCGGACGCTGTGTGGCGGGCCCGGACGTGCATCTGCCGCCGGAACAGCGCAACGTCGGGATGGTGTTTCAGGACTACGCGCTGTTTCCCCATCTGACCGCCGCGCAGAATATTGCTTTCGGCCTGAGAAAACAGCCGAAGGATCTCCAGCAATCGCGCGTCCGCGCCATGCTTGAGCTGGTCGATCTCGTCTCGCTGGCACAGCGCTATCCGCATGAGATGTCCGGCGGACAACAGCAACGTATTGCACTCGCGCGAGCGCTGGCCCCGCAACCTGCTGTGCTGCTGCTCGACGAACCGCTATCCAGCCTAGACCCCGACAGCCGCAAACGACTGGGACAGGAAGTGCGCGACATCCTGCGCGACGCCGGACAAACCGCGCTCTTAGTCACACACAGCGAACAGGAAGCCGAACTGATGGCCAGCCACATTGGCTATTTGAAAGCAGGCACGTTGGAATGGCGGGAATGACGCTGATGACGGATACATTATTGTAAAAACAGGAAGCATACACCGAGCTTCCTGTTTTTAATTATCATAAACAACGCTACGCTTGCCCTATCTGCGCTTATCCGCATACTCGGGACTGTTGATCCACTGATGATCGGCTTCCCAGGTGAAACGCCACTGGCGCGTCGGGCCGGCCATTACATTCAGATAGTAGCTGTCATAGCCTGCAAGGGTGGCGACCGGATGGTAGCCGCGCGGCACCTGCACCACGTCCCTATTGTAGACCGCCATACATTCATCTAATGACCGGTCATCGGTATAGACGCGTTGCAGGCAGAATCCCTGTTCTGGGTTCAAACGATGGTAGTAGGTTTCTTCCAGATAGGTTTCCTGCGGCGGATTATCGACATCGTGCTTATGGCTGGGATAAGAACTGGTGCAGCCTTCATCGGTATACACTTCGACCACCAGCAGGCTATCTGCCGCTTTGTCCTCCGGCAAAATATTATGCACATAGCGCTGGTTATTACCGACCCCACGCTGCTCGGCGTCGATATCCTGCGGGGCGATCAGTCGGGTCGGATGCGTGCCAAATCCCGGTGCAGCGCAAACGGCCAGTTCCAGCGCGGTGTGCGCCGTCACTGTAATCGTCTCTCCCGTCGTGACATAAACCGCATAGGGTTTTCTGCGCTCAAACGGGCTCATTCTGTCGCCAATCTGCTCAAAGCGCTCACCTGGCGTGACAACCGTTGCCTTGCCGCTGACCAGCACCAGACAGCGTTCGTTATCGCTGGCGGACAGCGATAGCACTTGTTCCGGTGCCAATTGATATACCTCGAACCCCACATATCGCCAGCCCGCCGTTTCCGGCGTGATGTGCTGCGTACGGCCATGTTCGTCAGGGGCACGATGGCGTGATAACAGTCGGGACATCTTTTGCCTCCTTTATCTCCCCCGACTTCACGCTGCCTGCACGTTGGTCTGCTGGCAGCGTGAAGATGCGGGGGATATCACCACGAATCAGATCAATTCCGCCTGCTGGGCGAAACGTTGCAAGTTATTGTAGCCCAGTGTCGCGTACGTCAGCGGATGCGCGACAGCCGGATCTTGTTCCGCTTCGACCACCAGCCATCCGCTGTAATTATGGGATTTCAGGATGCTGAACACCGCCGGATAATCGACACAGCCATCGCCCGGCACGGTAAAGACGCCACTCAGCACCGCGTCCAGAAAACTGGTCTTGCGGTTTTTCACGTCTTTCAGCACGTCTGGACGAATGTCTTTGCAGTGAACGTGATTGATGCGGTTAATCCAACGCTTCGCTACCGCAACCGGATCGGCACCCGCGAACGTAAAGTGTCCGGTATCCAGCAGCAGCCCGACTTCCGGCCCGGTATGTTCCATCAGATTGTCCACGTCCTGCGCGCTTTCAATCACCGTGCCCATATGGTGATGATAGGCAATCTGCACGCCCTGACTTTGCGTGTAGCGCGCAAACTCGGTCAGTTTTTTGCCGTATTCCGGCCAGCGTTCTTCGGGGAAACGCGGGCGCAGATGGACCGGTTTCTGTTGGTCGCCGTGAATCGCGCCCGTCACTTCGGCAAACACCAGTACCGTCGCGCCGAGATCGCGCAGCAACGCCAGATGCCCCTGCACCGCTTCAATCTCTTCTTCTACTGAACGAGTGAGCAGTTCGCCGGAGTACCAGCCGGAGACTAAGCGCAGATCGTGCGCTTGCAGAATAGGCCCCAGCACGCTGGCCTGACGCGGGAATTTATTACCTAATTCAAAACCGGCGAAACCAGCCTGCCGCCCTTCGCTCAGACAGGTTTCCAGCGGAGTGTCCGCGCCCAGAGAAGGCAGATCGTCATTGGTCCAGGTGAGTGGATTAATACCAAGTTGAACGTTCATGTTATGTCCCTTATTCAAACACATAGAATGGGTTAACCGCGCTGAAGCCAGACGGCGATCAGTTGCAG
Source organism: Pectobacterium sp. CHL-2024 (assembly GCF_044751765.1). NCBI lineage: Bacteria > Pseudomonadati > Pseudomonadota > Gammaproteobacteria > Enterobacterales > Pectobacteriaceae > Pectobacterium > Pectobacterium sp. CHL-2024. The sequence continues at coordinate 68,486 of NZ_JBIXKO010000014.1, read as the reverse complement.
ATAGTTATCTTTAACTTGCTCAATCAATTCGGCGTCATCAATCTCGTTACGCAACCACTTTTGTGCTGGCTGGGCAAACAGGGTACGACCGACAGCAAAACCTTTCACAATCGGGAAGCCTACGGCGGCACTGAATCCCTGCTGCAACGTTTCCAGCGGCGCATCCAGCCCCAGAATCACCACGCCCCGACAGTAAGGATCGCGCTGCGCCAGCAGCGGTGTCAGTTGCGCCCAGCCTTCGGAGGACAGCGGAGGCAGTTTCCACCAGTCCGGCCGTACGCCGAGGTTGTAGAAGCGTTGAATCGCGCGCAGATAAAGCGCATCGCTATGCGACATCCCCGCAGGCAGAATGACTTCAAGCAGCAGTTCATGGCCGGATTGACGACAGGCCTGATAGACCTCCATCACCTTCATTTCCTGCTCGCGCCGTAGCGCGTGAGCGTCTTCCGGGTGGAAGAACACCAGACATTTCACGACGTGTTCTAGCGGCCAGCTCACCAGCTGTGAGCCAATATTGCCGCGCTCCATCATTAACGGGCGCGATCCCGGCAGCTCAATCGGCCGGCCGATCCACCAGCCTTTTCCGGTGATGTCATTCAGCGCATCCTGTCCGAACGTGCCGTCGCACAGCAGACCCGCTTTGCCTTCCAGCCCTGCCTGTTGTGCCGCTTCATAGCTAGCACGCAGAATCAGCTTTTTCAGTGCCGGAATACGGCTGATTTCCGTGCCACAGTTCAGCGCCATGTCTTCCAACTGGCTACGGTGATCGAACGCGATCACACACAGCTCATGCCACTGTTTACGACGTGTCGTAACACGGTGCAGATGGTTAAGCTCTTCGTCCAAATCAGGGCGCGGGACGCTCGCCGCGCGGGCTAAATAGTTATCCAGTTCGATCTTGCTTGGCATGGCTGGCGCACAGCCGTGGCGTGATACCACCAGCGCGCCGCAGGCATTAGCGTATGCACAGGCTTTCTCCCAGCCCTCTCCGTTGAGGTAGCCACGCAGCAGGCCGGACATAAACGCATCGCCCGCCCCCAACACGTTCAGCACATCCACGCGCACGCCTTTAATCGTGATGCCTTTATCCAGATGGTCAGGAATCGCGTCGCTAAACACCGAGCAGCCCAGCGCCCCGCGTTTGCACACCAGTTCCGCCTGCGTGTGCTGCCGCACCGTGCGTAGCGCCTGCAAGGTATCCGTGCTGCCGCCCGCAATGTGGAACTCTTCCTCGGTGCCGACAATCACATCGAACAGCGACAGCACCTGCTGCAACTGTTCCGTGACCGCCTGCGCTTCAACAAAACGCGTTTCGCCATCGCCCAACGACGTCAGCCCCCACAGCACCGGACGGTAGTCGATATCCAGCGCCGTTTTCACCCCGTTGCGCCGCGCGTATTGCAGCGCCGTCAGCACCGCTTCACGCGTGTTCGGATGAGAGAGATGCGTGCCGGTAATCGCTAGGCAGCGCGACGATGCGATGTAATCCTCGGTGAAATCTTCCGGCGAGATCGCCATGTCGGCGCAGTTATCGCGGTAGAAAATCAGCGGAAAGGTATCGCGATCTTTAATGCCCAACAGCACCAGCGCCGTCAGACGTTCCTTATCGGTAATCAAATGGCTGGTGTCGCAGCCGACCTGATTCAACTCTTCACGCAGGAAGCGCCCCATATGCTCGTCGCCCACCCGCGCCAGCATAGAAGAACGCAACCCCTGTCGCGCCGTGCCGTAAGCCACGTTGCCGGACGACCCGCCCAGATACTTGGCAAAACTGCCCATATCTTCTAGACGCGCGCCGATTTGCTGCCCGTACAGATCGACAGCAACGCGCCCCATGCAAATCACATCAAACGTCTTTTCCTTATTCATAGCGGCCAATCCTGTAAAAATCGCGTAAAAAAAGCCTCATATACCCTAAATAATTCGAGTTCCAGGAAGGCGGCAAGCGAAGGACAAATTCGTCAGGAACGAATTTGACCAGCCAACGGCTGGCCTTCGGTGAGAGACAGGATGTCTCTCATTTCATCCCGATGAGCTTACTTGAGTAAGTGATTCGGGTGACTGAACGCAGCCAACACACATGCAACTTGAAGTATGACGGGTATAAAAAGAAGAAATCACGTCAGCTGACGTATTAGCCCACCTCATCCACATTCACCCAGCGCGCCGTTTCGTGTGACTGCACGATCGCATCCAGAACTCGCGAGACTTTCCAGCCCTCTTCGAAATCCGGCCACATCGGGACGTCAGCCGCAATACCGTCGATCAGATCGCGCACCTCCACCGTTTTCTGATCGTTAAATCCAATACCGTGTCCGGCGCTGGCGCAAAAAGCCGCATAGTCAGGATGCTGCGGCCCGGTCAGCAGCGTTTTAAATCCCTGCCGGTTCTCCGGTTCGTCATGCCGATAAAGCTTCAGCTCCGCCATGCGTTCCTGCGTGTAACTCAGCGTGCCTTTCGTGCCGGTCACGACATAGGTCAGGCCCATTTTTCGGCCGCAGGCGATGCGCGACGTTTCAATCACACCGCGAGCGCCGCTGGCAAACCGCACCATTGCATGCGCCTGATCTTCATTCTCCACCTGTACTAATTCGCTGCTGCCCGGTGCCGTCGGACGCTGCGTAATCACCGTTTGCAGGTCACCGCAGACGCTGGCGATATCCCCCACCAAATACTGCGCCATGTTGACGATATGCGCCGCCAGATCCCCCAGCGCGCCCAGCCCAGCCGTTTCTTTGAAACAGTGCCAGTCGGCCGGTTTGTTCGGATCGGCCAGATAATCTTCGTTATGCGTGCCGTAAAAATGCACCACGTCGCCAATCTCGCCGCTGGCAATAATCTCTTTCGCCAGCTGTGAGGTCGGGTTCTTCATGTAGTTGAAGCCCACCAGCGTTTTCACGCCCGCCCGCTGCGCGGCATCGACCATTTCTCGGGCATCACGCGCGTTCAGCGCCAGCGGCTTTTCCGAATAAACGTGCTTGCCGTGCTGGATGGCTGCCATCACCATCGTCTTATGCAGAAAATTCGGCGCACAGATATCCACCACGTCAATATCTGGGTCCGCCACCAGCGCACGCCAGTCCCCTGTGGAGCGCAGGAAGCCAAACTCCTGCGCCCGTCGGGCTGCCAGTTCCGGCGATACTTCTGCCAGCATCGCCTTCACCAGATTGCCTTTCAGCGGGAAGACCGTCGGTGCCTGTGCGTAAGCGATGGCATGCGCACGACCGATATAGCCGGTGCCGATTAACCCAATGCGTACATCCTTCATATCTACCTCGGTGCGAAAAGAGAGTCGGTACGGGTGCGGCTCAGATAGCGCCGCGACGGCTCTTGGCGTAGGTGTCGAACGCCACGGCCAGCACGATAATTAACCCGGTAATAATCTGCTGGTAGTAGGCCGATACGTTCATCAACACCAGTCCGTTAATCAGAATCCCCATGATGATCGAGCCGATAATGGTGCCGCTGATCCGGCCGTAGCCGCCCATCAGCGAGGTACCGCCGATGACCACCGAGGCGATAACGCGCAGCTCGAAGGTGATCCCCGCAACCGCTTCTGCGCTACCGAGACGGGCGCTGAGAATGAAGCCCGCCAGCCCGGCCAGACAGCCAATCACGACGTAAACGCTGACCAGCACACGCTGCACGTTCACCCCAGCCAGCCGAGCGGCTTCGGTGTTGCCGCCGATGGCGTACACGAAGCGGCCCCAGCGGGTTTTATGCAGCGCCAGATAACCCAGTAAAGCGACCAGTGCGAAGATCCAGATCGGCACCGAAATACCCAGGATCTCGCCTCGCCCCCACCAGCGATAGCCGGGGTCAAAGCCGGCAATCGGCGCACCGTCGTTCATCACCAGCGTTAATCCACGCCAGATCGTCATCCCGCCCAGCGTGACGATGAATGGCGGCAGACGCAGTTTGGTGACACCCAAACCATGCAGAAAGCCAATGAAGGTGCCCATCGCCAGACAGACGCCCAGTGCAACCAGCCAGCTCAAGCCGTACCAGGCATCCGGATCGACAGTGGTGAAATTGTCGCCTTTAATGACCGAGGCGGCGGTAATGGCGCACACCGCCAGAATCGAGCCGACGGACAGGTCGATCCCCGCAGTCAGGATAACGAACGTCATCCCCACGGCCATGATGCCGTAGATGGAGACTTCGGTCAGAATGTTGGTGATGTTGCGCTCGGACAGAAAATTGCTGTTCTGCGACTGAAAAAAGATCAGCAGCAGAATCATGAAAATAAACACGCCAAAGCGTTCAAAAAAGGCGATTGGGTCAAAACGTCCACGCGGATTGGACGGCGTAATGCTCTTAGAAAGCGGCTGCTGGGACATGCGTCACCTCCGTTATGCTGCGTGTAATGCGTCGTGGCAAATGGCCATCATCGTCATCAGTTTTTCTTCTGTGGCGTCATCGCCATGAATTTCCCCGCTAATCCGCCCTTCGCTGAGCGTGATAATGCGGTCGGAAATCGCCATGATTTCCGGCAGATCGGAGGAAATCACAATCACGGCGACGCCCCGTTTCGCCATATCGAACAGCACCTGATGCACCTCAGACTTGGTGCCGACATCGATGCCGCGCGTGGGCTCATCCACAATCAATACCTTGGGATTCAGTGCCATACAGCGGGCAAGAATCACCTTTTGCTGGTTACCGCCCGACAGCTTGCGCACTTCCTGCTCGCTGTTCACCATCTTGATGTGCAGCGCCTGACGGTAGGCCTCAATCAGGTCGTCCTCCTTACGGGTGTCGACAAACCAGCGCCAGCACATCAGCGACGAGAGGTTGGAAAGCGAGATATTTTCCCTGATTGACAACCCCAGCACCGCGCCCTCTTTCTTGCGGTCTTCCGGCACCAGCGCGATGCCTTGCGACAGCGCATGCAGCGGCGTGGAGGGATAATAGGGTTCGTCATCCAGCACAAATTCACCGGTAGAGAACGCGTCGGCACCAAACAGGCAGCGTGCGATTTCCGTGCGTCCCGCGCCTACCAGCCCGGCAATACCGAGCACTTCGCCCGCATGTACCTGGAAGTTGATGTCCTTAAGCGCGATACCGTGTGCATCCAGCGGCGGTTTTTCGCGGCTTAAGCCCTTCACCGCCAGCCGTACCGGCTTATCCTGATGATGCGTTTCCGAAGGCGGACGGCGGTTAAACACCACGTCACGGCCGACCATCAGGCGAATAATCTCCTGCACATTCGTGCTGGCAACATCGCCGGAACCGGTATAGCGGCCGTCCTGAAATACGGTAAACCGATCGCACAGTTGGAAGACTTCGTGTAGCCGGTGTGTGACATACACCACGCTCACGCCACGCCCTTTCAGCTCGCGCACCACACGGTGCAGGCTGTCGACTTCACTGTCGCTCAGCGCCGCCGATGGTTCGTCCATCACAATCAGCTTGGCGTTCAGCGTCAGCGCTCTGGCAATCTCCACCATCTGCTGCTGTGCCACGCTCAAACGCGCGACCTGCGTCGTCGGCGCAATGTTCAATTTCAGATAATCCAGTACCGCTTTCGCCTCGCGATTCACCGCCAGCGCGTCTACGAATACACCGCTGCTTTGCGGCTCACGTCCCAGGAACATGTTTTCCGCCACGCTCATATTGGGCAGCAGATTAAATTCCTGATAAATGGTGATAATCCCCCGCTTTTGGCGCTCAACGGGCGATTCGAGCGGTAACAGCGTCTCGCCACCAAACCAGATGTCGCCGCTGGTCTGCGGCTGCGCCCCTGCCAGCGCCTTCAACAGTGTCGATTTGCCCGCGCCGTTTTCTCCCAATAGCGCATGAATCTCTCCCGGCTGTACGGTCAGCTGCGCGTTGCTCAACGCCCAAACGCCGGAGAAGCTCTTTGCCAGATTGGTAATGTTCAGTAGGGGTTCCGTCATGTTTACCTTCCTCCCGCAAGGCCGCGCGAACGCGGCCTGCTGAATACCTTTATTGATTACGTAGAAAACGACTTATTTACCCGCTTCGCCAATACGTTCGGCATCGTTCAGGTTATCTTTGGTAATCATGGTCGGTTGGTAGTCTGCCCCGGTGATAGGCGCTTTACTGCGGATGTTGTTGGTCAACTGCGTCAACGCAGTGGTCACTGCGTAGCCCGGACGTTGATCGGCAGTCACAGCCAGCCAGCCGTCACGTACGCGAGCCAGCGCTTCCGGCACGGCGTCAAAGCCGGTTACCATCACGTCGCCGGGTTTCAGACCTTGCCCTTGTAACGCTTCAATAGCGCCCAGTGCCATGTCGTCATTCGCAGAGAGGATCACCTGCGGGCGTTTAGGCAGCGAAGGAAAAACGCTTTCCACGATGCGCATCCCTTCGGAACGCATCCAGTTCCCCGTCTGGTCCGCGACAATGTGATATTTACTGCCACCCGCTTTCAGGCTGTCACGAATCCCCTGCGTACGCTCGATGTTAGAAGACGAACCCGGTTGACCGGTCAGCAGAATGATCTCTGCACCATCTGGGAATTTGGTTTTGACATAGTCGGCAATCGCCTGGCCGCCTTTGTAGTTATTGGCACCAAAGTGCGGCACTGCTTTTTCCGTTTTTACCGAACGATCCAGCGTCACCACGGGCAGCTTGGCATCCTGAATATCGGTAACAGCGCTGGACACCGCGTTAACGTCATTCGGCGATACAACAAAGCCCTGCGCCCCACGCGTAATGGCATTTTCCAAGTCGGCGGCCTGCTTCGGTGAGCTACCCTGCCCATCCAGCACCTGCAAATTCACGCCCAGTTCTTTGGCGGCTTTAACAGCGGTGCGCTGCATATGTACTTCAAACGGCATAGCGAGATTCGGCGTACTGAAAACGATTTGTTCATTTTGGGCCTGAGCAAAACCAGACAGACCCAGTGCGATGGCGATTGCGGAAACGCTGATGATCTTTTTCATATGTCTTTTCTCTGCTTCTGTTATGAGTATGGGTGTAGGGTTGAAAGCAGGTAAAACGCGATGTGCCGATGCCGATACGGTTACACGGCGACCTCCTTGCCTTGAGCCAGTGATTCAAAGGCTTTATCCGCCAGATTCAGCGCACGCTCACCATCCAGCCCGGAGCATTCCGGCTGCGTGCGGCCATTCAGCACCTCGACAAAGTGCTGCCACTCTGCCGCGTAGGCGGCGTGATAGCGCTGCAGGAAGAAGTATTCGGGTTTTGCCGCCAGACAGCCGTCGTCGGTCCACTGCTCAACCACGTTTTCGCGGATGTTACCCGCGCTGAGCACGCCTTTCGCGCCATGCAATTCGAGACGCTGATCGTAGCCGTAGCCGGAGCGGCGGCTGTTGACGATGGTCGCCATCGCGCCAGAGGCGAATTTCAGCACGATGAATGCAGTATCGATGTCGCCCGCTTCACCAATCGCCGGATCGACCAGATTGCTGCCTTGTGCAAAGACTGACACCGGCTCCTCGCCCATAATGAAGCGCGCCATATCGAAATCATGGATCGTCATGTCGCGGAACATCCCGCCGGAAACGCGGGCGTACTCGGCAGGCGGCGGCGACGGATCGCGGGAAATAATCAGGAGAGATTCCGGCTTGCCGATGCGGCCTTCGCCAGCCAGCGTTTTGACACGGCGGAATTGCGGGTCGTAGCGGCGGTTGAAACCGACAAACAACGGCACGTTCTGCTGTTTGACAACGGTCAGACAATCGCGAACGCGGGCAATATCCAGATGCACCGGTTTTTCACAGAAAATGGCTTTGCCATGTTTGGCAGCCAGCTCAATCAGGTCGGCGTGCGTGTCGGTCGCGGACGCAATCAGAACGGCGTGTACCGCCGGATCGTTCATGACCTCATCCACGGTTTGCACTTTGGTGTGGTAGCGTTCAGCCAGCGCCGTGGCATTGGTTGGGTTGGGATCGACCACCGCGTACAGGTTGGTTTCTTTGTGTGCCGCGATGTTCACTGCATGGACCTGACCGATGCGGCCCGCGCCCAGTAAAGCGATGTTAAACATAGGTGCTCCCGTGCTGCCTGAGTGGCGTTTAATGCCAGACTGAAAAAGTGACGGATAACGGCTAGTCGCATTCTCCCCAGCCCCATCATCACCCGCTCTTTACCGCGAATCCTGATAGGTAAAATAAAACATTTATTTCAGTTTTGTATAAATTGAAAATTATGTTTTTGCGCGCCAGTTAACATTTTCATGACATCTTCGCTGTTTTCTGCAACCCCAATCACACATCTAATGAGTATGTCTGTGGCGGTATACCGGAATGTCAGAGGATCGGTCAGACTCTAGCGCACAGCGGGAAGGAAAATGAAACCGTGGTTTGAAAATGAAATGGATATTTCAGATTGGTTCAGGAATATAAGGGAGGATTAGGCAACACTACAGATCGAAAACTTCATCTGCACAGGCTGTCTCTTCATGACATTTTATGCAGATTCAGAGACCGTTTTCCTCCATAAACGTAAGAGTAATGACAGAATAAGAGTGATATTCTCTGATAGTGAATTCTGCTTTTGGATAATTAATAAAAAATGGCATTTAAGGAGATAGTGCATGGATGGTGAGTTACTAACCCCGCTATCACGCAAGGTTGGGAAAGCGATTAAGGAGGTTCTTTATGAACATCTCACTACAGGGAAGACACCTACCGAGAGTAAAGCGGTTCTTTTCATGGCAGGCTCCCCAGCAGCAGGAAAAACGGAACTTCTCAATCGCCTCATTGAACAACATAAGTTAAGCAATTTTGTACGTATTGATGCTGATGACTTCAGATGGTGGTTTCCTTACTACAACGAAGAGAATTCGGTATATTTCCAGAAAGCAGCATCAGAAATGGTTGACTATATCTACAAACGAGCGCTGTCTGATGGATATCAGATAATTATGGACTCTACTTTCTCAAGCCTTAGCATCGCTGAAAGCAACTTTGACAGAGCGCTAAACGCTAACTACAGCATCATGCTCAATTATGTCTATTTTGCCCCAGAAAAAGCCTGGAGCTATGCGCAAGAACGAAAGCGCACCGTGCCGCTTGAGATTTTGAAACGGAATTTCATCAAAAGCCGTGAAGTAATTGTGAACATGCTGAAAACTTACGATGGCAAGTTCACCCTCAATATTTACCACCGTTATGAATCCCCACCATCTTCTGGCAATTTCAGCGTTGAGACAAAGTATAACGTGACTCAATCAACCTGGGCCGCCTCTCATCCTTGTTCATACAACAGCATTGATGATTTAGCCCACATTGGCGTATAATAAATAACCATATTTAAGGAGTTATTATGTCATTCGAAAGAAACGCCGCCAGCGCTGAACGCTCACTGATGGATATTTTCGGTCCTGACGCAAGCGATGACGCGAAAGCAATCACTGAGAGAGCAGCGCAGCTTTCCATGAGTGATATGGCTAACATTCTGAATGCTAAAACATCTTCGAAAAATGTTCTCGCTGTTAATATCAATAATCATTCCCATGATGTTCAGTGGAAAGCGCAAATTTTCAGGACACATCAGATAGCGGAAGTATGGGAACATCCCGTGGGTATAGTTCTGCAGCAAAGCGCTCATACTGCCATGTCCTTTTGGCAGATAACAGAAGCGCTGGAGCAGCTTTCCGTTCCACATAAACCTTTAGATGACTACTGCGCTTTTTTATCCAAACAATATGATAAGTTGCTGGATGATGGCGTCGATCTAGATAGCGTGACTATTTCTCTGAAATACGGAAACCCTGTGACGGGGAAAATGGCCACAGAAACCTATGCTTCAAAAAATAGTAAACGGATAGAGTTAACACATTCCCGGAACCAACCCAATGTATATGGTAAGCGAAGCCGGAAACCATTCGTAAAATCATAATCATATTGCCCCTGATCCGAACAGGGGCTTTTATAGATAATGATATCAAAAACTGTTTTAGCCCAATATCCGACCTTAATACTGCCGTGCGCGGGAAAGCGCGGCTTTCACGTTATTGGCCGCAGACTCAATCTCTGGGTTATCAGCAACCTGCGCCGTGCCAGTGCGCCACCAGGATTCGTAGCCGTGCGTCATGGTCTTCGGTAGCACCTTGATGTCGAGCAGCACCGGCCCCGAATGCTGGCGTGATTCCGTCAGCGCCTGCCTGAGCGAGGCTTCATCGTGCACTCGCCACGCTTTGCAGCCGTAACTTTCCGCGTTCTTGGCAAAATCCACCGGAATAAGCGCACCGCGCAGTTGCCCCGATTCCGTATCACGGTAGCGGTTTTCCGTACAGAAGCTGCCCATTCCCTGACTCATTTGCAGGTTGTTAATACAGCCAAAACCCGCGTTATCGAACAGTAGCACAGTGATTTTGATGCCCTCCTGCACCGCCGTTTGCAGTTCGGTGTGAAGCATCAAATAGGAACCGTCGCCGACCATCGCGTAGACCGGCTGTTGCGGTGCCGCAAGGCGTGCACCAATCGCTGCCGCAATTTCGTATCCCATGCACGAGTAGCCGTATTCCAGATGGTAGCTGTCGGGCGTTTTCACCTGCCACACGCGCTGTAGATCGCCCGGCAACGAGCCCGCCGCGCCCACCACAACCGCGTTATCTTCCAGCTCTTCATTCAGTATGCCCAGCACGCGCGTTTGCGTCAGGTGGGTATTCAACATCTGGCGATATTCATCCAGCTTGTCTTCCAGATCATCCACCACTTCCGGCACCAGTTCGCCTTTGTCCTGCACGGTAAACAGCCGCTGTAGCTCGCGATCCCATTCAGCACGAGCCTGTTCAACGGCCTGCTGCCAGCCGCTACGATACGATGCTGCCGCCAGCCGTTCGGCCAGCGCCTGCAGCCCGACACGCGCATCGGCGATCAGGGGCAGCGCATCCAGTTTTAACGCATCGAACTCGGCAACGTTGAGCAGTAAAAATTCGACGTTCGGGTTCTGAAACAGCGATTTGGAGCCGGTGGTAAAATCGGTTAAACGCGTCCCGACGCCGATAATCAGATCCGCCTCGTGCGCCAGCCGATTCGCCGCCAGCCCCCCCGTCACGCCAATACCGCCACAGTTCAGCGGGTGTGATGAAACGATCGCGCCTTTGCCCGCCTGCGTTTCGCCAAACGGAATCGCAAACTGCTCGGCAAACTGCGCCAGCACATCATGCGCACCGGAATAGCGTACGCCGCCGCCGCAAATCAGCATCGGACGACGTTTTTTCGCAATGAGCGCCGCCGCCTCATCCAGCCGTGCCGCATCCGGCGGACGGCGTTCAAGGTGATGGACGCGCTTGCGGAAAAACGAGGCCGGATAATCCCAGACTTCCGCCTGCACATCCTGCGGTAAACACAGCGTTACCGCGCCAGTATCTGCCGGATCGGTCAGCACACGCATGGCATTAATCAGCGCACTCATCAGCTGTTCAGGACGATTAATGCGATCCCAGTAGCGGGAAACGGGTTTGAAGCAGTCATTGGTGCTAATCGACAGATCGTGATATTGCTCGACCTGCTGCAAAACCGGATCCGGCTGGCGGCAGGCAAAGAGATCGCCGGGCAACAACAGCACCGGAATGCGGTTGGCGGTGGCGGTCGCCGCAGCAGTTACCATATTTGCCGCCCCCGGCCCCACCGATGAGGTCACCGCATAGATTTTCCGCCGCTTGTGCTGTTTAGCGAATCCGACAGCGATGTGCGCCATTCCCTGTTCGTTGCACCCCTGATGCACGGTGAGACGATTCGCCTCCTGCTCCAGCGCCTGGCCGATGCCCAGCACATTGCCGTGACCAAAAATGGTCATGACGCCCTGCACAAAGGGGGATTCTTCACCGTCTACGCTGAGGTATTGCTGGTTGAGAAACCTGACCAGCGCTTGCGCCATGGTGATGCGACACGTATCCATTGATCTACTCCTTAAATAAGGATCTGATTTCTATAATGAACTATGTATATTCAGCGAGCATTTCGTGCGCGAAAATTTAGCCATTCTTATGCTACGTTGTAGCACGCACCCGACTCAGGGCGCTCCATTCATCACCTGTTAGCGGTCAAATCCTCACTCTAACGTGGGCATGACGAAGCTGCTGGTGTGGTGTTCCAGACGGACGCTGGCGGGCCAGCGGCTGGTGACGGTTTTCATGCGGGTGTAGAAGCGCACGCCGTCATTGCCGTGGACATTCAGCGGCCCAAAAATGGAGCGCTTCCAGCCGCCGAAGCTGTGGAACGCCATCGGAACCGGAATCGGTACGTTCACGCCGACCATACCGGCCTGCACCTCTTCGCAGAACTGACGCGCCGTTTCACCATCGCGGGTAAAAATAGCGGTGCCGTTGCCGTATTCATGGTTGTTAATCAGTGTTACCGCCGTCTGATAATCCGGCACGCGCACCACGGACAGCACCGGGCCAAAAATTTCTTCCTGATAGATCTTCATCTCTGGCGTGACGTTATCGAACAGCGTCGGCCCGATAAAGTAGCCTTGCGGGTGCCCTTGAACAGACAAAGTGCGACCATCGATACGCAGCGTCGCGCCCTGATCGACACCGCTTTGAATATAGTCGGCAATCTTCGCCCGGTGCGGTGCGCTGATCACCGGTCCCATTTCATTTTCCTGCCCGTCAACCAGACCTGGCCCGACGCGCATTGCTTTGATCTGTGCGCTCAGACGCTGATGCAGCGCTTCCGCCGTGTCATCACCAACGGCGACCACCACCGACAATGCCATGCAGCGCTCGCCCGCCGCACCAAACGCCGCGCCCATAATCGCGCTGGCGGCCATGTCCATGTCAGCATCCGGCATCAGGATACAATGGTTTTTCGCCCCACCCAGCGCCTGACAGCGTTTACCGTGCGCCGACGCCGTCTGATAAATGTATTCCGCCACCGGCGTCGATCCCACAAAGCTCACCGCCTGCACGCGCGGATCGGTCAGCAGGACGTCCACCGCTTCTTTGTCGCCCTGAACGACGTTAAACACACCGTCCGGCAGACCCGCTTCTTTCAGCAGTTGCGCTAACAGCAGCGAGAGCGACGGATCTTTCTCCGATGGCTTAAGCACAAAGGTATTACCGGTCGCCAGCGCAATCGGGAACATCCACATTGGCACCATCGCCGGGAAGTTGAACGGCGTAATCCCAACACACACGCCGAGCGGCTGCATGAGTGAATGGCTATCCACTCCGGTACCGACATTCGCCGAGTGTTCACCTTTTTGCAAATGGGGAATACCACAAGCAAATTCAACGACTTCCAGACCGCGCGTCACCTCCCCCACGGCATCGGAATAGACCTTGCCGTGCTCCTGTGAAATCAGCCGGGCCAGCGTATCCATGCGTTCTTCCAGCAGCGCTTTGAAGCGAAACAGCACGCGTGCACGGCGCAGCGGAGAATGTTTTGACCACGCAGGGAATGCCGCCGCCGCGCTCGCAATAGCCTGCTCGACTTCCGCCTTATCAGACATCACAACCTGGCGAATCTGCTCGCCCGTCGCAGGGTTGTAAACCGCGGCGTAGCGCTGGCTGTTGCTGGAGGCAATCGCCCCCTGAATGAAGTTAGATACGGTTTCCATGTTTACACCTTTGTGGGTTTTGAGGAGACAAACGGCTGCTATCGGATTACAGTATATGAAATGAATATTCCATTTAACGTAAAAATAAAATAAATGTTGATTATTGTGATCCGCTGCGAATTTTTATGTAAACTTGAAGACAGCTGTCCATAAAGGCAGGCGAGCAGCCTCTGAAAATAGTCTTATCGATAAAAGGTGTGCCGCCGGAAATGTCGTACAGATAAAACAGCCGTATCCAGAAATGAATTTTCTGTTCCGTTTCAGGCGCCAGTCATGCAATCGCCCTAATGGGATAGGTTCTTATACGTCTTTGGGAGATAACCCGATATGCCCATGGCAACCAGCCTGAGAGAATTACAGGAACAGATCCGCGAGCGTTATGATTCGCTCAGCAAGCGGTTACAGCAGGTAGCGCACTATGTGCTGGATAATACCAACAGCATCGCTTTCGATACCGTCGCAGTGATCGCCGAGCGCGCTGACGTTCCCCCCTCAACCTTGATTCGCTTCGCCAACGCTTTTGATTTCAGCGGTTTCAACGAAATGAAACAGTTGTTCCGTATGAATCTGGTGGAAGAAACCGCCAGCTATACTGACCGGGCGCGGCTGTTTCGAGCGATGGAAGCTGATGCCGTGCCAGAAACGCCGCTGGATATTCTGCATGAGTTTGCCCGCTCAAACGCGCAGGCGATGCAACAGCTAGCGGCACGTACCCCGCAAGAGGATCTGCAAAAAGCCGTCGATTTGCTGGCTCAGGCGGAAACGATTTATATAGTCGGGCTGCGGCGCTCGTTCAGCGTCGCCACTTACCTCACCTATGCGCTTAGTCATTTGGAAAGCAGCCCCATTCTGGTCAACGGGCTGGGAGGCATGTTTCGCGAACAGCTCAGCCGTGTCAGTTCGCGCGATGTGGTGGTTTCCATCAGCTTCTCGCCCTACTCACAGGAAACTGTGATGGTCAGTGAGATGGCCGCGAAGGCCGGCGCACGGCAAATCGTGATTACCGACAGTCAGATCAGCCCGCTGGCGACGCTCAGTGACGTTTGCTTTGTGGTGAAGGAAGCGCAGGTTGATGCGTTCCGTTCACAGTCCGCCACGCTGTGTCTGGTGCAATCGCTGATGGTATCGCTGGCCTACCGACAGGGAAACGGCGCAGATCAGAGTGAAAAACAGCAGCGCGGCTAGCCGGAACCCGTTTAATCAGCAGGACAACCATGTAGGGAGAACCATTTTATGCTTAAAGTGATCGCACAGGATTTTATTAAGCCTGAGTGCATTGAGGCAGTCATGCCGCTGTACCGCGAGTTAGTGGAGAAAACCCGACAGGAGCCGCTGTGCATCTCCTATGAGCTTTTTATCAATCAGAAAGATCCAGGGCATTTCACCTTTATCGAAACCTGGCCGGATAGAGGCGCGCTGGATATTCACTGCCAGGCTGAGCACTTCCAGCGGCTGGTGCCGATGATCAATAGCCACCAGCGCGCCGAGTGCACCTTCCTGCTGATGGATGCGTTCGACAGTACTCTCCCCGCCGCTTGAATTCATCCGACGTTAGGTCGCAGGGCGGCCTAAATATCGCCGCAATTCCCTGTTATTGTGCTTCCTTTCACGCCTAAATTTAATTCATTTATTTTGAATTAAAATCTCAATTTTTTCTCATTTCACATTATTCACAACCGGATAACATACGCAAACCCGCAGATAGCAAGCGGATTAACCGTTATCTCAGCAGGGTAATGAATATCAAACAAATTAAATAATTTGATAATCATTTAATGATTCTGCCTATGCATGCTTATCCTGACCAACAACCACAAAGGATAAAAAGTGCATCGGTAGAGACGGCTCTCATTCAGGAGGAATCGATGTTTAAACTAAAACAGGTGGTCGCATTTACGGCGCTGATGGCGACGGCAGCGGCCAGCTATGCGGCAGTAGAGGCCGATAAACGCCCGATTAACGAGCTTTATCAAAATGCGTTACGGGAAGGCGGTATTGTGACCGTCTACGCGGGCGGTGACACCCCGGGTCAGCAGGATGGTATCAAACAGGCGTTTGAAAAACGCTTTCCGGGCATGAAACTCAACGTCATTGTGGACTACAGCAAATTCCACGATGCTCGTATTGATAACCAGCTGGCGACGAATACGCTGGTGCCGGATGTGGTACAGCTACAAACCTTGCAGGATTACCCACGTTGGAAAAAAGAAGGCGTGCTGCTGAACTACAAACCTATCGGCTGGGACAAAGTGTACCCTGCATTTAAAGATAAAGACGGCAGTTGGACCGGTGTCTTTGTCGATGCGTTCAGCAACGTGGTCAATACCAAGCTGATTGCTGAAAATGCCTGGCCGACAGAAGCCAATGACTATTTACGTCCCGATCTGAAAGGCAGCATTGTCTTAACCTACCCGAACGATGACGACGCCGTGCTGTTCTGGTTTAAGCAGGTCGTAGATAAATACGGCTGGGAGTATGTTGCTAAATTCAAAGAGCAGAATCCGGTTTATGTTCGCGGTACGCAGGCTCCCGCAGACGATGTGGAAAGCGGTAAATCAGCGGCGACCTTCTCAACCGACGGCGCACTGGCTCCCGATCAAAACGCGAATTCACGCTTCGTTCTGCCCAAAAGCGATCCGTTTGTTTCCTGGGCACAGCGTGCCGCCATTTTCAAACAGGCTAAACACCCGGAAAGTGCCAAGCTGTATCTGAGCTGGCTGCTGGATAAAGAGACGCAGAGCAACGTCTGGTATATGTGGTCGGTGCGTACTGACGTGGCACCACCTGCTGGTTATAAACCTATCTGGGAATATAAGAACACCAGCCCACAGGCTTTTGCCGACTTCATGAGCGATCGTGCCGCGGTAGAGTCATTCCGTGCCCAGATCGGTTTGTACCTCGGCGAAGTGAAAGGTGAGCCGTCCCCGGGCCACTTAGGGCTGCATCCAAAAGAAGCCTTGCCTCATTAATACGCGACCTGAGTTCTTATAAATCTAGTTGCTTCTTATAAATCTAGTTGCTTCTTATAAATCTAGTTGCTTCTTATAAATAAAAAGCCCTTATCACCATCCGATGGCGATAGGGGCTTCTTTTTATTCGCAGTAAATACACAAAATATCAGGCTGTAGCCTGGTGCATTCAGGCAACTTCGGTTCGGCGACGGCCTTTGTTTTTTGCCCGATAAAGTGCCATATCGGCGGCCTTTAACCAGTCAACATATTGACTCATTTCCGGAGAAATCTCCGCAATGCCGACGCTGACAAACACCGCCAGCTGCGGGGTCTGGTTCAAGAACTTCAGCGACAAACTCTCCCGAATGCGGTTTACAGCATCTAACGCCTCTCCCGCACTGGTCTGCGGTAAAATAACGGCAAACTCATCTCCGCCGAATCGCCCAATGACATCCGTTTCCCGAAAGCCGGATGTCAGTTCACGCGCCAGCAGCAAGATCGCCTGATCGCCGACGTTATGCCCAAAGTTATCGTTAAAGGCTTTAAAATGGTCGATATCAAACAGGACTAACGTCGCCGTACGCTTATAACGCTGGCAAATATCATACTCATGCTTCAGCAGACGTTCCCAGTGGTGACGGTTATAGAGGCTGGTCATGCCGTCATGAATACTGACTTCCATCAGCATACGTTTGTGTTCCGCCAGTTTTAGCGCAGTGGCATAGGTCACGTAGCCCAAAGAAATCGGGTAGATCAGCAACATCGGCAGACAGGCATAAATTTGTATGGGTGTCGTATCCAGCGAAACAGGCACGGCAAACAGCACAAGAGTCAGCGCGCAGCTCACACACAACAATACGATACCCTGCACAAACAGCTTTATCCCACCGCCAGCCGTACAGTTCATCCCAACCATTGCGACAATCAGAGCGCTGGGCAGAAGATTCACGCCCATAAATCCTATCCAGATGCCGCCAAATGCCACATCCAGCAATAAATTACGCTTCTCGCACCGCATAGGGTCGCGTGACCGCAGGGACAACAGGTAAGCAATGTGAGGCCAGATGAAGGTGTTAAGAAAGAGCAGCACCCACAGTAGCGTAGGTACAGACCGGGTCATCAGGACCGAGGATATAAAGAGAGCGCAGAGGATCGTACCGACAATCCGTGGAATATAGACTCGCTGGGAAAAGCGTAGCCCTGAGCGACGTACATCTACCGTCAAAAACGTCGGCGGCGAGGCTGACATAACGACCCCCATGCGGTTCACGAACAAATAGCGAGAAAAAAGAACATTATGGCTGAAAGCCTGTCAGCAACAGTGAGCAATTTTTGAATTTATTTTGTTACATAACGAAACTAACAGGTGTCGTAAGGGTTGGAAAGAGTAGCACGGATGCTAACGATAGCTGGTCTTACCCGTGACTCTCGCCCCATTCCGATTATTGCCGTAGGCGTATCCGCCATGATAGCCCATGTTATTAAGCTGGAGAGGGCTGCAACCGGTTGATATGAATGGTTAAAAACATGATCTCATCGGTGGTGAGATGGCAGGCGTAATTTTTTTCCACATAGTCATACACCTTCATCGCACAGGCATAGGCCCGCGGCATCAATTCAGTAATCCCCTGATAGATAGAGTCATCACCGTGATTCACCGTTTCTCGATTTAACAAACGCAGAGCAAAAAATTTCAGATGCGTCACCAAACGCTGATAATTGAGAGAGTGCTCGTCAAACGTGATGTGGAGATCGTATTTCAGAATGGTCAAAATATCTTTAATGATACCCGCACTTTGCATTGTGCTCTGCATGTCGCTGTTATTTGTCGCATTCGCCAAATGCAGCGCAATAAACCCGGCTTCATCCTCCGGCAAATCGATATCCAATCTCGCGCGAATCAGTTCCAGCGCCTCCAACCCAACGGCAAATTCGCTGCGATAAAACTGGCGGATATCCCACAGCATCAGGTTCTTGATCGTCTGCCCTTTCTTATGGCGTTGAAGCGCAAAGTTGATGTGATCGCTTAAGGCCAGAAACAGCGTGTCCTGTACATCAAGTCGCAGCGTTTTTTGCGCCAGAGTAATGATCTGCTGCGTGACCGCCAGACAGTCAGGCGGAATGTCCGCAAGCAGTTGTGACAGCACATCCGCTATACCGTCGCTTTTTTTCACGAACTGGCTTTCGATACGCTGCGGATCGATAGGGTCACCCACTTTCTTGCCAAAGCCGACGCCCTTGCCAATCGCCACAATTTCCCGTTGGTCATCTGCCAGCACCAGAACGGCGTTATTGCTCAGTATTTTTTCAATGATCATCGCATCAGCCGTCCTGTCTGACGGGAAGGCTCGCTGGCCTTCCCTACCGTTTAGCGCCTCAACGTGATATCGACGAGGCGTCTTCTTTCATTACTTAGCTTCTGAGCTATCCAGCCCATTGTTTTTAATCACATCAGCATACCAGTATGCGCTTTTTTTACGGATACGCCGCAGATCTTTCAGATCGAACTCTTCACGGTTAACGTAAATAAAGCCATAGCGCTTCGAGCATCCCTGATGGGTGGAAATGAGATCCAACGCCGACCATGGCGTGTAGCCGAAGACATCCACACCGTCGGTGATCGCAAGCTGGATTTGCTCAATGTGGCGTTGCAGATAGTCGATGCGGTAATCATCGTGAATCTCACCGTTTTCATCCAGCGTATCAAACGCGCCCAGCCCATTTTCCGTAATGATCAGCGGTAAATGGTAGCGATCGTGCAGCTCACGCAGCGTATTGCGGAAGCCTATCGGATCGATCTCCCAGCCAAAGGCATTTTTCTGCAACCACGGATTACTTGCTCCGCGATGTACGCCTTCTTCACCTGATTTCAGGTGCTGGTCGCCGCCGCGCGCCGTTTCATCCTGCCCGTCATTTTTACTGGCTTCCACCGTTTGCGAGGTATAGTAGTTAAAGGCGATAAAATCGGGCTTGGCCGATGCCAGAATATCCATATCGCCGGGAAGAATCTCCGGCGTATAGCCTTTTTCTTCCATATAGCGCCAGGCCGCGGTGTTGTAGCGCCCGTATACTGCCATATCCAGATACAGCCAGTTGCGGATCGCGTTATAGTTGAACGCCGCCATCACATCTTCAGGCTTTGGTGAGGCCGGATAAATCAACGCGATGTTGGGTGCCGGCCCAATTTTCGCACCGGGCACTTTTGCATGCAGCGCATTCATCGCTTTTGCCTGCGCCACCAGCATGTTGTGGTTCTGCTGATAGAGATTCTGCTTCGGATTTTCCAGCGTAGGATCGAGCGTGCCCAATGCAGAACCGTGCAAAATCATCATGTTTTGTTCATTGATGGTCAGCCAGTACTTCACCTTGTCGCCGTATTCATCAAACAGCACGTTGGCAAAGCGCTCAAATGCATCCACCGTTTCCCGGTTATACCAACCGCCTTTTTCCTGTAACGCCTGCGGCAGATCGAAATGGTACATCGTGACAATCGGCACAATACCGTAATGCAGTAATTCATCGATAAGATTGTGGTAAAACGCAATGCCCGCGGGGTTTACCTCGCCACTACCATCGGGAATGATACGGCTCCAGGCGATGGAAAAACGGTAGGTTTTAAAGCCGATATCGGCAAACAGTGCAACATCTTCCTTGTAACGGTGATAATGGTCGCTGGCGACGGTAAAGTCCGTTGTGCCCCCAGGATAGGACGTTCTGGCATCAATCACCGACGGCCCTTTGCCGTCTTCATTCCATGCCCCTTCAACCTGATAAGCCGATGTCGCCGCACCCCATAAAAACCCCTCAGGGAAACGTTTCAGATGACGGTATTTCACGGTTTTTCTCCTTTTCTCAACGAGATAATTTCTCAACAAGACAGTTTCTTAACAAGACAATGTCAGCGAGATATCACTGATGTTATGGATAGCGCGCGATCGGGCTGGATTCAGGCAAAAAAAAACCTGATACGAACATGTCTGAATAACATGCGTCGTATCAGGTTTCGCTCGGGCCTTCGCCCGATCACGTCCTTCTTATCGGGTTATATCTGCTAACCGCCCCAGACTCAAACCGAGGTCGGGCAATCTGTGATGAATATCACCGATAATCTCCTCATCTGAGCAGGGTGTGCCCTCTGCACCAGCCCTCTCAGGTATGCAGACTCACCGCTCGTGCCCATCATCACGGTCGTGCACGCCATTACCATTGAGCCTCACGAGACGTTTCAACAGCCTTAGCAATTTCATTCCATCCGGCGACCCTAGCCCGGTGCAGGCATCCCATCCTTCAGAGGCGACAAATGCCCCATTATTTCCCCGCACGATATCCTTGCAGCTATTACGATTACGGTACAACAAGGGAGGAATAAACAGCGATGCCGAGTGGGTCAACGCCAGCATACGCGCCAATAATCCCGCCCACAGCGGTGCGACAGCGCTGGTTCCCCCAACAACCCCTTCCCGTCCGTTAACTTCAATCAGATAGCCGGTTTCAGGATCGGCATTGCCGCTGACGTCAGGTACGCCGCGGTGTTGCAAGGGATGATGGCCGCCATATTTGTCGACCAGAGACATCCCTAACTGCCAACCGGGCAACGCAAAATGCTGGCTAACGCCACCGCCCGTCGCGCTGCCGTCTCGGCTATGCCAGGTGGTTTCTTCCATCGATTTTTGCAAGCGGGTGCCACCACAGGCTAAAACGTAGGGGCTGGATGCCGGGAAATCGACGTGCAAACCATGGGGTTCACCATCCTGTGATCCATGATCCCCAGACGCCACACACACCGTAATCCCCAGCGCCGCGGCGGTCTGAAAGGCCTGGTTGTACACCTGTAATGACTGCGCGGTCCATTCTGACTCGCTGGCTCCCCAGCTAATCGAAATCACCGACGGTGCATTTTTCTCATCATAAATCGCCGCGTTAATCGCCTCTAAAAACCCGGCATCGGTATTCGGCGCAAAATACACCACCACTTTAGCAGCAGGTGCCAGCGTACCCGCGATCTCGATATCCATCTGCACTTCGATATCAATCGGGTTCACCTCTTTGTCGTCATCTGACGAAGCAAGGGCATTCTTAGCTCCGCCCACACAAACATCGACGATCTGCGGCGGATTGACGCCCATTCGCTTAAAATAGCGCTCCAACTGCGGTAAGCGATACCCGCCCCCCAGTTCAATAATGCCGATACACTGCCCCGCACCGTCATGTTCTGGGAAGTGGTATTGTTCCGCCAACTCGAGCGGCGTATAGCCCGACAGACGCTTTGCCGTAGCAGAGAACGCGTCATTCATGCGCAGGTAACAGTTCGACGCCAGACGCTCATCAAGGCCTAATACGGCGATAACCACGCCCTGTAGGTATCCCGGCAGATAAATTCCCCCCGCTCTGCCACGAAATGCCCCGTGTTTGTGGTCATACCGGGCTAAGCTCACGCGAAACGCCTGCTCCATTTGCTCCACCGTCCCCGTCAAGAAGACAGTACGGCTGGCCGCATGTTCACGCTCGACAGATAGCTTATAATGCCGCGCAAACGCACGGACATGCTCTATATCGGCCTCATCTGCGCTGAATTTTCTGGCGTAGCTGGCTCTCGATAGCGGCTTATTGGCGCTAATGCCGCCAAATTGTGGATCGATGCTATCGTGCAGTTCGGCGTAATACTCATCATCTGGCGTCGTAAAACGTAACACCAGCATGACTCTAACGTTTTCATTAACATCGCAGCGTTCGCGGTACACGGCGTCAGCGATATTTCCGCGTTCACTCCCTTTCAATAATTGGTAAGTCATCGTCTTCTCTCCACTCAGCTATTTGCCGTCTGGTTCAATTTGACTCAATGCCGCATAAATCTGGCGCTTGTCGTTCTGTGACAGATGCTCAACATTAATAGAAGAAAGAAATGTAGCCTCTTGCTGGGGCGCAAAACGCCCGCCATTCGCAAGATAACGTTTAATACTCACCAAGAGTTGGTCATCAATCGTGAGTAGCGTGGGTCTAATGGTGTCGTTCAGCGAAAGCGGCGTCCAGTCGCTCTCTGGTGTCGCAAGCCAGTCAGCCATGTAACGATACTGAATTGCTTTGCTGGCATTCATTAATGAAGTCACGAACAGCTGTGTACTCTGAGGGGATAAACCAACGGCAGCAGATTGCTCCCGCGCCTTGCTCAAAATACGTTCCTCTTGTTTTAGATCCTCAACGGGCAGGTGTTGACGAGCCTTATACCCCGCAACATCTTTCATCAACACCATCCGCTCCTGAATCAGTTGATAGATACCAAGAGGATTATCCTGCGCTGTGGCATAGAGAGGAACAGACCAAACAGCGCTCATCATTAACGAGATAACAGCGGAAATAGGCAAATTCATCGGGTTGCACTCTCCTGTTAGCACTACCATGAAGATCTATGGCTATGTTTTATTTCGCCATTGCGGCAGGAGATAATAGGTTTCGCTATATGAATCTTCCATGACGAAACTATTTCAATCATTACCCTCAGGACACACTTCGTCTTAACAATGCTCCAGATCGTCACGACGATCGTGGTTAAGCCATTAAATTATCATCAATTTATGGCTAAAGACTCAGAAGCATCATCCTCAGTACGACATGATTAAGATACAAACGATAACCAAATGAAATAGTTCATTTTAGTTATCAAACAATTTGACTCTGCAAAGTAAACAGGCACAAAAAAGCCCGTCGTGGCGCTTGACCATGACGGGCTTGATTAAGCCTAAACGGATCGGGATCGATTAATGATCGGTGAGACCATACAGCGAGCTACGGCGCTGCAGCATTTGACCACCGTCACGCGTCAGCGGTACCCAACCGACCGCCCCACGTTTCACCGTCGGTTCAGTGAACAGCAGATCAAACGGTATGGAGACGTAGAAGCCCTTGCTGAAGCTCCCTTCACCATATTCAGCGGCGCTGACGTTGGTTTTAGTCGCAAAGGCACCCGCAACAATCCCGCTGTCAAAGCGGCGAGACAGATCGAGGGTTACCCCTTTGTCCCCTGCCAGATAACGGCCCACACTCACTTTCGCCACCGCACCTTCCATAAACGGCAGTTCCCAGTAGGCAGTCAGATGGCCTGTGACCACATCGTAATCGGCCATACGCATGATGTCGTTCCAGTCACGCTGTTTGACGTAGTTAACATCCATCCCCAGCGCCCAGCTTTTACCAAACGGCCGATACAGCACCTCAGACCCGACACCCGCGTACATCATTTCCAGATAGCCGCCGTAGACCTGGGTATACCAGTCCTGTGCAGGGTTATCCCTACGAGTCAATTGCAGATTGGTCAGCAGCAGATCCGAAGAAGTGACGTATTCACGCACCCAGGTTCTGACGCGTGGCAGCGCTGCGCCATCCGCCGGCGGCGTTTTGTAATTGAACTTGTCGTAGTTATCCAACAGGTTCAGCGTCGCGGTTCCCCCTACGCTCCAGTGATCGCTGATCCGATAGTCAACGTTACCTTTCAGCGCAATCTGGTACATATAGAAGGACTCAGCGCCACCGAAAGACTGCGTCAGCGTTGGATCTAATGAATACGTCAGGCGATCGGGTTGCGCAAGCAACACCTGCTGACCACGAACATCGGATACCGGCTCTTTACGATGCGTTTCAGGTTCTGGTTGACCAAGCGGAACAGCGGCCTGCTTAACCTGATGGAAAGCTTTGGCATCCACTTCCGTGCTGGCAATCGGTAAGCGCTGGCTGCGCTGAACAATGTGATATTCATCAATACCGTTCGGTACATGGTTTGCCAATACCGTCGCCGCGCGCTGTGTTGCCTGCTCGCTATCACGATACTTGGTTTGATCGGCAACAATGGTGACCTGTTTTTGGTCCGCGTAGATATCGGCATCCTTAAAGCCGGCCTTATCATTCAGCTCTTTCGAAACGAGCTGCCAGTTTGTGCCTTTGCCATCCTGCACCGGCGCATAGACGGGTGGTGCATCGTCTAAATAGTTCGGCTTCAGATCGTTGAAATTTGTGCGTAGGGTAAAGCCCCACATCAACGTATTGCCGCGCTGCCACGATAAGGTGGTATCTAACACATCTCCGACGCGATAAACCGCACCGATGTTGAAAGGAGAATCCTGTTTGATTTTTTCACTACGTCTACGATCTGCTGCCTCATTGCTATAATCGTTACCGTCGTATTCCAGCTTTAAACGCAGGGGATCCCAAGGGGTCTGGTACTCAATGCCACCAAATAGTGCAGCCGGCCCATGGAAGAAATTACCAACCTCAAACTCTCCACCGGTACCTGAAGAATTTTCGCTACGCTGGCAGAAACTCGCTTTCAGCGAACAGGCCGGGTTTTTAATGTTGCCGCTCTGGGCCATATTGCCCCACCCCATACCCAGGGTGAAATCAAACGGCCCCATACGCTTACTCGCCACCAGGTATTCGCTATCGAACAAGCCCGTACCGGCAATATCACGCAACCCCAGCGACACATCCGGCAACCAGTAGCTTTCTTGCCACAAACGGGCTTTGACATCGAACGCCTTATCCTTGTAGGTTTGGCTACCGCTGAAATCAGGGCTATCACTATAAAGACGGGTACGGATGTCGGTATAACGCACCGTGGTTTCCAGCCAGTCAAAGAGCTGGAGCGATATGGAATAACGCCGATATTCCTCATTATCGCGGTAGTTAAGGCTGAATTCGCCCGTTTCCGCCATACGTGCGGTCGGCATCTGCAACAGGCCCGTGCCGCCAAAATCAGACTGTGATACCCCCGCAGGCTGAAAGCGCAGATTCGGGTTCGTCGCAGTACGGCTGCTTTCTGTTTCCGCCGCCATCGCCTGCGCACTCAAGATGCCGCCAATCGCCAACGACAGACAGCTTAATTTAACGTTTCTGTTCTTGGTCATTCGAGTGGAGTCCGGTTAGCCAGATAGTCAGCAAGCTGATCGTTAAGTGATGACATATCCTGTGGTAAAACTGCGGGATCAAAACCGATAAAGAGCGTTTCCCCCGCCGCGGGTTCAACATGCTGACGGTTCCACAACGCCAGCGGCACTTTGCGCCACTTGCCATTTCCCGCGATCAGATAACCATAGCTGTTATCCGCCCCTGCAAGGAGTCGCCGTCCAGAGAGATAATTTTCGACCGACCATCCGGCACGCAGCGCCACTTTACCCGATGTTTCCAGTTCACCCACGTCAGCGGAGGTATTGACCAGGCCAATCAGGGACAGCTTGTCATCATGAGGGGCCACATACAGTGCATATTCCCCCACCAGAGGGCGATTATTTTCTGCATATACGCGCACGCGGTCGGGATCTAAATCTGTGCGGATACGCCCAGCGACATTAATCGGATTAATGGTCTTTCTCAGCAGCCAGGCGGAGATAGCCAGATCGCCATCGCCTGAATTGCGCCAACGTGTTTCCAGTTCAGCCAGCTTTTGCAGCAAGACATCCCCTTGCGCGCGTACTTTCTGCGTCGTCGCAAAATCAGAAATAAATGCGGTTTGCCAGTTAATATTCTGTGGCCAGGGAACCTGTTCGTAAAATTTTTCAAGACGCGTACCGTCGTCAAGTTTAACGACAGCGACCGTCTCTTGAGGCGATTTCACCGTCAGTTGCGCAGACGTCGCGACGCCGGAAACCAGCAGCAACAAGGTAGCGATACGATTGAGTGCCAACATTGCAGCCCCTTATTGTGCGTAGGGTTTTAATACGGTGAATGTAACCAATGCCATACCCGGCCCCATATACTGCTGGCTTTGAACCACACTTCCGTTAGTCGGATCAAGCCAGTAACTATTCGTGTAAGATTCATTCAAGGCGGGAACCGTCACCTGCTCATCAAAGCGCAGCAACTCACGCGAGGTATCCAGTATTTTTACGATTTCTTTGCCACGAGCCTGAAAAACGGACCGGGTATCGTAACCACCACGGAAGACCTGAGCCCATTCAACCCGACTTTGCCATGTCATTGGCATCGATGTCTTCAACAGGCCTAACGTCAGGGGATCCTGTTGCAGGTTATCCACATAGGTAATGTCTTCGCCGAAGCCCTGTGTTTTCACCAGACGACCATGTTGGGTCGCGACTATATTTTTATCGGCCCCGATCCATTTCAGTTGGTTCTGTTCAGCAAAAGCGAGCACGACAAACGCTTGCGGTGCCTTACCCACTTTCAGATAGGCTGATGCATACGGTGTATTGGCAACCTGTTTGGCCGTCACATGGGTATCGTCCTGACCCAAAAACGCCAGTTTGAAGGTTTTGCCCACCTGTTCCATATTTTGGGAACAACCGGTTAATAGAATTGAGAAAAGAGGGATGGCAATCAGCGCTTTCATTTCTGCTATTCGTTTTATTCTTGTCATGCGATGAAGTTCTCGTTGAACAGCGTAGCCCGGAAAAAGAAAGGCCACCGAAGTGGCCTTGGAACTTAAACGGAATTAACTACGAGTACCAGTGACTGTCGTTGTTCCCGTGCTCGGGCTGCTATCGTCATTGCTGGCAACAGCAACAGCGACACCAACAGCGACAGCGGCAGCAACACCGACTGCAATCAGAGCAGTGGTACCGGCAGCAGCACCGGCACCAGCAGCACCAGCGGCAACACCAACGCTTGCGCTGGAGGTCGTGGTGGTCGTGGTACCCGCAGCCGTTGCGCTGGAGACGCCATCAACAGCAAACGCGTTTGACGACATGGCCAGAACAGCGGCCAGCGTGATTAACGTTTTCTTCATTACGATTTCCTTTTTAACATGAAGTACTTCAGGGTGGGGTACCGTCGAAAAGACCATACCCCGTCCTTCATTCCAGCCAGCACAACGGCAAAACTATCTATTTTTGCGTCGTTACCGACCGTTACTGGGATCCTCCCAGTAATGAGTTACAGTTCAATGGCTATCAAACCACCTCTGATAAGCAACACCAGAAAGCAAAACTACAACTCGATTTTTGCAACACTGTTAAAAATAGCAAGATCCCGATGTAATAAACAGCAATGATCTCGGTAAAAAAGCAGATTTCTTTAATGAAATTTACAGTATTGCAGAAAAAAAGTCATAGATATCTTAACGATATCAATCCACTGATTCAGCAATATAAAAAACGCCAGATATTTCCTAATCTGGCGTTTTATTAACAAACAGCACTATCTAAGCATAAGAAACGATTATTCCAGCCATTCGGTATGGAATACGCCTTCTTTATCTGTACGCTTATAAGTATGTGCACCGAAATAGTCACGCTGAGCCTGAATCAGGTTAGCAGGCAATACGGCTGAACGGTAGCTGTCGTAATAAGCAATGGCCGCGGAGAAGGTTGGCGTCGGGATACCTTGCTGAACAGCGTAAGAGACGACGTCGCGCAGAGCTTGCTGGTATTCGTCAGCCACTTTCTTGAAGTAAGGAGCCAACAGCAGGTTAGCGATATCCGCTTTCTGCTCATACGCATCGGTGATTTTCTGCAGGAACTGTGCACGGATGATGCAACCAGCGCGGAAAATCTTGGCGATTTCACCGTAGTTCAGATCCCAGTTGTTCTCGTCTGATGCCGCTTTCAGCTGTGAGAAGCCCTGAGCATAAGAAACGATTTTACCCAGATACAGTGCACGACGCACTTTCTCAACAAACTCAGCCTTGTCACCACCGAATGGCTGAGCCGTTGGGCCAGTCAGCACTTTAGAGGCAGCAACACGCTGATCTTTCAGTGAAGACAGGTAGCGGGCAAAAACGGATTCCGTGATCAGAGACAGCGGCTCGCCCAGATCCAGAGAGCTTTGGCTGGTCCATTTACCCGTGCCTTTGTTAGCGGCTTCATCCAGAATCACGTCAACCAGGTATTTGCCTTCTTCATCTTTTTTCTTGAAGATATCGGCAGTGATTTCAATCAGGTAACTACTTAACTCGCCTTTGTTCCACTCAGAGAACGTCGTAGCAAGCTCGTCGTTGTTCAGATTCAGTGCCTGCTTGAGCAATGCATAGGCTTCAGCAATCAGCTGCATGTCGCCGTATTCAATGCCGTTATGCACCATCTTGACATAGTGGCCTGCACCATCAGCGCCAATGTAGGTCACACAGGCTTCGCCATCAGCACGCGCGGCAATCTGTTCCAGAATCGGAGCAACCAGTTCATACGCTTCTTTCTGGCCACCCGGCATGATGGAAGGCCCTTTCAGCGCGCCCTCTTCCCCACCAGATACGCCTGTACCGATGAAGTTAAACCCTTCAGCGGACAGTTCGCGGTTACGGCGAATCGTATCTTTATAGAAGGTGTTACCGCCATCGATCAGAATATCGCCCTTTTCCAGATAAGGTTTCAGCGATTCAATCGTTTTATCGGTTGCTTCACCGGCCTTCACCATCAGCAGAATACGGCGGGGTTTTTCCAGGGATTCGACAAACTCTTCAACGGTGTAAGACGGCACCAGTTTTTTACCCGGATTTTCCGCGATAACTTCATCGGTTTTATCGGAAGAACGGTTAAAGATGGAAACGCTATAGCCACGGCTCTCAATGTTCAGCGCCAGATTGCGCCCCATCACCGCCATACCGACAACGCCAATTTGCTGTTTGGACATTAAAGCAACTCCTGTCTGAAGGATAACCTGCCTGCAACGGCGACAACGCCTCGCATTGCGACCTCGCAAGCAATTTAAAAACAGGCCGACATGGTAACTCAGCTTTGCGTGAGTGGGTAGTGATTGGTTTGATAGCGAAAGCTCACCCAATCGGAACGTATGGCAGGAAAAAGAAAAAACCGCAGAACGATTCAACGATCTGCGGTTTTACAGCGAGTTATCACGCAATATTACTTTTTCAGCAGCGCCTTAATACTTTCTTTAAATTCGGCACCAAACTCAGGATTGCGCAATCCATAGGACACAAATGCCTGCGCATAACCCAATTTACGGCCGCAGTTAAAGTTCTTGCCTGACATTTGCACAGCATCAACCTGCTGAGTCGCAATCATATCGGCAATGACATCCGTTAACTGAATACGTCCCCATGCGCCGGGGAGCGCTTTTTCCAGCAGTGGCCAAGCATCGGCAGTTAATACATAGCGCCCGACCGCAGAAAGATCAGACCCCGTTTCAGAGGGTGCCTCAGGCTTTTCAATCATAGACGTAATCGCTGCGGCATCGCCCGGGTTCACCAGCGGTTTATCACAATCGACGACAGAATACTCAGGCAACACCTCATAAGGACGATGCTTCACCAGCACCTGGCTACGCCCTGTTTCTTCAAAGCGAGAAATCAGCAGCGCCAGGTTTTCCTTCGTCTGATCGGCCGTGCTTTCATCCAGCACCACATCGGGCAACACCACCACAAATGGACTATCGCCAATGATTGGGCGAGCACAGGAGACCGCATGCCCTAACCCCAGCGTTTCTCCCTGACGAACGTTCATGATCGTCACACCTTTCGGGCAGATAGACTGTACTTCGGCCAGCAGTTGACGCTTTGCACGTTCTTCCAGCAGAGATTCAAGCTCAAACGAGGTGTCGAAGTGATTTTCAATTGCGTTTTTCGACGCATGCGTCACCAGAACAATTTCTTTAATCCCCGCCCTCACACACTCGTTGACGATTTTCTCAATCACCGGGCGGTCAACCAACGGCAACATTTCCTTAGGAATGGCCTTGGTCACTGGTAACAAATTCATCCCTAAACCTGCTACAGGGATAATAGCTTTCAATGATGTCATGGATTGACTCTCTTCAATCTGATGGTTTTTATCTGGAGAACGATTTTGTTTTATCGAACACTTTTCACTTAGCAGCGTAATCCCACAACGCCATGCATGACACTAAGATTACACCCAATCTGTGACAAAGCGATCTCAGGTATCTGACTTTTTCTACTCCCACCTCGAATCGATCGCTGATTTAATCAGCAAGCTCGGCATAGAGAAGGTATATAGATGATACTGAACTCACATTCTGATTTAGTAAGCTGGGATTTATTTTTAAGATGAGGAGTCAGTTACTCTATAAAAATCAGTTCTGCCGTAGTAACCGTAGAATATCCTCAGTTTTTTCAACCATCAGAGCATGGTCAGCTTTAGACTCTACATTTAAGCGGACAACAGGTTCAGTGTTAGAAGAACGGAGGTTAAATCTCCAGCATTCAAACTCCAGGCTGATGCCATCAGTTTCGTCGATAGACGAAGCCTCAGGTAAGTAAGCGGCTTTAACACGCTCTATCGCTTTAGCCGGCTCATTCAACGTGGAGTTGATCTCGCCAGATGCTGGATATGCCTGCATTCTTTCACTTACCAGATCCCGTAAGCTCTTATTTTTTACACAGAGTAATTCCGCAACCAACAACCACGGAATCATTCCAGAGTCACAGTACGCAAAAGAGCGAAAATAATGGTGGGCGCTCATTTCGCCACCATAGATCGCATCTTCTTGTCGCATCCGTTCCTTAATAAAGGCATGGCCAGTCTTTGACATAACCGGTTTTCCCTGATGGGAATTGACAATATCAATGGTGTTCCAGCTTAACCGAGGATCATGGATGATTTTTGCACCAGGCTCCTTTTGTAGAAAGGCGTCAGCTAATAGGCCAACGATATAATACCCTTCGATAAATTCGCCAAGATGGTTAAACAGGAAACAGCGATCAAAATCACCATCAAACGCAATCCCCATATCTGCTGAATGTGCAATCACTGCATCAGAAGTATCTTTTCTACATTCAGGCAAAAGTGGGTTGGGAATACCATTCGGAAATGAACCGTCAGGTTCGTGGTGTACCTTGATAAAGGTTACAGGCATATTTAATTTATTGAACTGCTCTTCCAGGGCGTCAATAACATGGCCTGCTGCACCATTACCGCTATTAATGACCAACTTCAATGGCTTGAAATTATCTGGCTTAATATAGCCCATTAAATGTTCAATGTAATTTTCAAGTACGGAAATTTTAGTATAGCTGCCACGAGCACCCTGCTGGACGGGGGAGAAATTATTTTTTTCAGCCAGTAATTGTATATCTCGCAACCCCGTATCGCCGCTAATAGGCTTAGCACCACCACGAACCAATTTCATGCCATTATAATCAATGGGGTTGTGGCTTGCAGTTACCTCAATACCACCATCAACTCCAAGGTGGAAAGTTGCAAAATAGACTTCTTCAGTACCGGATAAACCGATGTCAAGCACCTGAACACCAGCATCCATCAGCCCATCTGCCAGAGACAACTTCAGGCTTTCGCTCGTTAAACGAACATCACCGCCGACGACCACACGCTCAGGTTTGAGCAATTCGCCATAGGCACGACCGATGCGGTAAGCAATATCATCGTTTAATTCGCTTTCTAGGCGACCACGAATATCATAAGCCTTAAAACAAGTTAACTTTTCCATTATTTATCACTTCTTAAAAAACTGGGGTATTTTAGATAAATTCTTTCCTGCAACAGCGCTTAGCCAAGGTAGTTTATTGCTCTTCATCGCCTTAACATCTTCTTTTGTTTTCATTATCATATTGGACAAAGAGCGATTACTCATACCACCGACCCTCATGTTTATAATAACCTTGGGTATATATTTCACTGTTACTTTATGAATCCAAAGATAACGAAGTAAAGAGTCATAGTCGGCCGATATTCTATATGACAAATCAAAAGAGCCAAAACGTTGGTAGCAAGAACGCTTCATATAAAAAGTTGGGTGTGGAGGCATCCACCCAAGCTTCATTTTATTTATATCAAAACCACCGCTTACCCATTTACGAACAATCACATCGTTGTCTGTCGAAGAGATATAATTCAAATCACCATAGACTGCATCGGCATTCGATTCACGCATGGCATCAACGATATCTTTTACAGCATCCGGGTAGGCAAAAAAATCATCTGAGTGAAGAAAACCGACGATATCGCCAGTAGCAGACAATATTCCTTTATTGAGAGCATCATATATCCCCTTATCGGGTTCACTTATAATAACCGACACTCTACTACAGCTACTTTTAATTAAAGATAACGTATTATCTTTAGAACCGCCATCGATGATAATATATTCAATATCAGGATAAGTCTGCGCATTTAATGACTTTAACGTATCAGATATCGTCTTAGCACTATTGTATGTAGCAGTAATAATACTTACTTTCATTTTAATACCCTACACTAATAGTGCCGACACGCAATACGTCATCCTCACCTAAATAAGCGCCACTGCGAACCTCTATAATTTCCAACATCACTTTCCCAGGATTTTCGATCGCATGTGATGTACCAATTGGTATATAAATTGACTCGTTTTCTGAGACTAGGTGCACTTCATCACCCCGATGGACTTTAGCTGTCCCTGAAACAACAACCCAATGCTCTGCCCGGTGATAATGGAGCTGTGTCGCCGTTCTTTCCCCAGGTTTTACGACAACCCGTTTAACATGATAACGCTCTCCTTCCGCGATTTGATCATGGGATCCCCATGGGCGGAAAACCTCGCGATGCTGCAAGTATTCGCAGCGCTCAGAACGTTTCAATTTCTCTACTATAGCCTTAACATCCTGGACGCTATCTTTATTCGCCACTAAAACGGCATCTTTCGTCTCAACAACAATAAGGTTATCAATACCCACCGTTGCAACAAGTTTATTCTGAGAATAGATGTAACTATTATTTGTTTTCTCAGTTAACACATCCCCGCGAATCGCATTTCCATTTTTATCTTTTTCTGCAATGTCCCATAAGGCGGACCATGATCCCACATCACTCCAGCTGGCATCCATCGGGACGACCACTGCATCGCTCGTTTTTTCCATAACGGCGTAGTCAATGGAGTCATCTGGGCAAATGTGGAAAGCCTTACTATCTAAGCGAATAAAGTCTAAGTCCTTATTAATGCCTTCGATCGACTTACTGCATGCGTTGTATATTTCAGGACTATGGCACTCTAGCTCTTTCAAATAGCGGGATGCTTTAAACATAAACATACCGCTATTCCAGTAATACTCACCCGAATCCAGATAGTTTTGAGCACTAACCGCATCTGGTTTCTCGACAAAGGAAGCTACGGTAAAAGCACTCTCAATCGATGAGCCTCTGCGAATATAGCCATAACCGGTCTCAGGTCGATCAGGCACGATACCAAAAGTCACTAACTTACCTTTTGATGCATGTGTAATCGCTGACGAAACTGCCGCGACAAATGCATCTTCATTTTGTATAGCATGATCGGCAGCCAGGACCAGTAGGATCGGATCATCACCATTTTGAATAGCCTGCAGTGCAGCCAGAGCAATAGCAGGAGCTGTATTACGTCCTACAGGCTCTAAAATGATCCCGCTATGTTTTATGCTTTTTTGTCGCAGTTGCTCAGCGACAATAAACCGGTGTGCCTCATTGCAAATAAAAAGAGGCGACTTATGTTCTATATCATGCAATCTCATTACAGTATCTTGCAACATTGTTAAGTTACTGATTAAAGATAGAAATTGCTTTGGATATAATGTTCGTGACAGAGGCCATAAGCGAGAGCCCGAGCCGCCTGCCATAATAACTGGTAAAATCATAAACCACCCTTATTTCAAGAAATAATTCTTAGTATTTTCATGAACGTCTGGACTTGACAACAATTGGTCAATTTCGAACCAGTTATAATTATCATGTTGTTTATTTGGAAGTTGAGATAAATCAATATCAAGATTTAACTTGTAGGCCAGAACAACATAATGGGTAGAAAAATCATCGCCAGAAAAATTATCTGTATAAAAGTGTTCATAAGGTGCAATAAAATTTGCTGAGTCAAATGTTGCATTCACATTTAACTCATCTAATGCCAACCGAGTGAAGGCACTGGAAATGGTCTCATCTTTTCGTATTCTTCCTCCGGGAACAAACCAGTAATTTTTTGCAGGAAGGTTAAGTCGTTTCCCTAACAAAATATGACCACGTTTATTCTCAATGACAAAATCGATAGATATCAGAGGAGTCTTTTCAACAATTGTTTTAAAAAGATTTCTTTCCAGGAACTCTGCCATATTATTTCCTAAAAGAATTTTGATTAGCCAAAAACCAATGGTATGTTTTTAACAACCCTTCTTCTAATTCTACTTTATATTGCCACCCTAGTTTTTTTAACCTGGAGACATCCATTAATTTTCTTGGTGTGCCATCAGGTTTACTGGCATCAAATACTACTTGTCCTTGGTACCCAACAACCTTTGCCATCGTGTTAGCCATTTCACCGATAGTACAGTCAACACCTGTACCGACGTTGATATGTGACAGCATAGGATCAGTATGAGAATCATAGACGTTCTTATCCAATTCCATTACATGAATTGAGGCTGCTGCCATATCGTCTACAAACAAAAATTCTCGCATCGGTTTGCCACTCCCCCATACGACAACTTCAGGGGAATTTAAAACTTTAGCTTCATGAAAACGGCGCATTAATGCCGGAATGACATGAGAATTTTCAGGATGGAAGTTATCATTTTCGCCATAGAGATTAGTTGGCATTACGCTGCGATAATCTCTGCCATATTGTCGGTTATATGACTCGCATAATTTTATTCCGGCAATCTTGGCAATAGCATAGGGCTCGTTCGTTGACTCCAAAATACCAGTTAGTAGAGCCGATTCTTTCATCGGCTGTTCAACAAGTTTAGGATAAATGCATGAAGAGCCTAAAAAAAGCAATTTATGTACACCTGATTGGTGTGCATAATTTATGATATTGCTTTCAATCATTAAATTTTCATAAATAAATTCTGCAGGATAAGTGTTATTCGCATGAATACCACCCACTTTCGCAGCCGCAAGATAAACTTCATCAATATGCTCGTTGGCAAAGAAACTTTTGACTGCGTCCTGTGATAAGAGATCCAACTCATCGCGCGTGCGGACGACTATCTCGATATCATTTCTGGTCTGGAGTTGTCTCACAATTGCAGAGCCGACCATACCCCGATGGCCAGCAACATAAACGCGTTTTTTCATTCTTATCTCTCCACAGAAATAGATACGTCAAATCCGTGTTGCTTGAGTAAGACATGCTGTTTCGCGTTATCCAGATCTGAAGCAACCATTTCGGCACACATTTCATTTACAGTGATTTCTGGAACCCAGCCCAATTTCTCTTTCGCTTTTGCTGGATCACCCAGAAGCGTTTCAACTTCTGCCGGTCTAAAGTAACGTGGATCTACTTTGACGATAACATCGCCGACTTTAACCGCAGGCGCGTTATCTCCCGTGATTGCTTTTACAGTAGCAATTTCATCAACACCGCTACCGCTAAACTCGAGCTCAATTCCTGCTTCTAATGCAGACATGCGCACAAATTCACGCACCGTAATTTGGTAACCCGTTGCAATGACAAAATCCTCTGGGTGATCTTGCTGCAACATTAGCCATTGCATACGAACGTAGTCTTTAGCATGACCCCAGTCACGCAATGAGTCCATATTTCCCAAATGCAAGCAAGACTCTAGTCCCTGAGAGATATTGGCGATAGCGCGAGTTATTTTACGAGTAACGAATGTCTCACCACGGCGAGGAGACTCATGGTTGAAGAGAATACCGTTACATGCATACATCTCATATGATTCACGGTAGTTTACCGTGATCCAATATGCATATAGTTTCGCTACAGCATAAGGGGAGCGAGGGTAAAATGGCGTAGTTTCTCGCTGAGGAATCTCTTGAACCAAGCCGTAAAGCTCAGATGTTGATGCCTGATAAAAACGCGTCTTTTTCTCTAACCCATTAATACGAATCGCCTCAAGAATACGCAATGTGCCAATAGCATCAACATCAGCCGTATATTCAGGTGATTCAAAAGACACAGCAACATGCGATTGAGCGCCGAGATTATAAAATTCATCGGGCTCAATTTCTTTAACAAGACGAACCAGGTTAGAGGTATCCGTCAAGTCTCCATAATGTAAATGAAGATTCTGACTATATTCATCACTAATATGATCAATACGAGTTGTATTGTAAGAGGATGCCCTTCTTACAATTCCATGAACTTCATAACCTTTTTCTAGAAGAAACTCAGCCAAATAAGAACCATCTTGACCAGTAATACCACTAATAATTGCCTTTTTCATGTATATTCCTAATAAAAAACTATTTCACAAGGTTATTTAGCTTCTTGCTATTGACTTCATTAATTAATGAAAAATAATTTTCACTGATAATGCTATAGGAGAAATTTTCTACAACAAAATTTCTACCTAAACGTGCCATACTCTTCCTTTCTTCTGTTGAAAGGAAAAACATATCTTTTATAGCGTTGGCAAAAGCATAAGTATCAAACGACTCAACAGTAAATCCTGTACGCCCATTTATAACAATATCTTTCAGACCAGATGTTTCAAAACAAACCACGGGTGTTTCGCTAGCCAAAGCCTCAGCAGCGACTTGTCCGAAGGATTCAACAAGAGATGGGATTACGGCACAATCAGCTGCCGAGTAAAGCGCAGATAACTCCGTAGGGTCAGTAATATGACCAACCCGTGAGCATGAAAAACCCGAAAACGCTTCCGATGATTTTTCTGCACTACCAAAAATTATCAGTCGAATCCGTTGACGATCGGTGTCTGATATCAACGACTTCAAATGATTCAAAGATTCTTCAAGCTGCTTTCCGCCTTTTATCGGGTTTTTATTACCGCCAATTGCGCCAAAAATAATCAAAAAATCACTCTCGGAAAAGCCCATTTTATATCTAAATTCATTACGTTCTAGCGCACTCAATGGCTTAAAAACATCAATATCTATTGGATTAGGCAGTAATCTAATATCAGCATCTTTTAATATTTGACTTTTTTTAGCTCTGTCAAACATCCACAAAGAAGGAACGGTATAAACAATATCCTTTC
Source organism: Pectobacterium sp. CHL-2024 (assembly GCF_044751765.1). Taxonomy (NCBI): domain Bacteria; kingdom Pseudomonadati; phylum Pseudomonadota; class Gammaproteobacteria; order Enterobacterales; family Pectobacteriaceae; genus Pectobacterium; species Pectobacterium sp. CHL-2024. The sequence goes on along the minus strand of NZ_JBIXKO010000014.1, from coordinate 31,193 downwards.
TTTTACTCAACGCTTTCTTTTTAATTTTCCAAATATAAAAAGACCAATTGACTCCCTTAATCCCTTTTTTGAAAAATTTATATCCATGTATAAAATCAAGATCCAATCCATCACTGCCATTTTTACAATCGGGATCAACCTTAACATAATGCTCAACACCGCAATACAGCCATTCATCGTGTAATGTAAAGATCGAATCTTGCGGAATCTTATCAAAATCAAAAACGCTCAATGTATCATTGTTTATCCAATGAAAATGATGAATGTCATTGGCGTAATTAAAAGAATCGACGACGGGTTTATAGGAAAAAAAATTAAGGGAGTGCTTTATTGGATTATTATCAAACTGCATCTTCACTAAGATAAAAGAGATTAGTCGTTTAAAAAAAGACCACCTTCCAGAGTTATCCTGATTGATAAAATCAACTCCGACTCCGTCTTTTAAAAGTAAATGACCAAATTTTTTTGCTGCAATTGCAGCCCCCCCCTTAGATAAGGAGAAGGAGATCAGTTTTACTTTAACCATCAGTAATATGACTCTATTTGTTTTTTATTAATTTCACTAAAATTTATCATTGAAGTATTTGAACAAAACTCATCATATCGCTCACCCATTTCCGATATAGCATTGCTTAGTGATGCAGTATTATTAGCGCTGAAAATTATTCCTGCTTTATAGGCTTCGACGAGATCCTGTCCACATCCAACTTTATCTGAACAAATGACAGGTAAACCATATACCAGCGCTTCTTCAACAACCAGTCCCCATGGTTCAGATGTTGAAGGGAAAATAAAAACATCGTGCTCCACAAAAATAGAATTTAGCTCAGAATTATTAACATAACCCTTGAACTGAATATTCTCACCAGCCTTGCGTTCTAAACTTTCTCGCTGTGGGCCATCGCCAACAATGGTCAATGACAACTCCGGCTGCTGGCAGAAAAAATCCAAAAGAAAATCTAAACCTTTTTCTTCAGATAATCGACCAACATACAAAAATCGGCCACGATAGGTATGCTTATCATGTTTAGCATGACTATGCATAGCGTGATTGTTCAGCCCTACTCCGTAGGTAGTTATAATCTCACCAGGGAAAGACAGTGACTCAATGAGTTCTCTATGAGGTGCACCACTACAAAAAGCCGTTGAGATTCGGCTTAGAAACAGCTTCTTGATTTTACCTTTCAATCCAGAAACCAGACTCTCATAACGCGTAGATTCGATCACAACTGCGTTTTTCTTACGTGGGCTAGTGAAAGCGATCCCCCAAAATTCAATGAGATCCCAGCCGCCTATGACAATCTTTTGATACTGAACAGATCGCAGTAATTTCAATAGCTGAAACAAAGAGGAATATTTTTTCCTTAATTCGAAACCGCCTTGATTAATGAATTTATATTCAAAATTCATTGTACCTTTAATAAAATCGTCATTTCTTATTTCAGACCCGCTAGAAATAAACAAAACAAGAATTTTTTTGTTTTTTGCAATTTCGTTATAAAGATTTATTTTATAAAAAGCGGGGAGATGTGTAACAAATATAATGTCATACATAAAAACACCTGGCATTGGATAGTCAAGAATTACGAAAAATAAAATTCATCAATTTATTACTTGCACATTCAGGCGCCAGCAAATTAAGAACATTATTTTTTCCTTCCTCAGCAGTTTTTCTAGACCAGGCTATATCATGAATAACCTTATCAAAGGCATTTATGATTTCGTCTTCTGAATCAGTACTCAAGAAAATAGCACCATCTGCCCCCAAGACATGGCGAACATCACTGATGTCCGTTGATATCACCAGCAGGCCAGAGTTCGCATATTCTACAACTTTAGATGGAAACGTCGTATTGGCAAGAGATCCGATTATCGGCTTCAATGCAAGCCCAACATCACAATTAACCAACAGGTCATGATAATCAGAGTTACTCAGTCTTCCATGGACACGAACAGCAGGAAATCCCTCACCGTTCATTAGATCCTGGAAGCTCTGTAAAGACGGGCCCTGTCCGGAAATTTCAAACTGAACATTACGCCAACGTTGACTCTCTGAACGCATCAAACGAATTGCATTGGATAATCGCTCAGCACCTGTGTCCTCAGATAAGGACCCAGACAATAAAATAGATACCTTATTTTTATCAAATACGGTGGTTTCTCTTATCACAGGACTCACGGTGCCGTAATAACAGGTTGTATGTTCTATTTTTGTCATCGAAGACAGTGCAGAACATGCGAGCATTGCACCATCTTTTTTGCAAAAGGTATCATAGAGCCAAGGGACGATTGACTTAACTTTATTTTTGAGTGATTTTCTTTCATTAGAGACAATCTCTCCATCTTCAATATCTATGATTCTTTTTGCTCTAAAAATCACTGAAACAAAGAGACTTAAAATGTAAGCAGGTAGACGATTATAGAAAATGACCGCTTTATCTGAGTATCCTCCTTTAGCTATAGAACAAGCAGTAATAATAGCTAAATAAAGGAAAGTTAGTAACTCGGAAAAGAAACGAATATGGGTAAAAGGTAGATAGGTAATATTTACATTACCATTTTTTATTTTTTTAAGATTATAAAATTTAAAACCACCATTTGCCTTTCCTCGCCCCATGCTAACAATGTCAACATGTACGTCAGTATCAGCTAATGCATCAGCAAGCATAAATACCTTTCGGGATGCTGCTGGGCTATCTGTTGTTATATTTCTTTCACTTCTAACCACGTCATCAATAGCATTACAAACGATAATAATTTTCTTCATGGCAAAATACGCTTAACCTTAGCGGGCACACCAGCAACCAAAGAATTTGGAGGAACATCATCAGTGACGACAGAGCCTGCAGCAACAATAGCGCCTTTGCCTATCGTAACGCCGCCCAATATAACTGCTCGAGCTCCAATCCAACATCCCTCTTCCACAATAATTGAGGCTGCGGTTCCTTTGCCAGCTCTTCTTTCACTACCACCGATTTCATGAGAACCAGTAATGAAACTAACTTCATGACCAATATCGCAATTACTCTTTATTGTCACAACAGCCATAACATTAGAATATATTCTAACATTGGGACTGAGCCAAACATCGTCCCCTAAGAATACCTCTCCATTACCGTAGATACCACCGCCACCGCAATAACATACCTTATCACCGACATGAACTTTAACAAGCTTGAGGAGGAACCGTCTTAAAGAGAAAAAGCGAGATGTCGGGAGAATGCAATGCAACATCCTAACAAAGAACCTAAACATACAGCTCCTTTTTATATTAAATCAAAAATTTATATCGAAAAATAAGTGTCCGACAAAGAGATTTTGTTAAGTTCGTCTAAAAAACAATACTCGTAGAAAGAAAAGAGACATTATCACTAACAATAACTGCCATAACATTTCGCTAAAGAACCCACGATAGAAGTGTAGCGTGTAATATGTAAAGAATGAATAAAGAGCTACTTTAAAGCACTCTGCATAATAAGACTCTTTTGTGTAAGATGCCGTATTATAGATTAATCGTGCAAAGAACCCTAAAAAACCACACAGAATAATAACAGCGATAAAGCCACCATTGATATACATGTCACCAAACAACGTAGCGACTGTTCCACCGCCTGTATTATATTGAGATGGATTATAACTAAATGAAATCACCCTGGATATGCTCTCGGGTTTATCTGGCCATATACTGCGTGGCACAAACATAAAAGGTGTTCGTAAGACTCCGTTTTCGATTCTTATAAATGAGTCTTTTATTATATTAATATACATCTCAAATGAGTTAAACGATTCTAGCGCAGTGACAATTAAATTCTTTATGTCATAAAAATCAGAATCTAATAACCGTTCAACAATAAACATCACATCATTATTCTCTCCCCTTCCGCGCTTCAAAAGCAGAACAAGCATTAGGAAAGGTGCACAGACCGCAATTAATAAATAATGATAAAACTTCACAGTGAAAATTTTAAAGTAATGTCCATAAAACCCCCATATTATTATTTGTTGGATGATCAACATCCTGGTAGGGGAATCAAGCACACTAAGTAAAGACAGTGAAAAGCATAACCAATATCTTGCTCTACTTCCTTTTATATAGAAAAATAGAAAAAGTGTAACAAACGTGGTTTTTAGTATATATAAAATAGTTAAATACGGGTTGTTATCGGAGAATGAACTAGTGTAATCAATATCATCCCCGACCAGATTATCTTTGAGAAAGAAAGTACTTAGTAAACCAGAAAGAATTAATAAAAACGCAATAATTATAAATATGTTTAGTATAAACTCTTTGCGCGAAATAAGGTCTCTTTCAAACCAAAGGAATTTTCTATTGTGAGAGTAAGATAAAAAGAAAGACAATGCGCCAGTGAGCGATATTACAAAAGCAAAGATAGAATATATATCGAACTCTGACAATACAAAGGGGATAATTATAAAATAAAAAAAAGAAAATAGAAAAATAAATTTGTAAAATCCCTTTCCAAACGGACCTGTTACTTTGTTATTTAATGAACGCAAGTCAATCATTTTATTTTTTCCAGATAAAAACCAGTTTAATAAAACCGATCAAAAAGCTACTACTTAGAAAAAACCGAACATCCGGGAAAATAAATTTTAATGAGTATGCTTTATATTTTCTAGTTAATTGCCTAAAGGAAAACTTACTCCATTCTATTTTTGAGCGTTTGTATACTTTCTCATTTTTAAAAAGATCTATTGTCTTGTGATGATATTCAGCTATAAGAGCAAGATTCCCTGTTGTGTTATGGCTATGAATACGATAGTTAGCTAAATTTTGAGGCAAAACATCCAACGTGCCACCATTGACTGTCAAGCTAAGCCATAAGTATAGGTCTTCGACCTTTAAATCTTCTCTGAAATTATCCTCAGTCAATTTATCTCGACGAATCAGTATTGTCGCTGGAGGTATATTATATCCTTCAGTCATAATTCTTTCAAAATCAAAAACTTCGACCTTCTCTCTAACTTCTCCCGGTGTGACATTGTTAAACTCATCAATCACATTCACCTGAGCACAGCATGCAACACAAGAGTCATGGGCGTTCATGTACTTGATTTGTTCTTCAAGTTTTTTTTCCAGCCACATGTCATCTGAGGCCAGAATAGCAAAGTAGTCTCCAGTGCATAGTTCAAGGCCTCTCTTTAGGGTTTTAGATAACCCTTCATTGGCTTTGTTTATATAAATAAAATCATGATGTTTTTTTAATTCAGAAATTTTTTCATGAGAATTGTCAGTCGACCCATCGTTTAAAACCAAGATCTCAACAGGTGAGTAACTTTGATTTAAAACACTAGTTATAGAGTCCACCACATATTTTTCATGATTATATACAGGAATAATAACACTAACTAAATTATTTATTGACATAATAACCTTATTTACCTTCAACCACCAATAATTGCCAAGACACTATATTTAAACACGATGACGACAAACTCTGTTTAGATTAAGGCTTACAAAGATCATGTATAATAAGTAGTTAATCAAATAAGCCAAATTCGCGCCTTGCGTACCATATGCATCAATCAAGAAGTATGACAAGACGACAAATAGCCCACTAAAAAATATCTCTGTAAAAATAAACCATTTTGTCGCACCTCTAGAAATCATAGGGTATGCATAAAGCCAACTGACGATTTTTATGACATCACCAACCAATTGGATAGCAAACAGATCCCTAGCATCTCTAAATTGCTCAGTGAATAGCAAAGATATAGCAACGTCTCTTAAAAAATAAACACAAACAGCCATCAAGGAAACAACAGGAATAATGATGAGTAGTGTTTGATTAATTTCTTTTTTTATATCTTTTACATCTTTCAATGTTGACAACTTAGGCAAAAAGTATGTACTCAATGCTATTGTTATTACACCGAGGTAAACCTCAGAAATCTTCCATACGGCTTGCCATTGTCCTGCACTTTCCCAGCCAACATTAGAGACCAAAATATTACGTACAGCAATTAACGCGATAGGTACTGTTAGAGAAGAGGTAATGGCCATTAAAATATACCCACCTATTCTCTTTTTATGCTCCTTATCGACACCCCCATTTCCCCACCAAAAACGTAATGCTACCCACGGTTGGCGTAACACCCCGCATAAAAGTACAATCCCAATTAACCCCGTTTGTATAGCTGCGGCTAACAATGCTCCGGTTATTCCAAATGAAACAACCAGAGTGATCATTAATATGCATGATACTGCTGTTGAGATTGCGCCAAGCATTATATAAAGGCGATATTGCTGATAGCCATTAACCACAGAGTTGACTAATGTCCCAATAGCAGCCAATGGTAACATTGCTGATGCAGCCCAGATTATCCAGGCATAATCTGGATCACGAAATAACCATTCTGCAAGCGGCCTTGCAAACACAAATCCACTCGGCATCACAATACATAAAATAACCACCAGCCACCAAGCACTCGCCTTCCACCAGGGTGAACAAGCGCCGATTCCCTGTTTTTCATATTCAGCTGTGTAACGGACCAATCCACTACCGACTGGAGCATTAACAATTCCATTTAGGCTCACGATCATACTTTGAATCTGGCCCAGCATCGCCATTCCCGCAGGGCCGGTGTAAATGGCAACAACTTTAGCAATAATAAAACCACTTCCCATTCTTGCCAGCGTTAGTAACCCACTGAAAAAAGTCACAGAGAGTAGTTTTTTCATCCTTGGTACTCATTAATAACGGTAATAACTTCCTGTATGTCCGAATCCGTCAGAATTGGTCCCATCGGCAGGCTGAGTACCTGTTCATGTATGCGTTCTGTAATTGGAAAATCACCTTCAGAAAAACCTAAATTGCTGTAAGCCTCTTGGAGGTGTGGTGGTGTAGGGTAATGAATTAAAGTTTGTACACCGCGTTCGGTGAGATAAGCCTGAAACTTACTGCGATTATCACACTCAACAACAAATAAGTGCCAAACATGTTCTTCAAATTTTTCAGGATATATAGGTAATTTAATGAGATCGTTTTTTATTCCAGAGCAGTACAGACTTGCAATTTCTTGTCTTCTTCTATTACTTTCATCTAGCGACTTTAGCTTCACGGAAAGAAAAGCAGCCTGAAGTTCATCAAGCCGACTATTAACGCCTTGATAAAGGTTTTCGTATTTTTTATGTGAGCCATAGTTACGTAAGGCCATTAATGTTTCAGCCAATTCATCATCGTTTGTGGTTATCGCTCCAGCATCGCCAAGCGCACCAAGATTCTTACCTGGGTAAAAACTGAAACCGGCTGCATCGCCCCATCCACCAACTTTTTTACCATCAAAAATAGCGCCGTGAGCCTGGGCACAATCTTCCAATATCAAAAGGTTATATTCTTTAGCAATCGTTAAGATATCATCCATCGGGCTTACTTTTCCGTAGAGATGAACAGGCAAAATTGCTTTTGTCTTATCTGTTATCGCTGCTCTTATTTTTTCAGAAGATAAGTTATAAGTATCTGGATCGGGTTCTACCAGAACTGGTACCAATTTATTTTCAGTAATCGCTAAAACTGAAGCAATATAAGTGTTCGCCTGGACAATAACTTCATCCCCTTCTTTTAGCTTCCCAAGCTCTATCCATGCTCGAAAGGTTAAAATAAGTGCATCTAATCCATTTGCCACACCTATTGCATGCTTTACGCCACAATAATTTGAAAATTCCTTTTCAAAAGAAGCAAGTTCTGAGCCTTGAATATACCACCCTGAATCAACTACTTTTTCAAAAGCTGCTAACAAATCTTTTTTATATTCATTATTGATTTTTTTTAAATCTAAAAAATTTATCATCTTAGTTCCTTAAAAATTCTCTGTTCAGCTTCATCTATTTTAGATAATTCAAGATAATCAAAAACATTTAACCCATTATAATCTTTGATATTCAAGTCAGCACCTAAGTTTACTAGCTCTTCCATTAGGTGGTAATTCTTGCTCTTTATAATGTGGTCCTTCAAGTACATTGCTACAGTCGTACCATTGTAATTAGTGTCATTGATATCAGCCCCAATTCCCACCAATTTTTTTATAAGTTCGATATTCCCATGATAGGCAGCAACGATGATAGGGCTCCATCCTTTTTGGTTTTTCTCAAATAATATATTATGAAACGGCGCTTCTAAAATAAGATCTTCAAAAGTCGCATTCTTGCTCAATTCTAATAATTTAGAGAAATTATCTTTGTACAGCATAATATCATAGTCAATTGAAGACAGAATAATGTAATTATTACTTTCCTCAACTACCGAACCAGCTTTTAATGATGACTTATCATCCAATATTTTCGCACCAAAAATATCACACCCCAAAATCTGAGGAAGTTGATAATAGCGAAAAGTGAAAGCATTGATTTGCTGTTTTATTTGAAACGCAGTTCTATTTAACTCTATTCTTATGTTTTTATAGTCAATGCTTTTTTTAGAGTAGTAACTTGAATTGATATGACTCTGCTTTTTCCTTTCATATTTCCCTTCTAACAATTTAGGAAACGTGTCTTTTACCAATTTAGTTCCATAATGGATATACTTTAAATATAAAGATCCTGCTGTTTCGTTTTCATCAAGCAGGAACTCCTTTTGAGATATGATATCCCCAGTGTCGATCCCATTATCGATTTCATGAAATGTCACGCCTGTCTTTTCTTCTGCGTTAATAATAGGCCACGCAGACGTATACATTCCTTTATATTTAGGTAAATTTGAGAAATGAATATTGAAACAATGACTTTTCTTAAATTTCTTCGTATCAATAATCTTGTCAAACTCTAAAGATATAAATACCCCTTCAACTAGATATGCATCTTCTAACGATAAAGTTGGTATTCCATTAGAATGACAGAATTTTTTGTATGAGCGCTGAAATGTATCGCATCCATTATCAGTGCTATTAGTGACACCAAATACTTTTATTTCAGGATATTTTTCTAGTAGCCATCCGACAAAATCAACTGCAATGTTATTTTTACCCGCAACAACAACATTCATTTTCACACCCCTGATAAAAACTCATCATAGTTTCTAATATAATCAGATTCATCATAGGGCTGATCTGCCAATACCATTAATACACAGTCATCAGAAAAATCATACATCTCCCGCCAAATGCATGAGTCAATAAGAAGACCCTGGGCCGGGTTATCTAACAGCAGGTCTACCTTCTCGGTACCATCATCGAGTAAAAAACGACAAGAGCCCCGCACAGCTATTGCGACTTGCTTTAACGCTTTATGAGCATGGAATCCTCTGCGTACCCCAGCTTTCGTTTTAAATAAATAATAAACGCGTTTTATTTCAAACGGGATGTTTTTATCTTGCTCGAGTGCAACTAATGCACCACGCTCATCGCCATGCGTTTGTAATTGTATCAGTCTTATCTGCATTGAATTAATCCCGAAAATCCTTGACGAGTCTCTCTAGATATTGGCCATACTGGTTTTTAATCAGCCTATTTGCTGAATCCAGTAATTGTGAATTAGTTAGCCATCCGTTACGCCAAGCAATTTCTTCCAAACACGCGATCTTCATTCCTTGCCTTTTCTCTACTGTTTCAACAAAAGTAGAGGCTTCGATTAAGCTATCATGTGTACCTGTATCCAACCAGGCAAAACCACGCCCTAGAAATTCCACTTCCAGTTGTCCGCGCTCCAGATACATTTCATTAAGTGTCGTAATCTCCAGCTCGCCTCTTTCGGAGGGTTTTACCTGTTTGGCTAATTCAACAACTTGATTATCATAGAAATATAAACCTGTTACGGCCCAGTTCGATTTGGCTTTTTTAGGTTTTTCCTCGATGGAAAGTACATTCTTATTCTCATCAAATTCAACGACGCCGAACCGCTCCGGATCCATAACTTGATAACCAAATACAGTGGCACCCGTTTTCTTAGCAGCAACGCGTTTTAGCACCGGACTAAATCCTTGTCCGAAAAATATATTATCGCCTAATACCAGGCTGCAGCTATCGCCAGCCAGGAATTCCTCGCCAATAGTAAATGCCTGTGCCAATCCCTCTGGTTTAGGTTGGACAGCATAAGAAAGTCGAATGCCAAAAGCGTCACCGGTGCCCAATAATCGTTGAAATGCACTCAGATCTTCCGGCGTAGTAATTATTAAAATATCCCGGATTCCAGCCAGCATAAGGACAGATAGCGGATAATAGATCATCGGTTTATCATAAATAGGCAGTAGCTGTTTTGAAACGCCTAATGTAATAGGGTAAAGGCGTGTTCCTGAACCACCAGCAAGGATTATACCTTTCACGGTCAACTCCAATAGAAAATCAATTTTGGGTATAAAATCTGATAGAAAATTTACAACAGATGATTTACAGCGAGGTATAAGGAAGACCGGATGCGAACATCCGGTTATCACAAGAAAAATTCAATTCATAGAGAAATATTAGCTATTTTTCTCTGATTTATAATCATACGTATAATAGTGATAATTCCCATAGCCATAATAGCTTGCTGCACGTTTCACGATGGCATTCAGAATGACACCTTTTATTTCTGCACCATTCTGTTCAAAGCGACGAATACTTACCTCAATTTCTTTGAGTGTATTCACTTCAAAACGTGCGACTAAGAGGGATGTCCCTGCATGACGGCTAATAATAGCAGCATCGGTTACAGCGAGTATTGGCGGTGTATCTAATAATACAATATCGTAATGCTCCGCAGCCCACTTAATAAATTCTGGGAACCGATTATGCATTAAAAGTTCAGACGGATTAGGTGGAATTTGTCCGCGAGGAATAAAATCCATATTTTCCACTGCCGTTTTTCGAATACTTTTCTCTACGGCTATCTGCCCAGATAAAATGTCCGATAAACCATCAACACTCTGCGTTCCCATCAGTTCATGGGCATACCCTTTACGCATATCACAGTCAACAATAAGAACGCGTTGGCCAGATTGAGAAATAACGGCACCAAGGTTAGCACTGATAAACGTTTTACCAATTGCTGGGCTAGCACCAGAAATCATCAATACATTGTTCTTCGCCTCCATCATCGCAAAATGCAGGCTAGTACGTAGACTTCTAATCGCCTCAATAGCAAGGTCGGTAGGGTTTCCAATCGCGAGTAATTCAGTAGACCGCGTGTTGCTTTTATTCGAGCGTGTTAATAATACCCGGTCTTTCTTCTGTTGCCATTCAGACAAAGGTACACTTGCATAGACATTTATACCCATTTCTTCAAGCTGTTCAGGGCTTTCAATGCCTTTATGCAGCACCGCTCTGAGCACGACAAATGCCGTTGATATCATACCGCCCAACAACATTGCTAGTAATACAACCAGAACTTTTTTGGGTTTTACCGGGCTTAGCTGAATAGCAGAGGGATCAATTATGCGAACATTACCCACTGTACTTGCTTTATTGATACTAAGTTCCTGCTGTTTATTCAGCAATTGCATGTACACTTCTTGCCCAACATTAACATCTCGCATTAAGCGTAATATTTCCTGCTGGGTTTTTGGCATAGCAGCAACACGCTTATTGATCTTTTCACGCTCATCTTCCAGCGTTTTTCGTTTTTCCATCAATGAACGATAAGTTGGATGCTGTTTAGTATAGAGCTTTGATACTTCTGCTTCTTTAAACGTTAGCTCATTTAACTGTGTTTCAATCGCAACCATCGTATCCAGAACGGCTTTGGCTTCTAGCGATAAATCAACAGACTCATTTTCCTGACGATAGGTGTTTAATTTATCATCAGCATTATCAAGATTTAAACGTACATCCGGAAGTTGCTCTTTAAGAAACTCAAGGCTCTTCCCTGCTTCTTCTGATTTTCTCTCGACGTTTTGCTGTAAATAATTATGGCTAATGCTATTTAATATTTTATTGGTTAGCTCGGGATCTTCGCCTTCAAAGCTGAGAGCTAATACACCTGTATCCTTGCCTTTATCAGCGACTATAAACTTACTTAATATATTATTGATTGCTGTAAGTGAATTTAGTTTCTGAAGACGAAAAACAGTACCAGCCTCTGCTTGAATATCGCTGACCAATAAAGAAATATTATCGTGCTTCGCTATTTGTCCAACTTTACCTTCAAATTTTACTGTATCACCAGCTTCAATTTCATAAGTCTGTGAGTCAAGAATACGTAATTCGATTGCCTCATCTTGCCACGACTTGGGTACTTCCAACCTAGAGACAGCAATTCTTCCAGGTTTCTCATCCATCAAGCGGGCAAAACCTTTACCAAAAATAGGAAAATATTTCTGTTGTACAACAATGCTCAGCGATAAATCATCTACTGTTTTACCGACGACCATCCGTGATTTTATAATTTCGATTTCGGCAGCTGACTCAGGTTTTGAATCAGGTAAAGAGCTAGAGATATCTTTCAATAGCGCGTTACCTGAACCTTGCTCTACCTGAACTAGCGCATCTGCTTTATAAATCGGCGTCGCAAACGTGGCATAAAGAATACCGATAATAGTGAAAACTGCCGTAACACCAATAATTAACCAGCGATTATCCAGCAGTGTTCCCAACAAACGACCTAAATCAATCTCATCCGAATTTGTTTCGGCTGTTTTTACTGAAATTTTCTCTGCCATGGGTTTCCCTGACTTGTTAACGGCTTAATGCTTGTGCCCACTTCTGAGCAGATTGCTCAAGTTGCAAATAGACAAACTCAAAGGCTTCGCGACTTTTACGATAAGGATCAGCAATCTCCTGCTGTTCCGACCAGCGCCCAAATAACATTGTCTTACCACGTACTTCAGGGGCGATACGGCACACGCCATCAATATGTTCTTTTTCCATCACGAGAATAAGATCAAACTGACGACACAAAGTCGACGTTAATTGCTGCGCCTGATGCCCTTCGAGAGAAAGGTTATGTTGGTTTGCTACTTCAGTCGCTGTCGCATCGGCAGGCTTCCCAACTAATGCACCCAGTCCGGCAGAAACGATTTTTTTCTCAGGCAGAGCCTGCTTCAGTAACCGCTCCCCTGTAGGGGAACGGCAAATATTGCCTACACAGACAACCAATATTGAATCAAACATAATTATCTCTATGGCCAAGTACGAACACGCAAACCACCTTCCGTCAATTCATTGAATGCGGAAATAGTTGGGACCAATTGTGATATCAAGCGATTCCAACGAACCAATGGTGCGCTCGTGACATATACAATATCGTAAGGTTGAAGCTGAAACTCCGTCCCCATAACCATAGCTGTGGCATCGGCTGCATTAAGCTGGTAGATATTCGCCATTTTGGGTCCTTGAGTCCCTCTTAATGGGCGAATAACAAATACCCCCGTTGCATCAGCAAGCGTTTGATCCATGCCTTCTGCATTGCCCAATGCCTCGGTCAGCGTCATACCGCTGCGATCCATTTTGAGGGTGCTTTGCTTTTTAACTTCGCCCATGACGAACACTTTCAGGTCATCATTACGGGGAATATAGAGGATATCGCCAGGATAGAGGAGGTGGTTTTGTGAAAGGTCACCGTTTTGCATCAGTGCCTGAAGAGAAATTCGCTGTTCTTTACCATCATGGGTAAGAGTAATATTTCGCCAGTCCGCATTTTCGGTTAGCCCGCCAGCGTTGTTTATCGCATCAAGGACGGTAAGTGGCACGTTGGTAATCGGTTGCTGGCCTGACTGGCTGACCTCACCGGAGACATACGCCTTCTGCGAACGGAAAGCCGCAATACTGACATCAACCTGAGGGGACTCAATATACGTTGCTAAACGCCCCATAATTTCGTCACGCACTTCGCTCACAGTTTTACCAGCAACCTTCACCTTTCCGATATAAGGATAGAAGATTGTGCCATCAGAATGCACCCAGTTACCCGTATCCGCAGCGGTACGATATGTTCCCGCAGGCGTGGTTAATTCAGGGTGATCCCATACTGTAACCATAATAACATCGCCAATACCGATGCGATATTCATAACCTTCCAGCTCGCGTTCCAGCGCAGGATTATTTTGCGCAATCAAAGGCTTAGGCCGCATCTTTTCGATTAGATAAGGCGTCATCGGGTAAACATTGACCAACTTATCAATATTAAAATCAGCGTCTTGCTGCTCGATAGTTTCTTTACCACCAGTGGATAAATGGCTACCGGGGATTAGAGTACAGCCGCTAAGCAGGGCTAGGGACACCACAGCGGGTATCAATTTTAACTTGTGCTTTATCATCCTGTTTATGCCATCGCTTATGATTAAATGTCGCGCAAATCCCTACAAAATAACTCGTTATTATAGAGGACTTTTATTCAAATAAACCCGCAGAGTGGGACGTAAAAAACAGCTAATTCATTGCATTAGCGCCGTTGCTCCATTTTCTCCGCAACAGCAACGTGTCCATGGCTACTACGCCGAAACCACGTCAGTAGACGCCATATTCGGGTAATTGACCAAAAATAGCCAACAAAAATCACCAGAAATGCGCTCAGCATGATAGGTTCCATCACACCACCAAGCTCACCAATAATGCCCACTGCGGCAAGAAACAAAGCCGCCAAAACAATTGCTAGCAAAGATTGTCGAGAGCTCAATCCTGCACGCATCAAAATATGATGTAAATGCTCACGATCGGGTTTAAAGGGGCTATCACCTCTGCGAATACGCCGTACCATGATCGTCACCATATCCATTAAAGGAACAGCGATCAGCCACAATGCCGTTACAGGGCGGATTATGGCCTCTTTGCCCTGCGTTGCCAGCACTAGCAACCAGATAACAGTAAAGCCGATGAGCGTACTTCCGGCATCTCCCATGAATACTTTAAACTTTAGCCCCCACGGAACACCAAGATTCAATAGGATATAAGGCAATGTCGCCGCTAGCAGACATAGGCTCCATTGAGCTAACTCGTGGCGTCCACCAATATAAAAGACGACGGCTAGCGCACCAAACGTAACGCAAGAAAGCGCACCGAGTAAGCCATCAATACCATCAACCATGTTGAAAGCATTAATCGCTCCCCATACCGCAAATAGAGTAACGGTGTACCCAAAGATTCCCAAAAACAACTCATAGCCGAACAGCACATGACCCAGGCTGATAAGGTATAAACCAGAATACATCATCAAACCTGCGACAAGTGCTTGTAAGCCAACGCGAGGGAGAACGGGAAGATCAAAGCGATCATCCAAAACACCTACCACTAATAATGCTGTCGCACACACCATGTAAAGAGAGAAGTCGGGGAGCCATGCAGGATCAAAAATATACATAACCCAGAGGGCCATATAGATAGAAACACCGCCAACAAGTGGAATATGACCACGGTGTCTCTTGCGCTCATTAGGTTTATCCACCAGCCCGACTTTTATTGCTACTTTTCTTGCCAGAAACAACGCAATAAACGCACTCAGGAAAACCACCATGAATTCTTGCATTTTTGCACCATCATCAACCCGTTATGTGAATGTTTTGCATCAGACACGCTACCGCCCTTGGCTTATAGCAACCAATGCGCTGTCAAACAATGTACGGAACACCATCCTGTGGCTACATATCCGGATCCGTAAGCCTTCTGCTTTTATGTAAATACTTCATAGATTCGCTAGCCAACTGACATTGCTAACAAAATATTACTCATCAATATGTTTATTTATAAAAATATAACCAAGTCGACAAAGCCAATTTTTCACCCCAATAGTATTGACGACGAAGCGAAGAGCACAAGGAGAAGATCTTCCAAGACGAGCTTTTCAGAATAAGACTACGCACTTCGCTTTCCCCAATGGGCCAGCAACCGAAAAGCTATCTTTGCAAGAGGCAGTAAACTGCGAACAGAAAATCATAGCAAAAAACCAAGCCTCCCTGTCGTAAAAATCCTGTTAAATCGGCACGCATATTCTATGCGTTGTCTACCAACACTATCAAATACTAACGCGTCCTATCCCGCTCATAATTCTGAAAATCTTGCCTATCGATGCTTTTTCACGCGGTTTTCAGCAACGCATCAACAACACTCAGAAATGACTGACTACTGCGTAAGATCGGGATGAACTATGGGTAAACAGGCTATCTACAGACATATTGGCCTAGTCAAAAACAAAGAATATCCCTGCAAATTCTGGTTCATCTGTGCATGCCCTGATACGCTATCGAGGTTATGTTCCTTTAAAGGTGAAAAAAGAGATATGGAGTGGATCGCTGATCCAACGATATGGGCCGGGTTGACCACGCTGGTTGTCCTGGAACTGGTTCTGGGCATTGATAATCTTATCTTCATTGCCATTCTGGCTGAGAAACTACCAAAAGAACAACGCGATAAAGCCAGAGTCGTCGGTTTGTTACTTGCCCTGATTATGCGCCTGGGTCTGCTGGCGTCCATTTCATGGCTGGTGTCTTTGACTACCCCCCTCTTCACGTTCCTTGGGCACACATTCAGCGCTCGCGATGTCATCATGCTGGTTGGAGGACTGTTTCTACTCTTTAAAGCCACCATGGAACTCAACGAACGTCTCGAAGGAAAAGATGAGGAGCAGCAAACCCAACGTAAAGGTGCACGTTTCTGGCCGGTAGTGGCACAGATCGTGGTACTGGACGCCATATTCTCGCTGGACTCCGTGATTACCGCCGTCGGCATGACCGATCACTTGCTGGTCATGATGTCCGCCGTGACCATCGCTATTTTCCTCATGCTGCTGGCCAGCAAGCCGCTAACCCGTTTTGTCGCTGAACACCCGACCATCGTTATCCTGTGTCTCAGCTTCCTGCTGATGATTGGTTTCAGTCTGGTCGCAGACGCCTTTGGTTATCACATCCCTAAAGGCTACCTCTACGCCGCGATAGGTTTCTCGGTGATGATTGAGATGTTGAATCAGGTCTCCTTGTTCAACCGCCGGCGCTTTCTTTCCTCCTCGGTTCCACTGCGCCAGCGCACCGCGGAAGTGGTCTTGCGTATCTTGCGTGGTAACCATGAAGAAGCTGAACTGGACAATCAAACTTCATCGATGATTGCAGACAACACCCGGGCAGGTCAGGAAGTCTTCAATATTCAGGAACGCCGGATGATAAAGCGGGTATTGGGGCTGGCGCAGCGAACCATCAGCAGCATTATGACGTCGCGGCATGACATCGACTCGGTTGAGCTGGATATTACACAGGATGCGCTCGCTAAACTGTTAACGACCAACCAGCATTCCCGACTGGTGGTAACCGACAGCAATACCTCCGACGAACCGTTGGGTATCGTACATGTTGCCGATTTACTCCAGCAGCAGCTAAACCGCGAGCCGTTCAATCCACGTATTCTGATTCGTCAGCCGCTGGTCTTTCCTGAACAGCTTTCACTGTTACAGGCTTTGGAACAGTTTAGAGAAGCGCGAACGCACTTTGCGTTTGTCGTTGATGAATTTGGTTCGATGGAAGGGATAGTCACATTAAGCGACGTGATGGAAACCATTGCCGGCAACCTGCCGCGCGAAGGGGAAGATCGCGATGCGCGCCATAGCATTCAGCAGAATGACGACGGCAGTTGGACCGTAAATGGCTATATTCCGCTGGAAGACTTAACGATGTATGTTCCGCTGACGCTGGATGAAAAGCGCGAATACTACACGTTGGCGGGGCTGTTGATGGAGCACGCGCAGCGGGTGCCGCAGGTGGGCGATACACTGTCAATCGATAGTTATCAGTTCACTATTCTGGCGGTGGAAAGCCATCGTATCATTGAGGTCCGCATCACACCAAACGACGAACCACAGACTGATTTTGAAGTGTGATAGCGGCGCTGTCGCTATGCTCAACGCCGCATTTATCTCTACAGCCCCTTTCCGTTCGGTAGGGGCTGTTTTCTATGGTCTATCAGGCTGGCACCATAATTTCGGTGGCAACTACCACCACAATCAGCCCAACCAAAACCGGAACCGATGTGCGCTTAACCACCTCGAACGGCGATATTTTTGCCATCCCGGCGACCGCAACGACTACGCCGGATACCGGAGAAATGGTACGGCCCAAGTTGGAAGCCTGAAGCATCGGAATCGCCAGATAGGCAGGATTGATGCCCATTTGCGACGCCAGCTTTGGAATCAGCTCAACAAACGCGTAGAACGGGGCATTGCCCGAGCCCGTTGTCATCGCAGCCAACATCGTTATCGCGACCAGTACCAGCATAATCACCAACCCACCGCTGCCGAATGACTGCGCCAGGCCAATCAGGCCACTGATAAAACCAATCGTGCCAAGCCCCTGAGCAAAGACGCCTGCTGCAACTAACAGGATGACGACGCTAGAGAAGGCATCGGCCATCCCACGGTAAGCCACATCCAGCCCATCAAACACTTTTTGCGCGCTGAACGAACGGACAAATTCCAGTGCTGCGGCCAGCACCATACAGATAACCAGTACAGTGATAATGTGGAGTTCCGGCCCCCATTTGCCATCAAACACCAGTACACCCATGATCGGCGTAAACGGCAGAATGGCGTAAAAACGCGGAGCATCCGTCGTGATCTCGCTGACGTCCAGAATCTCATGGCTGACATTCGCTTTGTTATCCAGATAGCGCTGCCAGAAGAAATGTGCGACGGCCATACACACGATCGCCATGATGGAAATAGGCAGCGTGGCTTTAAAGGCAAAATCCACTAATTTCATCTGTGATGCCTGTGCGGCAAGAACTACGTCGCCTGACGTCGGCGACAGAATCAACGCCACAGGGGAAGCGCAGATTGCAGCAGCGGCACCGCGACTAATGCCAACGTTCACCATGACGGGGAACAACGTTGCCATCAACAGCACACCTAATCCCGTGGCTGATGACACCGCCAACGACATCAGGCAGGCGACAAAATAGGCCGCGATCATCAGTAAATAAGGCGAGTTAATCATTTTCAGCGGGCGGGAAACCAGCTTCACGACGACATCATTAGCACCGATATGCGTCATATAAGCCGCAAATCCACACAGCACCATAATCATCATGCCGAGATCGCCACCGCGGCTCATCAGCAAAATTTTTACGTATTCAACAATATCCGTTGCACTCCAGCCTGTCGCCTTCGCGCTGGCTGGTAATACGTTTTTCCCCAGCATGGCACTGATTGCCAAAAGTAAGAGGCCTCCCACCAGCAACACGCCAGTCGCGGAGTATCCTTTTATAATGTAACGACCAACCAGAATCGTTACAGCAACACCAATCAAAAGTTCGAGCATAGTGGGTTTCGATACCTGAATAATAAATTATCTAACAGAAATTCCCCGGCAGCGGAGTAGCGCCGCACCGAAAACAGGGAGCGAAGTTTACTGCTTTAGAAAATAAAAAAAGAGAAAAATATTAATATGCGGCGTTAAAAAAGAGACACCGGGCACATAGCCAGTCTGGGGGAGGATGACAAACTGAGGGAAAACGTTAGCGAGAAGCTGCCAGTTTACTGACAGGAATCAGCAAACCGGCTAAAAGCGGAGTATTTAAAAAATTAAAGACGATCGAGGAGTTGCTTCAGATCCTTGCCCTTCTGGCTTTGCTGATTTTGGCTGGCCCAATCATTCAGGCGTTTTTTCAATTCGTCCTGCAGGCGTTTACGCAGCAGTTGATCCACCTGTAATTGGTAATTCAATTTATCCCACTCGCCATAAATGCGTAGCGGGATCGCCGTGTTTTTCAACACGCTGACTAGCTGCTCATCCCCCTGCCACCCTTGCGTGATAGAGACATTCAAGTTGACGTCACACGTCTGGGCTGGCAAATCGAATTGGCCGGCACCCGTTAGCGACAGCAGCTCTGAACGGCCATTGAGATCGGTAAGGCGTAACTTACCCGCGTTCAGTTGTACTTTCCCGGTCAGCTGCTGCAATTCGGTATAGCGCTCGTAGCGCTCTTGTCCTCGGACATTCCCATTGCTACGCGCAATGGCCATCTGCACCATTTGCTGGATATTCAAACCCTGTAGACGAACGTTATTGCCTTGCAGCGTCGCTGTCCCCTGCCACTGCTGGAGCAATGCAGGTAGCGCAAAGCTATTGCCGCTGAACTGCCCCACCATCGACAATTTCCCACTGACCGTCTCAGCGGGCAGCGCAAATGCGGACATCAACTGGGATAACTCAACATCCTTGAGGTCTGGCCGTAGCGTGATGTTGGTCGATGGCTTCGTCACAACTTTACCGGGCAATGAGAAATGCCCACCACCTAATTCACCGCTCAAGGTCGTCACATCCAGCAGCCCCGGTTGATTGTCTGCCCGTAGCGTAAATTGACGGACATCGAGCCCACGATAGATCAGCGCCGCGGCCTGTAATGACAGACGCGCGGTGAATGTCTGTAAGCCGTCTTCTGGCTTGGCTAACCCGCTTTCATTTGAAATCACAGGGGCTGATGATTTAGCCGGCACGACAGCGGCATTGTTATCTTTTACCGACGCAATCCCCAGCAGGGAATCCAAATCCAGCTTCTCAGACAACAGATCTAATTCGTAATGAGGGATATCCCCCAGCGTAACGCTACCAGCACCAGACAGTTGGCTATTATTGGTATTAAGTGAAAGCTGGCTAAACGTGATTTTTTCAGGCTGATGTTGATAACTTGCCTGAACACTCCCCGTTCCGCTGATACCGTTTGCTGGTATTCCTGCTCCCTGAAGCTGGTAATCTAGCTTGGTAATATTGGCATTGACCTGCTGGGGGAAATGCAGCAAATCGACATCTGCGGCAAGAGAGAAGGCAATATCGCGCTGATCGCGATTGATACGGCTTGATAATTCGATGCTGACCTGACGGTCGCTGTTCTGCTCCATCGCAAGATTAATGTCACGCACGTTAATCTGCTCATTATTGCTGCGCTGCAGAATCAACAGGCTATCGGCGACTTTGATCTTATCAATATCCAGCCGCCAGTGCCGTTCCTCAGATGGGGTCTGCGATCCTGCTGGGGCAATAGGCGCATTGGTAGATTGTTTGGCTTCACTTTCCGGCGTCAGGCGAATAATGGCACCTTTCAGCATCACCTGCTTGACTGCTAGCTTGTGCGACAGCAGCGGCCACAGCTGCACATCAAGACGCATGTTCTCGGCGCTGACAATCGGCGCACTGGATCCCGGCGCACTCAACGACATCCCGCCTGATAATATGCTCAGTTGCGGCCACACATGCCAACGCAGATCGCCATCCAGTTGAAGGCGATAGCCGCTACGTTCCTCAACTTGCTTCACCATGTAGGCGCGGAAGTCATTGGGATTAACCAGTACGACCAAGGCCGTCATTCCTGCCACAACCACCACAAGCAGAATTGCCAGCGTCGTCAGAAATCTTCTCATGCCATCCTCATTGCGAAACGCACGGCCACCTGCTTTTTACCTTACAGGCCTGTCGCCAGACGCTTAGTCTTTATCGATCCGGCTCGCTACCGCACCCTGTTGGTCTTTATATTTGGCATCCTGACGGCGGTTGTAAGGACGAGCAGCCGGCCCGGAAAGCGGTTCAAAACTCAGAGCGCCAATCATCATGCCGGGACGTAACGCCAACGGCAACTTACCTGAATTATAGAACTCCAGCACAATTCTTCCTTGCCAACCTGGATCGATGCGGTGTGCAGTGACGTGAACCATCAATCCCAGACGGGCCAGCGAAGAGCGACCATCCAGCCAGCCAACCAAATTATCCGGCAGCGTGACGGATTCAAACGTCACTGCCAGCGCTAATTCTCCCGGGTGCAGGAAAAATGCCTCATCTTCCGGCAAATTGATTTCATCACTCATGACGCGATCCAGCGCCGCACTGACTTCATCTTTCGGGCCACTTAAGTCAATGAAGGCCGCGGTGTGTCCGCGGAAGACGCGAAACTGGTTTCCCAAACGAACATCAACGGTCGCACCACTGATCCTCTCAATAGGCGGACGGGGTGTAATCACCAGTCGGCCATCATCCAGCCAGGCTTCAATGTCACGGTCACACAGTCTCATCTTATTCTCCATTCGACGCCGGTATCTATCAGATAAACCTCATCTACCCGTCATACTTCACATGATCTCCACGTTAGTGATGCAACGCGGATTATCTAGGGTATCGACTACTCAAAAAACTGGCTTATCTTGGCTTTCAAAATATCAATCGCAATACGGTTTTTCCCGCCGCGCGGCACAATAATGTCGGCATACTGCTTAGAGGGCTCAATAAATTGCAGGAACATCGGGCGCACGGTCTTCTGATACTGTTCCATCACGGAATCCATTGAACGCCCGCGCTCATTAACGTCGCGGCGCATACGGCGCAGCAGGCAAATATCCAGCGGTGTATCGACAAAAATAGAGAAATTCATCTCACTGCGCAGGCGCGCATCCGTCAGCAGCAGGATACCTTCCAGAATAATGACCTTTTTCAGCTCGATATGCACGGTTTCCTGCTTGCGGGTGTGCTCGACATAGCTGTACTGCGGGACTTCGATCGCCTGACCGGCTTTCAACATCTGCAAATGCTTGAGCAGCAGACTATGATCCATCGAGCTCGGGTGGTCATAGTTAGTTTTTACCCGCTCTTCCATCGTCAGGTGGCTTTGATCTTTATAATAACTGTCTTCAGATATCACCCCGATATGCTGATCACCAACCTGATCGCGCAATTCTCGATACAAGGTGCTGGAAATAAGACTTTTACCCGAAGCGGATGCTCCTGAGATCCCGATGATGACGCACTGGTGAGACTGATCAGTCATGGTATTAACGACCTGATTAACATAAATAAAAGAGAGGGGAATGCGCCAACGGGCGCTTTGACGCGGCAATTATAGGGAGTTACCCCCCTTCACGCCACCCTTTCCGCGTATTGCGCCCGAGGGAAATCGCATGCTGGCGCAGGATCAAGCCGGGGCAGATCCCCCGGCTGATTACCCTCTGGCGGAAGCGTTACAGCGCCCGGAAAGAAATTTCGCCGGGAATTGTGTCACCCTGCCAGTAAAGCTGAGCGGCAACCTGCCCCGCCAGTTCGCGGTACAGAGAAGTAAACTCGCTGTCCGGCTGGCTGACTACCGTCGGCTCACCGCGGTCGAGGTCTTCACGCAGAGAGATATGCAGTGGAAGCTGACCTAACAGAGAACAGTGATATTTTTCCGCCAGCTTCTGCGCACCGCCCGTGCCGAAGATCGGCTCCAGATGACCGCAGTTGCTACAGATATGTACGCTCATATTCTCAACGATGCCCAGTACCGGCACACTGACTTTTTCAAACATCGCGATGCCCTTCATGGCATCCATCAGTGCGATATCCTGTGGCGTCGTCACCACGACCGCACCCGTGACAGGAATACTCTGCGCCAGCGTCAGTTGAATATCACCCGTACCCGGCGGCATATCTAATACCAGATAGTCCAGATCCGGCCAGAGTGTATCCTGCAGCAGTTGCAATAACGCTTTGCTGGCCATCGGCCCACGCCACACCATGGCGTTATCATCCGTCACCAGATAACCAATCGAGTTGGTTGCCAGGCCGTGCGCGATAATCGGTGCCATATGTTGACCGTCTGGCGAGGTTGGGCGCTCACTGGCCGAGCCCAGCATAGTCGGAATGGAAGGACCGTAGATGTCAGCATCCAGAATGCCCACATTCGCGCCTTCAGCCGCCAGCGCCAGCGCCATGTTGACCGCCGTGCTGGATTTGCCGACCCCACCTTTGCCGGAACTGACGGCAATGATATTTTTCACGCCCTTCACGCCGGCCTGATCGTTAACCCGGCGCAGAGTCGCGATATCGTGCGTTAAACGCCACTCGACCGCCTTTGCGCCTGATAAACGTAATAGCTCATCGCTAACCGTTTCTTTTAATACTGCCAAACCGCTCAGCCAGACAAACGGCATCGTCAGGTCGATATGCAACACGTTGTCCAGCAGCGCACAATGGCGCAGTGCATTCAGTGTCGTCAGGTTATTTTTCAGTGTCGGGTGCTGAAAAGTAGATAAAACCCCGGTGACCATCGCACGTAGTGCTTCAGGGCGTTGTTCGGGGACTGTCGCGTTCATTCCGGCTCCTTGAAATTCTCATATTTGACCGTTGAGACCGTATATAGCATACCAGAGCGAGGGGAGCCTGACGCCCTTCGGCATCAAAAACGTGGAAACGCTACGCAAATAAAAATATGCCATGGGGTTTCCTGCCGTTTTTACTCACGCCAGCGGTTTACGCAGCAAGGCGCTATCGGTTAACATCGATCTCCCTCTATTCACAAAAGAAAGCAAGTTCCTCATGACTCAAGTCGCAAAGAAAATCCTGGTAACGTGCGCGCTGCCTTACGCTAATGGTTCAATCCACCTCGGTCATATGCTTGAACACGTTCAGGCCGATATTTGGGTTCGTTACCAGCGAATGCGCGGCAACCAGGTTCACTTTATCTGTGCGGACGACGCTCACGGCACGCCAATCATGCTGAAAGCACAGCAGATGGGGATTGCGCCGGAACAGATGATTGCGGCAATGAGTCAGGAGCATCAGCAGGACTTTGCCGGTTTCAATATCAGCTATGACAACTACCACTCTACGCACAGCGAAGAGAACCGCGAGCTGTCAGGTCTGATTTATGGTCGGCTGAAAGAGAACGGCTTTATTAAAAATCGCACCATTTCTCAGCTGTACGATCCAGAGAAAGGCATGTTCCTGCCGGATCGTTTCGTCAAAGGCACCTGCCCGAAATGTAAGGCAGCCGACCAATACGGCGATAACTGCGAAGTCTGCGGTGCGACCTACAGCCCAACAGAGCTGATCGAACCCAAATCAGTGGTGTCTGGTGCCACGCCAGAGATGCGTGAAACAGAACACTTCTTCTTCGATCTGCCTGCGTTCAGCGAGATGCTGCAAGCCTGGACGCGTTCCGGCGCATTGCAGGAGCAAGTCGCTAACAAGATGCAGGAGTGGTTCGATTCTGGCCTGCAACAGTGGGACATCACCCGCGACGCACCGTATTTCGGTTTTGAAATCCCCGATGCACCGGGCAAGTATTTTTACGTCTGGCTGGATGCGCCAATTGGCTACATGGGGTCGTTCAAGAACCTGTGCGACAAACGTGGCGATCTGAATTTCGATGATTTCTGGAAGAAAGACTCCGACGCAGATTTGTATCACTTCATCGGTAAAGACATCGTTTATTTCCACAGCCTGTTCTGGCCTGCCATGCTCGAAGGCAGCGGTTTCCGTAAACCGACAAACCTGTTCGTACATGGTTATGTCACGGTCAACGGCGCCAAGATGTCTAAATCACGCGGCACCTTCATCAAAGCGGGCACGTATCTGCAACATTTGGATGCCGATTGCCTGCGTTATTACTACGCGGCAAAACTATCTTCTCGCATTGATGACATCGATCTTAATCTGGAAGATTTCGTTCAGCGCGTAAATGCTGACATCGTTAACAAAGTCGTGAATCTGGCATCACGTAATGCCGGTTTCATCAGCAAGCGCTTTGACGGCAAGCTGGCGGACAAGTTGGCTGACGCCGAGCTGTACAAAACCTTCACCGATGCCGCCACCAGCATTGCCGAAGCCTATAACAACCGTGAATCCGGGCGTGCCATTCGTGAGATCATGGCGTTGGCGGATATCGCTAACCGCTACGTTGACGAACAGGCACCGTGGGTTGTGGCGAAAGCAGAAGGTCGGGATGAAGATCTGCAAGCCATATGCTCAATGGGCATCAACCTGTTCCGCGTACTGATGACATACCTGAAACCGGTCCTGCCTTCTCTGGCACAACGAACAGAAGCGTTTTTGAACACGGAACTGAGCTGGGATGCGATTGCCACGCCGCTGCTGAGCCATCAGGTTAGCCCATTCAAAGCGCTGTTCAACCGCATCGATCTGGATAAAGTTAACGCAATGGTTGACGCGTCGAAAGAAGACATGGTCGCCGCACAAAAAGTCGTCTCCGGTCCGCTGGCAGACAACCCGGTGCAGGACACCATTAACTTTGACGATTTTGCCAAAGTCGATATGCGTATCGCACTGATTAAGCAGGCTGAACTGGTTGACGGTTCTGACAAGCTTTTACGTCTGACGCTGGATCTGGGCGGCGAAACCCGTCAGGTCTTCTCCGGCATTCGTGAGGCTTATCCCGACCCGGCTAAGCTGGAAGGCCGTTTAACTGTGATGGTCGCCAATCTGGCACCGCGTAAAATGCGCTTCGGCATATCAGAAGGTATGGTGATGGCAGCCGGTCCCGGCGGGAAAGATATCTTCCTGCTGAGCCCAGACAGCGGCGCTCAGCCTGGGATGCAGGTCAAATAACCACCACATCAAGCCGGATTTTTTATCCGGCTTTTTTTGCAACAATTCCTCCACAAACTCCCGCTTATTCTCCTTTGACCGACTCGTCACGCCACATTATTTGTAACCATGAAATAACAAATTCGTTATGCATTACAATATATAACGAATAAAAAATATACCTCTTTATAGGTGTTATGGGGGTTTAAATACTTAAATTTTGATTTTGCGCAAAGCCCACAATTTATGTGTTGTTAAATTGCTCGCAACAAAAATGACACATAATTACACAGGGAAACTAATGCAACTGAATAGAAGAGGTTTCTTTAAAGTTTGCGCGGGGGGGATGGCTGGAACCACTCTCGCGGTATTGGGCTTTACACCCACGGAAGCAATGGCATCAGTACGTCAATATAAGCTGTTACGAGCGAAAGAGACGCGTAACAACTGCACCTACTGTTCAGTGGGTTGTGGTGTGCTCATGTATAGCCTGGGCGATGGCGCTAAAAACGCGAAGCCTTCCGTTTTTCATATCGAAGGTGATGCGGATCACCCAGTCAGCCGCGGCTCCCTTTGCCCGAAAGGTGCAGGTCTGGTTGACTATATCCACAGTGAAAACCGCCTGCTCTACCCTGAATACCGCGCGCCGGGCTCAGACAAATGGCAACGAATCAGCTGGGATGACGCGATTGAACGCATCGCACGCCTGATGAAAGCTGACCGTGATGCCAACTTCGAACGCACCAACGCCAAAGGCGAAACCGTCAACCGCTGGCTGACTACCGGTATGCTGTGCTCTTCTGCTGCCAGCAACGAAACCGGTATTCTCGACCAGAAATTTGCCCGTGCACTCGGCATGGTTGCTATCGACTGTCAGGCACGTTTGTGCCACGGACCAACCGTTGCTGCACTGGCACCGACATTCGGCCGTGGCGCGATGACTAACAACTGGGTTGATATCAAAAACGCCAATGTCATCATCGTCATGGGCGGAAACCCAGCAGAAGCGCACCCAGTCGGTTTCAAATGGGCCGTTGAAGCGAAAACGCACAACAATGCGAAGCTGATTGTGGTCGATCCGCGTTTTAACCGCTCCGCTGCCGTTGCCGATCTCTACGCGCCGATTCGCGCAGGCTCAGATGCCGCCTTCCTGTTAGGTATCGTTAACTACCTTATTACGAACGATAAAATTCATCGCGAATACGTGGTGTCTTACACCAATGCCAGCCTGATCGTACGTGATGACTTTAGCTTCGACGAAGGCTTGTTCAGCGGCTATGACGAACAAAAACGTCAATATGACAAATCCAGCTGGCAGTATGAGTTAGATGAGTCCGGTTTCGCCAAACGCGACAACACGCTGTCCCATCCGCGCTGCGTCTGGAACCTGCTGAAAAAGCACGTCTCCCGCTATACGCTGGAAATGGTGACATCGCTGTGCGGTACCTCAGCCAAAGATTATGAAGAGATTTGCCGAACACTGGCTGAAACCTGTGTACCGAATAAAACCGCAACCTTTATGTATGCACTGGGTTGGACGCACCACACCAACGGCGCGCAAATTATCCGCTCCGCTGGCATGATCCAGCTTCTGTTGGGGAATATTGGTATGGCAGGCGGCGGCATCAACGCCCTGCGCGGCCACTCCAACATTCAGGGATATACCGATCTGGGTCTGCTGTCGCTAAATCTGCCGGGCTATATGCCACTGCCGTCAGAAAAACAGCCGGATCTGAATACCTATCTGGGCCAAATCACGCCAACTGCCGCGTTGCCCGATCAGGTTAACTATTGGAAAAACACGCCAAAATTCTTTATCAGCATGATGAAGAGCTTCTACGGCGACCACGCGCAGGCCGCGAATAACTGGGGTTATGACTGGCTACCGAAGTGGGATCGTAGCTACGACGTCATGGTGCAAACCGAGCTGATGGTGGAAGGCAAAATGAACGGCTACATCGTTCAGGGCTTTAACCCCGTTGCGGCGTTCTCCAACAAGAACAAAGCGACCGAAGCGCTCTCCAAACTCAAGTATATGGTCATCATCGATCCGCTGATCACGGAAACGTCCACGTTCTGGCAGAACTATGGCGAATTCAATGACGTGGATACGAAGTCCATTCAGACTGAAGTCTTCCGTCTGCCGTCTTCCTGCTTTGCCGAAGAGAATGGCTCTATCGCCAACTCCGGTCGCTGGTTGCAATGGCACTGGGCGGCGGCTGAGCCACCAGGAGAAGCCCGTCACGACGGTAAAATCCTCGGTAAGCTGCTGATGCGCCTGCGTGAGCTGTATAACGAAGAAGGCGGTACTTACCCGGATCCGTTGATGAACATCAACTGGAACTACAAAGACCCGGAAGATCCGCATCCGGAAGAGATCGCCCGCGAAGCCAACGGCATGGCGCTGGCTGATATCTACGACGACAGCGGCAAACTGATCCTGAAAAAAGGCCAGCAGATCGCCGATTTCTCACAGCTGCGTGATGACGGCACCACGTCCAGTTTCTGCTGGATTTACGCCGGGAGTTGGACAGAAGCCGGTAACCAGATGGATAGACGCGACAACGCCGATGCCGGTCTGGGCTGTACGCCGAACTGGTCATGGTGCTGGCCGCAAAACCGCCGCATTCTCTACAACCGCGCCTCTGCCGACCTGCAAGGGAAACCGTGGGACAGCAAGCGTAAATTGCTGGAATGGACCGGTCAGAAGTGGCAAGGCATTGATGTGCCTGACTTCGCCGCAACCGTACCACCAGGCAAAGACACCGGGCCGTTCATCATGCTGCCGGAAGGTCTGGCACGTTTGTTCTCCGTGGACAAACTGGTAGACGGGCCGTTCCCTGAACACTACGAGCCGATCGAATCACCTATTGGCACCAACCCGCTGCATCCGTCGGTGATTTCCAGCCCGGTTGCGCGTTTGTTTGCGCGTGATGCGAAAACCATGGGCACCGCGAAGGACTTCCCTTATGTGGCGACCACGTACTCGATTACCGAATTGTTCCGTCACTGGACAAAACACGCACGTCTGAACGCAATTGTGCAGCCGGAACAGTTTGTTGAGATCGGTGAAAATCTGGCGAAGAGCAAAGGCATTAAAGCGGGCGATGAAGTCAAAGTCTCCTGCCAGCGTGGCTACATCAAAGCCAAAGCGGTGGTAACGAAGCGTATCAAAACGCTGCAAATTGCCGGACGCAGCGTGGAAACCGTTGGTATTCCCTGCCACTGGGGCTTTGAGGGAACCACGCGTAAAGGGTTCCTGGCTAACACACTCACCCCGAGCGTCGGCGACGCTAATTCACAAACGCCTGAGTACAAAGCGTTTTTGGTTAATGTAGAGAAGGCGTAAGGGTAGCCAATTATGTCAATGCAATCACAAGATATTATTAAACGTTCGGCCACCAACGGCTTTACACCGCCTCCGCATGTGCGTGATGACAAAAGCGAAGTGGCAAAACTGATCGATGTCACCACCTGTATCGGCTGTAAAGGCTGTCAGGTGGCCTGTTCAGAGTGGAACGATATTCGTGACGAAGTCGGCCATAACTTTGGCGTTTATGATAACCCAGCGGATTTGAGTGCCAAATCCTGGACGCTGATGCGCTTTTCCGAAGTGGAAGAGAACGATCGTCTGGAATGGTTGATCCGTAAAGATGGCTGCATGCACTGTAGCGATCCGGGCTGTCTGAAAGCCTGTCCTTCCGCTGGTGCAGTTATCCAGTATGCCAACGGTATCGTCGATTTTCAGTCCGAACACTGTATCGGCTGCGGCTATTGTATCGCCGGCTGCCCATTCAATATTCCGCGTCTGAATAAAGAAGATAACCGCGTCTATAAATGTACGCTGTGCGTCGACAGAGTCAGCGTTGGGCAAGAGCCTGCCTGCGTGAAAACCTGTCCGACGGGTGCCATTCGTTTCGGTACGAAAGAAGAGATGAAGCATCTGGCAGAAGAACGCATCGCCGATCTGAAAAGCCGTGGTTATGCGAACGCAGGCCTCTACGATCCGCAGGGCGTGGGCGGTACGCACGTGATGTATGTTCTGCACCATGCAGACAGGCCGTCGCTCTACAACAATCTGCCGGATGATCCGCAGATTTCTACGCCGGTCAACCTGTGGAAGGGCATTCTGAAGCCACTATCTGCGTTAGGGTTTGTCGCCACGTTCGCTGGGTTAATGTTCCACTACATCGGTGTGGGTCCGAACACAGAAGAAATGGATCATGACCACGAGGGAGAAGATAAAGAAGGGGGAGACAAACATGAGTAAATCAAAAATGATTTTGCGCACCAAGTTTATCGATCGCATCTGTCACTGGATTGTGGTGATTAGCTTTTTTCTGGTCGCGCTCTCAGGTATTGCTTTGTTTTTCCCGACCCTGCAATGGCTGACACAGACGTTTGGTACGCCACAGATGGGACGCATTCTGCATCCGTTTTTTGGCGTGCTGATTGTCATCTGCCTGATCCCGATGTTCTTCCGCTTTGTTGGTCATAACATTCCGAAGAAGCGTGACTTGCCGTGGTTCCTCAACATTATTGAAGTGTTGAAGGGCAATGAGCATGAAGTCTCTGAAGTGGGTAAATATAACCCAGGCCAGAAAATGATGTTCTGGAGCATCATGGGGCTGACGCTGGTACTGCTGATCACTGGGGTAATCATGTGGCGCCCTTACTTTGCTCACCTGTTCCCGATTGATGTCGTGCGCTACGCCATTCTGATTCATGCTGTTGCGGCTATCGTCCTCATCCATGCCATCCTGATCCATATGTACATGGCGTTCTGGGTCAAAGGGTCGATCAAAGGCATGATCGAAGGAAAGGTCTCCAAGCGCTGGGCGCGTAAACACCACCCACGCTGGGCGCGTGAAATGGAAGAGAAAGAAACGAAGAAATAATTCAGGTTCTTTTCATTTCATCACCGCCTCAAATGCCCGCCTCGCGCTGAGGGATCCCCACAAATCAGCGCTAATAAACCAACACCATATTTCGGTAGGTTTTGGC
>NZ_JBIXKO010000013.1:0-108032 GCF_044751765.1 Pectobacterium sp. CHL-2024 | reverse complement strand
TAGATCACAAAACTCTATGCCTGTCTTTTTTTACCCGCCCATTACTGGGGATTCCTCAGCGCCTCGCGGGCATTTTTCTTTTTATCCGCAGTCAGCACGAATCGTTATAACTTAAACCCAAAAGTCATAATGCTCCCCTCTTCCTCGTCTATCGCTCAACGGCTATGATGCAGTATCACTTTTAAATAGACATCCAGACATAAAGACAGCTATAAAGTAGTGACGCAGAAAACATAACAATACTGCCATCGACACGACACACTTTCATCAACACAAGATCCCTTTATAAAACGCCATGGAGCTGATAATGAAGAAATTTACGCCCGCCCTGCTTGCACTGAGCTTACTGACAGCATTACCGGCACTGGCGAATCAAAATGCCACTATTGCTCCCGTTCCGGCCGCTATCGCCAATCATGACGGTCCGGTTCGCATCGCGGTTATCCGCAACCTGGGTTCCGACGACAACACCACGCAGTTTGTTTCCGGCGTGCTTGAAGAAGGTAAAAAGCTGGGCTTTAAGGTCAGTACCTTTCTGAGCAACGGCGATGATGCCCGTTTTCAGGATTTCGTGAATCAGGCGATTAGCCAAAAATATGATGGCATCATCCTGTCACAGGGCCGCGATCCCTATTCTACCGATTTGATTAAACGTATTGTCGACAGCGGCATTGCCGTTTCCGTGTTTGATACCGCCGTGAATGGCGAAATTCCGGGCGTGACCGTCACCCAGCAGGATGATGCCTCCCTGACTAACGAATCACTTGGCCAATTGGTGAAGGATTTCAACGGTAAAGCCAATATCATCAAACTGTGGGTCGCTGGCTTCCCGCCGATGGAACGCCGCCAGCTTGCCTATCAACAGATCCTGAAAGCCAACCCCGGCATCAAGGAACTCGAATCGATTGGTGCCGTCTCCTCTGACGTTCAGGGCGATACCGCTAACAAAGTCGGCGCGGTGCTGGCGAAATACCCGAAAGGCAAAATCGATGCCATCTGGGGATCGTGGGATGCCTTCAGCCAAGGTGCTTATAAGGCGTTGAAAGAAAACGGCCGGACCGAAATCAAACTGTACAGCATCGACATCTCCAATCAGGACTTACAGCTGATGCGCGAAGCAAGCAGCCCGTGGAAAGTCAGCGTGGCTGTCGATCCTAAACTGATCGGTAAAGTTAACCTGCGTCTGGTTGCCAACAAGATTGCCGGTGAAGCGACACCTGCGACCTACGAGTTCCGCGCTGCCGCAATTCCACAGGCGCTGTTAGCCAGCCAGCCGGGTGCAGTCAACGTCGCCGGATTGGCGAAAATCATCCCAGGCTGGGGCCATACGGATGATTTTATCGCACCGTGGTTTGCTACACTGGAAGCCAAACAGGCGAAATAACACGGAGATAACTCATGGCATCGACCCCTCTGCCCACCCCCGATTACAGCCGTAATATGCGGCTGATTGGACACAGCGATCAGGGTGGCAGACCCGACGGCGTGCAGGTGATGGTTCATCGCGGCTACGCTTATATCGGGCATATGGTTTCACAAGGCGTGTCGATTGTGGATGTGCGCGATGCCAGAAATCCCAAACCGGCGGGGTTTATTGCTGCCCCGCCCGGCACCTGGAATATCCACCTGCAAACGCATGATGACCTGCTGCTTGTCGTCAACGCGCGCGATTTGTTTGCCGACGCCAGCTTCGCCGAGGAAAAGGTCTATTACACCCGCTCCGTCGCCGACACGGTCAGTACCAAACAGCAGGGTAAAAGCTGGAGCGCCGGATTACGGATTTTTGATATCTCAACGCCGGATAAACCGCGCGAGATCAGTTTCCTGCCGCTGGACGGCATCGGCATTCACCGCATCTGGTACGTGGGCGGGCGCTGGGCCTATGTCTCCGCGTTGCTTGATGGCTACAGCGACTACATCTTTCTGACTATCGATCTGGCCGATCCACAGCATCCGGAAGTTGCGGGCCGCTACTGGCTACCCGGCATGCACAGCGCTGGCGGAGAAACCGCAAGCTGGCCGGAAGGCAAGCGTTACGCATTGCATCATGCCATCATCAGCGGCGACACCGCCTATGGCAGCTGGCGCGATGGCGGATTGACGCTGCTGGACGTGAGCGATCGCACTAATCCACAGCTCATCAGCCACCGCAACTGGAGCCCACCGTTTGGCGGCGGTACACACACGGCGCTGCCGCTGCCGGATCGCGATCTGCTGATCGTGTTGGATGAAGCAGTATTGGATAATCAGGAAGATGGCGAGAAATTGATTTGGGTGTTCGATATTCGTGAACCGAGCAATCCGGTGAGCATCGCCACCTTTCCGCAGCCAAAAGAAGCGGACTATGTGAAGAAAGGCGCACACTTTGGCCCACATAACCTGCATGAAAACCGGCCCGGCAGCTTCATTAGTTCGTCACTGATTTTCGCCACGTATCAAAACGCAGGGGTACGCGCTTACGACATCAGTAACCCGTATCAGCCGAAGGAAACCGGTGCGCTGGTGCCTGCTGCGCCAGCCAGAATGGTCGACAAGCGCCCTGGCAGACCGCAGATTATTCAGTCCTGCGATGTGTTTGTTGATGCTGACGGCATCATCTACAGCACGGATTACAACGCGGGTTTGTCGATCATAGAATACCGGGGTTAATCGAAAAAAAAGCCCTGCGGATCAATGCAGGGCTTACTGTTGTGCTTCGCTAACTTAGTCCAGCGCCAGCACCGACACCCACATTGGCCCCTGACCGACGGCGTAACGCGCCAGCGGTTGCAGATCGCCCGAGTTCTGGTCGATGTGATACACCTCAATGTGCTGCGATTTCTGCCCTGCTGAAATCAGGAACTCACCGGTGTTGTCGATATTGAAACCGCGCGGCTGCGTTTCGGTCGGCTGATGTCCGGCCAGCGTTAACGTGCTGCCGTCTTCTGATACCTGGAAAACACTCAGCAGGCTGGCAGTACGATCGCTGATGTACAGGAAGCGACCATTCGGCGTAATGTGAATGTCTGCCGCCCAGCGCGTATCGCTGAAGCCTGCTGGCATAGCATCCAGCGTTTGCACTTTCTGCAATTCCCCACCGGCTGCATCCAACTGATACACATCCACCGAGCTGTCCAGTTCATTCACACAATAGGCAAAGCGTTGATTGGGATGGAAAGCCATATGGCGTGGACCGGCACCTGCTACCGTCGTCATTTCAGACTGACGGTGCACGCTCAATTCGCCCGTCGCACCCAGATCGTACAGGCGGATGCGGTCTTCTTTCAGGCACGGTGCCCATACGACAGAATTGGTTGGATCGATGTTGGTAGAGTGGCACCCTTCCAGTCCGTCCAGTTGTTGGATCGGCTCGCCGACGATGCCGTCAGCACCAATCGGGCTAACGCTAACGCAGGCACCGCTGTAAGACGCGCTGAACAGGAAACGTCCGTCGTTATCAGTCGACAGGTGCGTCGGGCTGCCCGGTAAAGATGCAACACCCGCTTCCGTCAATTTACCCTGTTCATCAATACGATAGCTCAGAACCCTGAAATCAGGACGAACCCCAACATACAGGTGACGCTTGTTCGGTGCGATCACCATCGGCTGAACCTGTCCTGGAACGTCAACGGTTTGCAATAATGTCAGATTCCCCTGAGCACCGAGTTGCCAAACATGAATCTGCTGGCTTTCCGGGCTGGCGACATAAACCACTTGCTGCATCGTATTCTCCTTATTTTTCACGCGAATGTGGCGGCACAGGAAGGCTCAAAAGAAGTTCATCAGAAGGATAATGAACCTGCTCAACCTGACGCACGGCATACCATAAATGACCAATCACTCTATTCTAGAGAGACATCGCAAGGCTACTATTGATTTAAATAATGGCTGATTTAAGTAATGATTGTTTTAAGGAACAGGCGCTGATGGTGGGCAATGACGGATCGATGATGAAAAATGATGGTTCAGAATATCAGGGTAAGATAAGAGAATAATAGCAAGGTATACAGGGAAAGAAGTGAAGTGGCGGAGGAGTAGAGATTCGAACTCTAGAACGCTTTCGCGTCGCCGGTTTTCAAGACCGGTGCCTTCAACCACTCGGCCACTCCTCCGCAATGAGGCGCACTATAAACAGTACGCCGCACATTGTAAAGCAGCGTTGTGGTCAACTGCTTAAAAAATAGATGATAAGCCGTTGAAAGCATAGAAAATCAACAATGGCGCTGTAAAACCGTCCGTTTAGCCTTATTTTCCACCGCCGCGCTGAATCCTTCGTCATCAAATGAACCTCAGACACTTTTATCTCGCTGTTGTCTGTCTATTTTTCGCCATGTCCTTTATCGTAAGGGTAATTTGATACCCACATTTTTATTTGCGAGATAACGATGACCTACCGAGTAATTGCACTTGATCTTGATGGTACGCTACTGAATCAACAGAAAAAAATCCTGCCAGAATCGCTTAGCGCACTCGCGCTGGCCCGTCAGCAAGGCATAAAAGTGATGATCGTCACCGGACGCCACCACTCGGCAATCCATCCTTTTTATCAGGGATTGCAATTGGATACGCCCGCCATCTGCTGTAACGGCACCTACGTCTATGATTACCAGCAGGGCCAGGCATCGCACACCAATCCGCTCTCTGTCGAACAGGCAAAAAATGTCATCACGCTGCTAGAGGAATGTGATATTCATGGGCTGATGTATGCCGATGACGACATGTATTACCAGTATCCGACCGGGCACGTAGTCCGCACGCTGGCATGGGCTGCGAACCTGCCGGAACAGCAGCGTCCTCGTTTCGCTCAGGTGGAAAATCTGGTGCGTCAGACCGAAGCGTCCCACGCTATCTGGAAATTCGCGACCACGCACGCCGATGTTCCCACGCTTAACCACTTCGCCGCAGAAGTAGAAAAACAGCTCGGACTCGCCTGCGAGTGGTCATGGCAGGATCAGGTTGATATCGCCCAAACCGGCAACAGCAAAGGCAAGCTGCTCCAGCAATGGCTTGGCGAACAGGGCATCAGCATGAAAGACGTCGTGGCATTCGGCGATAACTTTAACGATATCAGTATGCTGGAAGGCGTAGGATTAGGTGTCGCGATGGGCAACAGCGCCGATGAGATCAAGGCGAGAGCCGATCTGGTGATTGGCAGCAATGAAGAGCCTAGCATCGCCGATGTCATCCGCACCCGCATTCTGGCATAACCGACGATGACGCAATCAGGAAAAGCGACCACTCTCGCTTGCCTGATTGCGTGCGACTCGCAAACAGACTTACAGCGCGCTACCCAGCACCTGCCGCAGGTACGCCCCCGCCCCCATTAATCCTGGCTGCTCATGGGTAATCAGGTACACGGGGATATCCTGCATATAGCCTTTGAACCGCCCTTTGTCTTCAAAAGCCGCCCGAAAACCGGAAGCTTTAAAGAATTCAAGAAAGCGCGGAACAATGCCACCAGCAATATACACACCGCCAAATGTGCCTAAATTTAACGCCAGATTGCCGCCGAAGCGTCCCATAATGACGCAGAAGAGCGACAGCGCGCGGCGACAGTCCACATCCGTATTGTTGACAGCCCGTTCGGTAATATCTTTCGGCTCCAACTCCTCCGGTGTGCGGTCATCAGACAACACCACAGCACGGTAGATATTTACCAGCCCCTGCCCGGAGAGTATGCGTTCAGCGGAAACATGCCCGAGCGACTGGCGCAAAACAGAGAGAATTTTGTCTTCTTCATCGCTATTCGGCGCGAAGTCTACATGCCCGCCCTCACCCGGCAGGCTAATCCATTGATTGGCGGCATGGACCAGATGAGCAACGCCTAACCCCGTGCCTGCACCATACACAGCAATGGGTTTACCTGGCACAGGCTCCCCACCGCCAAATTGGAGTAAATCGGTGTTAGCCATCACCGGCACCGCCATGGAAACGGCGGTAAAATCGTTGATGACCTCAAAATGGCGCAGACCCAGACTCGCTTTCATTTCTGCGATGGAAAATGCCCAGGTATGGTTCGTCATTGCCACCCAGTCACCGGTAATCGGGCAGGCAATCGCGATACAGGCATCCTGTACCGTGACCTGCCGCGAATCGAGATAATCACGAATGGCTCCTTCCAGCGAAGGAAAATCCAGCCCGGAATAGGTCTCGGTTTGCGATAATTCACCCGTTGTGGCATCACACAATGCCAAACGCGTATTGGTGCCACCGACATCGCCCACTAAAACAAAGTGCGTCATTCTTCTTTTCCCCCTCAAGCAAAGCAGACTCCCGATCATTGCGCGAAAACAGCCAGCTACGCTATGGCTATATAACTTTCTAGTGATAAGGATCTCATTTATGGCTAAAAGCTGCGGTTAAGTTAAAAGTAATCGATTACATTTAGAAAACACAAATTGTAATCGATTACTTTTAAGAGAGATACCACATGGTTTCTTCATCTGAAAACACAGCTACCAAATCGTTACAGCCGGCCTTCGTGGTTCCCAGACTGTCACTCATGATGTTTTTAGAGTTCTTCATCTGGGGCTCATGGTCTGTCACCCTGGGCCTGGTTATGACACAGCACAACCTGGCCGCCATGATTGGCGACGCATTCTCTGCCGGACCAATCGCCTCAATCCTGTCGCCGTTTGTACTGGGCATGGTGGTTGACCGCTTCTTCCCCTCACAAAAAGTCATGGCGCTGCTGCACCTGATCGGCGCGGTCATCCTATGGTTTGTGCCTACCGCGTTAATCAACGAAGACGGCTCACAGCTGCTGATCCTGCTGTTCGCCTACACGTTGTGCTTTATGCCAACGCTGGCATTAACCAACAACATCGCGTTCCATAACCTGAGCAACAGTGAGAAGAGCTTCCCGGTTGTACGGGTCTTCGGCACCATTGGTTGGATCGTCGCCGGTGTCTGCATCGGGACGGCGGGCATCTCCGCAAGCGTTAATATCTTCTACGTCGCGGCCGCTTGCTCTGCCATTCTGGCTGCCTACAGCCTGACGCTGCCGCATACCCCAGCGCCGGCAAAAGGCTTGCCGTTGGCAGTGCGCGATCTGTTCTGTGCTGATGCCTTTGCGTTGCTGAAGAAAGGCCACTTTCTGGTCTTTGCCATCTGCGCCATGCTGATCTCTATTCCACTGGGTACCTACTACGCTTACACCGCATCCTTCCTGAGCAATGCAGGCATCAGCGACGTCAGCACCGCGATGTCGTTTGGTCAGATGTCCGAAATCGTCTTCATGCTGATCATTCCGCTGCTGTTTAGAAAGCTGGGGGTGAAATACATGCTGTTCATCGGCATGTTGGCGTGGTTCGTACGCTATGCCCTCTTCGCGATGGGCGTGAATGAAGAAACGCGTTGGTTGCTCTACATCGGTATCCTGCTGCACGGTATCTGCTATGACTTCTTCTTCGTCATTGGCTTCATCTACACCGACCGCATCGCGGGAGAGAAAATCAAAGGTCAGGCACAAAGTATGGTGGTCCTGTTCACCTACGGTATCGGCATGCTACTGGGCTCGCAGGTTTCCGGTGCAATCTATAACCGTCTCTTCGACAACGGCACGTTAAACGCGCCTGAAATCTGGGCGACCTTCTGGTGGATCCCTGCGGTTGCCGCAGCCATCATCGCCGTCATTTTCCTCTTCTCCTTCAAATATAAAGAAGAGCGGGCCTAATCATTTAAGACAGATTATTTAACGAGAAAATGGGATGAGGTCGCCGATGGCACCTCATCCCACTGCATTCTCCGCTATCGCAATCGTGCAACGGTATTCATGACCACACCTGTTGCCAAAGGAGGTAATAATGAAGACGTTAAAAGGACCGGGTATTTTTCTCGCCCAGTATATTGGCGATCAGGCTCCCTTTAACACGCTGGAAAATCTGGCGCAATGGGCAGCCGGATTAGGCTTTAAAGCGCTACAAATCCCCTGTAATCACCCGCACATTTTCGATCTAGCCACAGCCGCTGACAGCCAAACTTACTGTGATGATGTGAAAGGACTGTTGGCGCAGCATGGGCTGACCATCAGCGAACTGTCGACCCATCTGGAAGGGCAGCTCGTTGCCGTCCACCCCGCGTATGACGATGCATTTGATGATTTCGCATCACCGGCTTACCGCCGTAATCCACAGGCTCGTCAAGAGTGGGCTATTGCGGCAATCAAGCAGGCAGCAAAGGCTTCTTCACGCTTAGGACTAAACGCCCACGCTACGTTTTCCGGTGCATTGGCCTGGCCCTATTTTTACCCCTGGCCACCGCGTAAAGAGGTCATGATTCAGGAAGCCTTTAAAGAACTTGGCCGCCTGTGGACGCCGATCCTCGACTGTTTTGACGAGCACGGCGTGGATGTGTGCTACGAGCTGCACCCGGGAGAAGATTTACACGACGGCGTAACCTTTGAACGCTTCCTTGATGTCGTCAATCATCACCCGCGCGCCAACATTCTTTACGATCCTAGCCATATGCATTTGCAGCAGATGGACTACCTCGGCTTTATCGATCGCTATCATGCACGAATCAAAGCGTTCCATGTAAAAGATGCGGAATTTAACACGTCGAGCAAAAGCGGCATCTACGGCGGCTATCAGTCATGGGCTGAACGCGCCGGCCGCTTCCGCTCACCGGGAGATGGTCAGATCGATTTCGGCGGCATCTTCAGCAAGCTGGCCCAATACGACTACGACGGTTGGGCGGTGCTGGAATGGGAATGTTGCCTGAAAGACAGCAACTGCGGTGCGAAAGAAGGAGCGGCGTTCATCAACCGCCACATTATTCCCGTCGCAGGACGCGCTTTTGACGATTTCGCTGCGACCAGCGACGATCGTCCGTTAGTCAGAAAAATGTTGGGATTAAAAGAGGAGAACGCAGAATGATTCGCGTTGGCATTATTGGTTCCGGTTTTATTGGCCCAGCACATATTGAAGCGATTCGTCGCCTTGGCTTCGTTGAGGTGGTGGCGCTGGCGGAAAATTCGCTCGATCTGGCACAGCAAAAAGCGCGCCAGCTCAACATTCCTCATGCCTACGGCAGCGTCGCTGATTTGTTAAATCATCCTGGTATTGATGCGATCCATAACTGCACGCCGAACCATCTTCATGCGGCGATCAATAAGCAGATTATTCAGGCAGGCAAGCACGTCTTTTCGGAAAAGCCGCTGTGTATGACCAGCGAGGAAGCGCGTGAACTGGTGGCGCTGGCGGAAGAAAAAGGCGTTGTTCACGGCGTCAGCTTTGTCTATCGCCAGTTTGGCATGGTGCAGCAGGCTGCCAGCATGATTAAGCGTCAGGAGATCGGCCGCGTCTTTGCGGTACACGGCGGCTATCTGCAAGACTGGATGCTGCGCGACACCGACTATAACTGGCGTGTTGAACCGGAGTACGGCGGCGTTTCCCGCGCAGTGGCCGACATCGGCTCGCACTGGTGCGACACGGTGCAGTTTATTTCCGGCCGGAAAATTGTCGAAGTCTTCGCCGATTTAGCCATCGTCCACCCGATCCGAAAATCCAATCGGAACGGTACGGCCACGTTTTCGTCGTCCAATGCGCCGCCAGAGTACGACGACAAACCGGTCAAGACCGAAGACTACGCGACCGTGTTACTGCGCTTTGAGGATGGCAGCCGTGGATCGTTTACCGTTTCTCAGGTCAGCGCCGGCCGGAAAAATCGCCTGACGTTTGAAGTGAATGGCAGTGAACAGTCGCTGGCGTGGGATCAGGAAACGCCGCAACAGCTGTGGATCGGCCATCGTGATAAACCGAATCAGGTGTTGTCGGACGATCCTGGACTGCTGAACCCGGAAGCCGCCGCCGCGGTCCACTTCCCCGGAGGGCATATCGAAGGCTGGCCGGATGCGTTCAAGAACATGATGGCGAACTTTTATACCTATCTGCGCGACGGCAAACAGCCTGGCGTCGATCCGTGCAACTTTGCCACCTTCTACGACGGCGCGAACATCATGTTCATCATTGACGCCATCGTGCAAAGCCATCAGCAACAAACGTGGGTGAAGGTCGCCAATTAAGGCATCAGACCGTTCATTCTCTCACGGTATTCATCCCGCAGGTGCGACGCCTGCGGGATGCAGCCAGAGATATTTATGGTAATCTGCTCAGCCAAGCATAAGTAGCGTGAGTGCCTTCTGAATTATGTCGATTCAAAAAATAGCACGGATAGCTGGAGTCTCAGTTGCCACCGTTTCACGGGTGTTGAACAACATTGGTAGCGTGAAACCGCAAAACCGGGAACGTGTTCTCAATGCGATAAAAAGCAGCAATTATCAGCCGAACTTACTGGCCCGGCAGTTGCGTACCGCGCGCAGCCAGATGTTATTGGTCATGGTTTCCAACATTGCCAACCCCTTCTGTGCCGATGTCGTGAAAGGCATTGAGGCGGAAGCGGAAGAAAACGGCTACCGCATTCTTCTGTGCAATTCAGGTGCCGATATCGTTCGCGCCCACTCCAGCCTGCAACTGCTGTCCGGTAAAATGGTCGATGGCGTGATCACCATGGACGCCATTTCAACGCTGTCAGCGCTCCAGGACATGATTGGCACCGCGCCTTGGGTGCAGTGCGCCGAGCATGATGATACATCCGCTATTTCATCCGTCGGGATTGATAACGCCGAAGCATCCCGTTTCGTGATTAATCACTTTATTGGCAAAGGCCGCCGCCGTATCGCCATGATTAACCACGACATGAATTACCTCTACGCCCAGCAGCGAGAGAAAGGCTATCGCGACGTTATCGCAGAGAATGGGTTTGATTACGGCAAAGTCGAATACGCCAGTACGCTGAGCTACTCAGGCGGAAAAGCCGCAATGAACGCGCTGCTTAACGATCCAGATCGGCCAGATGCCGTCTTTGTGGTGTCCGATACGTTGGCTGCTGGCGCACTGTCGGCAATCTGTGAGGCGGGATTGAGCGCGCCACAGGATATTGCAGTGATCGGTTTCGACGGTTCAGAGCTGGGTTACATCACCTCGCCTCAGCTCAGTACGATTCAGCAGCCGTCCGCACATATCGGCAGAGAGGCCGTGAAATTGCTATTACAACAAATCGACCAGCCTGCCAGCGAAACAGAAAAGCGCTTACTGGAATGGACGTTTGTCGAACGGGCATCCAGCTAACTGACTCAGAATATCCGGTTCACTATCCCACATTTTGCAACCTGCGGTCCGCTGACCGCAGGTTGATAGCGCTTCCTTACTTACTTTTGATCTTACTCAGCTTTTCATACAGCGACTGATAAGCCGCGGAAACAATGGCCTGTGGATCTTTTGGTAAGTCATGTTCAGCAACAAACCACTGAGCACCCGCCTTAGACGCAGCAGGAAGAATCTCTTCCCACGCCAAAATGCCCTCACCCGGTGGGGCAAAGTTCATTTCATCATCGCGGATGCCGATTGAAGTATTGTCTTTCGCATGAATTGAATAAATACGCCCTTTGTACTGGCGCAGGAGACGCACAGGATCCTGTCCTCCGCGCGATACCCAGGCGACATCCATTTCCAGCATCAGGTTCTCTGGCTCTGCCGCATCCATCATGATTTCCAGCGCGGTTTTACCGCGATACTTCTTCATCTCGAAATTATGGTTGTGATAAGCCAACTTCATGCCCTGCTTCTTCAACTCACGTCCAAGATCGTTCATTTCCACACCAAAGCGCTTCCAGCCCTCTGCGCTATCTGGTCGGTCTTCTACATTTAGCCACGGCACGATAATCATGCTGTTGCCGATGGCTTTGTTAAAGGCTACAACCTCAGCCATATTGCTTTTCAGTTCACCAAACTGGACATGCGCAGCAATGGCTTTCAACTGATACTTTCCTAATAACCCCTTCATTTCTGACGCACTAATGTCATGCGTCCCAACCAGCTCAACCGCCTTAAATCCGGCGTCTCGCGCCATGGAGAATTGCTCGTCGAGCGTATTCAAGCTGCGCAGCGTATACATCTGCAACGCTATTTTTTGGTTTTCTGCTGGACGCTCGGCAAGCGCCAAACCCGATGAAACTATCAACAATAGCGGTATAGCGAACGCACGGCGCAATAACGTCATACAAGGCATGTCCTTCTCCTATTTTTATCCCGTAGCACAGGTGAAAACAAAAAGTAATCGATTACTTTTTATGATGAAAAAATAACAACGCGGGAATAATTTATCTGACTACCTTGTTTACGCGGTAG
Source organism: Pectobacterium sp. CHL-2024 (assembly GCF_044751765.1). NCBI lineage: Bacteria > Pseudomonadati > Pseudomonadota > Gammaproteobacteria > Enterobacterales > Pectobacteriaceae > Pectobacterium > Pectobacterium sp. CHL-2024. The sequence goes on along the minus strand of NZ_JBIXKO010000013.1, from coordinate 95,865 downwards.
AAAAAACGAATTGAAAATCACTCTCAATACTCATTTTGTTATCTTAGTCACAGAATATCGACTGATTCACGAGATAGACCGAGCGATATGAACGGCTGTTCCATCGCTCGGCCTGTGCTTACGCCGTGATCGACACGCTCTTAATCTGTGCGTAGATCGTTTGCCCAGGATGAAGTGCGAGATCGTCCCGTGCCCACGGAGTAATACGGGACCACAGCGTCTGCTGGCCGATCGCAAGCTTCACTTCAACCTGTTCGTCGACATCAATGCACTCCACCACGCTGGCACGCAGCACATTACGGATGCTGCTTTTTTCCGGCGGCTCCAGCACCAGAGAGACATCGGCAGCATTCACGCGAATGCGTAACGCGGCGTCCTGCGGGAGTTCGACTTTTCCGACCCACACCTGCTGGTCGCCTAATGCCAGCGCCGTCATTGCGTAATGCTCATGCTGAACCAACACGCGCGCACTCAGAATACTGCTCTGTTCGTCTTTCGGTAGCCACGGGCGTAGCGCGCTGCTGGCCCACACCGCTTCCAACAGCCCCTGCGCTTTCACCTTGCCTTTATCAAGTACCACGACATGATCGGCTAACCGGACAATCTCTTCCAGACTGTGGCTGACATACAAGATCGGGATATTGACTTCTTTCGCCAGACGCTCCAGATACGGCAACAGCTCGCGCTTTCTGGGTAAATCCAGCGACGCCAGCGGTTCATCCATAAGCAGCAGTTCCGGTGCGGTCAGCAACGCCCGACCAATCGCAACACGCTGTTTTTCGCCACCGGACAGCGTCCGTGGATAGCGATTCAGCAGCGGCTCAATGCCTAGCAAATTGACGATGTCATCGAACTGCGATTCCATTGTCTCCGCCATGCCATAGCGCAGATTACCGCGCACGCGATAGTGCGGAAACAGGCGAGCATCCTGAAATACATAGCCGATTCGCCGTTTTTCCGGTGGCAGAAAAATACGCTGCTGCGTATCCACCAGCACATGGTTATTAAGCACAATCCGCCCGCCATCTGGGCGAGTCAGGCCAACAACGGCGTTGATCAGCGAGGTTTTCCCTGCCCCGGATACGCCGAAAATCGCGGTAATGCCGTTCGCAGGCAGCTCAGACTGAACGCGAAGTTCGAGGCTACCCAGCTGTTGATGAAAATCGAGTTGCAGCATTATCCCCCCAACCGCTTGCGGCTCCAGTTTGTTAGCCATTCCGATGCTAACAGCGCAGCCAGCGACAAGACGATGGCAATGATACACAGCCTTGCTGCATCAGCCTCCGCGCCGGGCGTTTCAATCAGGGTATACATCGCCAGTGGAATAGTTCGGGTTTCGCCGGGGATATTAGAAACAAACGTAATGGTCGCGCCAAATTCGCCCAGCGAACGGGCAAACGCCAATACGGTTCCAACAACAATCCCAGGAAAAGAGAGAGGTAATGTGATGGTGAAAAACACGCGCCACGGCGAGGCACCTAGTGTTCGAGCAGCCTGTTCCAGATGCGTATCGACGGCATCAAGCGACAGCCGGATCGCCCGAACCATTAGCGGAAATGCGACAATCGCCGACGCTAATGCGGCACCGCGCCAGCTAAAACTAAAGCTGAAGCCGAACCAGTCATAGAGCCAGGAACCGATTACGCCGCGTCTTCCCATCGCCACCAGCAGCAGATAACCAATGACCACTGGCGGCAGCACCAGTGGTAAATGGATAATACTATCCAGCAGTGATTTACCAGGGAACCGACAGCGCACTAAAATCCACGCCATCAGTATCCCAAACGGCAAGCTGCACGCCACGGCCACAACGGAAACTTTGAGGCTCAGCTCAACCGCCTGCCATTCGTAATCACTCAGCATCATTAACGCGGCGCGAAGCCGTAACGTTTAAATACCGCTGCCGCTTCTGGCGTTTTCAGGTAATCATAAAAACCGGTAACCGCCGCGTTTTTATGCTCTTTGACTATTGCCATCGGGTATTCGACAGGCTTGTGGCTCGTCGCAGGGAATGTACCGACGACCTTAACTTTGTCGCTGGCAACCGCATCAGAACCATAAACGATACCCAACGGAGCTTCTTCACGCTCCACCAGCGCCATAGCTGCACGTACGTTATTGGCGCGCGCCATCAGCGGGGAGAGTTCATCCCAGGCTTTCAAATTCTGTAAGGCTTCTTTGGCATAGATCCCTGCAGGCACGTGATCCGGATCGCCAACGGCCAGACGTCCACCTTTCAGCAGGCTTTTCCAGTCGGTTTTATCGTCAATCTTAATTTCTTTCTGCGCACTCGCCTTCGGCGCAATCACCACCAGCTCATTGCCCAGTAGCGTGTGACGCGTAGCCGTATCCATCAGGTTTTTATCCTGCGCATAGTCCATCCACTGCTGGTCAGCGGAGATGAACAGATCGGCAGGCGCACCTTGCTCAATCTGGCGCGCCAGCGTTGAGGATGATGCGTAAGACGCCACAACAGCGACGTTTTTCTCTTTCTGATATTGCGTGGCGATTTCCTGCAACGCATTCGTCAATGATGCGGCGGCGAATACAGTAACTTTATCTTCTGCTGCCGCAGGCAGCGCCATTCCTGCACTGAGGGTCAGTGCGGCAAACCATTTTAACCATTGCTGCTTCATTCTTGTCTCCTGACAATTATCGTTGTGTAAATAATGATATAACGAATTATGAAGCAGTGTCATGCGCTTTAAAGAGGTAGATGGGGGAGGTAGAAAAGAAATGTCCGGCCAAAAGCCGGACATCAAAATAGGAAAGGATCGTGAATCAGTGCTGATTCTTTGCGCGCTGGCCGTCGGAATGACCGATGCGGGACAACACGTTAAACACTTCGCCCAGGCAATAAATTGCACCCATGATAACCACCATCATCACAGGAACCATGGCAACTGCAAACAGCAGGCTCTTCAACAACTCCAACATGCTTACCTCACTTATTGCAACGGTTACCGCTACTTTAGCCCGTCTAACGTGCTATTTCACTGTAAGCCGAGATCGTCGTAATTGCCACGTAGTCTACCGCAGTAATAGAAAATAGTGCGTCTATTTGTGCGATTTGCCCCCGATGAAGAAAATAGCGACAATACAGAGAATTAAACTCACCAACGGTGCCCTCACTATGCAGGCTGAAATTCTTCTCACCCTGAAACTCCAACAGCGTTTATTCGCCGATCCGCGGCGCATTGAATTGCTCAAGCAAATTCGTCATACCGGTTCAATCAGTCAGGGCGCCAAGCTGGCAGGGATTAGCTATAAAAGCGCATGGGATGCCATCAATGAGATGAATCAATTGGCCGAACAGACCATCGTCGAGCGTATGACCGGTGGCAAAGGCGGTGGCGGGGCCCAGCTCACCCGCTACGGCGAACGTCTTATCCAGCTGTACGATTTGCTCGCGCAGATTCAGCAAAAAGCCTTTGATGTCTTGCAGGAAGACGGCCTGCCGTTAGATAGCCTGCTGGCAGCCATCGCGCGTTTCTCACTGCAAACCAGCGCCCGTAACCAGTTTTTTGGAACCGTGCTCGCACGCGGTGAAGAACAGGTGCAACAACATCTGGATCTTTTACTCGCCGATGGTAAAACAACGATCAGCGCCCTGATTACACAACAAAGCGCCGAGCGTCTGCAATTACAGAAAGGGAAAGAGGTGTTGGCACTGATTAAAGCACCGTGGATCGATGTGTACGCTGCAACATCCACAGCGCCTGATGTTGATAACGTCTTATCAGGGCAAATTCAGTCCATTCAGCACGGTGTGGAAAACAGCGAAATTCTGATTACGCTGACCGGGGGGGAAACCCTGTGTGCCATGGTGCCGAATGTCTTGCTTGAGCAGCAAAAGCTGCAACAGGGAGCGGAGGTGAAAGCCTGCTTCAATGCGGACCGGGTTATTATCGCCACACTTTGTTAATGTCGCTTTAGCGCTATCGCCGTCTGACGAAGGATAGAGAATGTCATTGTTAAAAATCACTCAGGGGCTGTTTCGTCTCAGCGACACCCGCATGCTGCGTCTGGACGAACTGACGCTCGAACAAAACCAGTGCTGGGCCTTTGTCGGGGCCAACGGAAGTGGTAAATCTGCACTGGCGCGGGCGCTATCCGGCGAACTGCCAATATTACGTGGTGAACGAACAACGGGATTTCAACGCCCCGTCCGACTGTCGTTTGAACAATTACAAAAACTGGTTTCTGACGAGTGGCAGCGCAATAACACCGATCTGCTCAGTGAAGGTGAAGACGACACTGGCCGCACCACGGCAGAAGTGATTCAGGATAGCCTCAACGATCCCGTGCGTTGCCAACAGCTGGCAGACCAGTTTGGTATTGCGCATTTGCTGGAGCGCCGCTTCAAGTACCTCTCTACGGGGGAAACCCGTAAGGCGATGCTGTGTCAGGCGCTGATGCCTCAACCCGATCTGCTGATTCTCGACGAGCCTTTCGATGGGTTGGACGTTGCCTCCCGTCAGCAGCTTGCCGATGAACTGAGGAAACTGGCAGGCACCGGTTATACGCTGGTGCTTATTCTGAATCGCTTCGACGACATCCCTGACTTTATCAACCATGTCGGTGTGCTGGCAGACTGTACGCTGACCCGCGTCGGCGAGCGTGAAACGATCCTCTCTGAAGCGCTGGTAGCCCAGCTCGCGTTTAGCGAAAAACTGTCGGGAAGTTCGCTGCCAGAACCGGAAGATCCGCAGCGGTATATGACGCTTCCCGCTGACGAGGCACGCATTCGGCTGCGTAACGGCGTGGTGCAGTACAACGACCGCCCTATTCTGCACGAGCTAACGTGGGAAGTGTTGCCCGGTCAGCATTGGCAGATTGTCGGGCCAAATGGCGCGGGGAAATCGACGCTGCTCAGCCTGATTACGGGCGATCATCCGCAAGGCTACAGTAACGACCTCACGCTGTTTGGACGTAAGCGCGGCAGCGGTGAAACCATCTGGGACATCAAGCGCCACATCGGTTACGTCAGCAGCAGCTTCCATCTGGATTACCGCGTCAGCACCAGCGTGCGCAACGTTATCCTGTCAGGCTTTTTTGACTCTATCGGCATTTATCAGGCCGTTTCTGACCGCCAGCGCCACCTGACCGAACAGTGGCTCACGCTGCTTGGGCTCAATGGCGCTATTGCCGATACCCCGTTTCAGTCGCTCTCCTGGGGTCAGCAACGTCTGACGCTGATTGCCCGCGCGTTAGTCAAACACCCCGCCCTGCTCATTCTTGATGAACCGCTACAGGGGCTTGATCCGCTCAATCGCCAACTGGTACGCCGCTGGCTGGATATTCTGATTGGCGAGGGCGAAACGCAGCTACTCTTTGTCTCTCACCACGCGGAAGACGCGCCCGAGTGCATCACGCATCGGCTCACTTTCGTCCCGCACAACGACATCTACCGCTACCAGATTGACGCGTTATGTAAATAACGCCTAAAAACAGGGATGATAACGCTACCACAAAATAAAATGTAGGGTAGAAAGCCTGGCTCATTTACACTGTAGATTATGCTTCACTCAGTTTATTCGTAAAGAAACCATCGATAACAGAGGCAGATTCTCGCTGTAGATCACCTTTTTCTGCCCCTAACCATGTTATTTTGCTGCATTGCGATAATAGAGGTCATTATGAACGTTCTTGTCACAGGTGGTAGCGGTTACATAGGAAGTCATACTTGCGTACAATTGCTGGCTGCCGGGCACACTCCCATCATTCTCGATAACTTGTGCAACAGCAAGGCTAGCGTCGTTAAAACCATTACACGCTTAACCGATAAGACACCCGTTTTTTATCAGGGCGATATCCGCGACAGCGCGCTGCTGGACGATATTTTCGCTAAGCATTCCATTGATTCTGTCATCCACTTTGCCGGCTTAAAAGCCGTGGGCGAATCGGTGCGTGAACCGTTGAGCTACTATGATAATAACGTCTACGGTACGCTCGTACTGGTTGAGGCGATGAAGAAAGCAGGCGTGAAAAACCTGATTTTTAGCTCCTCCGCCACCGTCTATGGCGATCAACCACGCACGCCCTATCAGGAAAGTTTCCCCACAGGGCACCCTGCCAGCCCTTATGGCCGTAGCAAGCTGATGGTCGAGCAAATCCTGCAAGACTTACAGCATGCAGAACCGGAATGGAGTATTACGCTGTTGCGATATTTCAACCCGGTTGGCGCACATCCATCGGGTGAGATGGGTGAAGACCCACAAGGTGTGCCCAATAACCTGATGCCTTACATCGCTCAGGTTGCTGTCGGGCGTCGCGACTCGCTGGCGATTTTCGGTAATGACTACCCTACCGCTGACGGCACTGGCGTGCGAGATTATATCCACGTCGTCGATCTGGCTGACGGTCATATCGCCGCCATGAACACCCTGCAAAATCGTGCTGGCGTGCATATTTATAATCTGGGCGCAGGCGTAGGCTACAGTGTATTGCAGGTCGTCGAAGCCTTCAGTCAGGCCTGTGGCAAGCCGCTGGCTTACCATTTTGCCCCACGTCGTCAGGGCGATCTGCCTGCTTATTGGGCAGATGCCGAGCGTGCAGCGAAAGACCTTAACTGGCGAGTCACACGCTCACTGCAAGAAATGGCGCAGGACACCTGGCGCTGGCAGTCCAACCACCCTAATGGGTACGACGAAGCGTAACGGCGTTTTTACGTCAGATGACAGATTAAGGGAAGCGCGGCAGAGTTGATTTCTGCAACCTTCCCCTATTTGCAACCATCGGCCAACCTTCTCTATCTTCTCAGGCCTCTACAGGAGCAAGTCATGTTGAATGAAAGTCTTAGCACGCTGGCACCCGATGGTCAGCCGTTTCAATTAACGACCTTGCAGAATCAGGCAGGCATGCGCGTGCGCCTGATGGACTGGGGTGCAACCTGGCTTTCCTGTGAGCTGCCGCTACCAGAGGGTGAGGTGCGAGAAGTCTTACTGGGCTGTGCATCGCCCGAGCAGTATCCGCGACAAAGCGCTTATCTCGGTGCATCGATTGGCCGCTATGCCAACCGCATAGCCAAAGCCACATTCAGTCGAGAAACCGAAACGTTCCATCTGATTCCAAACCAGAACGAGCACCAGTTGCACGGTGGCCCGGAAGGCTTTCACGCCCGCCGCTGGCGAATTGCCAGTCAGGATGCAACGCAGGTGACGTACCAGTTGCACTCACCGGATGGCGATCAAGGATATCCAGGGCATCTCAACGTACAGGTGACCTACGCGCTGACCGAACATAATTCGCTGGAAATCTCGTATCAGGCGACCGTAGAGAAAGCCTGCCCCGTTTGCCTGACCAACCACGCGTATTTCAACCTTGATGGCGATCTGACTGACGTCCGTAAGCACCAGCTGCAACTGTTTGCCGACTATTATTTACCGGTTAATAGTTCGGGCATTCCTAACGCCGATCTGACACCGGTAAACGCTACCGGAATGGATTTCCGCCAGCCAAAAACGCTGGAAGAAGATTTCCTGCGCGACAGCGATCAAATGGCCGTCGGCGGCTACGATCACGCTTATTTATTGCATCGTACCTGCGGTTCCAGCGAAAGTCCGGCTGCCAATTTATGGTCATCCGATAGCCGCGTGCTGATGAGCGTTTTCACCAGCGCTCCCGCCTTACAGCTCTACAGCGGCAACTTTCTGGCCGGAACGCCCTCGCGAGACGGCGGTCAATATGAAAACTATGCCGGTGTCGCACTGGAAAGCGAATTCCTGCCGGACAGCCCGAATCACCCCGATTGGCCGCAGCCCGATTGCTGGCTGAAACCGGGGAAAGTCTATCGCTCAGATACCACGTACCAGTTTCTCGTACAGTAACCGAACGGCAAAACATAATTAACCCATTGATAACATTGGCAGATAACTTTCTGCCAATTTACAAAACTATGCTATTCCCCGCTTGCCCCCTTCCCGCTCAGACGCATACACTGCCAAAACGTCCAAAAAGGAAACGCCATGTCCGCATCATCACGGTCTCCATTATTCATTCATCATCTGCGCCATAAAGGCAGGTGGGGATGGCTATTGGCGCTGTGCTGGTTTTTCCTGAATGCGCAACTGGCTATCGCAGGTCATCAATGCGATATGACGATCAGCCAGACATCCCCCGCACTCCAGCATCAGGCACATCTGCAACAGGCTGACGTTCAGCCGTTATCATCTCATGCTCAGCATACGGCTAAAGCGTCTTACGTTGCCGAGCAGCAAACACCGCTGTGCGAAAAACACTGCGTGCCGGATAGTGTGAAGCAGGATAATGGCTCGCTGGCATTATTAGCGCTGCCGGTCAGCGGTGAGCTAGTCTTAGCGGATAATCCTGTCACCCTTAGTCCGACATCTGATGTCTGGCTCTCGCCTCCTGCGGTCGGCCCTCCGGCTGAAATCCGCTTTTGCCGATTCAGAGAATAACCCAAGCGATTGATAACCCCTGCGCCAGCGAGCGCAACGTCTTGTTTATCAATTATTTTTATTGGGATTATTTTTATGCGTATCACTTATATGGCTTTGATCAGCAGCCTGATTTTTTCTGTTTCTTCCTTCGTCTTCCCCGTGTGGGCAAACGACCACCAGCATCACGCGATGATGCCGACCACGCCCCCTGCGGCCACAACAGCCGTTTATCAAACTACCGGGATTGTTAAGCAGTGGGATACCAACAGCGTCACGATCTCTCACGCGCCGATTGCCGAGCTCAAATGGCCAGCCATGACGATGGCCTTTGCGCTGCCATCCCGCGGCGGAATCACGCCGTTGCCTGTCAACACACCCGTTACGTTCAGCTTTATCCAGAACGATAGCGGCTACACACTGACCGCGATTACGCCACAGCAGCCTTAACCGGAGCACACCATGAACTTATCCAAACACGCTGCTGCGCGCGCGTGTCTGGCGATGTTGCTGTGGCTGCCTGCCATCGTCTTTGCGGCAGATCTGAGTCTTGAACAGGCTTTACAGGCGGCGGAGCGTTACTCCGCCGATCTGTCGGCCAATCAACACCAGATGAACGCGCTCCAGAACATGGCCGACTCTGCCACGCAACTTCCCGATCCAAAGTTGAAATTTGGCGTCGAAAATTTGCCATTGGGCGGCAACAACGGTAGTCGACTCACGCGTGAAGGGATGACGATGCAGCGTATCGGCGTCATGCAAACTTATGTCAGCAGCCGTAAGCGAGATAGCAAAGCGCAGGCTATTCGGGTCGAAGCCGAAGCACTGCAAAGTAATAGCGAAAGTATTCGTGCTCGCCTGCAACGGGAAACGGCACAGGCATGGCTGGATCTGGCGCTCTCCCAAAAGGCGTTGGCCGACGTCACCGCGTTGGTCAACGAAAGCCAGCGGCAGATAGCCTCACAAAAAGCGAGTGTGGCAGCAGGCAGTGAAGCCAGTAGTGTTCTGGATGCCCGCCTGACGCTGGTAGCCATGCAGGACAGACTGGCCGATGCCGAGCGTGATACCCACATCGCACACGCCCGACTGGTGCAGCTTACTGGCGTGACGGATATCAACGTGCACGGCGAACTGCCTCGCTTTGAACGGCTGCCCGCCTCACCGGAGGTGCTGGGCAACGCCATTCATCAGCATCCAGAAATGCAACAGGCGCAGCGTGAAGCCGAACTGGCTCAGGCTCGCTCCGCACAGTCGGCCGTTGCCGCCATCCCCAATGTCGATGTTGAAGTCTATTACGCGAAGCGCGGAGATGATTACGACGACATGGCGGGCATGATGGTGACGGTCGATCTGCCGCTGTTCACATCCAAGCGTCAGGATAAGGACTACGCCGCAGATGTATCACGCAGCATGGAAGCGCGCGACAGAGTCTTGCTCACTGAACGAGAGCATCAGGCACAGCTCGATACGCTGATTGCTCAATATCAAGCCGCACAGTCACGCTGGCAGCGGCAGAGCAATGACGTTCTCCCGCTACAACAGCAGCGCATCAAACTGATTCAGGCTCAGTACCAATCCGGCAGCAGTAACCTTTCTGCCGTACTGGATGCCCGCCGAGCGCTGCTCGAAAGCCGGATCGCCGTTCAGGATACCGCACGGGAGATGGCTCAATATTGGGCCGCTATCCGCTATCTGACGCCACAAGGAAGCCCTACGCGATGAGCAAAACAATCACGAACAAATCACTGAGGTTTAGCCTCATGACGCTGGCTATCCTCAGCGCGGGTGGCGTGGGCTATCTGGTGGGTAAACAGCCAACACCACAGTCTTCTTCAGCCGCAGCGTCAGCACGTACCGTCCTCTATTGGTACGATCCGATGGTGCCGGATAAACGCTTCGATAAACCGGGGAAATCCCCCTTTATGGATATGGAACTGGTGCCCCGCTACGCCGATGAAGCGCAGAGTGATGGCGGTATTACGGTCAGCGCCCGCCAGCAGCAAAATCTTGGGGTTCGCACGGCGCGCGCGGAAATGCGTGAACTTTCCAGTAGTAGCACAGGTTACGGCACCGTCACACTCAACGAACGCGGATTACACACGCTGGTGGCACCCAGCGGCGGCATTGTCGAGAAACTCACGGTCAGTGCGCTACAACAGCAGGTGAAGAAAGGCGAAACGCTGGCTACCTTGTGGAACCCGACCTGGGCAGCGGCGCAGCGCGAATATCTGGCGGTACGGCAGTTGGGCGACGACATGCTGACTCAATCGGCTCGCCAGCGGCTGGCACTGATCTTCATGCCAGAAGCAATTATTCGGCAGGTCGAGCGTAGCGGTAAGCCGCAGGACAGGATCGCGATTACCGCGCCGGAAGACGGCTACGTGAATAAGCTAGAGGTGCGGCAAGGCATGCAGTTAAGCCCAGCTCAGCCTCTCTTTGAGCTTGCCAGCCTGAATCCGGTGTGGGTGGATGTCGATTACCCCGAGTCGCAAGCCGCGCAGCTCACTCTCGGCAGCGACATCAGCGCGACCAGCAGCGCCTGGCAGGGTAAAACGTTCCATGGCAAGATCAGCGAACTGCTGCCCGTATTAGATAGCACCACACGCACGCTAAAAGCGCGCGTGGTACTGGATAACCCGCAACAGCAGCTTAAACCCGGTATGTACCTGACCGTGCAGCTCTCTCAGCCGCAGGCACAGCCGCGTCTGGCGATCCCGCAGGAAGCGCTATTGGTCAGCGGTAGCCAAAACCGGGTCTTACTGAGTGATGGCACTGGTCATTTTACCCCACGTAACGTCACGGTGGGTGCGTCGCTGGGCGACTGGGTCGAAATCCTCAATGGACTGAAGGCAGGTGACAATGTGGTCACCTCCGGTCAGTTCCTGATTGATTCCGAAGCCAGCCTGCGCAACGCCCTACCGCAGTTTGATGCGGAAAAGTCGGCAGCCCCAGAAACGTCGGCTACACCCGTTGGCTATCACACTCAGGGAGTCATCAGAGCGATAAACGGCAATCAGGCCACCATAGAACACGAAGCGGTTCCGGCACTCAACTGGTCACCGATGACGATGGATTTCACGCTGCCACCATCAGGGCTACCTGAGGGAATGGGAATCGGCAGTACCGTGCGTTTCCAGTTCAACATGGACGACAGCGGGATTCACGTCCTGAATTTTTCTACCATTGACGATCCGCATGCCAGCCATGGAGGCCATCCATGATTGCCTACATCATTCGCTGGTCGCTCAAAAACCGTCTTCTGGTTTTACTGGCAGCGCTGTTCATGGCCGCGTGGGGCCTGCTATCGCTACAAAAAACGCCGCTGGATGCTCTGCCCGATTTATCGGACGTACAGGTCATCATTCGCGTCAGCTATCCAGGAAAAGCACCACAGGTGGTGGAAAATCAGGTGACCTACCCGCTGACCACAACCATGCTTTCCGTTCCGGGGGCCAAGACGGTACGGGGCTTCTCCATGTTCGGCGATGCCTACGTTTATGTACTGTTTGAAGATGGCACCGACCCTTACTGGGCGCGTTCTCGCGTGCTGGAATATCTCAGCCAGGTGCAATCCAGCCTGCCAGCCGACGCCAAGACGTCACTCGGCCCGGATGCCACTGGTGTCGGCTGGATTTACGAATACGCGCTGGTGGATCGCAGCGGCAAATACAGTCTGGCCGACCTGCGCGGTTTTCAGGACTGGCTGCTGAAATATGAGTTGAAAACGGTGCCTGATGTGGCGGAAGTCGCCAGCGTGGGCGGCATGGTCAAACAGTATCAGATCGTCGTCGACCCGGAGCGCATGCGGACACAGGGCATCACCCACCAGCAGATCGTCAGTGCCGTACAGGCCGCCAATCAGGAAAACGGCGGTTCCGTGCTGGAGTTGGGCGAAGCAGAGTACATGGTACGCACCACGGGTTACCTGAAAAGTATGCAGGATTTTAACCACGTGGTGATTACCACCCGCAACGGTATTCCCGTGCTGTTGCAGGATGTGGCTACGCTCAGAGAAGGGCCGGAGATGCGGCGCGGCATCGCCGAACTGAATGGCGAAGGTGAAGTGGCCGGCGGCATCATCGTCCTGCGCTATGGCAAGAATGCGCTGAATACGCTGCATGCCGTCAAAGCGCGGTTACAGGAAATACAGAAAAGCCTGCCCGCGGGTGTAGACATCGTCCCAACCTATGATCGTTCGCAGTTGATTGAACACGCTATCGATACGCTCAGCTTCAAGCTGCTGGAAGAGTTTATCGTCGTGGCGATTATCTGCGCCCTGTTTCTGTTTCACTTCCGCTCGGCGCTGGTGGCGATCATCAGCCTGCCGCTGGGGATTCTGGGGGCGTTTATCATCATGCGCTATCAGGGTGTGAACGCCAACATCATGTCGCTGGGCGGTATTGCGATTGCCATCGGCGCGATGGTGGATGCCGCGATTGTGATGATAGAAAACATGCATAAAGTCATTGAGCAGTGGCGACATGAGAATCCAGGGAAACAACCGCAGAATAACGAGTGGTGGCAGTTAGCGGAACGGGCCGCGGTGGAGGTCGGGCCCGCGCTATTTTGCAGCCTGCTGATCATTACGCTGTCGTTTGTCCCCGTGTTCTCACTGGAGGCGCAGGAAGGCCGCATGTTTTCACCGCTGGCCTTTACCAAAACCTATGCCATGGCCGTCGCCGCCGGATTAGGGATTACGCTGGTGCCGGTATTAATGGGATATTTCGTTCGCGGCAAGATACCGGACGAGCAGTCGAACCCGATTAACCGCTGGCTGATTGCCGCCTATCACCCGGTGCTGCAAAAGGTGCTGAGCTATCCGAAGACCACGTTGCTGCTCTCCGGCCTGCTGTTGCTGTTGACACTCTTTCCACTCAGCCGTCTGGGAAGTGAATTCATGCCGCCGCTGGATGAAGGCGATCTGCTGTATATGCCTTCCACCCTGCCCGGTATCTCCGCGCGTGAGGCGGGTCGTCTACTGCAACAAACGGACAGGCTGATTAAAACCGTGCCCGAAGTCGAATCGGTCTTTGGTAAAGCAGGCCGTGCCGAAACAGCAACTGACCCGGCACCGCTCACCATGCTGGAAAGTACTATTCGGCTGAAACCGCGCAACCAGTGGCGCGAAGGCATGACCATGGACAAGTTGGTGGCCGAGTTGGATCGCACCGTCAGCCTGCCGGGTATTGCCAACGTGTGGGTGCCACCGATTCGCAACCGGCTGGACATGCTGGCCACCGGCATCAAAAGCCCGGTGGGCATCAAGGTTAACGGCAACAATCTGGCCGATATCGAACGTACCGCCGCACAAATCGAGCAGGTGGTGAAGCAGGTTCCGGGCGTGACCTCTGCGCTGGCGGAACGGTTAGCGGGCGGGCGCTATATCGATATTGATATCGACCGGCAACGCGCCGCACGCTACGGCGTATCCGTCGAAGAGCTTCAGTCGGTGGTCGCTACGCTCATCGGTGGGCAAAATATTGGCGAAACGATTGAAGGTCGCCAGCGTTATCCCATTAATATCCGCTATCCACGTGAATTACGCGATTCACTACAAAAATTGCGTGACCTGCCCATTGTGACGGCCAATGGCAGAAGAGTGACGCTGGCAGAACTGGCTGATATTCGCGTCAGCGAAGGGCCACCAATGCTGAAAAGTGAAAACAGCCGCCTGTCGGACTGGATTTATGTCGATCTACGCGGTCGCGATCTGAAATCCGCCGTTGAAGACATGCAGCAAGCCGTTACCCAGCAGGTTACGCTGCCGGAAGGCGTTTCACTGAGCTGGTCCGGTCAGTTTGAATATCTGGAACGCGCTACGGAGAAAATGAAAGTCGTCGTACCCTTTACGCTGCTGATCATTTTTGTGCTGCTGTATGTCACCTTCAACCGCATCAAAGATGCATTGCTGATCATGGCAACCTTACCTTTCGCGCTGATTGGCGGCGTCTGGCTGCTCTATATCCTTGGCTATAATCTTTCTGTAGCCGGTGCCGTAGGCTTTATTGCTTTGGCGGGCGTGTCGGCGGAATTCGGCGTCATCATGCTGCTCTACCTCAATCATGCGGTAGAGAAGCACCGTGTGGCAGGTCAGGTGCTGTCACGCCAGCAGTTGATGGATGCCATCCACGAAGGGGCGGTTCTGCGCGTACGGCCAAAAATGATGACCGTCGCAACGATTATGGCAGGGCTGCTTCCCATCATGTGGGGCGGCGGTAGCGGATCCGAAATCATGCAGCGGATTGCCGCGCCGATGATCGGCGGGATGGTGAGCGCTCCTCTGCTGTCGATGCTGGTGATCCCTGCGGTCTATCTGTTATTGCACAAGGGGGATTCCGGTTTGCTGAAACGGTAAAGCCAGAGCGTGATTTTACGCAAATAACCTGCGGATAAATCACGCTTGCCATCGACTATCGATTGCCGATAACCGTTCTCCACCCCTATAATGAAATCAGTTATCACAGAAATCTTAGGATAGGAAGGAGTTTAGCTATGGCTGTAACTAAGCTGGTACTGGTAAGACACGGTGAGAGCCAGTGGAACAACGAAAACCGCTTCACAGGCTGGTACGATGTCGATCTATCCGACAAAGGCCGTTCAGAAGCCAAAGCCGCAGGTCAGCTGCTGAAAGACGAAGGTTTTGCCTTTGATTTCGCTTATACCTCCGTGCTGAAACGTGCCATTCACACACTGTGGAATATACTGGACGAGCTGGATCAAGCCTGGTTGCCAGTTGAGAAATGCTGGAAACTGAATGAGCGTCACTACGGTGCGTTGCAGGGCCTGAACAAAGCCGAAACCGCTGAGAAATACGGTGACGAGCAGGTTAAACAATGGCGTCGTGGTTTTGCAATTACGCCTCCAGAGTTAACGCGTGATGACGAACGTTTCCCGGGCCACGATCCGCGTTACGCTTCTCTGAGCGACAAAGAGTTGCCACTGACTGAAAGCCTGGCGCTGACCATCGACCGTGTTGTGCCTTACTGGAACGAGACTATCCTGCCACGCGTCAAAAGCGGTGAGCGTGTGATCGTTGCGGCTCACGGTAACTCACTGCGTGCACTGGTGAAATATCTGGACAACCTGGGCGAAGACGAAATTCTGGAACTGAATATCCCAACTGGCGTGCCATTGGTTTATGAGTTCGACGAGAACTTCAAGCCGATCAAACGTTACTACCTGGGCAACGCAGATGAAATCGCTGCAAAAGCTGCCGCAGTAGCGAATCAGGGTAAAGCGAAGTAATTTACCCCTGAATGAGAAAAACCCGGCCTGTGCCGGGTTTTTTTATATAGCACACTATTCGATATTACTTGTTACGGCGTTCGCGTACAGCAGACGCTAACTGGCGCAGCAGGGATTCAGTGTCTTCCCAGCCAATGCAGGCATCGGTCACACTACGGCCATAAACCAACGGCTCACCGCTTTCCAGATTCTGATTGCCTTCGACCAGATGGCTTTCCACCATCACGCCCATAATCGCTTTCTCGCCCTGCGCGATCTGCCCACAGACGTCAGTACAGACATCCATCTGCTTTTTGAATTGCTTGCTGCTGTTCGCATGGCTGAAATCGATCATGACCTGCGGTGTCAGGCCCGCTTTTTCCAGACCGATCTTCACGTCTTTCACATGCTCAGCGCTGTAGTTCGGCGTTTTACCGCCACGCAGAATGATGTGGCAATCGTTGTTACCGCTGGTGTTCACGATAGCCGAGTGGCCCCATTTGGTCACAGACAGGAAACAGTGTGGTGCACTGGCAGCGTTGATCGCATCAATCGCGACTTTGATCGTACCGTCGGTGCCGTTTTTAAAGCCGACAGGGCATGACAGGCCGGATGCCAGTTCACGGTGTACCTGAGATTCCGTCGTACGTGCGCCGATAGCGCCCCAGCTCATCAAATCCGCCATGTATTGCGGGGTGATCATATCCAGAAACTCACCCGCAGCCGGTAAACCGATGTCGTTAATCTCCAGCAGCAGCTGGCGTGCAATGCGCAAGCCGTCATTGATCTGGAAGCTGTTATCCATGTGCGGATCGTTGATCAGCCCTTTCCAGCCAATCGTAGTACGAGGTTTTTCAAAATAAACCCGCATCACTACTTCCAGATCGTCGCTCAGCTCGTTACGCAGCGTCAGCAAACGCGCGGCATACTCTTTTGCTGCTTTCGTATCGTGGATCGAGCAAGGACCAATGACCACCAGCAGGCGGTCGTCATTGCCGTTAAGAATTTTATGGATGGCAGTACGCGCGAACGATACCGTTTCCGCTGCCTTCTCCGTGGCTGGAAACTTTTCTAGCAAAGCAACCGGCGGCAAAAGTTCATTAATCTCTTTAATTCTTAAATCATCATTTTGGTAATTCATAAATAAATCCATCGGTTCCGAAACGGTATGTTAGCCCCATCCAATACGCGCCATCCCGCCTATACGGGTCGTCTGAGAAACGGGATGTTTCATATTGAAGATTGATTATTATATGTCAAGCTGGTGTTGTCAGGGCGCTGAAATCAGCGGGATTTACGCGATCAAATGCTCTCAGATGCCGCATCCGTCCTATTTTCATCAGAAAATAGCTCAACTGACAGATCGGGTGAATGACAGAATAGGTTTTCTCTGTGGGTTTCAGTAAAGTGGGATAAAACCGCAACTCAGGGTGATCTATGGCACATAATCACAGCCACACGGAATCCGGCAACAGTAAACGTCTGCTGGCCGCGTTTATCATTACCGCCACGTTTATGGTGGCAGAAGTCATTGGTGGTCTGCTGTCCGGCTCCCTCGCGCTGCTGGCAGATGCAGGCCATATGTTGACGGACGCCGCCGCGCTGTTCGTCGCGCTTGTCGCCGTACGTTTCGCACAGCGTAAGCCCAATGCGCGCCATACCTTTGGCTATTTGCGACTCACGACCCTCGCCGCCTTTGTGAACGCGCTGACGCTGATACTGATTACTGCCTTCATCTTCTGGGAAGCCATTCAGCGCTTCTATGATCCCCAGCCCGTTGCCGGTGTGCCTATGCTGCTTGTCGCCGTTGCTGGTTTGGTGGCAAATATCGTGGCATTTTGGCTGCTACATCACGGCAGTGAAGAGAAAAATATTAACGTCCGCGCAGCAGCCCTGCATGTGCTGGGCGATCTACTTGGATCCGTTGGTGCGATTGCCGCAGCCATTATCATTCTTTATACCAACTGGACACCTATCGACCCGATTCTCTCTATTTTGGTCTCGTGTCTGGTGCTGCGTAGTGCGTGGGCGTTATTGAAAGAGAGTATTCATGAGTTGCTGGAAGGTACGCCTGGACAACTTAGCGTTGAGGTTCTACAGAAAGATCTGACGCTGAATATTCCCGAAGTCAGAAACATTCATCATGTCCATTTATGGCAGGTTGGCGAAAAACCGATGATGACGCTGCATGCACAAGTGGTTCCCCCTCACGATCACGATGCGCTGTTAAGACGAATTCAGGAATATTTACTGAAGCATTACCAGATTGAACACGCGACGGTTCAGATGGAATATCAACGCTGTGATGATGACCACTGCGCTTTCCACTATCAGGAAAGTCATTATCATGAAAGTCATGATGCAGAAGGTCACCACCACAAGCATTAAGTTTGGACTACACGCCGTGTGAAACCGCGCTGACGCGGTTCTCCTGTGCGCTCTTAATCCACAGCCAAGAGCCGTTCAGGGCAATCAGCGTCAGGATGGCGTACTCTACCGCCATTGCATACACGCCCTGATAAGCAAAAATCACCACGCTTATCACATCAATCACCACCCACAGCAACCAGTTCTCGACGTATTTACGCGTCATCAGAATCATCGCCACGATCGACAGCACCATCATGGTGGAATCCCAGAATGGGAACGCATCTGGCTGGAGAGTCGGCATCTGCACAGACAGCCCCAGCCCCTGCATGCCGGAAACAGCAATACGCGTCAGCACAGCAAACACCGCGTCAATGTAGAACGTCATCAAACCAATCGCGACAATACACGCCACCGACCAGCCAATCAGTTTCTGTACTGGCAGCCAGCGGATACGTAACTCCACTTCCTGCGAATCCGTCTTACGCGTCCAGGCATACCAGCCGTAAATATTGGCGGCAAAGAAGAAGATTTGCAGCAACAGACTGGCGTAAAGCTGAATCTGGAAAAAGATCACGGCAAACAACGTGACGTTAATCAATCCAAACAGATAGTTGATAGTTTTTTCCTGACTCGCGAACCAGATACACAGCAGGCCAAACAGCGTGCCAATCGCCTCAATCCAGGAAAGATCGTATCCCCCTTCCCCCAAAGGGATATGAATTAAAATATTGCTGGTACTAAAAAAATCCATCTCATCACCCTGTCTCAATTATTGTAAAAAAACGCTATCAAGATGCCCAAGATCTCCGTCAGGCATTCCCTTTAACACGCAATTTTAGCGAAGCCGCAAAATCCAGCATGCGATTCAGCGGGATTAACGCGCCTTCTCGCAGGGCTGCATCAACATGAATCTCATGAGCGTCACCGCCTTGCTCCAGACCGTTAGCAATTGCCTCCAGCCCATTCATCGCCATCCACGGACAGTGGGCGCAGCTGCGGCAGGTGGCCCCTTCTCCCGCTGTCGGCGCTTCCAACAACGTTTTCTCCGGGCAGGCCTGCTGCATCTTGTAGAAAATGCCGCGATCGGTCGCTACAATCAGTTCGCGCTGTGGCAGCGTTTTCGCCGCCTGAATCAGCTGGCTGGTTGACCCAACGGCGTCAGCCATCTCTACCACGCTCTGTGGCGATTCCGGATGGACTAGAATTGCCGCGTCGGGGTACAGGATCTTCATGCGCTGCAGCGCCTGCGTTTTAAATTCGTCATGCACAATGCACGCGCCTTGCCAGCACAGTACATCCGCTCCTGTCTGCTTTTGTACATAGCTTCCCAGATGGCGGTCCGGAGCCCAGATAATCTTTTCTCCCAGGCTATCCAGATGCTCGATCAATTCCACCGCGATGCTGGATGTCACCACCCAATCAGCACGTGCTTTCACTGCCGCGGAGGTATTGGCATACACCACCACCGTTCGGTCTGGGTGCGCATCGCAAAAACGGCTGAACTCATCGACGGGACAACCGAGATCGAGCGAGCATTCTGCTTCCAGCGTAGGCATCAGAATCGTCTTTTCCGGGTTGAGTATTTTGGCGGTCTCTCCCATAAAGCGGACACCTGCCACCAGCAGCGTTGATGCAGAGTGGGTGCTGCCGAAGCGTGCCATCTCCAGCGAGTCCGCTACACAGCCGCCCGTTTCTTCCGCCAGCGCCTGAATTTCAGGATCGGTATAATAGTGCGCGACCATGACAGCATTTCTTTCCCGCAGCAGCGTTTTTATCCTGCTACGATAGTGCTGTTTTGCATCAGCCGATAAAGGCCTGGGTTTTGGCGGAAAGGGATAAATGGTCTCATTGCTATCAAAAAGGATACTCATTATAAATTTCCACGATGACAACTCGGGTTGTAACACCAGATACTCATTAATCATCAGCACTGACGTTTTTTATCCTAAACAAAATACCGAAAACCCTCCCTAAAGTCGCGGTGTTTTTTCCATAAAACCCGCAATTTTGTTTACTATGCTTAAAATCGTGAGATGGAATGCGTAAGTGGCATGACTTGTAGAAAGTAGAAAAGAGACAAGGAGAGAAATGGCATGGCCAGCCTCTATATCAGAATCTATCGCAATACCCTGACCGTCAGAAACGTGGACACAAAACAAGAGGTAACAGAGCAATCAGAAACGCCTTTTACCACCACCCGCTTACTACTCGGACAGATGATTCCGGCGATGAAGCTATTGGCTCGACTCACGCGTAAAGTGGCGTCCAAACGATTAATCGATCTGTTCGCCTCGCACAAGGTCATCATCCATGCCATGGAGATGAATGAAGGCGGGCACAGCCAGGTCGAGTTTGCCAGCTACATCGAGCTAGCCAAGAGCATCAGCCCGCAAGGAAAGCATATTTATGTCTGTAGCAAAAGCGTGCCGCTTACCGATCAGGAAGTAACACAAATCTTTAGCGGCGACATGCCTTCGATCGTCAGCCGCTAATCAGATGCTGCGCTTTAGGCGAAGAAGCGATGCCAGTATAGAGAGATAGGAATAACCAGAACCAGTGCAGGCAGGAAGTTAACCACCGCAAATGATTTGATCTGCGCGATCCTCAGCCCTACTGCAATCATGATAATGCCGCCACAGGCAGAAAAATCACCCATCGTGATGTCTGTCATAAAAGGCATAATCAATTTCGCGGAGAAGAACAACAGCGTCTGGACAATAATCTGTGGTATCGCAATCGACATCACGGCAAGGCCAAGCGTAATGGAGAAAATCAGCGCGGTGAAAATATCCAAAGCAGATTTGATGATCAGCAGTTGATAATCGCCAGTTAGCCCTTCCGTCAACGCCCCCACCACACCGGTCCCACTGGCACAAAACAGAACGATTAACGCGGTAAAGTTCTGAGTGTAGACATCCTGCGGCAAACGGTGCTCCTGTGCAGGCAGTACGCGGTTTAATGCCTTCTGAATCATCGTGCCAGCCCACTGCACACCAGACTCCATGCGGAGCAGCTCGCCTAACGCCACACCAATCACGATAGCCAACGCCACCGCAGGCAACTGCTGGACTTTAACAACCAGCGTGATCCCCATTGCAATCGACACCATCGCAAACGCTGGCGGCAGGCCATCTTGCAAACGCTGAGGGATAAAACGACGTAAAGCAATGCCCAGCCCGCTACCAATCAAGATAGCGGCACCATTAATCAACGGACCAATCATATATCTTCCTAAACAGGGCTACACGCGCTTCCCTGTGGCAATGACTCCATCCCTGCTCGATAGGATTAAAAAACAGTTCCTGACGGGTTATATAGTCCATAGAGAGGGGTAAAAATCTAATATACCGCAAAGCCTTACCGAGTAGGAATGATGATGGGTTTTATCTCATCGATACGGTGTACACGATCGTTGTCTCAACGTGGGTTTCTGCGAGGAAGGAATGCTACAGCTATAAATGGCGAGCCGTGCAGGATAGCTCGGCCTTCATGGTCAACGTTAACGCGTGCTGTCTCGCTTCGCTCGGCTAGAACGTGCGACCAATTAATTGAAAGTCACTGTGTTTATTATGCAGGTAATTAGAAAAGCGAAGGTTGTTTAGTTTGGAATTGTATTGCTAGAAGATGGTGGGTCGTGCAGGATTCGAACCTGCGACCAATTGATTAAAAGTCAACTGCTCTACCGACTGAGCTAACGACCCGCAATGCGGAACTACTTGATACTTACTGGTGCTACGCTTACTGATAATGCTTTTGAAATTGGTGGGTCGTGCAGGATTCGAACCTGCGACCAATTGATTAAAAGTCAACTGCTCTACCGACTGAGCTAACGACCCAATTTCATGCTGCTTTAGCGTTTTGCTATTTGCCTTGGCAACGGCGGCACATATTACTGATTTAAATTTTCAGCGCAACCTATTTTCTTAAAAAACTGTTTGATTGCTTACTCTTAAGACGTTTAGGCACAAAAACCGCTCATGATGCGCAATTTTTGTGCCAATTAATACGGTATTACGATCCGGCTAAACGCTTTTGCGCCTGCTTTGCACTTTCCGTATTGGGGTACATTTTTACAACCTGCTGGTAAACGGCCTTAGCTTTATCAGCCTGACCCTTTTCCTGCATGATCACCCCAACCTTCAGCAAGGCTTCAGAACTTTTTGGTGACTTGGGATAATTTTTAACAACGTTGGCGAAATAGTACGCCGCATCGTCCTTTTTCCCCTTGTTGTAATTCAACTGACCAAGCCAATAGTTAGCATTAGGTTGATACGTTGAATCGGGGTACTTCTTGACGAATGCCTGAAATGCGCTGATAGCCTGATCGTACTGTTTTTTCTCCAGTACGAGCGCGACTGCAGCATTGTAATCAGTATTTGCATCACCCGTACTGGCCGGTGCCGCCGTATTGGCTGCACCGGTATCAGTCCCCGCCGCAGCGGCAGGCGTGCCATCTGTCGTCGGTGTAGAAGGTGATTGCGAACTTAATCCATCAATCTGCTGATAGATCTGTTTCTGCCGTTCAACAACCTGATTCAACTGATACTGACTTTCCTGAATCTGCCCACGGAGGCTGTCAATGTCACGCTGATTATCAGAGAGCTGCTGTTGAAGTTGGGTTAAAAGCTGACTGTGAGCGTTAGAAATACGCTCCAATTGAGTGACGCGGTCTTCGACCGAGCCTGAGCCGACATTACTGATTGGCGCTTGGGCAGTAGCGGCCCAAGGGACCGCTACGCCAACCAGTAACGACAGACCCAACAGGTGACGTCTGAAGTTACTGCTCATGCGATTCTCTTAATATACCAGAACGGCACGACGGTTTTTGGCATAAGCCGCTTCGTCATGGCCGAGAACAGCTGGTTTCTCTTTACCGTAAGAAACGATAGAGATCTGATCGGAAGAAACGCCTTTACCTTGCAGGTACATTTGTACCGCGTTGGCACGACGCTCACCCAGAGCGATGTTGTATTCTGGCGTACCGCGTTCGTCCGCGTGACCTTCGATAGTCACTTTGTAAGACGGGTTGCTACGCAGGAATGCAGCGTGTGCGTCCAGCATCTGAGCGAATTCAGAGCTCACATCGTACTTGTCCAGACCGAAGTAAACGATGTTGTTGCGCTGTAATTCTTGCATCTGCAAACGAGCTTGCTCAGAAGAAGACATGTTACCGCCGTCCATCATGCCGTTGTTACCAGCACCCATGGAAGATTGGTCATTGTCCGCGTTCTTGTTGGAGCTACAAGCGGCCACTGCCAGTACCGGCAGAGCCAACATCAGGCCTTTCAGCACTTTATTGAATTGCATTTCTTATGTCCTTTGACGAGTTTATTGTACATATCTGTACTTATAGATACGGCGACCAGGCAGGGAATTTAACCTGTCCATCAGTAGCCGGAAGACGCGCTTTGAAACGCCCATCTGTCGAAACCAACTGTAGCACTGAACCCAGCCCTTGTTTGGAACTGTAGATCACCATCGTGCCATTCGGTGCGATACTTGGCGTTTCGTCCAGGAACGTGTCCGTCAATACTTGTACGGCACCCGTTACCAGATCCAGTTTGGAAATATGCTGAGCCCCACCATTCGAGCTCACCGTTACCAAAAATTTCCCGTCGGCGCTCACATCGGCGTCCTGATTCTGAGAACCTTCCCAGGTCAGACGCTGTGGCGCACCGCCGTTAGCATTCACTTTATAAACCTGCGGACGACCAGCCTGGTCTGAAGTATAGGCCAAGGTCTGGCTGTCTGGGAACCAGGTTGGTTCCGTGTTATTGCTGCGACCATCGGTCACCTGGCTGATTTGCCCCGATCCCAGATTCATCACATACAGATTCAGGCTACCGCTCTTAGACAGTGCGAAGGCCAACTTGCTGCCATCAGGAGAGAAAGAAGGCGCACCGTTGTGACGCGGGAAGGAAGCAACCTGACGGATTGCACCATTTGCCAGCGTCTGAATAACCAACGCAGAACGACCACTTTCAAACGTTACATAGGCAAGTTTGCTGCCATCTGCGGACCAGGCCGGGGACATCAGCGGCTGTGGTGAGCGGTGAACCACAAACTGGTTGTAGCCATCGTAGTCTGCAACGCGCAGTTCATAAGGGAACTGACCACCGTTGGTCTGAACAACGTAAGCGATACGGGTACGGAACGCACCTTTGATACCACTCAGTTTTTCAAACACTTCATCACTGGCCGTGTGCGCAGCATAACGCAACCACTGTTTGGTCACTTTGAACTGGTTCTGCGCCAATACGTTACCAGGGTTACCGGAGGTATCAACGAGTTGGTAAGAAACCAGGTAGCTGCCATCAGCACTCGGCTGAACCTGACCAACAACAACCGCATCGATGCCCAACGCCGTCCATGCAGCAGGCGTCACTTCGGATGCTGTTGCAGGTTGCTGAGGCATACGGTTTGCGTCGATCGGGTTGAATTTGCCACTGTTACGTAAGTCAGCACCGACGATGCCGCCGACGTCTTCAGGCGCAGCGCCCGGGCCCACCCATTTGAACGGAACCACACCGATAGGACGCGCAGAGTCTACCCCTTGGGTAATCTCTATACGTACTTCCGCGTGAACAACCGCAGTCCACAGCATTAAAAAGCTTAATGCAACTTTCAGTACTTGCTTCATCTCATCTCCCTTATCCAGACGCGAAGTCTACGATAAATTAGCAGAATTTTAACAAAAACAAACCAATGTCAACAAAACAACATAACCTGGTTTATTTACCATCGTAATAATCTTAAATCTATTGGGTAAACAGCCCGGTTACTGCGGTTTAAAGTCTATCGGCGCATTTTTGAAAGCCTCATAAACCTCTGGACTTGGTGGCTTCGGTATTCTGGCCTGTTTGGCAGCCGCAATAGCCGCCTGACATAACGCCGGATCGCCGCCTTCAGCAGTGACGTCAATCAGCAGACCATCTGGCGCCAGCTTAATCCGTAACGTACAGGTGCGACCTTTGTAGAGCTGCCAGTCATAAAACTTGCTCTGAATGGCTGAACGCACCTGACTACCATAGCTATCAAGCGCTGCACCTGATGCACCGCTCTTCTTATTGTTACCGGTGCCCGCAGGTGCACCACCGCCAGACTTCGGCGCATTTTTCGATGAAGCCAGCCCGCCCAGCAAATCATCAACGGCGCTTTCCTGCTTAGCGGCCTCTGCTGCCGCTTTCTTTTTCTCATCAGCAGCTTTCTTAGCCGCAGCTGCAGCTTCTGCTTTCTTCGCTGCTTCAGCATCGGCTTTTTGCTTAGCGGCCTCGGCTGCTGCTTTTTGTTTAGCTTGTTCAGCCTCTGCGGCTGCTTTTGCTGCTTCTGCTTTAGCGGTTTCTGCAGCCTTCTGCTTGGCGGCTTCAGCCGCTTTTTCTTTAGCCTCTTCTTCCGCCTGCTTTTTGGCAGCAGCGGCCGCAGCAGCTTGTTTCTTCGCTTCGTCTTCCGCTTTCTTCTTAGCGTCTGCCGCCGCTTTCGCCTGTTGTTCAGCTTCGGCCTTCGCTTTTGCCGCTGCAGCTTCGGCTTGCTTCTGCTGTTCTTTTGCCTGCTGAGCGGCCGCTTCAGACTGCTTACGCTGTTCAGCCTGCTCCTGAGCCTGCTTTTTCGCATCTTCCTGCGCTTGCAGACGCTCTTTTTCCAGTTCTTTCAGCCGCTGCTGTTCAGCCGCTTGCTTCTGTTGAAGCTCTTCGGCCTGCCGTTCAGCTTGCTTTTGACGCTGCTGTTCAGAACGTTTTGCATCCGTCTGCTGCTGCTGTTGCCGGTTATACTGCTCCACCACTGCGCTCGGATCGACCATGACGGCATCAATTGACGAGCCTCCGCCGCCCCCGCTGGCATCCATCGTTTGCGTCGACGAACTCCAAAGCAGCAAAGCAATCAGTATGATGTGCAAAACAGCCGAGATAATAACGGCGCGTTTCAGCTTATCGTTTTGTTCGTTTGCCTTTAGCACAAGCGATTCCCAAAAACAGTGTTGCCAGAAATAGGCTTAACGATCATTACCGTGATGCGCTCATTTAAATCGGTTGTGTCATCAAACCAACGGATTTTACGCCAGCCTGATGCAACAAATTCAACGCTTTAATGATCTCATCATAAGGAACATCCTTCGCGCCACCAATCAAAAAGACCGTCTTGGGATTGGTTGACAGCCGTGATTGCGCTTCAGCAACCACCTGCTCTGCCGGAAGCTGTTCCATACGGTTTTGTTCAACAACCAGGCTATATTGCCCTATGCCTGAAACCTCTACGATCACGGGCGGATTGTCATTGCTGGAGACCGTTTTTGAGTCGGTCGCATCCGGCAGATCCACCTCAACGCTCTGCGTAATAATCGGGGCTGTCGCCATAAAAATCAGCAACAGCACCAACAGCACGTCCAGTAACGGGACAATGTTGATCTCGGATTTCAGCTCACGACGGCCTCTGCGTACTCGTGCCATGATCCCCCCTGATTACTTGCTGTTGTCGCTGGAGAACGCCTGACGGTGCAGGATCGCGATGAACTCTTCCGTAAAGTTGTCGTAGTTCTGCTCCAGTTTACCCACCCGCAGGCTAAGACGGTTATACGCCATGACCGCAGGGATCGCCGCAAACAGGCCGATTGCCGTTGCAATCAAGGCTTCGGCAATACCAGGGGCAACCATTTGCAAGGTTGCCTGCTTCACTGCGCCCAGCGCGATGAAGGCATGCATAATTCCCCAAACGGTACCGAACAGACCGATATACGGGCTGATAGAACCCACGGTTCCCAAAAAGGGAATGTGCGTTTCCAGCGTTTCCAACTCACGATTCATTGAAATACGCATTGCACGGGACGCCCCTTCCACTACGGCTTCCGGCGCATGGCTGTTGGCACGATGCAAGCGTGCAAATTCTTTGAAACCTGAATGGAAGATTTGTTCAGTGCCCGTCAGGCTATCGCGACGAGTTTGACTTTCCTGATAGAGGCGGGACAGTTCGATGCCCGACCAAAATTTGTCCTCGAATGCCTCGGCCTCACGCGTCGCCGAGTTCAGAATTCGGGTACGTTGAATAATGATCGCCCAGGAAGCGATAGAAAAACAGATTAAAATCAGCATGATTAGTTTGACCAGAAGGCTTGCCTTCAGGAACAAATCAAAAACGTTCATGTCAGTCACTGCTTGAACTCCGCGACAATAGACTTAGGAAGCGCAATCGGCTTCATTTGATGTGGATCGATGCATGCGATCAAAACTTCAGCATGGCTTAACAGGGTGCCATGAGCATTGAGGATACGCTGGGCGAAAGTCATAGAAGCACCGCGTAGCGAAATAATCTCGCTTTGCACTTCCAGCATGTCGTCAAGGCGCGCAGGAGCAAGATACTCCACCGTCATCCGACGAACAGCAAACGCGACATGCTCACTGAGCAAGGCTTGCTGGTGAAAGTTGCGTTCACGCAACGCCTCGGTTCTTGCCCTTTCATAAAAGGCAACATAGCGCGCATGGTAGACAACGCCACCTGCATCAGTGTCTTCAAAGTAGACTCGAACTGGCCAGCGAAACAACGAATTACTCACTCTACATCCCAGTAATGCATTAAACCTCGCTACTATACGCAAGAGAAATGAGGTTTGGAATGGATTGTGACAGCGGAAAGAAAATAATTATGGGCTGCAAGCAACCCATAACTAAATGGAATAGGAGGCTATTTTAGCCGAAGAAATAGTACAATCCTGCGCACAGGATCACAAAGGCGGGAAGTGGTGCGAAAAACGCGCGCCAGAGCAGGCGATGTGGACGAAAACCAACACCATGAACAACGCCAGCGCAAACGGCCCAAATCAACAGCAGCCCCTGCCAAACCGCGAGCTCACTGGTCCGCGCCGCAAAGCGCGTCGGATCCCAGAATACACAGCCAGCCAGCAGCAACGCCATGATAAGGGAAAGAGCCCTTAACGGGCTCTTATCCATCAGGCGATAGAGTTTATCGACCAGATCACTCATTGCTTATCTTCTTCAGCCGCTTTGCTTGCCTCACTCTGCTCAATAGCCAGGGCCGTGATGATCCCCAGTGAGCAAGCAAGAAGCGTTCCGAGTATCCAGGCAAAATACCACATAAATTAAGCTCCTTACTTAGTACATAGAGTGAGTGTTTTGCTCAATCTGCTCTTTGGTAATGCGACCGAACATCTTGTAGTAACACCATGCGGTATAAGACAGCACGATAGGAACGAAAATTATCGCAACCACAGTCATGACTTTCAGCGTCAGCAGGCTTGATGTTGCATCCCATACCGTCAAGCTGACGTTAGGCACAGTCACTGACGGCATGATGAACGGGAACATAGCAATCCCTGCGGTCAGAATCACACAAGCGATAGTCAGAGAGGAGAACAGGAATGCCCAAGCCCCTTTCTCTGCGCGCGCCATAAGGGTAGTCAGCACTGGCAGCACTACGCCCAGAACAGGGATAGCCCACAATACCGGATGGTTATTGAAATTGATCAACCAGGCACCTGCTTGCTGAACGACTTCTTTACGTAGCGGGTTAGATTCAGCCGCGGTGTTAATCGCAGACGTCACCACATAACCATCAATACCGTAAACGACCCATACGCCAGCCAGAGCAAACGTCACCATCATCACCAGCGCGGAAATCTGCGCGGCAGATTTGGAACGCACGTGCAGATCGCCCGTGGTCCGCATCATCAGGTAGGTTGCACCCTGAGTCAGGATCATCGTCAGGCTAACCACACCAGCCAACAGGCCAAACGGGTTCAGCAGCTGGAAGAAGTTTCCGGTGTAGTACAGGCGCAGATATTCATCAACGTGGAACGGCACGCCCTGCAACAGGTTACCAAATGCCACACCAATCACTACCGGTGGGACAAAGCTACCGATGAAGATGCCCCAGTCCCACATACCACGCCAGCGCGGATCTTCGATTTTTGAACGGTAATCGAAGCCGACAGGACGGAAGAACAACGAGGCCAGCACCAGAATCATGGCAATGTAGAAACCGGAGAACGCGGCAGCGTAAACCATCGGCCAGGCAGCAAACAGCGCACCACCGGCGGTGATCAGCCAAACCTGGTTACCGTCCCAGTGCGGCGCAATGCTGTTAATCATGACGCGACGCTCGGTATCACCACGTCCCATCAGACGCACCAGAATGCCCACGCCCATGTCAAAACCATCAGTGATAGCGAAGCCAATCAGCAAAATACCGATCAACAGCCACCAGATAAAACGTAAGACTTCATATTCAAACATAGTGGACTCCTGTTTACCGTGCTTCCTGCGCAGCCGCTATAGGTTGTTCAAAATGGTAGCGCCCTGTTTTCAGGCTGCTTGGCCCCAGACGTGCGAATTTGAACATCAGATACATTTCTGCAATCAGGAAGAGCGTATACAGACCACAGATCAGCCCCATGGAGAACAGAATATCCCCTGCGGTCAGTGATGACGTCGCAACGGCTGTCGGCAGAATCTCACCGATAGCCCAAGGCTGACGGCCGTATTCAGCCACAAACCAGCCGGCTTCGATAGCAATCCACGGCAGCGGAATACCGTACAACGCCGTACGGAGCAGCCAACGTTTCTGACCAATTTTGTTGCGCAGAACACTCCAGAAGGACAGGCCGATGATTAACAGCATCAGAACGCCACAGCCCACCATGATACGGAAAGAGAAATACAGCGGTGCAACGCGCGGGATAGAATCTTTAACAGCCTGTTGAATCTGCGTTTCTGTCGCATCAGAGACTTTCGGCGTATAGCGTTTCAGCAGCAAACCATAGCCCAGATCCTGCTTAGCCTGATCAAACGCTGCTTTTACTGCCGGGTCGGTGTTGCCCGCGCGTAATTCTTCCAGCAACTGGTAAGCCTTCATACCATTGCGAATACGCACTTCATGCATCACCAGCAGTTCTTTCAGACCCGTCACTTCTTTGTCAGTAGAACGCGTGGCAATGAGCCCTAAAGCATAAGGGATCTTGATGGCATAGTTATTTTCCATCGTATCCTGATTGGGGATGCCGATCAGCGTAAAGGATGCCGGTGCGGGTTGCGTTTCCCATTCTGCTTCAATTGCCGCCAGTTTGGTTTTCTGTACGTCACCCATTTCATAACCGGATTCATCACCCAGTACAATAACGGACAGGACAGAAGCCATACCGAAGCTTGCTGCGATAGCGAATGAACGCTTGGCAAACGCCATGTCGCGGCCTTTCAACAGATAGTAAGAACTGACACCCAGAATGAACATCGCGCCCGTACAGTAACCTGCCGCTACCGTGTGAACGAATTTCACCTGAGCAACCGGGTTCAGTACCAGATCGGCGAAGCTCACCATTTCCATACGCATGGTTTCGAAATTGAAATCCGATGCGATGGGGTTCTGCATCCAGCCATTGGCAACCAGAATCCACAGTGCGGAGAAGTTAGAGCCCAGTGCGACCAGCCAGGTCACGGCCATATGCTGCACTTTTCCTAAACGGTCCCAGCCGAAGAAGAACAAGCCAACAAAGGTCGATTCCAGGAAGAATGCCATCAGGCCTTCAATCGCTAGCGGCGCGCCGAAAATATCCCCGACGTAGTGAGAGAAATATGACCAGTTGGTCCCGAATTGAAACTCCATGGTCAATCCGGTAGCGACACCCAGAGCAAAGTTAATTGCAAATAACTTGCCCCAGAACTTGGTCATATCTTTATAGATTTGTTTGCCGGACAGCACATATACCGTTTCCATAATCGCCAGCAAAAACGCCATCCCCAGCGTTAATGGTACGAATAGAAAATGGTACATTGCAGTTAAGGCAAACTGTAAACGTGACAGTTCGACTACATCAAACATTTTGACTCCTTGCTCCTCGCAGGAAGGGATTAGCTTGCAAACGCTGACAAGCCGCCAAACATCCGGCCATTACACCCAAAAAGAACACAACAAGAATTGCTTTAACACAAGCTGTAATGAACGCTAGAAATACCGTTCACCAGGGCAGTCGCATCGCGATACCCCGACAGCAAGCTCAAGATAAATCACAAGTATTACAAATCGCGTACCCCATAGGGAGGTAGCCGTATATTACGCCTGTAATCCCCTACAATAAATAGGTTTTTACGTGACCCAGACTAGGTTTTTGGCTTCAAATCAACTTTTCCACTAAACGACGTGAAAGACGATAATTGACCTCGCGCAATTTAAGCCTATTTCAGAAATTATATCCAGAGGCGTTTTTTGATCTAAAACAATTTAACGCTTTTCTCGTGATTGCCGCGTTGCATTAATTTCCTTATTACACTCATTGTTAATGCAATGTGACTTTTAGGTTTAATTAAAATTAATTCGGCAATATAATTTTTACTTTCCGTTATCGATTATTCACATGCATTTTTTTATCTTCTATTTTATGTCAAATTTCTATTTTTTCTTGCTGACAACGACGCTGTATTTTAGCCGTGAACTCCCCTGCCCTTCCCCCTGCGCCGCCTGCTTGTGACGATCCATGACAAAGCG
Organism: Pectobacterium sp. CHL-2024; assembly: GCF_044751765.1. Classification (NCBI taxonomy): domain Bacteria; kingdom Pseudomonadati; phylum Pseudomonadota; class Gammaproteobacteria; order Enterobacterales; family Pectobacteriaceae; genus Pectobacterium; species Pectobacterium sp. CHL-2024. Next base: position 64,387 of record NZ_JBIXKO010000013.1, on the reverse strand, counting down.
GAGACCAAAAGGCCTCCGCTGTGGTTACACACGTAGCAAGATGCTGCGATTTAATTCTTCGCTTTCATCCGCTCAATGGCTTTATCGTAAACCGTGTTACTTTTCTGGCTTCTTGCAAGCTCATAATGCTGAAGTGCATCGCTGAACTGACCCGCATTCTCGTAAATTTTTGCAATATTGTAGTACGAGCTGGCACGCGTGGTTGCCGCGTTGCTACCATTTGCCAGCGCAATCGCTTTACGGTTGGCCCAAATGGCTTCAGCAATATTGCCGCGCTTTTGATAGGTCAGACCCAGGTTGCTATATGCCTGACCAAACGCACTGTCCTGATCGATCGCGGCCAGGAACAGCGTTGTGGCCTGCTCTAGCTCACCGCGCCCATAGGCGGCTTCACCGTCGCGATTGAGGCTTTTTGCCAGCGCGGTATTCCCGGTAACTGAAGTGGCGGTCTGCGTCGGGTTAAGCACCATTGGCAACGCATTACCATCCTTCGCTTTTGAGAAATCGGCCTCGCCAACGGCGTTGATGTCTTCAAAGTCACCGTTAGGGTTAAGACGGAAAACCGTCCAAACATTTCCTACCTTGTTCAGTGGGACAGAATATGCACGTACCTGTGAACTTCCAACATAGACAAATACTTTTGCACTACTTGCGGAAAGCGCTGGTGAATTATTTTTATCACCGTTCGTATAATCATGAACAGCATAAATATAACTTTCACCTAAACGCTTTTTATCAATGGTGATGGTTTCCGGCCCAAAGCTATCGGTATCATCAACATCAAGATTGGCATCGCGTCCTTTCTTGTGTTGGAAATAAATATGATTATCCGGATAAATGAGATGAGAATCTAAATCGAAAGGTCTTTCACCCCATGTTAATACAATTCGCATGCCATCCAGGTTTTTCATTACTGGACTAATAGCATAGGTCATTCCATCACACGGACATTTAACCACCAGATCGGAATAGCCTTCTTTTTTAATGATCAGCAGACTATCTTGATCCACCTCGAACGGCGCGTTAAGCCCCACGCGGCCAGTAGCATCAGAGCGAGCTGTCACTGACTGTGCTCCGTTCTTCTGTAGAATCACCGTTGCATCATCAATCTTTTTATCTTTAATCGTCGCACTTAGCACTTCAATATTAATAGACTGCGCGTTGGCCGCGCAGGTAAATGCAGATAATGCCAAAATCAGCGCTTTTATATTTCCTTTCACACAACATCCCCTAAGGCAAATTAATTAATCATTCCCTGCTTACACAAACCCAATGAGATAATCATCATTTCTGTTTATCACTCATCGCTTTTTCAAGCGCGCGAATTATCCAATAAAACCCCGAAAAAGTCATGCGTAATTCAATTACACCTATTAACGTCGAGGATTAAATTTGAATAAAAAAAAGCCACCCGAAGGTGGCTGGTATATTTAATCGAATAATCGATTAACGCGCTAATATCGCTTTTACAGCATCGCCGATATCTGCCAAGCTGCGAACGGTTTTAACACCCGCCGCTTCTAACGCCGCGAATTTATCGTCAGCGGTGCCTTTACCACCGGCGATGATGGCGCCAGCGTGGCCCATGCGCTTACCTTTCGGTGCAGTCACACCCGCGATGTAGCCGACAACCGGCTTCGTCACGTGCTCTTTAATGTAGGCAGCCGCTTCTTCTTCCGCCGTACCGCCGATTTCACCGATCATCACGATGGCTTCAGTCTGCGGATCCTGCTCAAACAGCTTCAGAATATCGATGAAGTTAGAACCTGGGATCGGGTCGCCGCCGATACCCACACAGCTTGACTGACCCAGACCCGCATCGGTCGTTTGCTTCACCGCTTCATACGTCAACGTACCGGAACGAGAAACGATACCCACTTTACCCGGCAGGTGAATATGGCCCGGCATGATACCGATCTTACATTCGCCCGGCGTGATCACACCTGGGCAGTTCGGACCGATCATCCGCACGCCGCTCTGATCAAGTTTCACTTTCACCGTCAGCATATCCAGCGTCGGGATACCTTCGGTGATACAGATGATCAGCTCAATACCTGCGTCAATCGCTTCCAGAATAGAGTCTTTACAGAACGGAGCGGGAACGTAGATAACGGATGCCGTTGCGCCCGTCGCTTCTACCGCTTCACGTACCGTATTAAATACGGGCAGACCCAGATGTTCCGTGCCGCCTTTACCCGGCGTCACACCGCCAACCATTTGCGTACCGTAAGCAAGTGCTTGCTCAGAGTGGAATGTCCCCTGACTACCGGTAAAACCCTGACAGATAACTTTGGTATTTTTATTAATCAGAATGGACATTATTTACCCTCCACAGCTGCAACAACCTGCTGAGCAGCACCCGTCAGGCTGGTCGCGGCAATAATATTCAGGCCGCTATCCGCCAGTTTCTTGGCACCCAGCTCCGCATTGTTTCCTTCAAGACGTACCACAACCGGTACGTTAACACCCACTTCGGCTACGGCGCCGATGATGCCGTCAGCGATCAAATCGCAACGTACGATGCCACCAAAGATGTTAACAAAGACAGCTTTTACCTTGTCGTCAGACAGGATAATTTTGAACGCTTCAGTAACACGTTCTTTCGTCGCACCGCCACCAACATCAAGGAAGTTCGCAGGAGCACCACCGTGCAGTTTCACGATGTCCATCGTGCCCATCGCCAGACCGGCACCGTTGACCATACAGCCAATGTTGCCGTCCAGCGCAACATAGTTCAGTTCCCACTGTGCCGCATGCGCTTCACGAGAATCTTCCTGACTTGGGTCGCGCATTTCACGCAGTTCAGGCTGACGGAACAGGGCATTGCCGTCCGCGCCCAGTTTGCCATCCAGACAGATCAGATCGCCCTGCTTGGTGATAACCAGCGGGTTGATTTCTACCAGCGCCAGATCGCGTTCCAGGAACAGCGTCGCCAGACCCATGAAGATTTTGGTGAACTGAGCAACTTGCTTACCGCTTAAGCCCAGTTTGAAAGCCAACTCACGGCCTTGATAAGGCTGTGGGCCTACCAGTGGATCGATCGCCGCTTTATGAATCAGCTCCGGCGTTTCTTCTGCCACTTTTTCAATTTCTACGCCACCTTCGGTGGACGCCATGAACACCACGCGACGCGTGCCACGGTCAACAACTGCGCCCAGATAAAGCTCTTTGTCGATATCCGTTGCAGCTTCAACCAGGATCTGATGAACCGGCTGACCCTGTGCGTCAGTTTGATAAGTAACGAGTTTTTTACCCAGCCAATTTTCAGCAAAGGCGCGGATATCTTCTTTATTGCTGACGACTTTAACGCCGCCCGCTTTACCGCGACCGCCTGCGTGAACCTGACATTTTACGACCCACGGACCCGCACCAATTTTAGACGCGGCTTCTTCCGCTTCACGCGGAGTGGTACAGGCATAGCCGGTCGGTGCCGGTAAACCATATCGAGCAAAGAGTTGTTTTGCCTGATACTCGTGTAAATTCATGATGTTCTATCCATTTAGGTTTGGAGATAAGTCGGCAGACGGTTTGTCATCACCGAATCTTTCGGTAGAGAAAAGCGCCATTAACTCTCTGATATATTTGGATAACGCCGTTGAAAAGAAACGGCCTGCATAGCACATAATCTGGTATATCGTTTCGGGCGGAAACCGTCAGGATTATCCGCCCGAGAGCCTATCTGTCGGACTAAACGTCTAACAGCAGACGCGCTGGATCTTCCAGCATCTCTTTCACTGTCACCAGGAAGCCAACGGATTCACGGCCGTCGACCAAACGGTGATCGTAAGACAGCGCCAGATACATCATCGGCAGAATAACGACCTGACCATCAACCGCCATCGGACGATCTTTAATGGCGTGCATACCCAGAATCGCACTCTGCGGTGGGTTGATGATTGGGGTAGACATCAGAGAGCCAAAGACGCCGCCGTTGGTAATGGTGAAATTACCGCCTAGCAGTTCTTCAACCGTCAGTTTGCCGTCACGGCCTTTCACGGCCAGCTCTTTGATGCGCTTCTCGATGTCGGCCATGCCCAGCGCATCCACATCACGCAGGACTGGCGTAACCAGACCACGCGGGGTAGACACCGCGATGCTGACATCGAAGTAGTTGTGGTAAACCACATCTTCGCCATCAATAGACGCATTTACTTCTGGATAACGCTTCAGCGCTTCGACCACGGCTTTGATGTAGAAGGACATGAAGCCCAGACGTACACCATGACGCTTCTCGAATGCGTCGCCGTACTGCTTGCGCAGATCCATGATTGGCTGCATGTTGATTTCGTTGAACGTCGTCAACATTGCCGTGCTGTTTTTCGCTTCCAGCAGACGCTCTGCAACACGCTTACGCAGGCGCGTCATCGGTACGCGTTTTTCGCTACGCGCGCCCAGAGCTGGTGCCGGAGAAGCCGCCGGGGCTTCAGACTTAGGCGCTTTACCAGACTCTTTCTTCTGAGCAGCCAAATGCTTATCCACGTCTTCACGGGTAATTCGACCGCCTACGCCGCTGCCTTTGATAGCAGAAGCATCGAGATCGTGCTCTGCAATCAGACGGCGGATCGCCGGGCTGAGCGCGTCACTGTTCTCTTCTTCCAGCCCAGCCGTATGACGCTGTGCCGGTGTTGATTCTTTGCTTTGTGATTTCTCGCTGGTTTCTTTACCAGAGCTGTCGCCACGACGAATGCGGCCCAGCAGTTGGCGAGACGTTACTGTCGCGCCTTCCTCTTCCAGCACGGCATCCAGAATGCCAGCTTCAGAGGCAGGAACTTCCAGTACAACTTTGTCAGTTTCAATTTCAACCAGTACTTCATCGCGCTCGACGCTATCGCCTGGCTTTTTATGCCAGGTAGCAACGGTGGCGTCAGCGACGGATTCAGGCAGGTCGGGTACATGAATATCTACGCTACTCATTATCTATCCTTTTATTTAATCAACGTTCAGCGCGTCATCGACCAGATCTTGCTGTTGTTTCTGGTGTACGGACATATAGCCAACGGCGGGTGATGCAGACGCCGGGCGTCCTGCGTAACGTAAAGAAGCCCCAAACGGAATCACTTCACGGAAATGGTGCTGACTGCAATACCAGGCTCCCTGATTCAGCGGCTCTTCCTGACACCACACGAAATCGTGAACATGGGCAAACGATTCCAGCGCAGCTTGAACGGCCTGATGCGGGAACGGATAAAGCTGTTCGATACGGACGATCGCGACATTCTTTTGCTCGTTCTTGCGGCGCTGTTCTACCAAATCATAGTAGACCTTACCGGAACAAAGCACGACACGCTTCACGGCTGCCGGATCTAATTCTTCTACTTCACCAATCGCAGGCTGGAAGGAACCATTTGCCAGTTCATCCAGTGAAGAAATCGCCAGCGGATGGCGCAGCAGAGATTTCGGTGACATGACCACCAGCGGACGGCGCATACCGCGCAGCGCCTGACGGCGAAGCATGTGATAAACCTGCGCTGGCGTTGACGGAATGCAGACCTGCATATTTTGCTCAGCGCACAACTGCAGATAACGTTCCAGTCTGGCAGACGAGTGCTCAGGGCCCTGACCTTCGTAACCGTGCGGCAGCAGCATAACCAGACCACACATACGGCCCCACTTCTGCTCACCGGAGCTGATGAACTGGTCGATAACGACCTGCGCACCGTTGGCGAAGTCACCAAACTGCGCTTCCCAGATAGTCAGGGTGCGCGGTTCTGCTGTCGCATAGCCGTATTCAAACGCCAGAATCGCCTCTTCAGACAATACGGAGTCCCAGACGTTAAACTCGCCCTGTCCGTTATGCACGTGGTTCAACGGCGTGTAGCTGGAACCATTTTTCTGGTTATGCACGACAGCATGACGATGGAAGAACGTACCGCGACCGCTGTCCTCACCAGACAGACGAATCGGAATGCCTTCATCGACCAGCGTAGCGTAAGCCAGCGTTTCTGCCCCGCCCCAATCAAACGGTTTATTGCCCGCCGCCATTTCGGCACGGTCAGCATAAACCTTGGCAACGCGAGGATGGATTTCAATCCCTTCCGGCACTTCGCTGATACGCTTCGCCAATTCCTGCAAGCGTTTCATTTCCGTTGCATGCGGATAAGGCTCATCCCACTCATGGTTCAGATACGGCGTCCAGGTAAAGGACTGCATATCCATCTGACGCCACTCTTCCACCACACATTCACCCGCATCCAGCGCATCGCGGTACAGGTTGACCATTTCGGTGGCATCTTCCAGCGTAATGGATTTTTCCTGCTCCAGACGATCGGCGTATACCTTACGCGGCGTCGGGTGTTTCTTGATCTTCTGGTACATCATCGGCTGCGTTGCACTTGGCTCGTCAGCTTCGTTATGACCATGACGGCGATAACAAATCAGATCGATGAACACATCACGCTTAAATTCATTACGGAAATCCAGCGCCAGACGCGTAACAAACGCCACCGCTTCCGGGTCGTCTGCATTAACGTGGAAAATCGGCGCCTGCACCATCTTGCCGATATCGGTACAGTATTCGGTTGAGCGAATGTCCAGCGGGTTAGAGGTGGTAAAACCGATACGGTTGTTGATTACAATACGCAGCGTGCCGCCAACTTCGTAGCCACGCACCGTCGACATGTTCAGCAGTTCCTGCACCACGCCCTGACCGCTAATTGCGGCATCACCGTGAATGGTGATAGGTAAAACACGCGGACCGCTCTGGCTATTCAGACGATCGAGACGCGCACGTACCGAGCCTGTTACTACCGGGCTGACGATTTCGAGGTGCGATGGGTTGAACGCCAGCGCCAAATGCACCAGACCACCAGCCGTCTCGAATTCAGACGAGAAGCCCTGGTGATATTTCACGTCACCGGTACCGAGGTGTTCTTTATGCTTGCCAGCGAACTCGTCGAACAGATCCTGAGATTTTTTGCCCAATACGTTGATCAGCACGTTGAGGCGGCCACGGTGTGCCATCCCCAATACGACTTCGCGAGTATCGTTTGCACCCGCATGGCGAATCAGCTCTTTCAGCATCGGAACCAATGCATCACCGCCTTCCAGCGAGAAACGCTTGGCACCAGGATATTTGGCACCCAGATAACGCTCCAGCCCTTCGGCTGCGGTTAACTCTTTCAGGAAACGGCGCTTCTCTTCCAGAGAGAATGACGGTTGCCCCATTACCGATTCGATACGCTGCTGGATCCAACGTTTCTCTTCCGTACTGGTCATATGCATATATTCCGCACCGATAGAACCGCAATAGGTGCGTTTCAGCGCGTCATACAGGTCTTCCAGCTTCATGGTGTCTTTGCCAATGGCAAAAGAGCCCACGTTGAAGGATTCCTGCAGGTCATCCTGCGTCAGGTTGTGGTAAGCCAGATCCAATTCTGCAACGGGTTCCTGCGGACGCAGGAAGATCGGGTCCAGGTTAGCTTGCTGATGTCCACGGAAGCGGAACGCATTGATCAGCTGCAAGACCTTGACCTGCTTAGCATCAATATCGGGATCGGTGACTGACGAGGTAAAGCGCGATGAGTCTTTCGCCAGACGGCGGAAATATTCACGCGTTTTGGAATGGAGTTGATCCGGTTTGACCCCACTCGTAGGCAATTGCTGGAAGATCGAGCGCCAGCTATGTTCGATCGAGTCAGGATCGGTTAAAAAATCTTCATAGAGTTGCTCTATGTAGGACTGATTCGCACCCGCCAAATAGGAGGAATCCAGCCAGGCCTTCATCGCGCCGTTCTGCATCATGATCCCTTAAGCTAATAAGCTTCAGTTTTCGCCGTGGTTAACATGTAATTAGTGTCCGTATATCGTTCGCCGTACAAACGGTTCACTTGTCGTACTTCGGTACGCGCTTAGGGTATCCATCCCCCCTAAGGAACCTTTAAAAACCGGTTCGGGCGCGTAAGCCGGTTTTTAAAGGTTTCCTGCGCTCCCTCTGAAGAATAGCAACTTCAGAGGGAGATACATGTTTTACTACTTAATCTTTATGCAATAACACGTTACGTTCTGACTACTCGTTACGCGCTACGGTGCAACAGCATCGATTTAATATGACCAATAGCCTTGGTCGGGTTCAGCCCTTTCGGACACACGTTGACGCAGTTCATGATGCCGTGGCAGCGGAAGACACTGAACGCATCGTCCAGGTCGTCCAATCGTGGCTGGGTTTCCGTATCGCGGCTGTCAATCAGGAAACGATACGCTGCCAGCAGCCCCGCTGGTCCGACAAACTTGTCCGGGTTCCACCAGAACGACGGGCAAGACGTTGAACAGCAGGCGCACATGATGCATTCATACAACCCATCCAGCTTGGCACGTTGTTCAGGCGATTGCAGATGCTCACGCGCCGGCGGATTTTTCCCATTATTCAACAGGTAAGGCTTTATTTTCTCATATTGAGCATAGAACTGTCCCATGTCCACTACCAAATCACGAACAACCGGTAATCCAGGTAAAGGACGGATAACAATTTTGCTGTTTCCGCGACGTAACGCAGAAACTGGCGTGATACAGGCCAGCCCATTTTTGCCGTTCATGTTGACGCCATCGGAACCACAGACGCCTTCACGGCAAGAACGACGGAATGACAGCGTTGGATCCTGCTCTTTCAGCAGCATCAGCGCATCCAGCAGCATCATGTCGCGGCCTTCTTCCGCCTCCAACTGGTAATCCTGCATCCGCGGAGCGTCGTCAACATCCGGGTTATAACGATAAATAGAAAATTCGAGTTTCATCGTTTGATCTCCGCAATTAATAAGTACGTACTTTCGGCGGGAACGCCGGACGCAGTTTAGGCTGCATGTTCACCTCACGGCGCGTCATGCTGTCGGTTTGCGGCAGATATAACGAATGGCACAGCCAATTTTCATCGTCGCGCTCTGGGTAGTCGAAGCGACTGTGTGCGCCACGGCTTTCGGTACGGAAGTTAGCCGACACCGCCGTCGCATACGCGGTTTCCATCAGGTTATCCAGCTCCAGACACTCGATACGCTGGGTGTTGAACTCGCTTGACGTGTCATCCAAACGCGCATTTTTCAGGCGTTCACGAATCACTTTCAGCTCTTCCAACCCTTTCGCCATCGCATCGCCTTCGCGGAAGACCGAGAAGTTGTTCTGCATACAGGATTGCAGCGCCTTGCGGATTTCAACCGGATCTTCCCCTGAACGGGTATTGTTCCAACGGTTCAGACGGTCGAGAGAGGCTTCAATATCGGAGTTGCTAGCATCACGGCTTTCGCCCTGCTCGTTCAACGACTCTTGCAGGTGGATACCCGCTGAGCGACCGAATACCACCAGATCGAGCAGCGAGTTACCACCCAGACGGTTAGCACCATGAACCGAGACGCAAGCGATTTCACCCACGGCAAACAGCCCTGGAATCACCACATCTTCGCCTTTCTCATTCACCGTCAATGCCTGACCGCTCACTTTGGTCGGAATACCGCCCATCATGTAGTGGCAGGTTGGGATAACTGGAATCGGTTCTTTCACCGGGTCAACGTGAGCAAATGTGCGGGACAGCTCCAGAATGCCCGGCAGACGGGATTCCAGAACATCTTTACCCAGATGGTCCAGTTTCAGCTTGGCATGTGGTCCCCACGGGCCTTCACAGCCGCGGCCTTCACGAATTTCGATCATAATGGAACGGGCAACAACGTCACGGCCAGCCAGATCTTTCGCGTTTGGCGCATAACGTTCCATGAAACGTTCACCGTGCTTGTTCAGCAGGTAACCGCCTTCACCACGGCAGCCTTCTGTCACCAGCACACCCGCACCCGCAATACCGGTCGGGTGGAACTGCCACATTTCCATGTCCTGCAACGGAACGCCCGCACGCAGTGCCATGCCCACGCCATCACCTGTATTAATGTGCGCGTTGGTGGTGGACTGGTAAATACGGCCTGCGCCGCCGGTCGCCAGCACGGTCGCTTTCGCTTTGAAATAGACAACTTCACCGGTTTCGATACAGATCGCCGTACAGCCGACCACCGCGCCATCCTGATTCTTCACCAGATCGAGGGCATACCATTCGGAGAAAATAGTGGTGTGATTTTTCAGGTTCTGCTGATACAGCGTATGCAGCAAGGCATGACCGGTACGGTCAGCGGCAGCCGCAGTACGTGCGGCCTGCTCGCCGCCAAAATTCTTGGATTGACCACCGAACGGACGCTGATAAATGCTGCCATCATCCAAACGGGAGAATGGTAATCCCATGTGTTCCAGTTCCAGAATTGCTTCCGGACCGGTTTTACACATATATTCAATAGCGTCCTGATCGCCAATGTAATCCGACCCTTTTACGGTGTCGTACATGTGCCATTCCCAGTTGTCCTCATGGGTGTTACCCAGCGCAACGGTAATACCGCCCTGCGCGGACACAGTATGGGAACGGGTTGGGAACACTTTCGATAACAGGGCACACGAAAGGCCCATTTGGGAAATTTGCAGCGCGGCGCGCATACCTGCGCCACCCGCACCCACAACAACTGCATCAAATTCTCTGACTGGCAAATTCATCACGCACCCCACACCACAATAGTTCCATAAATGACGTACACCAACAGCGCTACGACAATCGCCAACTGTAAAGTCAGGCGTAAGGCCAGCGGTTTAATGTAGTCGGTCAGCACTTGCCACATCCCTATCCAGGCATGAACCAGAATGGAAAATAACGTTAGCAGTGTGAATACTTTGGTGAGAGCCATTGCGAAGAAACCACGCCAGATTTCATACGTGATGTCGCCAGCCGTAGCAATAAAACCAATAATATAAATTACATACAGAACAATGACGATGGCGGAAGCGCGAATCAGTAACCAATCGTGTACGCCATTGCGTCCTAACGCAGAAGCATTGCTTACCATACGAGGACTCCAGCCAGAATTGAAAGCACGACAGTAATAATAAAGGAGATATTTGCAGAACGCTTACCTGCGGCAAAGTCTTCTTCTATATAGCCAAAATCCATCAACAGGTGACGTATACCACCAACAATGTGATAAGCCAACGCGACGAGGATGCCCCAAACGATAAACTTGACGATGAAGCTATCCATAATTTCCGCAGCGCGCAGGAACCCTTCCTCTGAAGAAAGAGAAGTGCCTAACAGCCACAGTAAAATACCGACAGCGACAAAGGTGATAACGCCGGAGACGCGGTGAAGAATAGATGCTATCGCAGTAACGGGAAACTGGATCGTCTGCAATTCCAGATTGACAGGTCTTTGTTTTTTCACGGATTTGCCCACACAGCTTTTATTATTGTTTCTTCCTCCGGGCCTGATGTGAGGTCAGACAGTATGAAAGTTACAGCCCTGAAAAGTGGGTTTACGATACGCGCTCAAACATCGACATTCCGGTGTCTAAACAGCGCATGATCCTTTCATACTGGGTGCTCCTACTGCAGGGTGATTCCGGAGACCTGGCGGCAGTATAGGTCCTTCACATTCCCATTACAATTCCCATACAAACTGTTTGGTGACATTTGCCCCGAACAGTGATTTAGATCACGAATTTCACAATTTATATAAAATTAATTATCTGATTTGACAAAAGTTCAACATTTCAATTACAACTAGGGGATTGAATTCCTTATGATGTGTTAAAGCACAACGGCGACACTTCCACACTGGCGTAACTTATGTAACAGTGGGGAGAGTCCACGTAAAAGTCATAGGTAATGACTACAATCTATTCAGAGCATTGTTAATTACCTGGAGAACGAATTTTTCATCCTGAATGCGGCTATCCGCCTTACTCTGTATCCTATTTGACGACTGTGTCACGACAGAGTTTCACCGGACATTTCTTCGCCCGGTGTACAGGCATGACGGTATTTCTTCAGTGAGAATATTTAAAATTAAAGCGCTAAGGAGACTGTAAATGGCTGATAAAAAAGCAACACTTACTCTAGAGGGTAAAGATCCAATTGAGCTAAATGTCCTATCAGGTACATTGGGGTATGATGAGATTGATATTCGTCCCCTCGGTTCTAAAGGTTACTTCACATTTGACCCCGGTTTTACCTCTACCGCATCTTGCGAATCCAAGATTACCTATATCGACGGTGACGAAGGCATCTTGCTACACCGTGGCTTCCCGATTGCCCAACTGGCTGAAAAATCGAATTATCTTGAAGTTTGTTACATCCTGCTGTTCGGTGAAGTCCCGACGGTAGAACAGTATGAAACCTTCAAGACCACCGTAACGCGTCACACCATGATCCATGAGCAGATTACTCGTCTGTTCCACGGTTTCCGTCGTGATTCACATCCAATGGCCGTATTGTGCGGCGTCACGGGTGCACTGGCGGCGTTCTATCACGATTCACTGGACATTAACATTGAGCGCCACCGCGAAATCGCGGCCTACCGCCTGCTGTCCAAAATGCCGACCGTTGCAGCAATGTGCTACAAATACTCACTGGGCCAGCCGTTTGTTTATCCGAAAAACAACCTGTCCTACGCGGGTAACTTCCTGCACATGATGTTCTCTACGCCTTGCGAAGAATATGTTGTGAATCCGGTGTTAGAACGTGCGATGGACCGTATCCTGATCCTGCATGCCGATCACGAGCAAAACGCCTCGACGTCTACCGTGCGTACCGCTGGCTCGTCTGGTGCGAACCCGTTTGCCTGTATCGCCGCGGGGATCGCCTCGCTGTGGGGACCGGCGCACGGCGGCGCGAACGAAGCTTGCTTGCGTATGCTGGAAGAAATCAGCAGCGTGGAGCACATCCCTGCGTTTATCGAGCGTGCAAAAGACAAGAACGATTCCTTCCGCCTGATGGGCTTCGGTCACCGTGTGTACAAAAACCACGATCCGCGCGCTACCGTCATGCGTGAAACCTGCCATGAAGTGCTGAAAGAGCTGGGCAGAAAAGACGACCTGCTGGAAGTGGCGATGGAGCTGGAAAATATCGCGCTGAACGACCCGTACTTCATCGAGAAGAAACTGTACCCGAACGTGGACTTCTACTCCGGTATCATCCTGAAAGCGATGGGGATTCCGTCTTCCATGTTCACCGTTATCTTCGCGATGGCGCGTACCGTGGGCTGGATTGCACACTGGAACGAAATGCACGACGACGGCATCAAAATCGCCCGTCCACGTCAGCTGTACACCGGCTACGACAAACGTGATTTCAAATCCAATCTGAAACACGATTAATCCATTCCGTACGCATAAAAAAGGCCGGATTTTCCGGCCTTTTTTACAATTGCACTAAAGGGATGACTTACAACCTAGACTTTGCGTGAATCGCAATAAATAACCATCCGGATCCTGTACCAGAAAATTACTTTCCCCGTGATACACCTCATGATCGCGATACCAACACGTATCCACCGGCCTGCGTAGCGTATAGCCTGCATGTTCAATCGCCGCCGCCAGCACCTGAACATCCGGGCACTCAATCGATAAATTCATACCGCGGCCAAACGGTGGTTCTAACGGTTCCACACGCCAGGGCGATTCGGTTAAGTAATCCTGTTCCAGCATCAGTTGGCTCCCATGAAATGAAAGGAATGCGAACTTATCTTCAGGCCTGTCGTACTCAATCTGAAATCCCAAAACATGGCAATAAAACGCCAGACTCTTTTGTAAGTCAGAGACAATCATTTCTGGAATTAACGTATTCATCTTGCGCATAAATAACTCACATTATTACTTCTGGCAGTGCGGACACCAATAGAACGGGCGTGATGACAGCATCGTTCTTTCGATGATCCCGCCGCAGCGCTCGCAGCGTTCCCCTTCTCGATGGAAAACCTTGAACGAAAAAATCGCCCCGTGATGTCGATTCTCATCAACGGTGCCGCGCGTGTTGTAGGACAAACGGGGAATCTCCAGCAGTGCTCGACTTAACCTCTGCAACTGTTCCTCATTCAACTGCGCTGCCGTGTGTTGCGGTGCTAGCTGTGCCTGCCAGAGAATCTCGACGCGCAGATAATTCCCCAGTCCGGCGAGAAAAGCCTGATCCAGCAGCAGCCCACTGAACTGGCGACGGCGAAAACGCGGTAATAACAGACGCTCACACACCTGTTCCGGCGTCAGTGAGAGATCCAAAACATCAGGGCCAATACGTTGCAGGAAAGGATGCGTCGAGAGCGTCTCCGGCGTCAGCATTTCAATATCGGACGCACTGTAAAGCAGAATGGCGCGATCTTGCGTTTCCAGCCGAACGCGCAAATCCCGTTTCGTTTCCGGCGACTCACCGGCATTCACGACTCGCCACACGCCATACAGTTGGTTGTGGCTATACAACACCCGATCGTTGCTAAAATAGGTCAGCAGCGCCTTTCCGCGCGTGTCGATCTGCCTGACCTGCTGCCCAACCAATTCTGCCTCGTATGGCTTCAGTTCTGGAAACGCAAACCAGACACGCGTCAGCGTTTTTCCCACAACGGCCTCAACCAGTTTATCGGCCGCCCGGCGAATTTCCGGTCCTTCCGGCATACCTTACTCCCTGAAAATCAGACGTATTGTGCGATTAACCACACTAGTGCAAAGCACCGCCAGTCACCGCTACATCAACCTGCTGCACCAGCGACTGCTTGATCATCACTTCCAGCGCCGCCGTGACTAACGGTGTAGGCATGCTCGGTTCACCGGGGTGGCGTGCGGCCTGTTCAGGCGAATAGGGAATGTGAACGAATCCGCCACGCACCACATCGCCCTGTTGATGTAACTGGTGTAAAAGCCCGTACATCACATGGTTGCAGACAAACGTCCCTGCGGTTTGCGATACCGAGGCGGGAATGCCCGCTGCACGCAATGCCTGCACCAGCGCTTTCACCGGCAGCGTCGAGAAATAGGCTGCTGGTCCCTTTTCCACCACTGGCGTATCAATCGGCTGGTTACCTCGGTTATCAGCAATGCGGGCATCATTAATATTAATCGCCACGCGTTCGACAGAAATATCAGCACGGCCACCTGCCTGCCCCACCGCGATCACCACTTCCGGCTGCCATTCGGCTATCGCGCGGTAAAGTTGTTCCAGCGACAGATCGAAGACGCAAGATAAACGACAGGCCACTACGCGCGCACCGCCAACTTCCCGCTGATGAAGGACTTTTACCGCTTCCCAGGAGGGATTAATCGCTTCGCCCTCAAAAGGCTCAAACGCCGTGATCAAAACGGTTTTCATCGGTTTCCCCGTCATATAAAAAGTAATGATTATGCCGCAGCAACAGCGATCTGATGCTGGCTAAAACAGTTACGCAGCTTGCGGGCAAACAACAGCGCGTGTTGTCCATCGCCGTGAATACACACGGTATCCGCCTGCACGTTCACCCAGGAACCGTCAATCGCTCTGACCCGCTGACGTTGAATCATCTCCAGCGTTTGCGCCAGCGCCAGTTCATCGCTGTTAATCAATGCCCCCGCCTGAGTGCGCGGCACCAGCGATCCGTCAGGCAGATAGCAGCGGTCGGCGAACACTTCCTGGCGCGTCTCCAGCCCCAGCCGTTGTCCGGCACGAATTAACTCGCTTCCCGCCAGCCCGACTAAGCGTAACGCCGGATTCACCACTTTCACCGCCTTGGCTATCGCATCGGCCAGTGCCGGTTCGCATGCCGCCTGATTGTAAAGCATGCCGTGAGGCTTAACGTGCGACAGCGTACCGCCTTCAGCGGCGACAATCGCGCTGAGTGCGCCAAGCTGATACACCACCTGTGCAAAGACAATTTCCGCAGGCACATTCATCGCCTTGCGGCCAAAATTTTCACGATCGGGAAAACTCGGGTGTGCACCCAGTGCGACACCATAGCCGATTCCCCAACGCACTGACTGACGCATGGTTTGTGCATCACCGGCATGAAACCCACAGGCGATATTGGCAGACGTCACCAGCTTGAGCAGCGCTTCGTCGTTCTCACTGCCTTCGCCCAGATCGGCATTCAGATCAATAATCATGCAGCCTCCACGCCAGCTGTTCGAGGTAACGTCGCTGTTCTTCGGCCGCTTTTTGCGCCTGTGCCTGCGTACAGTGAATAAAATGTATCGGTTCACCGAGCCGGATTTGCGCCAAATGGAATAAATCGGCTTCGATCACCGTCGCGATACGCGGGTAACCGCCGGTTGTCTGGGCATCCGCCAGCAGTACGATAGGGCGACCATTGTGCGGAACCTGCACCACGCCCGGCAGCAGCCCATGAGACGGCAGCTCGCGCGGTTTGCTACCCGGCAATGCGGCGCGCTGTAGTTCAGCACCCAGCAAACGGTAGCCCATGCGGTTACTTTGCGGGCTCAGTTGCCAAGACGTTCGCCAGAACAGCTCCTGCATCTCTTCACTGAATTCCTGATATTCCGGCCCCGGCAAGGCCCGCACGCGATTGCCGAACAGCAGTTGCTTGATACCGACTTCTCGCGTCAGTTCACGAGTTGGCGTTCCCAGCGGAAGTTCATCGCCATCCCTCAGCAAGCGTCCGTCAAAGCCCCCAAAACCGGCTTTCAAATCGGTACTGCACGACCCGAGCGCTTCCGGCACGTCCACCCCGCCGGACAAGGCCAGATAGCTGCGCATTCCGTTACGCGGCATGCGCATTTTCAACGTTTGTCCTGGCTTCACGGCGAAACGCCAGCCTGTCCAGAGCGGCTTACCATCCAAGTCGGCATGGCAGTCCGCACCGGTCAGCGCCACCCAGCAGGCGGTGGTGAATGTTGCGGTAAACTTGCCCAGCGTAATTTCCAGCGCGGCGGCATTCTCCGCGTTGCCCACCAGCAGGTTGGCCATTGTCAGTGCAGGCAGATCGAGCGCGCCTGACTGGCTGATACCCAAACGGCGAAAGCCGACGCGACCGCCGTCCTGCACCGAAGTATGCAAGCCGGCATGGATAACCTTCAGCATACGCCCTCCTTCTGTGGCAGAAACCGAACGTTATCGCCAGGACGCAGCAGCGTTGGCGGCATCGTTTGTGGATTAAACAGCTTCAACGACGTGCGGCCAATCAGCTGCCAGCCACCCGGCGTCGCCAGAGGATAAATCCCCGTCTGCGCGCCACCAATCCCGACCGCCCCCGCCGGCACGCGCAGGCGCGGTTCGGCACGACGCGGCATATGCAGCTTCTCGTTTAATCCACCGAGGTAGGCAAAGCCCGGCTGGAAGCCCAAAAAGTAGACCACGTACTGTGCGGCTGCGTGTGCTTCCACAACCTGACTCACTGTCAGGCCACTGTGAGCGGCAACGTCTGCCAGATCTGGCCCCGCTTCTCCGCCATACACAACAGGAATATCGATATCGCGTGGGTCAAACACCAGCGATTCACTCTCTTCCCACCAACGCTGCAAACGTTCAATCGCATCCAGCGCCACCTGCTGCGGATGCGCCAACAGCACCGTCAGATTGTTCATGCCCGGAATCGCTTCCAGCACCTCTTCATGATGATTCAGGCGCTCGGCAAGCCCCCATATCCGCTGCTGGCTCTCCAGCGACATTGGCGGTTCCAGTTCCAGAACGACAGCCCTCTCGCCCAGAAGATAACACCGTGCTCGTTGCAATCTTTCCTCCTGAATCGCGTTTTATCCGTCATGGTGAACATGGCTAAATGATTAGCGTTGCTTACTGATAAGTTTTCTTCTCAACAGCGAAGCAACAACGATGCCAATATCGAAAATGTGACATCAGTCCTGTGCGATCCCAAGACTTTCAACCCATCACGCCGGGTTAGGAATATCAATAAATGTCACATCAAAACCATGCTGTGCCGCCAGCCATTCGCCCAACGCTTTGATGCCGCCGCGTTCGGTGGCATGGTGTCCGGCAGCAAAGAAGTGCAGCCCCATTTCGCGCGCGATATGAATCGTTTGCTCAGACACTTCACCGGTAATAAACGCATCGACCCCAAAGCGGGCCGCTTGTTCAATAAAACCCTGACCGCCGCCAGTACACCAGGCCACGCGCTGTATCTGTTGCGGTGCATTATCCCCACAATGCAGCACGCTACGCCCCAGCCGTTTTTCTACACGGCGGCAAAAAGCGTCTGCCGTCATGGGCTGCGCCAGTTCGCCATACGGCACCAGCGGCTCGATTGCGCCCTGCACCTGAATCTCCAGCAGCGCCGCCAGTTGGGCGTTATTCCCCAGTTCCGGGTGTGCATCCAGCGGCAGATGGTAGCCGTACAGGTTGATATCATTGAGCAACAGCGTTTTCAGTCGGTTACGCTTCATACCACAGACAATCTGCGGTTCGTTTTTCCAGAAATAGCCGTGATGAACCAGAATCGCATCGGCCTGCTTTTCTACCGCCGCATCCAGCAGCGCCTGTGAGGCCGTTACGCCCGTCACAATACGTTTTACGTCCACACGCCCTTCAACCTGTAAACCGTTCGGTGCGTAGTCCTGAAACGTCGCCGTACTCAGTTTCTCGTTAATGATTCTTTCCAATTCCACATTACGCATACTTACTTTTCTCTTCTCGATCGTTATCCGCCATACCGATATTTTTGGCCGCCTCAAACGCCGCCAGCGTATTCTGACGCGCGGTTTTATGGTCGACGATGGGCAGCGGATAGTTCAGCTGATGGTGGTGTTTGTCAGCCCAGCGATGGGGCTGATGAATATCTTTATCCGGCACGGCGGCCAGCTCGGGCAGCCAGTGACGAATAAACCGACCTTCAGGGTCGAAGCGCTCGCCCTGCGTTGTCGGGTTAAAAATACGAAAATAAGGTGCCGCATCGGTGCCTGTCGACGCCGCCCACTGCCAGCCACCGTTATTCGCCGCCAGATCGCCATCCAGCAGTTGCGACATAAAGTAGCGTTCGCCTTCCCGCCAATCGATCAGTAAATCTTTGACGAGAAAACTGGCGCAAATCATACGCAGGCGATTGTGCATCCATCCCGTTTCATTCAGTTGACGCATCGCTGCATCCACAATCGGGTAGCCCGTTTTTCCCTGCTGCCAGGCGGCTAAATCCTCCGGCGATTCTCGCCATTTCACCCACTGCGTCCATGCGGTGAACGGTCGGTGTTTACATAGCTGCGGCCAAGACACAATCAGGTGGCGGTAAAATTCACGCCAGACCAGCTCGTTAAACCAGGTAAATGCCCCACCCTCACGCCGTTCCAGCATATCCGGGCATTCGGCACGCAGACGGTTAAAGCACTGGCGCGGCGATACGATCCCAAGCGCCAGATACGGAGAAAGTTTGCTGGTGCCGGGCAACGCAGGAAAATCCCGCTGCTGGTCATAATCCTGCACCTGCTCGCGGCAAAAACGGCGCAGTTGCTGCAACGCCGCACGTTCGCCGCTGGGGAAATCATCGCTATCCACCCCACGCTGCGGATAGCTGAACGGTACCAGTTCCACTGTGTTATTGATCGGCTCACTGCGCGCGTCCGGTGCCGGTACACACGTCGTATCCGACTCCAGCAGACGTTTGATAAAGGCCTGACGAAAGGGCGTAAACACTTTGTACATCTCGCCATTACCCGTCAGCACGCTACCCGGTGGTAACAACAGGCTGTCATGATAACCGTGACAAACTACGCTATCGGCCAGCCGATCTTTCACCTGCTTGTCACGCAGCCGTTCGTTGATTTCATACTGGTAATTGTAGAAAAGATCGGTGGCCTGCTGCTGCGCACAAAACTGTACCAGCCAGTCAACCGATGCCGAAAAATCAGCAGATTCGTGGTAATGCAGCGGGATGCCTTTCTCGGCCAGCGCCTGCTGCACCAGCGTCAGATTCTCCAGCAGAAAGGCCGCCTGACGCGGTGCCATATCGTGCTTTTCCCACTGCGCCGGCGTGGCGATAAAGACCGCCAGCACGGTGGCGTTCGGATCCTGACAGGCCGCGTACAGCGCCAGATTATCGGTAACGCGCAGGTCGTTGCGTAGCCAGACTACATGGGTGCTCATGAAATTCCTCGGGCGGTCAAACTAGTGTCCGTAACGCAGGCGTAATGCCTCGGGGTACGGCTCAAAGTAACGCTGCTGAGCCAGATACGCATCGGGGTATTCCGCCATGTAATGTTTTAACAACGTGATAGGTGCCAGCAGCGGCTGCAAACCCTGTCGATAGCGATCGATGAGCTGCGCCAGCTCCTGTCGCTGTTGAGAATTAAGCTGGCGTCGGAAGTAGCCCTGCACGTGCATCAACACATTGGTGTGATTGCGCCGCGTCGCGGGCGTCGACAGTAGCTTCATCAACCGCTTCCGGTATTCAACGATGTAGTCTTCCAGCGATTCCCACTTATCGATTCCCGCAACAAACGGCCCTAACTCGCGGTATTCCGGCTGCGAATGTGCCAACAGCAGGAGTTTATAGCGGCTATGAAAGGCAATCAGCGCACCACGGCTCAGTCCGTTTTGCCATAGCTGGTTCAGTTCGTGTAACGCATAAACGCGCTCAATGAAATTTTCCCGCAAGCCGGGATCCTGCAGGCGTCCATCTTCCTCAACCGGTAGCCAGGGCATTTGCCGCATCAGCTCCTGCGTAAACAGGCCGACTCCGCTTTTACGCGCATCTTTTTGCGCTTCATCGTAAACCTTCACGCGCTCCATACCGCAGCTCGGCGATTTGGCACAAACGATATAACCGCATAAGTGCTGAAGCTGGCTGACTTTGTCAGCGGAAAATGCCGTCATCTGCTGGGTGACATCCAGCGGAGAACCATTGCTGGCGCGCAGCGTGATATCGCTTGCCCCTTTGCGCACCAGCCTGAGCGCCGGACGTGGCACCGGTAAACCAATCGCCATTTCCGGGCAGACCGGTTCAAAACGAAAATAGGGTGCCAGTTGTTCAGCGGCAAACGTCAAACGCTTGTGCCCGCCATCAAATCGCACAGGATTACCGAGTAAACAGGCGCTGATACCAACAGGGATGAGTTCGAGCGTCATGATTTATCCTTACGCTGGTCAATAGGGTTTACCTTGATGGCATTCTGCAAACCCTCTGACCAGCATAGCGGATTTCACCACGATACTGTGCAGTCGCAGCGAAGAATAAAGTAATAAATCATGAGATTGATGGATTATGTCGATCAAATAAGCCGGTTTTCTCTGCGAGCGGTAGTGATATCCCAAACGTGCACCGCGGGTATCGTTTCGTCTGTCATCAAATAGCCTTATTCCCCCACTACAATCCCCATTCCGATATAGAGTCCCAAAGAGGATACCCCATGTTTTTTCCCCTGCTTTACTGGCGGGATGCTTTCCTATGCCCTTTAACCAGGCAGCCCGAAAGCCCCCGTCCGATCCACCGATATCAAAATGGATATCGCCTCCCGTTGTTGCACGGAGGTGATGATGACCACTGCTGAATTCGCCACGCCCGCCGCGATTGCAATCGACAAATTGTCGCACGCTTTCGCAGGCAAAACGGTGCTCGATTCCATCAGCCTCGATGTGCCAAAAGGTACCATTCTGGCCCTGCTGGGGCCTTCCGGCTGCGGCAAAAGCACGCTGCTAAAACTGCTGGCCGGTCTGTTACAGCCGGATGCGGGCACCATTCATTTTGGCGATCGTCAGGTTGCCGGTCATCAGCTATCCCTGCCGCCAGAGCAGCGCAATCTAGGCATGGTCTTTCAGGATTATGCGCTTTGGCCACATATGACCGTTGCACAAAATGTCGGATTCCCGCTGCTGATGAGGAAGGTTCCGAGCGATCTCTGCCGCCAACGCGTTGAAGTCACGCTAGCGCGCGTCGGTCTGGCTGATTTTGCCGATCGCAAACCGGCCGATTTATCCGGCGGCCAGCAACAGCGAGTCGCACTGGCGCGCGCCATCATCGCGGAGCCGAACATCCTGCTCTTCGATGAACCGCTATCCAATCTCGACCGGGATCTACGTGAATCGCTTTGTCAGGAGATGGCATCGCTCTTACGCCATCTTGGTACCACCGCCGTGTACGTCACCCACGACAGAGGCGAAGCCAACATACTGGCGCACCGTATTGTTCACATGTCGCAAGGCCACATTACTGATATCACCACTCTTTAACTTTGGGGAAAATGCAATGAAAAACACACTGTTTACCATGAATCAACGAGGCATCATTATGGGTATAGCTCTCTCATTAGCAGCGGTAGCAGGCAGCGCACAGGCTCTGACGCTGTACACCGCCGGACCGGGAGCACTGGCAAAGAAACTGGCAGCAGGTTATGAAAAGCAGACCGGTGTGAAGGTCGATGTTTTTCAGGCAACAACCGGTAAAGTCATGGCCAGACTGGAAGCCGAGCAGGCCAACCCACGTGCCGATGTCCTGATTTCCGCCTCCTGGGATACGGCGACAGATTTGCAGCAGCGTGGCTGGCTGTTGGAATTTGATAGCCCGAATGCGGCCACCGTGCCTGCACAGTTCAAAACCCCTTTCTACGTGGCACAGGGCATTTCCGCACTGGGCATTGTGTGGAATAGCAAGAGCGGCACGCCAGAGCCCAAAGACTGGAACGACCTCACCAAGCCTGAATTTAAAGATAAAGTCACCACGCCAGATCCCGCGCTGTCCGGTGCCTCACTCGATCTGCTGATTGGTTTGCAAAATGCGGAAAAAAATAAAGCCTGGGACATGTTCGATCGCCTAAAAGCTAACGGCATGATCATCGCCGGCCCGAACGCCCAGGCATTAACGCCTGTACTGCAAGGGGCGAAAGCCGCCGTCTTCGGGGCTGTGGACTACGTTTCTTACGGCAGCATGGAGTCTGGCGAATCCATTAAAGTCATTTTCCCTTCCAGCGGTACTGTCATTGCCCCCCGCCCGATGATGATCCTGAAAAGCAGCAAAAACCAACAGCAGGCAAAAGACTTCATCAACTACATGTTGTCGCCTGAAGGCCAAAAAGCAGTGGCTGAAGCCTGGTTGATGCCAGCGCGTCAGGATATTGATGCCAAACGCCCTCTGTTTAAGAGC
Organism: Pectobacterium sp. CHL-2024; assembly: GCF_044751765.1. Classification (NCBI taxonomy): domain Bacteria; kingdom Pseudomonadati; phylum Pseudomonadota; class Gammaproteobacteria; order Enterobacterales; family Pectobacteriaceae; genus Pectobacterium; species Pectobacterium sp. CHL-2024. The sequence goes on along the minus strand of NZ_JBIXKO010000013.1, from coordinate 41,544 downwards.
CTGACGTTGCTGCCGGAAGGCGATAGCGCATCAGCGTCCCGTGCTGCCGTTCTCGATCGCTTTGCTACCTTATTTGGTCAGCGCTAAGCCTGTTCAGCCATCCCCCTGGATAGTTCGAATTACAGAACACGAGATAATGCCTTGCTGACGACCGTCAGCAAGGCTGGAGTATCAGATGAACAAGTTTGCTTTACTGCCACTGTTTACGGTGGCGGTACTTTTTACTCTGGTTGGCATTCCCGTATTGTTCGTTGCGCTACAGGCGATCTTCCCAAATTTGGGTGCGGGATCTTTTTCGAACCCGTTCTCGGCATTCGCGGACGTCTTTGCACAGGCGCGGCTATTCGCCCTGTTGAAAAATACGCTGCTGCTTGGGCTGGGTGTTGCTCTGTGCTGTGCGGTCATTGCTATTCCACTCGGTGCGTTACGCGGGCTCTTTGCGCTCCCGCTGGCAAGGTTTTGGGATTTACTGTTTCTCATTCCATTCCTGATCCCGCCTTATATTGCCGGGCTGTCGTGGATGCTGGCGCTACAGCCACGAGGCTATGCGGAACAGCTATTGCCCATTCAACTCGGTGAGGTTCTGTTTTCACTGCCCGGCATGATTGGTGTCATGACGCTGAATATTTTCCCAGTCGTCTATTTCGCCGTTTCACGCAGTATGGCCGCGAGCGGAAACCGTCTGGCGGATGTCGCTCGCGTTCACGGTGCCAGCGGCTGGCAGGCCTTCTTGCGAGTCACACTGCCATTATCACTACCGGCAACCGCGGCCAGCCTGCTGCTTGCCTTCACGCTGGCGATCGAAGAATACGGCATACCCGCTGCACTGGGATCGCGCGCCGGTATTCAGGTCCTGACGACAAATATCGAGCAACGTCTGGCGGACTGGCCGATCGATCTCTCCGGTTCAGCAGTGCTGTCTTTGCTGTTGGTCGCCATTGCGCTCTGCGCATTTACCCTACAGCGGGCGATAGTCGCCGGTAAGAATGTGGAAACCACCACAGGTAAACCCGCTGCCATTGTTACTCGTCCCTTAGGCGTATGGCGCTGGCCGGTATTAGTGCTGTTTAGCACCGTAGGTCTGCTGGCCGTCGGGATTCCACTGGCGTCCATGCTGATTACCGCGTTTTCTGCCACCATCTCTAGCGCGATTTCCTGGCAAAATTTAACGTGGCAGCACTTCACCATGTTGGCCGATTACGAAAACGACGCGCTACCCGCCTTGACGACCAGTCTGGGGCTAGCGGTCGGCAGCGCGTTGCTGACGGGGGCGGTCGGTTTTCTGGCATCGTGGTTTGTGGTCGCCAAGCGTATTCGGGGAGCCGCTGTGTTGGATGGGCTATCGATGCTACCCGCCGCGCTACCGGGCATTGTTGTCGGAGTAGGGTTGATACTCGCCTGGAACCAAAGCTTCTGGCCGATCACGCCCTATAACACCTGGGTGATTTTGCTGCTGTCATACAGTTGCCTGCTGCTGCCCTACCCCGTCCGCTATAGCAGTGCTGCATTGGCGCAAATCGGCAGTAATCTGGAGTCAGCAGCGCGTGTTCACGGCGCTAGCGCCATGGCAGCATTACGGCTGATTGTGTTCCCGCTGGTCTTCCCTAGTCTGCTGGCAGCGATGATGCTGGTTTTTGCCGTCGCGTCGCGCGAGCTGGTGACGTCACTCCTGCTTTCGCCTGCGGGTGTGCAAACGGTGTCCATTTTCGTTTGGCGTCAGTTTGAGCAAGGTTCCGTCGGAGATGGGATGGCGATGGCAAGCGTTGCCGTATTGATCAGCCTATCGGTGATGTTGCTGGCATTACGATTTCATGCGCTAAAAACAAAATAAGCGCCAAATCCGTAGCGGAAATGGCGCTTAATCAGTGCCGTTGACTGTTTCAAACTTGTGGCGTCAGTATGCAAAATTCAGTATGCATAACGTACTGGCGTCACTATTCACTACTACATTCACGACTACGCGCGCAGAGCGGTCAACGGTAACCTGGCGCGGTATTCTTAATAAAAATCGCAGGCGGCGGCTTCGGACTGCGCCATCCACACGGGTTTATCGCTGGTTTTCAGCCAGACGCGGTGTAAATAGCTGTAAAAACGCGCCCGATCGCGACGGAACAGCATCACCGGTAACGCCAGCACGCCGATGGCAACCACGGCAGCGCGACGCAGGAGAATACGGTGCAAGGGATAAGTAGTATAAAGCGACATAACGATCCTCCTCTGGGATAAGCACCCTCGCTCAGCGGCGCTTTTCATAACGATAAAATAAGAACTGTGACATTGGTTAAAATTTTACCGCCTTTTCTGAAAGTTTACTACTCATCTGACCAGTAAAAGATGAAATAATCGCCAGTTTTTTTCATCATCACGTTATTAAGTTACAACAACGTTAAAAATAAACTCACCATTAGTTAATTTATGGTTTTAGATTGGATCACTTTATCCCTTTCTCTTGATACCACCTTCCCACCGCAAACGATGTTGTTGGCACCGTAGTGCCATTACCGCTTCCATCGTCTACTTTTCAGCCCATTTTTATACTTTTTTTACGCCCACAGACGGGAAATTTGCACCTTCTTTTCCTGCATTTTCCTACCCTGACGCTGTCTATTTTGTTCTGGAGGTGTGTTGTGACGCTTAGCATCGTCTTAGGCGGCCTGTTCGTGCTGCTGTTACTGGTCTATCTGGTTTATGCCTTGTTAAAGGCGGAGGAATTCTGATGGCCGCTGACGCTTTTCTACTGATCTTTGGTCTGCTGCTTACCGTGCTGATCGTAGCCCAGCCGCTGGGCAGCGGACTGGCCCGTCTGATTGAGGGCGAAACGGGTGCGCTCCTGCAAAAGTTTGAAGCGGGAACGGCGCGCCTTTTCGCTTTCGATACGTCGGAGATGCGCTGGCAACAGTATGCGGCGGCTATTCTGACGCTTAACCTGATCGGCATTGCCGTCCTGTTTGTCCTGTTAATGGCGCAGGGGATTCTGCCGCTTAACCCAGAAAATATGCCGGGGCTGTCGTGGCATTTGGCGTTAAACACGGCAATCAGCTTTGTCACCAACACCAACTGGCAGGCTTACAGCGGTGAAAACACGCTGAGCTACCTGAGCCAGATGGTTGGCCTAACGGTACAAAATTTCCTGTCCGCTGCCAGCGGCATCGCCGTTGCTTTCGCGTTAATCCGCGCGTTTTCCCGCCGCTGCGTCGACACGCTGGGCAACGCGTGGCTCGATCTGTTTCGCATCACGCTGTATGTGCTGCTGCCGCTGTCCCTGCTGCTAGCGCTGTTTTTTGTCAGTCAGGGCGTGTTGCAGAATCTGCTGCCTTATCAGCATTTGACCACGCTGGATGGCGCAGCCCAAACGCTGCCGATGGGGCCGGTTGCCTCACAGGAAGCGATTAAACTGCTCGGCACCAACGGTGGCGGCTTCTTTGGTGCCAACTCGGCGCACCCGTTTGAAAACCCGACCGCGCTGAGCAACATCGTGCAAATGCTGGCGATCCTGTTGATCCCTACTGCGCTGTGCTTTGCCTTTGGTAAAGCCGTCAGCGATAAGCGTCAGGGCCACGCGCTGCTGTGGGCGATGGCGCTGATCTTTATCGTCGCCGCTGCCGTGGTGATGAAAATGGAGGTCAACGGTAACCCGCATCTGCTGGCACTAGGCGCGGACAGCGCCGCGAATCTGGAAGGTAAAGAGACGCGTTTTGGCGTTCTGACGTCCAGCCTGTATGCGGTTGTCACCACGGCTACCTCGACGGGCGCGGTAAACGCGATGCACGATTCTTTCACCGCCCTCGGCGGCATGGTTCCCATGTGGCTGATGCAGATTGGCGAAGTGGTGTTCGGCGGTGTCGGTTCTGGCCTGTACGGCATGCTGCTGTTCGTGCTTCTGACCGTCTTTATTGCCGGCCTGATGATTGGTCGCTCGCCGGAATATCTGGGCAAAAAGATCGAAGTCTACGAGATGAAGATGACGGCGCTGGCGATTCTTATTCCGCCCGCACTGGTACTGCTCGGTACGGCGCTGGCGCTGAGTACGGAAGCCGGACGCAGCGGCATTCTGAACCCCGGCGCGCACGGCTTTAGCGAAGTGCTCTATGCCGTGTCCTCCGCTGCGAATAACAACGGCAGCGCGTTTGCCGGTCTGAGCGTCAACACGCCGTTCTATAACGTTCTGCTCGCTGTCGCCATGCTGCTGGGCCGCTTTGCCGTCATGGTGCCCGTGCTGGCTATCGCCGGTTCGCTGGTCGTGAAAAAGCGCCAGCCGGAAAGCAAAGGCTCATTGTCTACTCGTAGTCCGCTGTTTATCGGCATGCTCATCGCTATCGTCCTGCTGATTGGCGCACTGACGTTTATCCCTGCACTGGCGTTAGGGCCAGTCGCTGAACATTTACAGTTCGGCCTGACTCACTAAGGCTGGAGACTTTTTATGACTCGTCACACGATGAATCATCAGGCAACACAGGAACCGACCTCTGCCCAGCAGGGCGAGGCTTCCCGCCACGTTGGCAAACGTAAACAGCAAGCGCTGTTTGACAGAGCGTTAATCCATTCTGCGCTGAAAGATGCGCTGAAGAAACTCGACCCGCGCGTACAGTGGCGTAATCCGGTCATGTTCGTGGTGTATCTCGGCAGTATGCTGACCACCCTCGTCTGGCTGGCGATTCTTGCCGGCAAAACGGAAGGGAACGCCGTGTTTACCGGACTGGTATCACTCTGGCTGTGGTTTACCGTGCTGTTCGCCAACATGGCCGAAGCGCTGGCGGAAGGTCGCAGTAAGGCGCAGGCAAATGCGCTGAAAGGCGTTAAGAAAACCAGTTGGGCTAACAAGCTCACCGCGCCACATCACGATGCCAGCTCGGAATCGGTGCCAGCCGACAGCCTGCGCAAGGGCGATATCGTGCTGGTGAGCGCGGGTGAAACCATTCCGTGCGACGGTGAGGTGCTGGAAGGCGGCGCGTCCGTCGATGAAAGCGCCATCACCGGAGAATCCGCGCCGGTAATCCGTGAGTCCGGCGGCGATTTCGCCTCCGTCACCGGCGGCACACGCGTGCTGTCCGACTGGCTGGTGATTCAGTGCAGCGTCAATCCCGGCGAAACCTTCCTCGACCGGATGATTGCCATGGTCGAAGGGGCGCAGCGTCGGAAAACGCCGAACGAGATCGCACTGACCATTCTGCTGATCGAGCTGACGCTGATTTTCCTGCTGGTCACTGCCACGCTCTATCCGTTCTCCTGGTTCGGCGTACAGGCGAATCACAGCGGCGATGTTGTCGGCGTGACCGTGCTTGTCGCCTTGCTCGTCTGTCTGATCCCCACCACCATCGGCGGCCTGCTGTCGGCTATCGGCGTGGCTGGGATGAGCCGGATGCTGGGGGCTAACGTGATTGCCACCAGCGGGCGGGCCGTCGAAGCGGCGGGCGATATTGACGTTCTGCTACTGGATAAAACCGGCACCATTACGCTGGGCAACCGTCAGGCTTCGGCTTTCCTGCCCGCACCGGGTGTGACCGAACAGGCGCTGGCTGACGCTGCGCGTCTTGCCTCCTTAGCCGATGAAACGCCCGAAGGCCGCAGTATCGTGGTACTGGCGAAGCAGCGCTTTAATCTGGCCGAACAAGACTTAACGTCGCTGGACGCGACTTTTGTCCCCTTTACGGCCCAGACACGCATGAGCGGCGTCAATGTTGGTCAGCGTACCATTCGTAAAGGTGCTGTCGATGCCCTGCGCCGCTACATTGAAGCGAACAACGGCGACTTCCCGCATCAGGTCGAAGAAGCGGTCTCCAACGTCGCACGCAGCGGAGGGACGCCGCTGGTCGTTGCAGAAGGCAAGCGCGTGCTTGGCGTGGTGGAACTGAAAGATATCGTGAAAAGCGGCATCAAAGAGCGCTTTGCCGAACTGCGCAGTATGGGGATCAAAACCGTGATGATCACCGGCGACAACCCGCTCACGGCAGCAGCGATTGCCGCAGAAGCTGGCGTCGATGATTTTCTGGCGGAAGCGACACCGGAAACCAAGTTGGCACTGATTCGCCAGTATCAGGCCGAAGGGCGGCTGGTGGCGATGACCGGTGACGGCACTAACGATGCTCCCGCGCTGGCACAGGCCGATGTGGCGGTGGCCATGAACTCCGGCACGCAGGCAGCAAAGGAAGCGGGCAACATGGTTGATTTGGACTCCAATCCAACCAAGCTGATCGAAGTCGTGCACATCGGTAAGCAGATGCTGATGACACGCGGCTCGCTGACCACGTTTAGTATCGCCAACGACGTGGCGAAGTATTTCGCCATTATCCCGGCGGCTTTTGCTGCCACCTATCCGCAGCTCAATGCGCTCAACGTGATGCAGCTGCATTCCCCCACCTCGGCCATGCTGTCGGCGGTGATCTTCAATGCGCTGATTATCGTGTTTCTGATCCCGCTGGCGCTCAAAGGGATTCGCTATCGACCTATGAGCGCCGCGGCGCAGTTAAGCCGCAATCTGTGGATTTATGGTCTTGGCGGGCTGCTGGTACCGTTCCTCGGTATCAAGCTGATTGATATGTTGCTGACTGGGCTGAATCTGGCTTAAGGACTGACGGGTATACGCTATGCGCTATTTACGTTCTTCTTTGTTTTTATTCTTATTATTGCTGCTGGTTACCGGTCTGGCCTACCCGCTACTGACAACGGTGCTGGCACAGTGGCTGTTCCCAACACAGGCAAACGGATCGCTGATTTACCGTGAGAATACCGCCGTGGGGTCATCCCTGATCGGGCAGTCATTCAGTCGGGCGGGCTATTTTCAGGGGCGTCCGTCCGCCACATCAGATGCGCCTTATAACGCGCTGGCGTCCGGCGGTAGCAATCTGACCGCCAGCAATCCGGCGCTGGACAAACAGATCGGCGAACGCGCCGCTCACTGGCATCAGGCGGTTGGCAATCAGCAGCCGGTACCTGTTGAACTGTTGACGGCATCCGGCAGCGGTCTGGATCCGCAGATTTCCCCAGAAGCCGCGCGCTATCAGGCGCTCTACATCGCGCAGGCCAGAGGAATGTCGCTCCAACAGGTGCAGCAACTGATCGATCGCTTTACCGAAACGAGTAAGCCCGCGTTCATTGGGCAGCCGGTGGTCAATGTCCTGTTGCTGAATCTGGCACTGGATAAGGAAAAACCCCTGCCTTAATCGGCAGTGCGTTACTATTAATCATCATACCCGTCATACTTCAAGCTGCTTGTGCGTTGGCTGCCCTTACTCACCCCAGTCACTTACTTGTGTAAGCTCCTGGGGATTCGCGCAGTTGCCGCCTTCATGCAGCTCGAATTATTTAGGGTATATACGGGGAGCCAGACTCCCCGCCGTCTTTGCTGCGGCCTGACCACCGTTCAGGCCGCGCTAATAAGGGATAGAACATGATTGACGGTGAAGATCGTCGCCCGGATCCCGATAGCCTGCTGGCTCAGGTCGGTGCGCCACCGCGCGGCAAGCTGAAGATCTTTTTTGGCGCCTGCGCGGGCGTCGGGAAAACCTATGCCATGTTGCAGGAAGCCCAGCGGCTACGCGCTCAAGGATTGGATATCCTTGTCGGCGTGGTCGAAACCCACGGCCGTAGCGAAACCGCTGCGCTGCTGGATGGCTTACCGCTGCTGCCGCTCAGGCATTTTCGCCACCACGGTCGCCATACTGTCGAATTCGATCTGGATGCGGCGCTGGCGCGCTGTCCGGCGCTGATTCTGATCGACGAACTGGCGCACAGTAACGTCAACGGCTCTCGCCACCCAAAACGCTGGCAGGATGTGCAGGAACTGCTCGATGCCGGTATCGACGTCTTTACGACAGTGAACGTTCAGCATCTGGAAAGCCTGAATGATGTGGTCGGCGGCGTCACGGGAATTCGGGTACGGGAAACCGTACCGGACCCAATCTTCGATCAGGCCAGCGAAGTGATTTTGGTGGACTTGCCGCCGGACGATCTGCGACAGCGCCTGAATGAGGGCAAAGTGTATCTGCCGCTACAGGCCGAGCGCGCCGTCGAGAATTTTTTTCGTAAAGGTAATTTGATCGCCCTGCGTGAGCTGGCGCTGCGGCGCATGGCGGATCGGGTTGACGATCAAATGCGTGCCATGCGTGCAGGAAAAGGACGCGAACAGGTCTGGCATACGCGCGATGCCATTCTGTTATGCATCGGCCACGGCACGGGTAATGAAAAACTGGTGCGTACGGCTGCGCGGCTGGCGGCACGGTTGGGCAGCGCCTGGCACGCCGTTTACGTCGAAACGCCGCGTCTGCACCGTTTGCCTGAACCCCAGCGACGCGCCATCTTGCGGGCGCTCAAGCTGGCACAGGATTTAGGGGCAGAAACCGTTACGCTATCTGAACCCGACGAAGAACTTGCCGTCCTGCGCTATGCGCGCGAGCACAACCTCGGCAAGATCGTTATTGGCCGCCACGTAGAGCAGCGCTTCGGCTGGTGGTGGCGCACACGCTTTGCCGAACGGCTCGGCCGACTGGGGCCGGATCTCGATCTGGTCGTGGTGGCCGTGCAGGATGACGCGCCAGCCACACCGATTAAAACGCCTGATGCCCGCGGGATAGTAGAAAAATGGCGTATGCAGCTGTTTGGCTGCGGGCTCGCCACGCTGCTGTGCGCCTTTATCACCCTGCTCGCGTCATGGTCGCCGTTCGCCATGCTGGAGCCGGTCAATCTGGTGATGATTTATCTGCTGGCCGTGGTGATCGTCGCGCTTTTCTTTGGCCGCTGGCCGTCGGTGTTCGCCGCCGTCATCAACGTCGCCAGTTTTGATCTCTTCTTTATTCTACCGCGCGGCACGTTCGCCGTGTCGGATGCGCAATATCTGGTCACCTTTGCTGTGATGCTTGGCGTCGGCCTGCTGGTTGGTAATCTGACCGCTGGCGTGCGCTATCAGGCAAGAGTCGCCCGCTATCGCGAGCAGCGAGTCCGCCATCTGTATGAGATGTCCAAGGCGCTGAACCGCAGCCTGTCCAGCGCCGATATTGTCGAAGCCAGCCAGCATTTTCTCAGCACGACGTTTCAGGCCAGAATCGCAGTTCTGCTCGCCGATAGCCTGCATCATACCTCGCCTGAACTCGCACAGCCCGCGCGGGACGGTCAGCAGTTGATTGTCGATCGTGCTATCGCCCGCTGGAGCTTCGATCATCGCGCACCGGCCGGAGCAGGAACGTCTACCCTGCCCGGCGTGTCGTATCAGATCCTGCCGCTCGCCACCACGCAGCAAATCTTCGGCGTGTTAGCGATCGAGCCCAATAACGCCCGCCAGTTGATGATCCCCGAACAGCAGCGCCTGCTGGAAACCTTTGCCGTGCTGATCGCCAATGCGTTGGAGCGTCTGCATCTGATGCAAAGTACGGAAAATGCCCGTCTGGATGCCGAGCGTGAGCAGTTGCGTAACTCGCTGCTGGCCGCGCTCTCGCACGACCTCCGCACGCCGCTGACCGTCCTGTTTGGTCAGGCCGAGATTCTAACGTTGAATCTGGCAAGCGAAGGGTCGCCTTATGCTCAGCAGGCCAACCAGATTCGCCAGCACATTTTAAACACCACGCGGCTGGTGAATAATTTGCTCGATATGGCGCGTATTCAGTCGGACGGCTTTAACCTGCGCAAAGAGTGGCAAACGCCGGAGGAACTCATCGGCAGTGCCCTGCAACAGTTGGAAAGCGCACTGGCGAAAAACACCATTCAGGTTAATCTACCTGATGAGATGGTTCTGGTTTATTGTGATGCGGGGCTGATGGAACGCGTGTTCATTAACCTGCTGGAGAATGCGCTGAAGTACGCCGGAGAACAGGCCACCATCGCGATTTCAGCGAGCGTTATTCCCACCAGCCTTGTCGCAGAGAACACAGCCTCGCAGTCTGGTACGCAGGAGAATGCGTTGGAAATCATCGTGCAGGACAATGGCCCGGGGATTGAACCTAGTCAAGAAAACATGATTTTTGATAAATTTTCCCGTGGTCACAAAGAGTCGTCGATTCCCGGCGTGGGGCTGGGACTGGCAATTTGTCGGGCAATTGTGGAAATTCACGGTGGCCGTATCTGGGCAACAAATGCGGAAAGCGGTGGTGCCGCTTTCCACTTCACGCTACCGCTATCGGCACCGCCGGATCTCGAACCGGAAGATATTGAGGAGCACTGAATCCATTGCAGGCCACTATTCTGATCGTTGAGGATGAAAAAGAGATACGTCGTTTTGTTCGTCAAGCGCTGGAAGGCGAAGGCTGTCGCGTGTTCGACGCAGAAACGATGCAGCGCGGTTTGCTGGAAGCGGCCACGCGTAAGCCCGATCTGATTATTCTCGATTTGGGCCTGCCGGACGGCAACGGTATCGACTACATCCGCGATTTACGCCAGTGGAGCAGCCTGCCCGTGATTGTGCTGTCTGCCCGCACCGACGAGCAGGATAAAATAGACGCGCTGGATGCGGGTGCCGATGATTACCTGACCAAACCGTTCGGCATCGGCGAACTGCTGGCACGACTGCGCGTCGCGCTGCGGCGTCATAGCAATACACAGCAGGAAACGCCGCTGGTGAGCTTCGGGAATATTACTGTCGATTTACTTAATCGGCAGGTGAATCGCGACGGTCAGGAACTGCACCTGACGCCCATCGAATTTCGCCTGCTGGCAACGCTGCTCGCCAGCCCCGGCAAAGTGCTGACGCAACGTCAACTCCTGACGCAGGTTTGGGGGCCGAACGCCGTCGAGCATAGCCATTATCTGCGCATTTATATGGGGCACCTGCGCCAGAAGCTGGAAAGCGATCCGGCAAGACCGCGCCATCTCTTGACTGAAACCGCTATCGGCTATCGTTTTATGCCGTAAAATCATCCTCCTGTATCAGGCAACGTCCGTGGAGAACCGCTCCCGCAGTACGTGCCTGTCTTTTCTTCAGGAATACGCCGTCATGAGTAGTTGGTTAATTTACGCCTTGCTGTCTGCTGTATGCGCCGCGATGGTCGCGATATTTGGCAAGATCGGTCTGCAAAATTTGGACGCCAATACGGCGACCGCAATTCGTGCCGTCATCATGGCACTTTTCCTGGTGGGCGTGGTGGTCGCACAGGGTAAGCTGGCGCTGGTCGGTGAGATTGTCGCCAATAAGAAAGCGCTGTTGTTCATTGTGCTCAGCGGTGTTGCCGGTGCGCTGTCGTGGCTATTTTACTTTGTGGCGTTGAAGAACGGTAACGTCGCACAGGTCGCGCCGATCGATAAGCTCAGCGTGGTCTTCGCGGTCGTGCTGGCAGTCATACTGCTGGGAGAAAAAATTTCGCTGATGGCGGGAGCCGGCGTGGCGCTGATTTCCGTCGGAGCGCTACTGGTCGCGTTGGGATAAAGGCGTTCTGCGTTTTCTGTCCGTACAAGATAAAAAAAGGCGCTGCAAGCAGCGCCTTTTCAGTTATTTAGCCGTTGCGAGTACCGCACTGACAATTTCTACCGCTTCTTTCTCGATTCGCTCGCGGTGTTCCGCCCCGAGGAAACTTTCACAGTAGATTTTGTAGGCTTCTTCCGTGCCGGAAGGACGCGCAGCAAACCAGCCGTTTTCCGTCATCACTTTCAGGCCACCAATCGATGCACCGTTACCCGGTGCCGCAGTCAGGCGTGCAGTAATCGGATCGCCCGCCAGCGTGCTGGCTGATACCTGCTCAGGTGACAGCTTGGACAGCACCGCTTTTTGCGCATGCGTCGCGGAAGCCTGAATACGGTTGTAGCTCGGCGCGCCAAAACGCTGTGCCAGCTCATCATAGTGCTGCTGCGGGTTTTTACCCGTCACGGCCGTAATTTCCGCCGCCAGCAGACACAGGATGATGCCGTCTTTATCCGTCGACCACGGCGTGCCATCAAAGCGCAGGAAAGACGCCCCCGCACTCTCTTCACCGCCGAAGCCAAAGCTGCCGTCATACAAACCATCAACGAACCATTTGAAGCCAACCGGCACTTCTACCAGCTTACGACCCAAATCTGCCACTACGCGATCGATCATCGCACTGGATACCAGCGTTTTGCCGACAGCAACAGATTGTCCCCACTGAGGACGGTGCTGGAACAGATAGTTGATCGCTACCGCCAGATAGTGGTTCGGGTTCATCAGCCCGGAAGGCGTGACAATACCGTGGCGGTCATAGTCAGGATCGTTGGCAAACGCCAGATCGAATTTGTCACGCAGCGCCAGCAGCCCAGCCATGGCGAATTCTGACGAGCAATCCATACGGATCACACCGTCATGATCCAGCGACATAAAGCGGAATGTCTGATCGACGGCATCGTTCACCAGTGTCAGATCCAGCTTGTAGTGCTCTGCAATACGCTGCCAGTAGGCAATACCGGAACCGCCCAGCGGGTCGACGCCCAGCTTCAAACCGGCGCGTTGGATCGCCGCCATGTCCACCACGCTAGCCAGCCCTTCGACATAGGCCTGAACCAGATCCTGTTCATGGACGTGTCCGCTGTTCAATGCCTGATCCAGCGTAATGCGCTTCACGTCACGCAGTTCATCCGCCAGCAGCGCGTTCGCACGCGTCTCAATGACGCTAGTAAGGTTGGTATCCGCAGGGCCACCGTTCGGCGGATTATATTTAATCCCGCCATCTTCCGGCGGGTTGTGGGACGGCGTAATCACAATGCCGTCCGCCAGTGCACCGCCCTGACGATTGTGAACCAGAATGGCGTTAGACACCGCAGGCGTTGGCGTAAAACCATTATCCAACTGAACGATCACATCCACGCCGTTGGCAGCCAATACCTCAAGCACAGAGATAAACGCCGGCTCGGAGAGCGCGTGAGTATCTTTACCGACATAGCACGGGCCGCTGATGCCTTGCTTTTTACGCTCTTCTGCAATCGCCTGCGCAATCGCCAGAATGTGCGGTTCATTAAAGCTATGACGCCCCGCGCTACCGCGATGGCCAGACGTACCGAATTTCACCGCGTGCGCTGTGTTGCCGACTTCCGGGCGCAGCACATAATATTGTGACGTTAACTGTGCCACATTAATCAAATCGCTCTGCCGGGCAGGCTGTCCGGCCCTTGGGTGATTAGCCATTGGCGCTTCTCCCTAACGCTGTAGTTAGTGTAGTTAGATAAGTGGTTAATAAATAATTAGATAGTGCCGCACACTTTTTCTGTCAGCTCCGCTGGGAACTGCATCGTCAGCATGATGTGCTCAACCATGCTGCGTTTACGACCGGTATTCGTGTTGGTAATCACCCAGTATGGCGTGCCCGGAATATGTTTGGGCTTGGTGTGTGTGCCATGCTGAAGCAACGTTTGCTGGTCGCCCGCGAAATAGACGCGGGTGCGGCCATGAAGAGATTCTGTCGCGGCAGCAAATTCCTGCGGCGATAAGGTATACAGCGTGGACAGAACCAGCATAAAGCGATTGATGGCTTTATTCTGTTCAGCGTATTCATCCGACAGCAGCAGCTCACGCAGGGTTCGTACCCGATCGCGCGGGCTCGGTGCAGCGGCAGGCTGAGACGTCGTCGTCGTTGCGGCAGCCGCTACCGCAGGCGTTGTGACAGGCTGCCCAGCGGTAAATTTCAGCATGCGCCGTAAAATATCTGATGCGCTCTCACCAATATGCTGTGTGTGGCTGGCAATATAACGATAAAGCTCTTCGTCGACTTCAATAGTTTTCATCTTTATCCAGTGCTGTTTTTACCCATTACCATGCAAATTACAGAGACATTTTCCTTTCTGTAACCCGACATCGATGGATAGATGACTCAAATCAAAAGGATTATACAGGCGTTCAAACATTATCGAACAGCGGCATAATGGGACAATAGCAAAAGTCAGACTATGCCCCAAAGCCTTTCATTCCTTGCTGCCCCTTCAGTGACAACATTCATTCTAAAGTCATGATACCCTAAGCCCATGTCTCTCTGAATGAACTTCACCATGAAATTGAATCATCGCTGGCAAAATGCGCACCAGCCCACAGATAAGCTCCCTGTCGTCCTGATTCATGGCCTGTTTGGTACATTAGATAACCTTGGCGTATTGGGCCGGGATTTGCAAAACACGCATGACATTCTGCAAATCGATTTACGTAATCACGGTTTGTCGCCGCGTTCATCGCAGATGAACTACCCCGCGATGGCGCAGGATGTGCTGGCATTACTGGATGAACTGAACATCGAACGCGCTATCGTTATTGGGCATTCAATGGGCGGAAAAGTCGCTATGGCGCTCAGCGCGCTCATTCCCGAACGTTTGGACAAGCTGGTCGCCATTGATATCGCACCGGTGGATTATCAGGTGCGTCGCCACGACACTATCTTTGCCGCGCTGCGTGCCGTAACGGAAGCGGGCGTGACATCACGCGCAGAAGCGACAACACTCATGCGCCAGCACATAAAAGAAGACGGCGTAATTCAGTTTTTGCTGAAATCCTTCCAACAGGGAGAGTGGCGTTTTAACGTGCCAGTGCTGTGGGATGAGTACGAAAACATCGTTGGCTGGCAAGAGGTTCCGGCCTGGCAAGGGCCAATTCTGTTCATTCGTGGCGGCGATTCTCCCTATCTGGACGATTCCTACCGCGATTCGCTATTGCGTCAATTCCCGGCAGCGCGTGCACATGTGATCAGCGGTGCTGGACACTGGGTTCATTCAGAAAAACCCGATGCGGTTTTGCGCGCTATCCACCGTTTTCTGGACACGAATTAACCAGACGACACTGACACTGGCGGATTCATGATAACGGCGGCAGTTAACCGTTGTCGCCGCCAGTGCGGCTAGGGTATGATGGCGCCCGCAGTAGAGGGACGGCTGATTCAGCCACAAGCATTGTAACCACTTCATCAAAATGCACGCATCACTCCCAACATGTTTCACAGATAGAAAACCGCCACCTGACAATCCTGTAGCAGGATGAGAATAGGCATCGGTTTTATCTTTTAAACAAGACGGGCAGCGCGGTGTATTTTGGTCCGAATACCTTGCAGTATCATTACTTATGGCAAAAGAACAAACGGATCGCACCACACTGGATCTGTTCGCAGACGAGCGTCGTCCGGGCCGCCCCAAGACCAACCCGCTCACGCGTGACGAACAACTAAGAATCAACAAGCGTAATCAACTACGTCGCGATAAAGTTCGTGGGTTGCGCCGTGTTGAATTAAAGATTAACAGCGACGCCGTCGATATCCTGAACAGCCTTGCTGAAGAGCGGAACATTAGCCGCAGTGAATTGATTGAAGAGATGTTGCTGGCGCAGTTGGCCGAACAGCAATCCTGATTGACGTAACCTGATATTTATAAATAACTTAAGTATTCACATCTTGTGCGGCGCCATTTCTGACGCCGCCTGAACATTCACCCAAGATTACACACGCTATCTCAGATTAAAACGACGCTTAGAACTTTTCCCAGTTGTCGTTACTGGGCGGTAGCGCCTTGCTTGCACGCGGGGCAATCGCCGGCGTTTTCTGCACCGGTTTTGCCGCCACTTGCAGTCCTGACTGCGTATCGGACAGTTGGAACAGCGATACAGTCTGGTTCAACAGCGCCGCCTGCTCTTCCAGCGACAAGGCTGCTGACGAGGCCTGTTCAACCAACGCGGCGTTTTGCTGCGTTACGCTGTCCATTTCTGCCACGGCCTGACCAACCTGTGCAATCCCTTTGCTTTGTTCTTCCGATGCCGACGCAATTTCGCCCATGATATCCGTCACGTTAGTCACCGCGCGAACGATATCCTGCATGGTGTCACCCGCGTCGCTAACCAGATTAGAGCCGGTATCCACACAACGAACAGACTCAGAAATCAGCCCTTCAATCTC
Source organism: Pectobacterium sp. CHL-2024 (assembly GCF_044751765.1). Classification (NCBI taxonomy): domain Bacteria; kingdom Pseudomonadati; phylum Pseudomonadota; class Gammaproteobacteria; order Enterobacterales; family Pectobacteriaceae; genus Pectobacterium; species Pectobacterium sp. CHL-2024. The sequence goes on along the minus strand of NZ_JBIXKO010000013.1, from coordinate 25,753 downwards.
TTTCGCTGCCTGCGCACTGCGCTGCGCCAGACTGCGGACTTCGCCCGCCACCACGGCAAACCCGCGGCCTTGTTCACCCGCACGCGCCGCTTCTACCGCCGCGTTCAGCGCCAGAATGTTGGTCTGGAACGCAATACCGTTAATCACAGTGGTGATCTCTGCGATTTTTCTCGAGCTGCCGGAGATTTCCGCCATGGTTTTCACCACGTTCTCAACGATTTCACCGCCCTTCTTCGCCGTTGTCGAGGCTTGTAATGCCAGTTGGCTGGCGTGGTTGGCGTTTTCGGCGTTCTGTTTCACCGTTGCCGTCAGTTGCTCCATGCTCGCCGCAGTTTCTTCCAGCGCGGAAGCCTGCTCTTCGGTACGTGAAGACAGATCGTTGTTGCCTGCGGCAATCTCAGAAGCCCCCTGATAGATGGAATCCGTGCTGTTTCTGATCGTGCTAACCGTGCTAGCCAAGCTCCCCTGCATTTCACGCAGCAGTGGGAACAAGCGACCGACACAGTTATTACCAAAGTCCAGAATCGGTTTGCCCAAGTGGCCGGAAGCAATCACGCTAAAGTGATAGCGCAGATCGTTTAACGGACGAACCAGACATACCACCAGATAGCGGTCGGTCAGGAACAGCATGATCAGGCCGATAATCAACCCGCTCAGCAAAATGTTCTGTCCAATCGTGGTGATTTGTTCAAAACGAACACCTGCGGCATCAAATTTCTCTGCGCTGGCGTTACTGAATGCTGAGAGAGAGGCGCCAAACTGACGACTCAATGGTGGCACAACGTTCTTGGCCTGATTTTGGTAGTCATCCAGCGCGTTGGCAACGGCCTTTTGGTAAAGCGGTTCAACGCCCTGAGTCACAAGGTTATTCCAGTCACGGCTGACCGCCTGTACCAGCGCAGCATCCAGACCCGCATGATCGATAGCATTAAACGCCACCAAATCAGATTTCAGTTTATCCAACGCGACAAGTGCAGAAGCCTGCTCTTTATCTGCGGTAGCATTATCACCGCTGCGACGAGCATCAACTGCACGCGCCAGACGGGTTACCATTCGGAAATATTGATCGTTGCCCTGGTTGATAAAATTCATGTTCTGAACCAGCAAGGTGCTGGTTTTCGAGGTCGCCGTCATCTCTTTAAAAGAGAACATGGTATATATCGACACGCCACCCCAAAGAACACAAAAAATGCCCAGCACCCACAGCATCGCGGTTCTGATGGCAATATTTTTTATAAGTTTCATAGCTCACTCCAAATCAGGAAAATGGTTAAAAAGATTTTTATCGCTAATCAACCGATATGAATCAGAAAATTCACACCATGAAACAGGTCACTTCTCCCTAGCGTTCACATTTCACCGAGTTGAAAACTCAAAAACCACGCTAACTCATCGGCTAAATACAGAGAATATTTAGCGTTCTCGCTATATTTATTAATATAATTTTTCACACTGAGAATAAATTCACCTATTTCTATAGATATAAGTATTTTAATCAGAGAGTTGCAATCAAACGTGCCGCGCACCCGCGTCCTGCTTGCGTTGGCACGGACATACCATTAGGCAATAAGGTGATTTGAGATGAGTTTTCATTTTATTCTTTAACATCAAAAGAATAAAACCCTTTCTTTCATGATTGCATCGTTTCAGCTGCAAATGGTTATAGTTCTTATTTCCATTCATTAAGAATATTCCCGAGAAATGTTACCGATTTTCAGCCCTATAAAACATTATCTTTTGTGTGCATTTTAATTCTCAGGAATAGTAACGTACCGCTCCGTGATTTTTATTTTTCACAAACAGAAGTCTGCTTTTAATTACAATTGAAACAACCAGCGAAATAAAAAATACATCCATAAAAAATGAAACGTCGTTGCAAATATATAACCGTAATTATATTAAGGAAATGTGTACTGAATCTCAGACAATAACATAATCCCTATTCATTATGGGGAATTTAGTATCACGCAGAGATACGTTTCGTTTCCTTACTCACCTTCGCATGTCACACGCTCTTGATTTACGCATCCTTACCGATACGAGTTTCTCCCGATGTGAGTGTCTGTTATTATTAACAGATAAGTGGGTGAAACATTACACCATACCATTAGGAATCAAGAGGTTATTTAATTCATGGCACTCATCGGAATATTCTTTGGCAGTGATACCGGCAACACTGAAAACATCGCCAAAACGATTCAACAGCAGTTAGGCACCAACGTCGCTGATGTTCATGACATCGCCAAAAGCAGCAAAGAAGACCTCGAAGGTTTCGATATTCTGCTGCTGGGTATTCCAACCTGGTATTACGGTGAAGCTCAGTGCGATTGGGATGACTTCTTCCCGTCGCTGGAAGAAGTGGATTTCACAGGAAAATTGGTTGCCCTGTTTGGCTGCGGCGATCAGGAAGATTATGCAGAATACTTCTGTGATGCCATGGGCACCATCCGTGACATCATTGAGCCTCGCGGCGCGACGATTGTCGGCCACTGGCCAACAGAGGGCTATTACTTTGAAGCCTCTAAAGGACTCGCCGATGACAATCACTTCATCGGCCTGGCTATCGATGAAGACCGCCAGCCTGAACTGACCAGCGAACGCGTAACAACGTGGGTGAAACAGATCAGTGATGAGCTGAACCTGAAAGAGCTGGTTGGCTAAGCCATTTCGGCTCTGATAATCCCTATCAGAGCCGAAAACAGCATTGATAGGTAAAACCTTTCATAATAATTGATACATTTTTTTAACTTCTATCAGTAAACCTGTACAATAATCCCATCGGCTTTGTATGTGCATCATCATTTCCTCATTCATCAACAACGAATTGCGTTGTATACCAATAGTGTGAATGGGGACAATATTGTTAACATTCCCTTGTTTTCATTTTGTATGCGCGGTTCTATAATTGAGACGCTTTTGCATTTTTTGAGCCGACCGATGTCATAGGCTAGGCAGCCTCCATTGATAAGTAAGCAACAGGATTAAACCCGCATGACTGACAACAATACCGCATTAAAGAAGGCCGGCCTGAAAGTCACTCTTCCAAGACTGAAAATACTGGAAGTGTTACAGGACCCTGTCTGCCATCACGTCAGTGCGGAAGATTTATATAAGAAACTGATTGATATGGGCGAAGAGATTGGTCTCGCTACCGTCTATCGCGTACTCAACCAGTTTGATGATGCGGGTATCGTAACCCGTCATAACTTCGAAGGTGGCAAATCCGTCTTTGAATTGACGCAGCAGCATCATCACGATCACTTAATTTGCCTCGACTGTGGCAAAGTCATTGAATTCCGCGATGAATATATCGAAGCACGTCAGCGTGAGATCGCAGAAAGACACGGCATTAAACTGTCCAACCACAGTCTGTATCTTTATGGGCATTGCAGTGAAGGGGATTGCCGAGAGGATGAAACCCTGCACGATTCCACACGATAAATCGACCGCATAAAAAAATAAAACCGCCGAGGCGGTTTTATTTTTGTCTTCTTACCGGTGGCCTTAGCCGACCCAGGTATCACGTAGCCCAACCGTACGGTTAAACACCAGATGTTCTGCACTGGAGTAAACGCGGTCAGCACAGAAATAGCCTTCACGCTCAAACTGATACGCTTTCTCAGCTTCTGCCTGCGCCAGGCTTGCTTCCACAAAGCCTTGCGTAATTTTTAGTGAATCTGGATTAATTGTCGACAGGAAGTCTTCCGCCGCGCCAGGGTTTGCCACACTGAACAGGCGATCGTACAAGCGGAATTCCGCTGGTACCGCGTGTGCCGCAGAAACCCAGTGGATAACGCCTTTCACTTTACGACCATCAGCCGGATCTTTGCTCAGCGTTTCCGCATCATAGCTACAGTAGATCGTGGTGATAGTACCCTGCTCGTCTTTTTCAATGCGCTCTGCTTTGATCACATAAGCGTTACGCAGACGCACTTCTTTACCCAGCACCAGACGCTTGTACTGCTTGTTGGCTTCTTCACGGAAGTCAGCACGATCGATGTAAACTTCGCGGCTGAATGCGACCTGACGTGAACCCATTTCTGGCTTGTTCGGATGATTTGGCATCGCGACAAACTCTTCGTGCTCGGCTGACAGGTTCTCGATCACGACTTTGACCGGATCCAGCACCGCCATGGCACGCGGCGCGTTCTCATTCAGGTCGTCGCGGATACAGGATTCAAGCGCGGCCATTTCCACGTTGTTATCCTGCTTCGTTACGCCGATGCGCACACAGAATTCACGGATAGAGGCTGCGCTGTAACCACGACGACGCAGACCAGAGATGGTCGGCATACGCGGATCGTCCCATCCTTCAACGACGTTTTCCACAACCAGCTGATTCAGCTTACGCTTGGACATAATCGCGTATTCGAGATTGAGGCGGGAGAACTCGTACTGACGTGGATGGCAAGGAATAGTGATGTTATCCAGCACCCAGTCATACAGACGGCGGTTGTCCTGGAATTCCAGCGTACACAGTGAATGTGTGATCCCTTCCAGCGCATCGGAAATGCAGTGGGTGAAGTCATACATCGGGTAGATGCACCACTTGTTGCCCGTCTGGTGGTGATCGGCAAATTTAATGCGATACAACACCGGATCGCGCATCACGATAAAGGACGATGCCATATCGATTTTTGCACGCAGACAGGCTGTACCTTCCGCAAACCCACCGTTACGCATTTTTTCAAACAGCGCCAGGTTTTCCTGCACGGTGCGATCGCGGTAAGGGCTATTTTTGCCCGGTGCCGTCAGCGTACCGCGGTATTCGCGAATCTGCTCAGGCGTCAGTTCATCAACGTAAGCCAGCCCTTTACCGATCAGCTCAACCGCATAAGCGTGCAGTTGATCGAAATAATCAGAAGAATAGCGAACGTCGCCGCTCCATGAAAAACCCAGCCATTCGACGTCACGTTTGATCGATTCAACGTATTCGATGTCTTCTTTTACCGGATTGGTATCGTCAAAACGCAGGTTGCATTGCCCCTGATAGTCACGCGCGATACCAAAATTCAGGCAAATAGACTTTGCATGCCCAATATGCAGATAGCCGTTTGGCTCTGGCGGGAAACGCGTCTGAATATGGTCATGCTTACCGGACGCCAGATCTTCATCAATAATCTGACGGATAAAGTTGGTTGGGCGGGCTTCAGCCTCACTCATTCTTCATTCCTCAATGCTAAAACGACGTATAACCGACAATGATCCAACAAGCTACGCTGGGAAACAACCGTTAGTTTCATTTAATTATTCATAACGAAAAAAAAGGGCGAGATTGCTATCTCGCCCTATCCATTTCATCGGTATAACACCGCGTTAAACGATCAACATCGTCGTATTACGCCTTGTCATACTTATACCTTGTCATACTCGGCTTTCAGCGCGGTCGCTATCGATTCAGCCTGCGTACCTACCACAATCTGTACGCTCTGCTTATTCAGACGAATAACGCCCGCCGCACCAAGACGTTTTGCCTGCGCATCATCAACCAGAGAGGAATCAGCCACGTTCAAACGCAGACGTGTGATACAGGCATCAATGCCCGTCAGATTGGCTTTTCCGCCAAGCGCCTGCAAATAGCCCCGCGCCAGCGTCGCCGTATCGCTTGATTTCTCACCCGCAGACGCCGTGCTCACGTCATAGCCATCGGCTTCACTACCGCTCACAGCCAGCTCACGCCCTGGCGTTAACAGATTGAAGCGAGTGATGGTAAAGCGGAACACCACATAGTAAATGACGAAGAATACCAGCCCCTGAGCAAGCAGCATGTACCACTGGGTGGCCAGCGGGTTACGTGAGGACAGCACCATATCGACCAGACCCGCACTGAAACCAAAGCCGGCAATCCAATGCATACTGGCCGCGATAAAGACAGAAAAACCGGTCAGCAGCGCATGCAGGAAATACAGCACCGGCGCAACAAACATGAAGGAGAATTCCAGCGGCTCAGTGATCCCAGTAAAGAAGGAAGCAAATGCCGCCGCCAGCATAATCCCAGCCACTTTGCTTTTGTTTTCAGGGCGTGCGCAGTGATAAATCGCCAGCGCGGCACCCGGCAAACCAAACATCATAATCGGGAAGAAGCCTGCCTGATAACGTCCGGTGATCCCCACAACAGCTTTACCAGAATCGATAGACTGTTGGCCGGCCAGGAAGTTAGGAATATCGTTGATACCCGCGACATCAAACCAGAACACGGAATTCAGCGCATGGTGCAATCCAACAGGAATCAACAAGCGGTTAAAGAAGGCATAAACCCCAGCGCCGACCGACCCCATCTGTTGAATGTGTTCACCGAACGACACCAGCGCATTGTAAATCACCGGCCAGACGTACATTAAAATGAACGCCACCAGAATCATCAGGAAAGAAACTAGAATCGGAACCAAACGGCGTCCGCTGAAGAACGACAGCGCCTTAGGCAACTCAACCTGACTAAAGCGGTTATACAGCTCGGCGGACATGACACCGACCAGAATCCCGATGAACTGGTTTTCAATCTTGCCAAATGCGGCGGGTACCTGTTCAACAGGGATCCGTTGGATCATGGCAACAACGGCCGGTGAACACAGCGTGGTCAACACCAGATAACCGACAAAACCGGTCAATGCCGCCGCACCATCTTTATCTTTCGACATACCGTACGCGACACCGACAGCAAACAGCACGGCCATATGCCCGATAATCGCCTCACCCGATTTGATGAGGAGTGCCGCCAACGCGTTCTCGCTTCCCCAGCCAACCGGATCAATCCAGTAACCTATCCCCATCAGGATAGCGGCAGCAGGCAGCGTCGCAACAGGCACCATCAATGCCCGACCGACTTTTTGTAAATAGCTCAGAGTACTCACTTTTCCCTCTCTTACCTTTGCGAGGTAATGAAATGTTGTGGGGCAAACAAACCTGCCAATAAATTTCACTGCCGAAGAACGTCGCTGTCGAAAACGTCATTGTCGAGAAAACGTGGCAGCGGTGGTTCTTAGGGGGAGTGTAAGAAAAATAATTCGCTACACAAATTAAACCCCGTAATTATGTGATAAAAATCACCAAAAAACTGCATACAAAAAGTTTATACCTGAATAAAACCCCAACTTATTTCAAGATTAAAAAAAACGGAGTAGACTAATTTTAATGCATAGACAAAACGCGCAACTGGCGCGATTTGCGCAATAACGTATTTAATTCCACTAAAAAATCAGGAGAGCGCCGATGAGACTCATTCCTTTAACCACCGCCGCCGACGTCGGAAAATGGGCCGCCCGCCACATCGTTGAGAAAATTAACGCTTTCAAGCCCAGCGCAGAGCGCCCTTTTATTCTGGGATTGCCGACGGGCAGTTCACCGGTGGAGGCCTACAAATCACTGGTCGCCATGCACAAAGCCGGTCTGGTGAGCTTCAAACACGTTGTCACCTTCAATATGGATGAATATGTCGGCCTGCCGACCGACCATCCAGAAAGCTATCATACCTTCATGCATCAGAATTTCTTCAATCACGTTGATATTCCGCGTGAAAACATTAACCTGTTGAACGGCAACGCAGAAGACATCACAGCAGAATGTCGCCGTTATGAAGAGAAAATAAAGTCCTACGGGAAAATTCATCTTTTCATGGGCGGCGTGGGCAATGATGGACATATCGCTTTCAATGAACCCGCCTCCTCTCTGGCCTCCCGCACCCGCATCAAAACGTTGACAGAAGAAACCCGTATCGCCAATTCCCGTTTCTTCGGCGGGGACGTCAGTCTGGTGCCTAAATTTGCCCTGACCGTGGGCGTCGGTACGCTGCTGGATGCCGAAGAAGTGATGATTCTGGTGACCGGTCGTAACAAGGCGCAGGCGCTACAGGCTGCGGTAGAAGGCAACGTTAACCATATGTGGACCATCAGCTGTCTGCAACTTCACGCCAAAGCCATCATGGTTTGTGACGAGCCTTCAACAATGGAGCTGAAGGTAAAAACCGTTAAATATTTCCGTGAGTTAGAAACGGAAAGCATGAAAAATCTCTAACCGATGCGGGAGTCGATGATGTACGCATTAACCCATAGCCGGATCTTCACCGGCCACCAGATTCTGGATAATCACGCCGTCGTGATTGCCGATGGGCTGATCGAGCGAGTCTGCCCACTTGCCGAGCTTCCTGCCGGCATTGAACAACACGACCTGAGCGGTGCGTTCCTCGCCCCGGGTTTTATCGATCTCCAGTTGAACGGCTGCGGCGGCGTGCAGTTCAACGACTCGCTGGACACGATCTCCGTCAAGACGCTGGAGATCATGCAGCAGGCGAACGAGCGTTCAGGCTGTACCAGTTTTTTACCTACGCTGATTACCTCCAGCGATGCATTTATGAAGCACAGCATCGATGTGATGAGAGACTGGCTGGCGCAGAATAAGCATCAGGCGCTTGGGCTGCATCTCGAAGGTCCGTGGCTGAATGTACTCAAGAAAGGCACGCATGACCCTGCCTTTATTCGCAAACCAACGCAGGAACTCGTCGACTTCCTGTGCGCCAACGCGGATGCCATTACGAAAATCACGCTGGCACCGGAAGAAGTCGAACCGTCGGTTATCCGCCAGCTAACAGCGGCGGGCATTATCGTCTCTGCCGGGCATTCCAACGCCACCTGGGAACAGGCGAAGCTGGGTTTTGCCGCTGGTATTCGTTTCGCTACCCACCTGTTCAACGCCATGCCGTATCTGACCGGCCGCGAACCCGGATTGGTCGGCGCGATTTACGACGCCCCGGAAGTCTATTGCGGTATTATCGCGGATGGACGACACGTTGACTGGGCCAATATTCGCAACAGTAAACGTATCAAGGGCGATAAGCTGGTGCTGGTGACCGACGCCACGGCACCGGCCGGTGCGGATATTGACCAGTTCATTTTTGCTGGTAAAACCATATACTACCGTGATGGTATTTGTGTCGATGAACACGGCACCCTGAGCGGTTCGGCACTGACTATGATCGACGCCGTACGTAATAGCGTCGAACACGCGGGCATCGCGCTGGATGAGGCGATTCGGATGGCAACGCTCTACCCTGCGCGCGCCATCGGCGTGGATAAGCAGTTAGGCAGTATTGAAAGCGGTAAAGTGGCCAACCTGACCGTCTTTGACCGTGACTATCACATTCTCAAGACGTTTGTTAACGGTAATCCTGTTTGGGGATAAAACGAGAAACGCCTTGGGGTAAAGCGAAAATACGTTGGGGTAAACTGAGATAAGGTTTACCCCAACGTTGAGTTAAACCTAAGCGAGTAACTTCTTAATGACCACAGGCGGACAAGCGCAGATAGGGAATGTCGATCTGGTTAAGCAACTAAACAGCGCGGTGGTTTACCGCCTGATTGACCAGCAGGGTCCGATCTCACGAATCCAGATAGCAGAACAGAGCCAGCTTGCCCCCGCCAGCGTGACCAAAATCACCCGCCAGCTTCTGGAACGTGGGCTCATCAAAGAAGTCGATCAACAGGCCTCCACCGGTGGCAGACGCGCCATTTCGATTATCACCGAAAACCGCCCTTTCCATACCATAGCGGTACGCCTTGGTCGCTATGACGTCACCATTGCGCTGTACGATTTGCAGGGAAAAGCGCTGGAAGAAGCGCACTACGATCTGCAAGAAAAAACGCAGGAGTCGCTAGAAGCCGCACTTTTTCACGTTATCAGCGGCTTTATCGCCAGCCATCAGCGCCGTATTCGCGAGCTCATTGCGATCTCGGTTGTGCTGCCAGGTCTGGTTGATCCCGTTGCAGGCATCGTCCGCTATATGCCACACATCAGCGTGAATAACTGGCAACTGGTCGAAAATCTGCAACGTCACTTCAACGTTACCAGCTTTGTCGGTCACGATATCCGCAGCCTGGCGCTGGCAGAACACTATTTCGGTGCCACCCACGATTCACTGGATTCTATCCTGGTACGCGTCCATCGCGGCACAGGCGCGGGTATTCTCGTCAACGGGCAAATTTTTCTCGGCAGTAACGGCAACGTGGGCGAGATCGGCCATATTCAGATCGATCCACTTGGCGATCGCTGCCACTGCGGCAATTTCGGCTGTCTGGAAACCGTCGTAGCCAACGCCGCCATTGAACAACGCGTACAACACCTGCTGGGTCAGGGCTACCCCAGCAAGCTTTCTACCGATAGCTGTACGATTTCTGCAATTTGCAAAGCGGCAAACCGTGGTGATGCCCTCGCCCGTGAAGTCATCGAACAGGCCGGACTCAATCTGGGCAAAGCGCTGTCCATCGCGATCAACCTGTTCAACCCTCAGAAAGTCGTGATTGCCGGTGAAATCACCGAAGCAGAAAAAACGCTGCTTCCCGCGATCCAACGCTGCATCAACGCGCAGGTGCTGAAAGAATTTCGTCACAACCTGCCGATTGAGATATCCAGCCTCAACCATCTTTCCGCTATCAGCGCGTTCGCCCTGGTCAAACGGGCAATGCTGAATGGCGTGCTGCTACAGCAATTACTTGAAAATGCCTGATTCCCTTTCTGGCCGGATTATGTAATCCCTAAAAATCCGGCCTTTCCCTTCTATGAATTTGACGAATCAACACCAAAAAACCGAATAAATTAACGAAACACCACACCAATGGCTTTTTTCATTAAACAATATTGAATTCCTATGGCACTTTGATGCTAAATCAATGGCACTGAGTTCGAATCTGTCATTACTGGGAGTCATGTATGTGTTCTATTTTTGGTGTGCTTGATCTGAAAAGCGATCCTGTTGAACTGCGTAAGAAAGCGCTGGAGTTATCCCGTCTAATGCGCCACCGCGGGCCAGACTGGTCCGGCGTTTATGCCAGCGACAAAGCAATTCTGGCTCACGAACGTCTGTCTATCGTTGACGTCAACACGGGCGCACAGCCGCTTTACAACGCCGAGCGCACCCACATTCTGGCCGTTAACGGTGAAATTTATAACCATCAGGCATTGCGTCAGCAATACGGTGACCGTTACGCGTTCCAGACTGGCTCCGACTGCGAAGTAATTCTGGCGCTGTATCAGGAAAAAGGCCCTGAATTCCTGGATGAGCTGCGCGGCATGTTCGCCTTTGCCCTGTATGACAGCGAAAAAGACGCCTACCTGATTGGCCGTGACCACCTCGGCATTATCCCGCTGTATATGGGTTACGATGAGCACGGCAACCTGTATGTCGCTTCTGAAATGAAAGCGCTGGTGCCGGTTTGCCGCACCATCAAAGAATTCCCGGCTGGCAGCTACCTGTGGAGCAAAGACGGTGAAATTCGCGAGTATTACCAGCGCGACTGGTTTGATTACGACGCCGTAAAAGACAACGAAACGGATAAAGAAGCGCTACGCGATGCGCTGGAAGAAGCGGTGAAAAGCCACCTGATGTCTGACGTGCCCTACGGCGTGTTGCTCTCTGGCGGTCTGGATTCCTCCGTTATCTCTGCAATCACCAAAAAATATGCGGCACGTCGCGTAGAAGATGACGAACGTAGTGAAGCCTGGTGGCCTCAGTTGCACTCTTTCGCCGTCGGTTTGGAAGGTGCGCCAGATTTGAAAGCCGCGCAGGAAGTCGCTAACCACTTGGGCACCGTGCACCACGAAATTCACTTCACCGTGCAGGAAGGGCTGGATGCGATTCGCGATGTGATTTATCACATCGAAACCTATGACGTCACCACGATTCGCGCCTCAACGCCAATGTACCTGATGTCCCGTAAAATCAAAGCCATGGGCATCAAGATGGTGCTGTCAGGCGAAGGGTCTGACGAAGTGTTCGGCGGCTACCTCTATTTCCACAAAGCGCCAAACGCCAAAGAATTGCATGAAGAAACCGTGCGTAAGCTGCTGGCACTGCACCAGTACGACTGCGCCCGCGCGAACAAAGCGATGTCAGCCTGGGGTGTGGAAGCTCGCGTACCGTTCCTGGACAAAAACTTCCTCGATGTCGCTATGCGCATCAACCCACGCGACAAAATGTGTGGCAACGGCAAGATGGAAAAACACATCCTGCGCGAGTGCTTTGAATCTTATCTGCCGCACAGCGTTGCATGGCGTCAGAAAGAGCAGTTCTCTGACGGCGTAGGCTACAGCTGGATTGATACGCTGAAAGAAGTAGCGGCTCAGCAGGTTACCGATCAGCAGTTGGAGACAGCGCGCTTCCGCTTCCCGTACAACACGCCGGGCTCCAAAGAAGCGTATCTGTACCGTGAAATCTTCGAAGAGCTGTTCCCGGTTCCAAGCGCAGCAGAATGCGTACCGGGTGGCCCGTCAGTCGCCTGTTCGTCAGCTAAAGCGATTGAGTGGGATGAATCTTTCAAGAAACTGGATGATCCATCAGGCCGTGCGGTTGGCGTACACCAGTCCGCCTACAAATAATTCGATTTAATTTCTTCAATCAACGGGTCTTTCATGGCCCGTTTTTGTACGCTTAATTGACTGGGAATGCGTGCTTTTTGGCGTTTTTCTCACCATACTGTTCACAACCCAAACAAACGGTACATTGAGGGCACTTTTCGGGAAAAAACTAGTTGACGCAATTAGGCCAACTACGCATAATGCGCCCCGCAACGCCGATGAAGGTGACGCGGAAAAGATGGCTACGTAGCTCAGCTGGTTAGAGCACAGCACTCATAATGCTGGGGTCACAGGTTCGATTCCCGTCGTAGCCACCATCTTTTTTGCGGGAGTGGCGAAATTGGTAGACGCACCAGATTTAGGTTCTGGCGCCGCAAGGTGTGCGAGTTCAAGTCTCGCCTCCCGCACCATATCATCTTCTCGGTCTGACATCGCTTTTCGAAGCTTGTTAGTGTTTTGTAGTGATTGGGGTATCGCCAAGCGGTAAGGCACCGGTTTTTGATACCGGCATTCCCTGGTTCGAATCCAGGTACCCCAGCCATTTCAAAACATATGCTGAAAAATTCGTTGTCCTGTTGGGGTATCGCCAAGCGGTAAGGCACTGGTTTTTGATACCAGCATTCCCTGGTTCGAATCCAGGTACCCCAGCCATCTACTTGATAGTAGAAGATTTGTTGAAGTGAAGTAACATTAGCAGTACATTTGGCTACGTAGCTCAGCTGGTTAGAGCACAGCACTCATAATGCTGGGGTCACAGGTTCGATTCCCGTCGTAGCCACCATATTTTTGGGGTATCGCCAAGCGGTAAGGCACCGGATTCTGATTCCGGCATTCCGAGGTTCGAATCCTCGTACCCCAGCCAAACAAAGCTGGTAAAACAGCAAAGAAACGGGGCGACAATCGAAAGATGTCGCCCCGTTTTGTTATGCATGGCGACAAAGTGGCGACAGAAAGACAAAAAGCGCCTCTTGTTATGTTCAATTTTCTTAGCTGTTATTTTGAAGACGGAATTTCCACATGGCATTAACGAAATGCAGAGAATGTAAAAAAGAAGTATCCATGTCGGCAAAAGTTTGCCCACACTGCGGGATTAAAGACCCAGGCGTCACATTAGGCATGATGTTAGTTATGATCGTTATTCTAACTGCTATCGGGTGGGGAATATTCCGTTGGGTTAGCAGTGATGAGGAAAGTGCAGCACCAAAAGCTTGTAGCCCTACCGATGGGCAATGCCTTTTCAAAGTCAATGTTGTTGACGCTACAGCTCACTGTAAGCCTCTTGTAGAAAAAGCCTCAAAATACAATTACGAATGGGCTGACGACATAATCGATAATCTCTTTTCCCGCTTTTTACTAGACAGCAAAAGCAATCAGCTAACGTTCATCGGCGACAAAGTCAAATTCACAAATATCCTTAACGACAAAACGACGATGACATATGCATGCACTTTAGATCTGAAAACTAAAGGAGTGGTTAACTTCGATATTGCAGAAGGGAAGCTGTAACACCAGAATCCCGGCAGTAGCGCAGGCTGACGCCCCCGTTTGTAGAGAAATAAAATCGATACCCGAAAAACACAGGCGGGACGACAATCGAAAGATGTCGCCCCGTTTTGTTATGTCTGGTATTAACATCATCTGGTGCTAACATATGCAAACCAATCATTCGATTTTCTCAAAAGGGCGGGCATGAAGGTTTTATCGACATCCTCTGTTATTCATGGTTTCAGCCAATTGCGGCGATCCGTGATACGTGCGCAGTTAAGCAAACTGCTACTCAGCGTGGCATTGCTGTTTTGCTTCATCACACCGGCTGATGCTGCTAGCGTCCCTTCTTTTAAGATGTCTTCGCAAGCGTTCGCTGACCGGATGAATGCCAATCTGAAGAAACTCAATATCCCTCTCGAATTGACCGTTAAGTTGGAAAAGGGAACGTCCGTCGATGATTTTCAGCACATTTTTAATGAGCACGTCGGATTAATTGGGTCGGTAGAGAGTAAAAGCCAGCAGCTTAATGGACTTGTGATACTCAACGCCGCGTCAGAATCCCCCGATGCAACAAGACAGAATCTGCAAATCGTCACTGCCGCGTTTTCTGCGCTATTGGGCGGGGCGTTGTCAGGTGAAAATAGTCTCGAAAGCCCTGAGATGACCGAGATGATGTTCGGCCTGCTTCAGGATAGCCAGGCCTCAGGTAAAGGCGTTAGGCAGATAGGACATGTTCGCTTTATAGCAACAACTAATGAGGACACCGATATTATCTTCACCGCCGAGCCTGTGCTGTAGCGGGCGGCGTCCTCATTACTCATCAGACACCAATGGCATATTTCAATGCGCGCTGTTTTAACACGCCAGCGCGCTGTGCAACCATCAGCGCCATATTGCGTGCAAAGCTCAGCGGCGGTAACGCATTACTGAACGCGTTATAAAAGAGGTCCATCCCGCTTTGCATCATCAGATTATCCGGCATACGGCGGCACTGATAACGGCGTAACACGCGCTCAGAAGCCCATTCTTCTCCTGCATTACGCGCATTAATTAACACGTCCAGCAGCGCCTCAACGTCGCGATACCCCAGATTAACCCCCTGCCCCGCCAACGGATTGATGGTATGCGCGGCATCACCCAGCAGCACCAAGCCTGGCTTGATATAGGTTTGTGCATGGCGTCTGACCAACGGGAATGAACCAGCGGAGAGCGCCTTAACCGTGCCCAATCGCTCAGGAAACGCGGCCGCAATTTCTTTATCCAACTGTGTAAGCGGCATCGCCTGAAGCTGACGAATACGCTGCGGACTGTCATACCACACCAGCGATCCCCACTGGTCAAACAGCGGCAAAAATGCACGCGGACCGCTCGGCGTAAACTGCTGCCAGGTCACATCCTGCTGGGGTTGCGAGGTCTCAACGCCGATCAACATACAAGACTGACGGTACTGCCAGCCGTTGATACCAATCCCCGCCCACTGGCGAACCTGAGAATTCGCGCCATCAGCTCCCACCACCAGCGAAGCCGTCAGTTGCTGCCCATCGGCAAGCTGTAAGCACCAGCCATCATCGGTGCGTTGCAGGTTCTGCGGCGTAGCCGGGCAATAACAGTGACAGCGCTCCTCTTCCTGTAAACTTTCCCAGAGCGCCAGTTGCAGCACGCGGTTTTCCACCATAAAACCCAGCTCGGGCAGGTGAATGTCGGCAGCATCGAAAACGACTCTGGCATTCGCCCATTCCCAGGTTTCCAACCGCCGGTAAGGCGCGCTGCGCATCTGCTGCACTCGCTGCCATGCGCCCAGTTCTTTCAATAGCGCAACCGACGCATAGCCAATCGCCGAGATCCGTAAATCTGGCGGACTGGCGGCATCAAACGGTATCGGCATTTCCTGCTCAACCACGGCAACCTGAAATCCTTGCTGTGCCAACCCAAGCGCCGCAGCTGCGCCGACCATGCCACCGCCAACCACAATCGCATCGTAATGCATATTGGCTTTATCCTCTCTGGTTCTGGTTTATTCACACCAGTAAAAATGCATGAAAATAGTGTACTGGATTTACGGGTAACTTTTCAGAAAAGCCGCATTTTTATAGAAAGTAAGGAGTTATCAAATCAGCGTGGTTTCCGGCGCTGGTCACAACGTCGGCGAGCGATTACAATACCCACCCCAAATGAGGGGAATCTTTCTTATCCGCACTGAGTAATGGTAAGTCGATGACAAAAAAACTGCATATTAAAACCTGGGGCTGTCAGATGAATGAGTACGATTCATCGAAGATGGCTGATTTACTGGGAAGTACGCACGGCTATGAGCTGACTGAAATCGCTGAAGAAGCCGATGTCCTGCTGCTCAATACCTGTTCGATCCGTGAAAAGGCGCAGGAAAAGGTCTTCCATCAACTTGGCCGTTGGAAAACGCTGAAAGATCTCAATCCGAACCTGATTATTGGTGTCGGGGGCTGCGTGGCCTCACAGGAAGGCGCGCATATTCGTGAACGTGCGCACTACGTTGACGTTATTTTTGGCCCGCAAACCTTGCACCGCCTGCCGGAAATGATTAATCACGTTCAGGGCACCCGTAGCCCGATCGTGGATATCAGTTTCCCTGAAATCGAAAAATTCGACCGCCTGCCAGAGCCGCGAGCCGAAGGGCCAACGGCTTTCGTCTCCATCATGGAAGGCTGCAATAAATATTGCACATTCTGCGTGGTGCCTTATACCCGCGGCGAAGAAGTCAGCCGCCCGTGTGATGATGTGTTGTTCGAAATCGCTCAACTGGCCGCGCAAGGCGTACGTGAAGTCAACCTTCTTGGGCAGAACGTCAACGCCTATCGCGGCGAAACCTATGACGGTGAAATCTGCACCTTTGCTGAGTTGCTGCGTCTGGTCGCCGCTATTGACGGGATCGACCGCGTCCGCTTTACCACCAGCCATCCGATTGAATTCACAGACGATATCATCAGCGTCTATGAAGATACGCCGGAACTGGTCAGCTTCCTGCATTTGCCAGTACAAAGCGGTTCCGACCGC
This sequence comes from Pectobacterium sp. CHL-2024, assembly GCF_044751765.1. Lineage (NCBI taxonomy): Bacteria > Pseudomonadati > Pseudomonadota > Gammaproteobacteria > Enterobacterales > Pectobacteriaceae > Pectobacterium > Pectobacterium sp. CHL-2024. Next base: position 8,893 of record NZ_JBIXKO010000013.1, on the reverse strand, counting down.
GTGCTGACGATGATGAAACGCCGTCATACCGCGCTGGAATACAAAGCGATCATCCGTAAGTTGCACAATGCGCGTCCGGGCATTCTGATCAGTTCTGACTTTATCGTCGGTTTCCCTGGCGAAACGCAGGCTGACTTTGAACAGACGATGAAGCTGATTACCGATGTGAATTTCGATATGAGCTACAGCTTTGTCTACTCTGCCCGTCCGGGAACACCGGCTGCGGATATGGTCGATGACGTGCCGGAAGACGAGAAAAAACAGCGTCTGTATCTTCTGCAAGAGCGCATCACCCAGCAGGCCATGCGGTTTAGCCGACTCATGTTGGGCACCGTCCAGCGTATTCTGGTAGAAGGCACCTCACGTAAGAGCGTGATGGAGCTGTCTGGCCGTACGGAAAACAACCGCGTCGTCAACTTCGAAGGCACGCCGGATATGATCGGTAAATTCGTCGATGTGGAAATCGTTGATGTTTATACCAACTCGCTGCGCGGCATCGTGGTGCGCACCGAAGATCAAATGGATCTGCGCGTACATGAATCACCGTCTTCCGTGATTGCGCGTACCCGCAAAGAGAACGAGATCGGCGTCGGGTTCTATCAGCCTTAACCGATGTACGTTTCAGTCTCAGCGTGATTGATGGGTGGCTCTGCCACCCATTTTTTATTGCAGGCTATCCGCTTCAATTTCATGCCGCTTACATTTGCTTTTGCGAGGCGGCATCCCAATATCATGATTGTGACTTGCACCATCGGGCATTCACGATGAATAATTCATTCATATGGCTGACACATCAGGCCGTCTGACAACTGTTCATTTTGTGCCGGCAGAAAGCGCCAGCGCAGTAACGCTCAAGAGGAATAATTTGAACGTAACGACAAAAGAGATTGCCCTTGAACCCGCAGATAACCAACGCCTGCTCAGCCTTTGCGGTCCGTTTGATGACAATATTAAGCAGTTAGAGCGCCGCTTAGGCATCGAGATCAATCGCCGCGATAACCAGTTTAAGCTGGTCGGTAAAAACCTGCTGACGCAAGCTGCCGCCGATATCCTGCAACGTCTGTATGTCGATACGGCCCCGGTACGTGGCGTCATCGGCGATATCGATCCTGAGCAAATTCACCTGGCGATTAAAGAATCTCGCGTGCTGGAACAGTCTGCGGAGCACGTTCCTGACTATGGCAAAGTGGTCAACATCCGCACCAAACGCGGCGTAATCAAACCGCGCACGCCGAACCAGGCACAGTATGTCGCCAATATCCTCGATCACGACATCACATTCGGTGTTGGCCCTGCGGGAACGGGGAAAACCTACTTAGCCGTCGCTGCCGCCGTGGATGCACTGGAGCGTCAGGATATTCGCCGTATTCTGTTAACGCGCCCAGCCGTCGAAGCTGGCGAGAAATTGGGCTTCCTGCCTGGCGACCTGAGCCAGAAAGTCGATCCTTACCTGCGCCCACTTTACGATGCTCTGTTTGAAATGCTGGGCTTTGAGCGCGTAGAAAAGCTCATCGAACGCAACGTTATTGAAGTCGCGCCACTGGCCTACATGCGTGGCCGAACGCTGAACGATGCCTTTATCATTCTGGATGAAAGCCAGAACACCACCATCGAACAGATGAAAATGTTCCTGACGCGCATCGGGTTCAACTCAAAAGCGGTCATCACCGGTGACGTCACACAGATCGACCTGCCGAAGAATCTGAAATCCGGCTTACGCCACGCAATAGAAGTGCTGGCCGATGTGGAAGAGATCAGCTTTAACTTTTTCCACAGCGAAGACGTGGTGCGCCATCCTGTGGTTGCACGGATTGTGAATGCCTATGAAGCGTGGGAAAATGCCGAGCAGAAACGTAAAGACGCCTTAGCAGAACAGCGTAAGCGTGAAGCACAGGCTGCGGCATCAGATCAGGAGCAAAAATGAGTCAGGTGATTCTGGATTTACAAATCGCCAGCGAGCAAGCACAAGGGCTACCGGAAGAAAAAGACTTTCAGCGCTGGCTGGAAGGCGTTCTGCCACAGTTTCAGGAAGTCTCTGAAGTCACGATCCGTATCGTGGATGAGGCAGAGAGCCGCGACCTGAATAACACCTATCGCGGTAAAGACAAGCCGACCAACGTGCTGTCGTTTCCTTTCGAGGCACCGCCTGAGGTTGAGCTTCCTTTGCTTGGCGATTTAATCATCTGTCGTCAGGTTGTCGAACGTGAAGCCGCAGAGCAGGAAAAAACCGTAGAAGAGCACTGGGCGCACATGGTTGTCCATGGTAGCCTGCATCTGCTAGGGTATGACCATATCGAAGACAGCGAAGCCGAAGAAATGGAAGCGCTGGAAACCGAGATTATGCAAAGTATGGGCTATGCCGATCCTTACCTTGCAGAAAAAGATGGCCTCACCGAATAAATAGAAATACATTTTGTATAGACCCTAAATAATTCGAGTTGCAGGAAGGCGGCGACACAACGAATCCCAGAAGCTTACACCAGTAAGTGACTGGGTGAGTGAGGAAAGCCAACGCACATGCAGCTTGAAGTATGACGGGTATAGCCCGAGATCGGGAAGATATCGGGTACTTCTTTGCTCCACGTCAGCCGCTGTGTCGATTCCAACGGCTGGCAATAATCCCTTAACAAGAGTGATGTTAATTAAAACGCATGAGCGACGACCATTCTCAAAACAGCGATGCACCCAGTCCCAAAAAGGGCTTCTTTTCTCTTATTCTTAATCAGCTTTTTCACGGCGAGCCAAAAGATCGTAACGGTTTACTCACTCTGATTCGTGATTCCGAACAGAATGAACTGATCGATCCTGAAACACGAGATATGCTCGAAGGCGTCATGGATATCGCCGACCAGCGTGTACGCGACATCATGATCCCTCGCTCGCAGATGATTACGCTCAAGCGCGATCAAACGCTGGAAGAGTGTCTGGACGTGATTATCGAATCCGCCCATTCTCGTTTCCCCGTTATTAGCGAAGATAAAGACCACATTGAAGGCATCCTGATGGCGAAGGATTTGCTGCCGTTTATGCGCAGCGATTCCGAGCCCTTCAGTATGGATAAAGTTCTGCGTTCCGCCGTGGTTGTGCCGGAAAGTAAACGCGTTGATAGAATGCTGAACGAGTTCCGCTCACTGCGCTATCACATGGCGATTGTCATCGATGAGTTTGGTGGCGTATCCGGCCTGGTCACGATTGAAGATATTCTTGAGTTGATTGTCGGCGAAATTGAAGACGAATACGACGATGAAGAAGACAGAGATATTCGTCAGCTTAATCGCCAGACCTACACCGTTCGTGCGTTAACCGATATCGAAGATTTTAACGAGGCTTTCGATACACGGTTCAGCGATGACGAGGTCGACACCATTGGCGGCTTGGTTATGCAGTCTTTCGGCCATCTTCCTGCCCGTGGCGAAACCATCGACATAGAAGGTTACCTGTTTAAGGTTGCGATGGCGGACAGCCGCCGTATTATTCAGGTTCATGTCAGAATCCCTGACAATTCCCCTCAACCAAAATTGGAAGAATAATTTGGCAATGGTTGTCGCTTCTTTTCTACAACGCCAGCAGGTCAAAGCCCTGCTGGCGCTCTTATTTGGTGCCTGTGGCACGCTGGCATTTTCTCCCTTTGATTTCTGGCCTGCGGCGATTATCTCGCTCATGGGCTTACAGGCACTGACGCTCAACCGTACGAGTCGTCAGTCAGCCTGGATAGGATTTTGCTGGGGATTGGGTCTGTTCGGTAGCGGCGTTAACTGGGTTTACGTCAGCATCGCGCAGTTTGGCGGGATGCCCGGCCCTGTCAATGTTGCGCTGGTCGTTCTGCTTGCAGCCTATTTGTCGCTCTACCCTCTGCTGTTTGCTGCCCTACTCTCACGCCTGTGGCCGAAAACAACGCTGTGGCGTCTGGTGCTTGCCGCTCCCGTGCTCTGGCAGCTAACTGAATTTTTGCGCGGCTGGGTGCTCACCGGTTTTCCGTGGCTGCAATTCGGCTACAGCCAAATTGACGGCCCGCTCAAAGGTATCGCCCCCCTTCTGGGTATCGACACCATTACCTTCCTATTGATGAGCCTCAGCGGGCTACTCGTTTATGCCATCACTCAACGCAAAGTCGTTCCGGCGGCCATTGCCATCGGCGTTTTCGTTTTATCATGGCCGCTGCGCAACGTGCAGTGGTATACCCTGCAACCTGAACGCGCCGTCAATGTCGCTCTGGTTCAGGGCAACATTCCTCAGGCCATGAAGTGGGAACAAGATGAGCTGTTGAACACGCTGAAAATCTATCTGGATAACAGCCTGCCTTATATGGACAAGGCCCCCATCGTTATCTGGCCAGAAACGGCGATTCCTGATATTGAAAGCCGTCAGGGTGCCTATTTGAAGCAAATTGACGACATTCTGCGTAGCCGCAATAGCAGCCTGATTACGGGTATCGTCGATATCCGGCGTGAGGGTAATAAAACCGATTTTTATAACTCAGTCATCGTTTTGGGCGACAAAGATCCATATCACTACCCCACAACGAACCGTTACAACAAAAACCATCTGGTACCTTTTGGCGAGTTTGTCCCGCTGGAAACGTTGTTACGTCCGCTAGCGCCGTTCTTCGATCTCCCCATGTCATCGTTTAGCCGCGGAGACTACGTTCAGCCCCAGCTTTCTGTGCACGGCTTCAAGCTCAACGCCGCCATTTGTTATGAAATCATCTTAGGCCAACAGTTGCGTGATAACTTCCGTCCAGATACCGATATGCTGCTGACCATCTCGAACGATGCCTGGTTTGGTCATTCAATCGGCCCGTGGCAACACTTCCAGATGGCACGCATGCGATCACTGGAATTAGGGCGCCCTCTGGTTCGTAGTACCAATAACGGCGTCACAGCGGTGATTACGCCTGATGGTAATGTTAGCGCCAGTCTGCCGCAGTTTACGCGTGCGGTGCTGAGCACGCAGGTCGTGCCAGCAACCGGGATAACGCCTTATGCGCGCTTCGGTTCCTGGCCGCTCTGGATCATTACGTTACTGGGCGGTGTCGCTGCCGTTTTCTTCGGTTTGCGTCGCCGATAGCCATCCCCACTTCACATCCCTAAGGGCATGCTTTTGCATGCCTTTTTTATTTATGGCACGGTATTTGCCTCTTATTACCCTGTAAAGGGTTGTTTCTGTATTTTTTTGGATATTACGTCGGCGTAAAGCTCTCTATTGGGGCAAGCAATGCACCAAATTGGTGCCACCCTCTGACATTGCTGTTATTTGGTGCGGCGGATATCGCAAAAAACAAACATTTCTATTTCAATCTATTTACAATCAGCTACTTTTTAACTGTATAGACAGTAACTTCGCGCTTTAACGGTGCAGCGTTATCACAGAGAAGTCACAAAGCATTATGAGTGATACAGCAATACGATGTTAGCTTGAAGACAATGTTAACTTGAAGATGACGGGTATATAACGACAGCAAAGGAGTTAGAACATGCAAATGCGTAAACTGGCATTATCACTGCTTCTGCTTGGCACCGCCGCCAGCGTAGCTCAGGCTGAAGATCTGGCCGGTACATTGAAAAAGGTCAAAGATAATGGCGTGATCGTCATTGGACACCGCGAATCGTCCGTACCTTTTTCTTACTATGACAACACGCAAAAAGTGGTCGGCTACTCTCAAGCCTACTCTGACAAAATTGTCGAAGCGGTTAAGAAAAAACTGGATGCGCCTAATCTGCAGGTCAAGCTACTCCCTATCACCTCTCAGAACCGTATCCCACTGTTGCAGAACGGTACCTTTGATTTTGAATGTGGTTCAACGACTAACAACCTGGAACGTCAGAAACAAGCCGCGTTCTCTAACACTATTTTTGTGGTCGGTACGCGTCTGTTAACCAAAAAAGATTCCGGCGTAAAAGACTTCCCGGATCTGGCGGGTAAAACCGTCGTAGTGACTTCCGGCACCACCTCTGAAGTCCTGCTGAACAAGCTGAATGAAGAAAAACAAATGAAGATGCGTATCATCAGTGCGAAAGACCACGGTGACTCCTTCCGTACGCTAGAAAGCGGCCGTGCTGTTGCCTTTATGATGGATGATGCACTGCTGGCGGGTGAACGTGCGAAAGCGAAAAACGCCGATCAGTGGGATATCGTCGGCAAAGCGCAGTCTGAAGAAGCCTACGGCTGTATGCTGCGTAAAGACGATCCACAATTCAAGAAACTGGTTGATGACACCATCGCTGAAGTTCAGACCTCCGGTGAAGCTGAAAAATGGTTCGATCGCTGGTTCAAACAGCCTATTCCGCCAAAAGATCTCAACCTGAACTTTGAACTGTCAGATGAAATGAAGGCCTTGTTCAAGGCGCCAAATGACAAAGCGCTAAACTAATTAATAATGAGAATAAGGGCAGAGCTATCTGCCCTCTGATTGCTGATTCGTGGCAGGACAGACAGGCATGTGATGGTCGTTCCCCATCACATGTTGCCCCGAGAAATTTCGATAAACAGGAAAATAAACAATACACCTGTAGTTTGAAACAGAACGGGAATATGGCCGCTCATCAATCTTCAGGGTAGCTTCGCTACCCTTTTTTTACCGGAGTTCGTTATGTCAATAGATTGGAACTGGGGCATATTTCTACAAGCCGCCCCCTTCGGCAACACAACCTACCTCGGGTGGATTTTGTCCGGTCTGCAAGTCACCGTGACATTATCTATCTGTGCCTGGATTATCGCCTTTCTTATTGGTTCTTTATTTGGAATCCTGCGTACCGTCCCAAATCGTTTCCTTGCGGGCATTGGTACCTGCTACGTCGAACTATTTCGCAACGTCCCACTGATTGTCCAGTTCTTTACCTGGTATCTGGTGGTTCCTGAACTGCTTCCCGTCAACATCGGTATGTGGTTTAAAGCCGAACTAGATCCCAATATTCAATTCTTCCTGTCCTCAATGATTTGTCTGGGGCTCTTCACCGCGGCGCGCGTTTGTGAGCAGGTGCGTGCAGGAATTCAATCGCTACCACGTGGCCAGAAAGCCGCCGGGCTGGCGATGGGCCTGACGCTGCCGCAAACCTACCGCTATGTGTTACTGCCGAATGCGTACCGTGTGATTGTTCCGCCGTTGACCTCAGAGATGCTGAACCTGGTAAAAAACTCGGCCATCGCTTCCACGATTGGTCTGGTTGATATGGCGGCACAGGCAGGAAAACTGCTGGACTATTCCGCCCACGCGTATGAATCCTTTACCGCCATCACGCTGGCGTACGTTGGCATCAATGCCATCATTATGTTGATTATGCAGGTCGTTGAGCGAAAAACCCGTTTGCCGGGCAATATGGGGAGCAAATAAATCATGCATGAATTTGACTGGAGCTCAATTGGGCCAAGCATGCCGTACCTGATTCAGGGGATGGTCGTCACACTCAAAATTACGCTAACGGCGGTGGTCTTCGGGATTGTCTGGGGCACGATTCTGGCGGTGATGCGCTTGTCGCCGATCAAGCCTATCAGTTGGTTCGCCAAGCTGTATGTGAACCTGTTCCGCTCCGTTCCGCTCGTCATGGTGCTGCTGTGGTTCTATCTGGTGGTTCCTAGCTTATTACAAAATGTGCTTGGGCTATCGCCGAAAACCGATATTCGACTGATTTCAGCTATGGTAGCCTTCTCGCTGTTCGAGGCAGCCTATTATTCGGAAATCATTCGTGCGGGTATTCTCAGCGTGTCACGCGGTCAATCTTCCGCGGCGTTAGCATTAGGCATGACGCACTGGCAATCCATGAAGCTGGTTATTCTGCCGCAGGCATTCCGCGCGATGGTGCCGCTGTTGCTGACGCAGGGGATTGTTTTGTTCCAGGATACCTCACTGGTTTACGTGCTCAGCCTCGCTGATTTCTTCCGTACCGCCTCAACCATCGGCGAGCGTGACGGGACACAAGTTGAAATGATCCTGTTTGCCGGGTTCATTTATTTTCTCTTCAGCATTACTGCCTCAATGCTGGTCAGTTACCTGAAAAAAAGGACGGTTTGATGATTTCCCTGAAAAATGTTTCTAAATGGTACGGCCAATTTCAGGTGCTAGCCGACTGCTCCACAGAAGTAAAAAAAGGTGAAGTCGTGGTCGTCTGCGGGCCCTCTGGCTCTGGTAAATCAACCCTGATCAAAACCGTAAACGGTCTGGAACCAATTCAACAAGGTGAAATTACCGTCAATGGCATTGCCGTTAACGATAAGAAAACCAATCTGGCCCAGTTGCGTTCCAAAGTCGGGATGGTGTTCCAGCACTTTGAACTGTTCCCGCATTTATCAATTATCGAGAACCTGACGCTGGCGCAGGTGAAAGTACTGAAACGTAATCGTGAAGAAGCCAAAGCTAAAGCGCAGAAGCTGTTGGAACGCGTTGGGCTGGCGGCACACGCCAACAAATACCCAGGACAGCTTTCCGGCGGCCAGCAACAGCGTGTCGCCATCGCGCGCGCACTGTGCATGGATCCTATCGCGATGCTATTTGACGAACCGACATCCGCACTTGATCCAGAGATGATCAACGAAGTGTTGGACGTTATGGTTGAATTGGCGCAGGAAGGCATGACCATGATGGTCGTTACGCATGAAATGGGCTTTGCCCGTAAAGTAGCGCACCGCGTGATCTTTATGGATGAGGGAAAAATCGTTGAAGACACCCGCAAGGATGATTTCTTCAATAACCCACAATCCGAACGCGCGAAAGACTTCCTGGCGAAAATCCTGCATTAATAATCAGATACAGCGTGCCGCAAGGCACGCTGCTGACTGGTAAAGCGCGTCGAGCGGTGGTAATGGGTAGATCGTAAAGACGCTGCAAGTACATCCGTTGTATCTTGAACTAGGTAGTGGGTGATGGTTAGCTACCATCACCTGAAACAGGGTGAATCTG
>NZ_JBIXKO010000012.1:0-118628 GCF_044751765.1 Pectobacterium sp. CHL-2024 | reverse complement strand
CCTATGATAAAAATCATGGGGTGGTAGCCGGTTAGAGGACTTGACTAACAACACGGTTACTCAATCGCCGCCGCCCTGCGAACCCTGGCTTTCCGGCTAAATTATGCCGCTTTGCGGTGCCATCGGTGTTCATGACCGTTAATCGAGCCGCCAGTGACGCGTTCCCGACGCGGCACTGGCTTTCGCGACGTCCTGTCGCTCACTCGACGTTCATGCCCACCGCTGCATAATTTTTTACGCCGGATGATGAGCAAAATCATCACGCTATTGTATTTATTGCCTGAAGCTAACTCAGTAAATACATTTTTATCCCGAAAACTGCCGGAACAGTGCTTTACCACATAACAGCCGCAGTCCCAGCCAGCCGCCGCAGAGCGACAAAAGGAACGCCGCGATTAACGGCAGTGCTATCCACATCCCGATATTCGGTTCCCAGGCAAAGTTGAAGACCTTACGCTGCAACAGCCACAGAGCCGACTCTGCGCCAATCGCCGCCGCCGTTCCCGCAACCAGGCCCAGCACCGCGAATTCACACCACAGCGTGGTACGCAGCAGACGCAGCCCAGCCCCCAGCGTTCGATACACCATCAGTTCCTGACGTCGCTGACGCATCCCGACCTGAATCTGAGCCAGCAACAGCAGCACACCACAGAACAGGACCAGGATGACCATAATCTCCAGCGCGCGACTTACCTGCTGCAAGACCTGCCCAACCTGACGCAAAATACTGCCGATATCCAGCACGCTCACCGTCGGGAACTGGCGATTCAGTTGCGTAATCATCTTCTCGTCGCCATCGTAGCGGAAGCTGGTCAGCCAGGACTGCGGCTGGTTATCCAACGCCCCCACAGGGAAAATAAAGAAGAAATTCGGACGCAGGCTTTCCCAATCCACCTGACGGAAACTGGTCACCGTGGCGCTAAACGGCTGCGTGTCGCCAGTAAAGGTCAGCGTATCGCCAATCTTTATCCCCATCTCTTTGGCTTCTTTCGCTTCCATCGAGACTTCTCCCGTCTTCGGCGCTTCGCCCTCTACCAACACATTGTGTTGCGGGATCCCGTTCATCCAGGTCAGGTTCAGCTCACGGTTCACCGTGTTACCCCCCGGATCGTCCTCGTGGATCACCTCCGTCGCAACCTGCTGATTAATCTCCGTCAGGCGCGCACGAATAATGGGGAAGAACTGCTCCGGCATCACCTCATGCTGAGAAAGGAAATCCCTTATCTGTGGCACCTGATCTGCCGTGATATTCAGCAGGAAATAGTTCGGGCTACCCGGCGGCAACTGCTGCTGCCAGCGTTCAAGCAAATCACCGCGCATCACCAGCAGCAGCGCCAATAGCATGAAGGACAGCGAAAACGCAGCCAGTTGACTGAGCGTCGACCACGGCTGCCGCAGCAGGCGATTAATCGCCAGACGCAACGCTAGTCGTTTAACCGTCAAACGCCGTAGCAGCAGCAGACCGCCCCAGCCAATCACACCCAAAAGTAGCGACAGCACCGCCACGCCGCCAAGCAGCGACCACAGCAGTACGCCGCCACCGGACAACACGGCTAGCAGCCCGACGACAATAATCAGGACGATCGGCAGGTAATAGCGCAGCGGCCACACGTTCGCCACCACATCCTGACGCAACACACGCAGCGGCTGTGTCGCCAGCAGCAGTCGATACGGACGCAGCCCAACCAGCAGTGAGATCAGCACCAGCGATCCCAGCGCCCATACCCACGGCCACAGCCCGGAGGCAGGCAGTGTCGCAGGCAGCACCGGCGCCAGCATTTTCATCAACAGCGCCTCAAACCCCAGACCGAGCATGCTACCGCAAACCGCCGCCAGGCCAAGTACGGAAAGCCACTGCCCGATGATTAATCGCCTCAGCGCCTGTTTGCCTGCCCCCAGCGTTTTTAGAATAGCGACCAAATCATAGCGGCTGCGGCAGTAGTGCCCCATCGCCACCGCGACCGCGGCAATAGATAACAGCAGCGTCAGCAACGCCGACAGCAACAGGAACTGCTGCGAGCGCTTTAACGACTGGCTCAGCGCCCCTTCAGAATCCTCCATGCCATACCAGCGCTGATCGGGCTTGAGCTGCGGCTTGATGAAGTTGCTAAACTCACTAATTTGCTTCTCATTGCCAGAAAACATGTAGCGCCAGGTAATGCGTCCTCCCGGCTGAATCGCACCGGTTTTCTCGACATCATCCAGATTCATCAGAATACGTGGCGCAGTCTCAAACGGGTTGAAGCCGGAATCCGGTTCCTGAATCAGTTCACCGCTGATACGCAGCGAGGTATCGCCGACATCCAGCATGTCACCGACTTTCAGATCAAGTAAGGCCAACAGGCGTGGAGCCACCAGCACCGTTCCCGCTTCCGCATGCAGCCCTTCGGGGCGCGTCTGCAAATTACCGTACAGCGGATAGCGTTGGTCCGCCGCTTTAACCTGCGCCAGCTGCGGTGTATCGCCCGCAAACGTCATGGTCATGAAAGAAATCTGGCGGCTAAGCGTCAACCCGCGCTGCTCTGCTTCCTGAAGCCAGGTGTCCGCGACAGGCCGCGATGCACGCAGCACGCGGTCGCCTGCCAGAAAATCTCTACTCTGCTGGCTAAGCCCTTTTTCCATGCGGTCGCTGATCGTGCCCAACGCCAGCACGCAAGCCACCGCCAGCGTTAACGCTAACCAGACAATCAATAATGAAGGAGAGCGCCATTCGCGCCAGAACCACCGCCAGATCATGCGTCCTCCCGCAGCTTGCCGTCGACTAACCGCAGACGTCGCTCGCAGCGCGCCGCCAGCTGTTCATCGTGCGTCACCAGAATCAGCGTCGTGGCATAATCGCGATTGAGGGAAAACAGCAGATCAACGATGCGTTCACCGGTTTTACGATCCAGATTCCCGGTAGGTTCATCGGCAAACAAGACGTTAGGACGACCGCTGAACGCGCGTGCCAGCGCCACACGCTGCTGCTCACCGCCGGAAAGCTGAGTGGGAAGATGATGTAAGCGCTCACCTAGCCCGAGCTGCTGTAACAGCTGCTCGGCCTGACCACGGCTGTGGCTGTCGCTTTCACCGCGCAGCAACGCGGGTAATTGCACGTTCTCCAACGCATTCAGCGTCGGCACCAGCATGAAAGACTGAAAGACAAAACCAACGTGCTGAGCGCGCAGCGCCGCACGACCCTCTTCATCCAATGCGTTGAGTGATTTGCCCATCAGGCTCACGTCGCCTTCTGTGCCATCATCCAGCCCGGCCAAAATTCCCAGCAAGGTCGATTTCCCCGAACCGGATTCCCCAATCAGGGCAATTGTCTGCGCAGGTTTGACAATAAGCTCAACTCCGGTAAGGATGGAAAGCCGATTTTCTCCCTGACCAACGTGCTTACTAAGATGATGAACTTCAAGAATGTTTTCTACGTGCGCAGTTTCGCTTGGCGTAGCACTCGCTGGGCTGGTCTTCGCAAACATGTTTTCGTCCTTTTGCTTCTGGGATTATGCAGCGTACGCGCTTTCGCCGCTGACACATTATTAATTCTGGGCGATAGCCTCAGTGCGGGCTACCAGATGCCGGCCGCTAACGCGTGGCCAACGCTGCTGAACACGCAGTGGCAGACGCAGAAAAAAGGCATCGCGGTGGTTAACGCCAGTATTAGCGGTGACACCACCGCACAAGGACTGGCGCGACTTCCTGCCCTGCTGAAACAGCATCAGCCGCGTTGGGTATTGATTGAACTGGGCGGCAATGATGGGCTCCGGGGATTTCCGGCAGCCAATATTGAGCAGGATCTGACGAAAATCATCACGCTGGTCAAACAGGCTAACGCCCAGCCGCTGCTCATGCAGATCCGTTTGCCGACCAACTATGGCCGTCGCTACACCGAGTCATTCAGCAATATCTACCCCAAATTGGCGGAGCAGTTTGCGCTTCCTCTGCTGCCTTTCTTTATGGAGCAGGTGTATCTTAAACCGGAGTGGATGATGGAAGATGGCATCCATCCAACCCGGGATGCCCAACCGTTTATCGCAGAATGGATGGCGAAGCAGCTGGAACCCTTAGTTAACCATGAGTCTTAATAAATAGGCTTTTGAATTAGGTAAAGTTATGCAAAAAACGGTCTTCATTACCGGTTGCTCCAGCGGCATTGGCCTGATTGCCGCTCAGGATCTGCAAAAACGTGGCTATCGCGTGATTGCAGCCTGCCGCCGTACAGAGGATGTCGCTCGCCTGACTGCGCTCGGTCTGGAAACGATTACGCTCGATCTGGATGACAGCGCCAGCGTGGAACAAGCCGCTGCGGAGGTGATCAGGCTGACCGATAACCGCCTGTACGGTTTGTTTAATAACGCCGGATACGGCCTGTATGGTCCGTTGAATACCATTTCGCGCCAGCAGCTTGAACGGCAGTTTTCCAGCAACCTGTTCGGCACGCATCAGCTCACGCAGCTGTTATTACCTGCGATGCTGCCGCACAGTGAAGGCCGCATCATCCAGACCAGTTCCGTGCTGGGACTGGTGTCAACGCCGGGTCGCGGTGCGTATGCCGCCAGCAAATATGCGCTGGAAGCCTGGTCAGATGCGTTGCGTATGGAATTACACGGCAGCGGTCTGCACGTCAGCCTGATCGAGCCCGGCCCGATCAGTACGCGCTTTACCAGCAATGTCGCACAGACGCAGACGGACAAACCGGTGACCAACCCCGGCATCGCCAAGCGCTTCACGCTGCCGCCGGAAGCGATATTACCGAAGCTCCATCATGCGCTGGAAAGCTCACGGCCTAAATTACGCTATCCCGTGACGCTGGTGGCTCACGCCTTAACCTGGCTGCGTCGTTTGCTACCGGGGTGTCTTCTGGATAAGGTATTACGAGGATAAGGTCGCAGAGGGCGATGTATTGCGCACTCACCTCTGCACAAGGCTTGTAAGTGACACCGACAGGCCCCATCTAAGAGTCAAATGAATTCAAGAAGTAAGAGAGACTACTCATGTTAGAACAACAAGCGACTATCGTTGACGTCAATGAATCCAACCTGCATCAGGTGTTGGAACACTCCACGACACTGCCAGTCCTGTTTTACTTCTGGTCGGCGCGTAGCCAGCACTGTCTGGAACTGGAACCGGTGCTGGACAGGCTGGCGCAGGAATATGCAGGACAGTTTGTTCTGGCGAAGGTTGACTGTGATGCCGAACAGCGCGTCGCGGCTCAGTTTGGCCTGCGCTCAATCCCAACCGTGTATCTAGTTAAAGATGCTCAGCCGCTGGACGGTTTTCAGGGGCCACAGCCGGAAGAAGCCATTCGTGAATTGCTGAAACGCGCGCTGCCGAAAGAAGAAGAGCTGAAAGTCGCACAGGCGCAGCAGCTGATTCAGGAAGACAAACTGCCGGAAGCGATGCAACTGCTGAAAGACGCCTGGCAACTCAGCCAGCAGCGCAGCGATATCGGTCTGATGCTGGCAGAAGTACAAATTCAGATCAACCGCAGTGAAGATGCGGAAGCCGTGTTGGCCACCATTCCTTTGCAAGACAGGGATACCCGCTATCACAGCCTTGTTGCCCAGATTGAATTGCTGAAACAGGCAGCAGATACGCCAGAAATTCAGCATCTACAGCAGCAGTTGGACGCCGACCCGCAAAATGCGGAGCTGGCAGTACAGCTGGCGCTGCAACTGCATCAGGTTGGGCGTAACGAAGAAGCGCTCGAACTGCTGATGGGCTTCCTGAAGAAAGATCTGGCCGCCGCTAACGGCAGCGCACGTAAAACGCTCATGGACATCATGGCCGCCCTCGGCACCAGCGACGCCCTCGCCGCCCGCTACCGTCGACAGCTCTACTCGTTGCTGTATTGATTCTCTTGTGGAAAAGGCCAGAACGTTGATTCTGGCCTTTTTATTTTCAGGCGAATACCCGTCTTATCGTTTTATGCTGAATTGCTGTGATAGTTTCGGGCGTACTAACTCGGCGTAAAAAATTATGCTGAGGAGATAGCTGGCTTCGGATGAGCCGCAGGACGCGGCGAAAGCTTGCGCCACGTCGGGAACGTGTCGCAAGCAGTCCGTTAAGCCAGATACCGACGAAGGTATCGCGTAGCGACATAATTCTCGCCGAAAGCCTGGGGTCACGGGGCGAGCGGCGATTGAGCCGTCCCGTGTCGGGCGCGTGCTACGAGGTAGCATGAAAATAACGGTATCATCGCGCACGAAACAGCTTCAATAGCGGCATAAAAATGCGATTCAGAGGCACTCTGGATCCCACCGCTGACTACAGCGTCTTCAGCACCGTAATCCAACCGTGTCCGCCGTACACTGACCAGCCGTTTAGCCAGCGGCGCAGCATGTTCATCGCCAGCATCGCAACGACTTCCTGATGCGTTTTCAGGCTGTAGCGCTGTACGTTGAACTGTATCGTTTGGGCGAAAGATCCTTCCGGCGTATGCAGCGCTAATGACAGCTCCGCATCATTCCGGCTCCCCACAACCAGCGCTAACGACGCCCCCTGACGCTCCGCCAGATGGCGAGCATAGTCCGCTAGCCCAGACAGGTTAGTATCCTCAACCTTTGCCAGCAGTTCTCCGCCCGCCAGCGGCGTATTTGCCGACTGGAGCTGCCAGTTGAGCAATCCTGCCGTGAAATCTTCACTCACTGCCAGCGTCATATCACGTTCGACCAGACGCCGTGCCAGCTGTGCCGGTAACCCTTCGGTTCCTTCAAAAATGGTATTTTCCCCTGCCACGGTGCGCACCGTTTCCCACAGTTGCTCCATGTTTTCCTGCTGTGCAGCAGGGCCGGTTAGCTTGAGCTCGATAATCGGCATCGAAGAGCGGTAGCCCAGCACCACGCCCGGCGGTAACGCCATGCCGTCCAACTGGCTTGCCAGATCGCTCTCGGATCGGCCAAAGGTGGTCAGGCGCAGGCACAGCGGGGCATCTGCGACAGCAAAACGCTCACGCAGGCGCGGCATAATTTGCTGATCGACCATGACTTTAAACTCAGATGGCACGCCCGGCGTAAAAAACATCAGGCATTTGTTCAATTGCAGTGCAAAGCCACAGGCGGTGCCAACCGGGTTATCCACCATTTCCGCACTGGCGGGGATTTGCGCCTGTTTACGGTTGCTCGGTGCCATCACTCTGCCACGCTCGGCAAAGAACGCCTCCATACGCGCCAGCCATTCCGCGTGCTCAACCAGCCCTTCTCCTGCTGCGGTAGCCGCTGCCAACGCGCTGAGATCGTCGCTGGTCGGCCCTAAGCCGCCGTTCACAATCAGGATATCGGCTATCTGGCTACGCTGCGTTATCGCCGTCACCAGCGCATCGAGATCGTCCCCCACCGTCATCCGGCTGGTCATCGGTAATCCCTGCTGAAACAGATAATCCGCCAGCCAGGCCGCATTGGTATCAATAATCTGACCATGCAGCACTTCATCGCCGGTACATAACATCTCGACCCTAAGCATTTTTTTATTCCTCGTGACGATCCTGAAACCACTTTAAAAAGTCGGATGAACAAACACAATATTTCTTTCAGCCCGCCGAAGAATACGCCAACGCCGACGAACCTCACTCCAGTGTAAATATAAAATTACACCCCTCGTAACGGCGTTTTGACAGAAATCACTGAATACTCTACCCTGCTGCCAAAAATATCTGGATAGCCACGCTATTTATAGAGGAATAGGTGAAAAATCGTACTCTTGGCAGCATTTTTATCGTTGCAGGCACCACTATCGGAGCTGGAATGTTGGCGATGCCACTAGCAACCGCCGGCGTCGGGTTTGGTACTACATTGATGATATTAATCGGTTTGTGGGCACTGATGTGTTACAGCGCCTTATTGCTGGTTGAAGTGTATCAGCATCAGCCTTCGCACACCGGGCTAGGCACGTTGGCAAAAATCTACCTCGGCCGCTGGGGACAGTGGATCACCGGTTTCAGCATGCTATTTCTGATGTATGCGCTCACGGCAGCGTATATCAGCGGCGCAGGCGAGCTGCTCGCCAGCAGCATCAGCCAGTGGAGTGGCTACTCACTTCCATTGTCCGCAGGCATTCTGCTCTTCACGCTGGTTGCCGGCGGCGTCGTCTGTATCGGCACCTCCTCCGTCGATTTGTTTAACCGTATCCTGTTTAGCGGCAAAGTACTGATGCTTGTCATCATGCTGGCCGTCATGGTGCCGCATATTCAGCGCGTCAACCTACTAACGCTGCCGCTGCAACAGGGTCTGACGCTCTCGGCATTACCCGTTATCCTGACGTCGTTCGGCTTTCACGGCAGTATCCCCAGTATCGTGCACTACATGGGTGGCGACAGTCGTAAGCTGCGCCGAATATTCCTTATCGGTAGCGTGATACCGCTGATTGCCTATATTTTCTGGCAGCTTGTGATGCTAGGCAGCCTCAGTTCTTCAACATTCAACGCTATTTTGGCCGATCAGGCGGGATTGAATGGGTTGATGCAGGCGATTCGCACGCTAGTTGCCTCACCGCACGTTGAACTGGCCGTCCACCTGTTTGCCGATTTGGCACTGGCGACCTCTTTCCTCGGCGTGGCGCTTGGATTGTTCGACTATTTAGCCGATCTGTTTAAACGTAAAAATAGCATCATCGGGCGTGCGCAAACGGGCTTGCTGACCTTTATTCCCCCGCTGGTGTTTGCTCTCTTTTATCCGCAAGGTTTTGTGATGGCGCTAGGCTATGCGGCGATTGCGCTGGCCGTGCTGGCGTTGCTTATTCCCGTTCTGCTGAGCTGGCAGGTACGCAAACAGCGTCCTGAAATACGCGCAACGCGCGGTGGCGCGCCGGTCCTGGCACTGGTCTTCGCCAGCGGCGTAGCGATTATCCTGATCCAACTGGCGATGGTAGCAGGCTGGCTACCGTCGATTAGTTAACCTTCTCATTGGTTAATCCAAGACATAAAAAAACGCTGGGAGCGTTTTTTTATGCTCATAGGGTGACGGACAAGGATGTCCGTCATAAAAAAAGAGCGTGAACTCAACATTCACGCTCTTTTTCTTTCGAACCACGATACCCTAAATAATTCGAGTTGCAGGCAGGCGGCGACGCAGTGACAAATCGGTTAGATACCGATTTGAACAGCGCTAATGCTGGCCCGAAGGGTGGACCTCATTTATGAGGTCCATTAATCCCCAGGAGCTTACACAAGTAAGTGACTGGGGTGAGCGAGGACAAATTGGCTTAGCCAATTTGAACGCCGCTTGCGGCGGCCCTTCAGGGCGAGGCCCAGAGATGAGCCGAGTATTGCCAACACGCCTGCGGCTTGAAGTATGACGGGTATATTAGAAGCTCAGACCAACGCCAATATAGGCAGAATCCGCCAGTCTGTTATCCGGGCCGTTCTCACGCGCCATGTTGATGTAGCGGTAGCCGACATCAACGCTCAGCGGTGCAAACACCTGCCAGCGTACGCCTGCTTTCCCTTCAACATAGTGGTCGACATGGCTGGAGAAGGAATCCGGTGAATAGTAACCTTCACCATACAGCGAGAACTGACGGCTCAGCGGCCACTGCACGCCACCGCCCAATGCGACGCCATAGCCATCATTACCGTGATCCTGATTCAGGTACAGCGCTTTACCACCCAGCGTCAGCTTGAGTGGACCAACAGGAATGGTGTATCCCAGGCCGAAGCCGTATACATCATTGTTGTTGTCGCCGTGGGCATAGCTCACATTGCCCGCAAGCCCAGGAATGCCCAGACCGAAGCCCGCACTGGCACCAGCGTAATCGCGACCTGCTTCCCCGGAAAGGCTAATGGCATGTACAGAAGCACTTGCAAGTAACAAGCTTCCTGCACAGGCAATCACAAACTTTTTCATTTTCAATATCCTTAAAAACCGTCGTTAAACGCGCGTGTAAAGGTGTTATCGTTGCCGATTCTACCCGAAACGCCCCCTCACTCCAGCATGAAATTGCCCTGAGCAGCGATTTATTCTTTTAATAATCATGAAAGTTTGCCTTCAGCGCTGCTGACAATAGCAGCAATAAGCGCGGCCTATTTGCTCAAAAAAGACAAAGTGAATAATAGTAATCACCATGGATGACGATAAAACAGGCAGAAGGAAACGATGATGAGAGAAGGAAAATTAGCCACAGAAAAGCGCGCTACGGCGATGGATACCCCTCACACGATGAGTTCCGACAGGCACAGCCCGATGCGGTTTCAGGACATGTGGTTTCTGGAGAAGCTGGCGCTGTTTGATCGTGAAACCAGCGCCAATAATCAGACCAATCATCCGCGAAAGGTGGCGAAATCCGGCACCAGCGCACCGGACAACTAACCTATGACCGCGCTGCGCGGCCTGTTGTGTTGGGCGAATGGTGCATGGTATTGACCCAGCTTTTCACCTGCTGGCGAGAGAGCTTAATCCCACCATTTTTCAGTTCAGCGGGCAGCGCATAATACGCGACCGGACGCTGAAATCCGGCAAGCTGTGGCTGTAGCCAATCGCGTATTGCATCAAGCGTCGTGGCTTGTGCCACCTCCAATACCGCAACAGGACGGTGGCCGAACTCCGCATCGTCAACAGGCACAATGCAGGCCTGTTGAACATCAGGATGCGCCAACAATACGGCTTCGATATTCTCGGGCTGAATCCCTTCTCCACCGCTGAAGAATTGGTTATCCAGACGCCCGAGAATGTGCCATTCATCCTCGGTAAATCGCCCGCGATCCCGCGTGTGGAACCAGCCGTCATCATCGACCAGTGGAATCAGTTTTCCGTCACGCCAATAGCCTGCGGCCAGCGTGCTGCCACGCAGCAGAATTTCATCCTCCGCCAGCCGAATCTCTCGCCCGTGCAGCGGCACGCCGACGCCCGAACGCCCGTCAGCGCGTTTCGCACAGACCGTAGACGCCAGTTCCGTCAGACCATAGCCACACCAGCAGCTAACGCCTCGCGCTTCCGCCTGTTGCGTCAGCGCCTGCGGAATCATTGCGCCGCCAAGCAATACGGCCTTCAATGCCGAAGGGAATGTCCCCTCTGACAGCAGTCGCCACAGTTGCGTTGGCACCAGAGAAGCATGGGTGCAATCGCGCAATGCACTATCCAGAGGCTGATGTGCGCGGACAACGAGCGTTGCCCCAGTCGCAAGCCAGCGCCAGACAATGCCCTGCCCGGAAACGTGAAAGAGCGGAAGTGACAACAGCCAGCTGTCGCTGGAGGAAAATGCCATCATCTGCACCACACCTTCCGCGCTGGAGAGATGGGCAGCAAATGAATGCACCGCTGCTTTTGGCATCCCGCTGGAGCCGGATGTCAGCGTCAGCGTCGCCAGCCGATCGGCCTGCCAGCGTAATCGGTCGATGCAGTGACTTTCTTCGGTATCGCCTGATGGCGAAGAGTCTGATGACAAAGAAATTGGCGGTAAAGAAAGCGTGCGTATCGCATTCGGCAACGGTTTATCATTCAGGCACAGACCATACGACACATTCAGCGTGGGCAGCAGCGCCTCGGTGAGTGCATCAGGTAACTGTGGATTCAGCGGCAGCACGCGCACACCGCACTGTAACAGCGCCAAATAGCTGAACAGCATCTGGACGCTATTCTTCCCGCGTAGCGCAACCGTACTCTCGGCCATCACGCCTTGCTGTGTGAAATGCGTTGCCAGATGATCCACCCGCTGGGCAAGCGACTGCCAGCTCCAGCGGATTTCGTCGTCAATCAAGGCGACAGACTCATTCAACGAAACAGGTTTATTCAACGAAACAAGCTGGGACGTCTGGTTAGCCCAGTGTCGCCACGGCCAGTCAGTCAGGATTGCCATACCACGTCCAGTTGCTCAGCAGCCAGCAGCGGTAACGCGCTCTCCGGCCAGCATTGAATCACCTGCGCCTGCATCAGATCCAACGTGTCCAACCCTGGGATCGTGTCCGGCGTCAGCCAATGCGCCAAACGCGCCAGCTGCGTTAAGCCCAGACTGGATTCGATGCTGGAGCTGATCACCGCCGTTAATCCAGCCTGATGCGTTTCCTGCACCAGTTGCTGGCAGCGAGCGAGGCTACCGACCAGCGTAGGCTTGATCACTATCGCGCTCACACCCGGCTCGGCTTCCACCCGAAAATCCGCATCGCGCACGCTTTCGTCCCAGGCAATGCTGATACCCGTTTCCCGCGCAAACTCACGAGATTCCTCACGGGTTTTGCAAGGCTCTTCGAGAAACGCAATGCGCGAACGCAATGACGGTGCAACGTAGCGGGCAAAGCCGTCCGCTTTGGCACGCGTCCAACTGCGGTTAGCATCCAGACGGAGTTTCAGATCCGGCAAGGCTTCCAGCAGCACGTTAACGATCATGCCGTCACGCACCGCTTCGTACAGGCCGACTTTGATCTTTGCCACTTTCTCGCCCGGCATCGCCTGTAGCATGTCAAACAGCTCGTCAGGATCGCCGCTGCACAATGGCACTTTGCGGTAGTCCGCCGCCTGCGGCAGACGCTGATCCAGCTCGGCCTGCGCACAGCTCAAGCCAAAAGCAACAGAAGGCGGAAGATCGTCAGAAAATGCCGCCCCTGCCGCCCACGATTTTAGCTGTTCAAGCGCGGCTGATTCCGCCTCTGCCAGCGTTTCCACACTGAATTCCGGCAGCGGCGCAATCTCGCCCCAGCCCAATCGCTCGCCGTCTTGCAGGCGAACGATAAGCCCATCGCGGGTTTTCAGACGCTGATTGCGCAGCACCACTCCGGCTTCCATCGGCACGCTGTAACGATAGAGAGTGACCTGACGCATTACGGATTCCGTTTGAATTTGCTGAAGTCAGGCTGACGTTTTTCGTTGAACGCGTTACGGCCTTCCTGCCCTTCGTCCGTCATGTAGAAGAGCATGGTGGCGTTCCCCGCCAGTTCCTGCAAGCCAGCCTGACCGTCGCAGTCTGCGTTCAGTGCCGCTTTCAGGCAACGCAGCGCCATCGGGCTGTTTTGCAGCATTTCACGGCACCAGCGTACCGTCTCTTTTTCCAGATCTGCCAACGGAACCACGGTGTTAACCAGTCCCATATCCAGCGCTTGCGCCGCATCGTACTGGCGGCACAGGAACCAGATTTCACGCGCTTTCTTCTGACCCACGATGCGCGCCATGTAAGACGCGCCCCAGCCGCCGTCGAAAGAACCGACGCGTGGACCCGTTTGACCGAAGATCGCGTTCTCTGCAGCAATCGTCAGGTCACACATCATGTGCAGAACGTGTCCACCGCCGATGGAATAGCCCGCGACCATCGCAACAACCGGCTTCGGACAGGTACGGATCTGACGCTGGAAATCCAGCACGTTCAGGTGATGCACACCGCTGTCATCCTGATAACCGCCGTAGTCGCCGCGTACTTTCTGATCGCCGCCGGAGCAGAATGCCTTATCGCCAGCGCCAGTCAGAATGATCGTTCCGATGCCGTCGTCGTGACGGGCATTATCGAGCGCCTGAATCATCTCTTTTACCGTTTGCGGACGGAATGCGTTGCGAACCTGAGGACGGTTAATCGTGATTTTGGCAATGCCATCGATGGATTTATGGTAGAGAATATCGGCGAAGTCGCCGCTGCAATCGTGCCATTCAATCGGTGCGTAAAGCAGATCTTCACTCGGATAAAGCATAGTTATCAATCCTTAACGTGATGCAAAAGAAAAGAGCGAACCCGCTCGGCATAGGCCGTTGGATTCGCCTGATGAGCATTATGGCCCGCCTGAGCCACGCTCAGTAACGGCAGGCCGTATTGCGCCGCCAGCGTTTGAAACTTCACGTCGCTGGCACCGCATAAGTAAACAAAAGGTATCGACAGGTGCCGGAGCTGTTCCGCTAAAAAGGGCTGTCGCCCCAGCGAGGTCGCTTCCAGCATTGCCGCAACGGACGCACCGTGATTCGTGCTGCGGCGCGCGATCAGCTGTTCACGCTGCGCTGAATCCAGATCGGCAAACACCGCCTGCTGATACCAGTCCTGCAAGACCGTGGGCAGCGGCTCCTGACGAAAGCGCTGCGCCCAGCGTGCATCATGCTGGATACGCTCCATACGCAGCTCCGGCGTTGCCAGACCGGGATGACCGCCTTCGACCAGCAGCCCCAGCATGCCGTCATGCTGTCCGTTGCAGGCGTGATACATCGCGATACGCCCACCGAGCGAATAGCCTAGCAGCCAGTAATTCTCAATGCCTTGATCCAACAGCGTCTTGCTTAACTGGCGGCTGACATCGGCAAAATCTGTTGTGGAAATCGTTCGCGATGCACCATGTCCGGGTAAATCCACCAGCAACACCGGCCAGTCGCGACAAAACGGCAGAACGGGCAGCCAGTCTTCGCCACAGCCTAATAAACCATGCAGGCACACCAGCCACGGCTGCCCAGAATCCACCGCGCCATGCGTCACCTTCCGGCAGCTTAGCCCTTGAAACTCTAGTGCGCCCACGTCGCCACCTGCGCGACCAGTTCATTAAGCGTTGCTGCGCCGTCCTTCGGTTCAACCACCACTTCCAGCAGCGTGACGCCGCCCTGAGTCCAGCAATCCGCCACCGTATTCGCCAGCTGTTCCCAGCTCTCGGCGCGCACGTAATTCAGGCCAAACATCGCGGCCGCGTGCCCGAATTCCACATCTTGTGGCATACAGTAAAACGCTTCACGCTGTGCAACCGGCGTCGGCAGCAGGGAAAATATCTGGCCGCCGTTATTGTTCACCACAATCAGCACCAGCGGTGCGGGAGCCTGACGCAGCAGCGCCAGCGCATTCAAATCGTATAACGCAGAAAGATCGCCGACGATGCCCAGCGTGGCTTTTGACGTGGCACGCTGTACACCGGCCAGCGTGGAGATCAGGCCATCGATGCCGCTGGCTCCGCGGTTACCGTACACCGGATATCCCTGCGGGAGTTGCGCCAGCGCGTCGATCAGGCGTACCACAAGGCTGTTGCCGACAAACAGCTGTCCATCCGGCGGCAACAGCGCCGGTATGCGCTGCGCCAGCTGCGCTTCACCAAAACGGGAAGCCAGATGCGCGTCGATCTGCCGCTGCGTTTTGTCGGCAATATCCGCCAACAAATCCGCCCACGGCGCTTGTTTATGTGCCGGATGTGCAGACAGCCATTCGCCCACGTCTGCCACCAGACGGCGCCCGCGATGGTGAGCCGGATCCAACCGTCCCGGCAAATCGTCAATTAACCAGAATTCTTGCGGCTGGCACTGTTCCTGCCATTGCAGCAGGCGCTTACCGGTCAGGCTGCCGCCGAACTGCAAGACAATTTCCGCCTGCCGCAGACGAGCCGCCGCATCAGGATGCGCCAGCCAGATATCCGCACAGGGTAACGGCTGCCCGCTTTGCGACAAGACGTCACCAATCAGCGGCCAGCCCAGTTCGTTCGCCCACGCCGCGAGTCGCGCGCCTTGTTCTGGCGTCACGCGACCGGCGAGGACAACGCCCCGCTTCTGTCGCCACTGCGGCCAGTCCGGCTGCACCGCCAGCGTACTCTGGCGCATTTCACGCAGCCAGGGTTCACGGCTGTTCCACCAGTCGCCGAGCGTCATTAACCAGCCCTGATACGCCGTGCCATCATCGGCACCGTACAGCGGTTCAGCAAAAGGGCAGTTAATGTGCAACGCGCCGTGCGTCAGTCGCGCCATTGCGCTATCCACAGAGGAAACCAGCCAGCTAGCCGGAATGTCGGGCGTGGGGCGCGGTAAATCCAGCGCCAGCGTGGGGTGTGAAGCATACAGTGCATGTTGGCGAATCGCCTGATTCGCACCGCAATCAATCAGTTCCGGCGGGCGGTCGGCTGTCAGCACCACCAACCGTTCGCCGGTCAACCCAGCTTCGATGATGGCGGGATAAAGGTTAGCCGCGGCGGTGCCTGACGTCACGATAATCGCAACCGGCTCACGCGAGGCTTTTGCCAGCCCCAGCGCCAGATGCCCAAGCCCCCGCTCATCGAAATGCGTGTGGCAAATCAGTGCGTGATTGTCCGCCGCAGACAGCGTCAGCGGGGTGGAACGAGAACCAGGCGCGATGCAGACATGCCGGACACCGTGGCGGGTCAGCGATTCCAGCAGTAATGTAGCCCAGCGGCGATTAAATACACTTGTTGACATGTTGTACTCAACAACTCAGGTTGCAGGTTATTCCCGCCATCTTCCTGTGTACTGGCTGTATGCTCACAGAAAATGATGGATATAGGCAAAATACGAATGATCAAACTGTTGTCGGCCTGGTTGACCTTCAGCAAACATCGAGATCAGCCTTATTATATTTTTTTTTATCGCGCTGACTTTGATATAAACCAGTACCTCGCACAACAACCATAAAACAAAACTATGACATATCACCGTCTAACAGGGATCTTAGCCCTGCTGCTTTGTTTTCTAACTCCTGCCATTCTTGTTCTGGATCAGAACCTGCCACAATTCCGGCTCCGGCATAAAGCGTTAAAACATGATCCCGCACTTCTGCCGAACGTAGCGCCACGCTGAATTCAGACTGCTGACGCGAAAGGTAACCTGCGGAACCCGCATACCAGCCGCGTTCAAACGGTTCATGTTCAGCAATAAAACGGCGAGCTTCTTGCCTCGGCAGACCCGCAACGGCAGCCGTGGGCTGTAACGCATTCAGGCACGCGCTATCGGATGCGGTGTGCAGCGTGGCGTGGATGGTACGGCGCAGATGCTGTACTTTACGCAGGCGCACAATTTCCGGCGGCATCACATCCAACGACAGCGCGGACTGCTGTAATCGCTGACAAATATCATCCACCACCAGCATGTTCTCGCACTGATTTTTGGTGTCATTCATCAGCCAGTCGGCCAGTTCCGTGGCTTTGCGCGCATCGCTTGCCACCGTCCCCGCCAGCGCTTCCGTTTCCAGTTCGCTGCCCCGACGGCGATAAAGCCGCTCCGGGCTGGAACCGAGAAACGCATGACGCGCATCGTGCGCCAGCATGAAATGGAAACAGTGGTGATTTGCCGCTCGGCTGGCGGCCATAAAGGTGGTGGCCTGTAGCGGCTGCGTCAACGTGAGTGTGGTCGCCCGCGCCAGAACCACTTTTTCCATCAGCCCAGTATTGATGTCATGCAGCGCCCGCTGGAGCAAATCGATCCATCCCTGACGCTCCGGCTGATGCCCGACAGACTGCACTTCCGCATGCAAAAGAGGCTGCGGAGCGGGCGGCAGAAGCAGGTTAATAAACGCCGAGGCTTCAATGGCATCCTGCTGCAATGACGTGTCACTGAACAGGTTAATAGTCAGGCTAAGTGTATCATCCTGACGCCGCAGTTCCGCCCGGGGCAAAAACAGGTAGCTAGGTGAAGAAGCACCGCCCTCTTTCGTTTGATTAAACGCGTTCAGCCCCCAGATACGCACATCGGGATCGCACTGCTGCTGAACAAGGAATGCCTCAGCATCCTGAATGTGGTGAAACCCGCACACATTGCCGCACACGGCGGCTTCTTCACGATCCTGACGATGCTGCCAATAGAACTGGGGGTACACTGGCTGAGTCGCCAGCCACGGCAATAGCTCAGACGCGTCGCTGAGGGTCAACGAACGCGTTATTTGTCTGAAACCTGCGCGTTCAGGCTGTGGCTCGCGCAAATCCTGCTGTAGATGCTGCAGCAAGTCGGAAAGTTGTTTCACCGTTACCCCGGAGACCTAACACAAAGTAGGGGATTATACGGGAAAAAAACACGTCGTGGGTGAGAGGTTACGCAAGACCAACAGGCTACCCTCAGCAGGGTACGTCCCACCGCACTTTTTAGGGTTATCTTCATGACCATAACGGTGAACACGGGCTAAAATCGCACCAAACGGCAAAACGGGTCGCGCGCATCGCTCTAAAATCCTCTTCCATCATCATTATTGCTTCAATTGACCGATTCTTTTGCCGATTATCTAATCGGCATTTTTTTGCCCGCGCCACTGCCCCGCCTCTTCCTTCTTCCCTCACGCCAAAACCGTACATCAGGATTCTTTCCATTCAGACCGCTAACTATGGTAAAAATAGGCCTTTGTTACGTCGACCGGATAGCCTCATCAGGATGAGTACAACGCTGAATTCCAACCCGTTATGCATTAATCAGAATCTGCCAGGCAAGAAAGCACAGGCGGCCACGCGCATCGTTTTCTTTGTTGCGGGCTTTGCTATGGCGTCCTGGGCGCCGCTGGTGCCCTTTGTCAAAACGCGGCTGGCTATCAGTGATGCCTCTTTGGGGATGTTGCTGCTTTCTCTCGGTATTGGCTCACTCTTAGCTATGCCGCTGACCGGTTTTCTCACCAGTAAACTGGGGTGCCGCAGCGTTATTTTGCTGGCAAGCGCGCTGCTTTGTCTGGTCTTGCCCGCGTTGACACAGGCAGAAACGCTGCCTCTGATGGCGATAACGCTGCTCTTTTTCGGCGCGTCCATGGGGATGATCGATGTCGCGATGAATATTCAGGCTGTCATCGTCGAACGGGCGAGCGGCCGGGCGATGATGTCCGGTTTTCATGGTTTCTTTAGCATCGGGGGGATTGTCGGCGCAGGCGGCGTCAGCGCCCTGCTGTGGCTTGGCCTGTCCCCGCTGATAGCAATCCTGGCGATTGTCGCACTTATGCTGCTAGTGATGGCAACCGCGCATCAACACCTGCTGCGCACTACAAATCAAGATGAAGGCGGCCCACTGTTTGTCATCCCGCGCGGCTGGGTGATGTTCATTGGCTCACTGTGCTTCATCATGTTCTTAGCCGAAGGGTCCATACTGGACTGGAGCGCGCTCTTTTTAACGGTTGAACGCAACCTGAGCGGTGCGCAGGCGGGCATGGGCTATGCAGCATTTTCCGTCGCGATGACGCTGGGCAGGCTGAACGGCGATCGTATTGTTAACGCGCTCGGCCGCTACGCGATTCTGACCGGTGGCAGCCTCTGCGCCGCACTTGGTCTGGTGTTAACGATCAGCATTGATAATGCTATCACCGCCATTCTGGGCTTTGTGATGGTGGGTATTGGCGCATCGAATGTGGTGCCGATCCTATTCAGCGCAGCGGGGAATCAAAAGATCATGCCGCCGAATCTGGCCATCGCCTCCATTACTACCGTAGGCTATGCAGGTATTCTGATCGGCCCGACCATTCTTGGCTTTATTGCACAGTTCAGCAATTTGGCTACCGCATTCGGGTTTGTCGCACTGCTATTGCTGGGCGTTAGCGCCAGCGCACGTGCCGTTATCCGCTAATCAGGAGCGTTAATTGATGCCAGCCATGATCCTGCGTTATTTTTCACTCCTTACCGTGCTCTCGCTCCTGATTACCGGAACGTTTGGCTATAACTACATCAACGATTTGCTGGCGGACAAAAAGCACTCGCTGACGACCATCGCTCAGGGCATACAAAAACGCGTCGATACCTATCGTTTTTTCACCTATCAAATATACGGCAGCCTGAACAGCGAGCCAGCCGCTAGCGCTAGCGACACCAACATTACCGCCATTAATCTAATGCCGAATGTTTTCTACGTAGAAAAAAACGGTCAGAAAACGGACGCGCTGATTTTTGGGCAACACGATAAAGGGACGCTCACCTCGGTTCGCCGGATATCACGTTATCTTGATATTCTCTGGGGAGCGGAGAATAGCGTCTATTCCATGTATTACCTGAATGGTATCGACAACAGCCTGACGATGATTTCCACGCAGACGCTGAAAGATATCTCCTCACAGTTCCGAGGTAATTACATTACGGTCATCGCCGAAGCCCGCCGGACGGAAATGCTGCAACAGGCGAATGTATTAGACGAACGCGAAAGTTTTTCCCCGCTGCGTAAATTACGCTTCTATAACGACTACTATTTTACGCTGCGCACCACATTCAATCAGCCGGGCCATCTGGCGACGATTCTGGCGTTCGATTTACCGATTAACGATTTAATCCCAGACACCATTCCGCGTGAGCATCTTATGCTGAAGCCGGATACGCCGGCGGCCAGCAATATGGACAACAATAATGGCGAAGGCACGGCTGACGTTCAGCTTCATGGCTCTAATCTTGAAATCTCCGCCACGCTCGTCAATGCACCGATAAAAATCGTTTTTCAGGTGCCGGTAAAAGCCCTGATTATTGATTCATTGCGTAATAACGTCTGGCTTCTGCTGCTGAATCTGGTTCTGCTGAGTTTGTCCATCGTCGGCTTTTATCTTTTCCGTCGGCAGTATGCGCATCCCGGTGAGGATGTCTCTCGCCAGTTGGAAAAGACGCTGAATATTTACCGCGAAACGACGGGCAGAATCCCAATGGGCGTGCTGGTTTATGATTTCAGCAACAATAAAGTCGTCATACAGAATGAGCGCGCAGAGCAGTTGCTTCCGCACCTGAGTCTGCAAAAAATCACCAATATGGCGGACGAACATCAGGGCGTTATTCAGGTCACGATTAATAATGAGATGTATGAAATACGCCAAATCCGCAGCCAATATTCGCCTGACTATTGCCTCTTCCTGCTGCGTGAACAGGATAAAGAGATTCTGGTACAGCGCAAACTGCTGCTCGCCCAGCGTGAATACGAAAAGAATATTCATGCCAGAAAACGGTTATTCCAAAACCTGCTCAGCGAATTCAAACAGCCGCTGATTTCACTACGGCAGCATATTCATGCGCTACGCCACAGCGAGACAGCAACCGTACCGACACCCACGCTGGATCAGCTAACGGCAGATACCCGCTGCGCGATTGAGCTGCTGGAAAATATTGCCTTGCACGAAAAACTGGAAGCGCAGGAATGGAATGTGGTCAACGAAAGTTTTTCACTGCTAACGGCTATCGACCATGTTCTCCTTGAGCTGCTGCCACGATTGAATCAAAAAGGTCTGACCCTATTCCATCATTACAATCTGGATATGGATCAAACCTACGTGGGCGATGCCGAGCTGTTGAAAAAGACGCTGACGCTGTTGCTGAATTATTCGGTGACCAATACGGATTACGGCAAGATTACGGTATCGATTGATAGAAAAAATAATGAGTCGGATACGCTGATTATTCAGATCAGCGATACGGGAACGAATGTTTCAGGCAAAGAACAGGAAAATATTCGACACCCTTTCCTGCATCCTGCAACGTCCGATCGTTTCGGACAAAATTCAGGATTGACCTTATTTTTGTGCAATCAACTCTGTAATAAACTGGGCGGCGCGTTAACGATCAACAGTAAGGCCGGATTAGGCACACACTATATTCTGACGCTAAAACTGGAGCCGGAAGCGCTTCCCGTTGAGGAAGAAAAACTGCTGGATGGTATTACCGTTCTGCTGGATGTGACGTCTGATGAAGTACAGCATATTGTCGGCAATATGCTGACGGGCTGGGGTGCGAATTATCTGGTTAGCGATGAACGCCAGATTAATCAGGAAGCGGATATTTGCATGACTGACGACCCGGAGAAAAAAGCAGATTATACGCTGCTGTTGAGTCATGACGATGACACAGTAACGCCTTTGGGCCCGCGCCGTTTGCGGGTGAATTATAATATCAGCCACCTCCTGCTGGAGGCATTACTTAAGCTGATTGAGCTACAACTGGAAACATCACCCGATGCGCTACAGGAAGGGGAACCGGATAATGTCGAATTTTACGCCGCACAATTAGCAGCAAGCGACTATTATTCGCTGTTCGTGGAGACAGTACCGGATGATTTAAAGAGGCTGTATACTGAAGTGGAAGCAGGCGATTTTCCGTCGCTTTCGCAGACGGCACACCGGCTGAAAGGCGTGTTTGCCATGCTTAATCTGCATCCTGGCAAGCAGTTGTGTGAACAGCTTGAACAGCATATTACCGCGCATGATAGTGAACAGATCGAGGCTAACCTTCATGAAATTGAGAGGTTTGTCAGTGCATTACTATCCCCAGCAGAACCTAAAGGGCAGCAAGGTAGCCAACAAGATGAGTAACCAAAACGATGAGTAACTTAAACGTAATTATTGCCGACGACCATCCTATTGTTCTTTTTGGCATCAAAAAATCGCTTGAGCAGATTGAATGGGTCAATGTGGTTGGCGAATTTGAAGACTCAACAGCGCTGATCAATAACCTACCTAAGCTGGACGCTAATGTTTTAATCACCGATTTATCCATGCCAGGCGATAAATACGGCGATGGTATTACCCTCATTAAATACATTAAGCGCCATTTTCCTCACCTTTCTATTATTGTTCTTACCATGAACAATAATCCGGCAATTCTGAGCGCGGTGCTGGATTTGGATATCGAAGGCATCGTACTGAAACAAGGTGCGCCGACCGATTTACCCAAGGCGCTGGCTGCCCTGCAAAAAGGGAAGAAATTCACGCCGGACAGCGTATCCAAAGTGCTGGAGAAAATCAGCGCCAGCGGCTACGGCGACAAACGCCTGTCCCCGAAAGAAAGTGAAGTGCTGCGCTTGTTTGCAGAAGGCTTTTTGGTTACCGAAATCGCCAAAAAACTGAATCGTAGTATCAAAACGATCAGTAGCCAGAAGAAGTCAGCCATGACCAAGCTGGGCGTCGAGAACGATATCGCCCTGCTGAATTACCTGTCCTCCGTTAACGGCGGCGCGACGCAGGTAGACTAAGGATTTCCTCTCCTGCACCGGCAGCCGCTGGTGCAGGTTATTCCTCAGAAGTTCTCGCCTGACGCACCACGTTACTGTAATGCGCCAACGCCTGCTGCAACGTATCCAGCGTAACCGGTTTTGACAAACAGTGGTCCATCCCAGCCCCGAGGCAACGCTCTCTTTCTTCCGCCAACGCATTTGCCGTTACGCCGATAACCGGGAAACGTAACCCCTGCTCACGCATACGTCGTGTGAACAAATAACCATCCATATTCGGCATGTTGACATCCGTCAGCACGATATCGATATGGTTTTTACTCAATACGCCCAGTGCGTCCACGCCATCATTCGCCGTCATCGCCTGATAGCCCAGAGAACTGAGCTGATCCGCCAGCAGTCGACGGTTGATGGGGTGATCGTCAACCACCAGAATCATAATGTCGCCATTCTCAACCCGTACGTAGCTGGTCAGCGGCGGTGAAATCTCGATGCGATGTCTGTCCTCGCTTTCTGAGCGATAGATTTTCTCCAGCAAATCCGGCAGATGTTGAGGCGTGGACGTCCCTTGCACCCAGTGCCCATCACTCACTTCCTGCGCTAACCCGTTATGCGAGCCACTCATCACGATATGCGCCCGAACGTTAACGTCCTCTTCTGACGCGTAATCGCTAATCATCACATCATCAGGCGACACGGTTTGATTCTGATAACGCGCCACCTGCAACCCCTGATCCTGCAACAGCGTCAGCAGATAAGCCTCTAGCCGGGCATTGCGTATCCTCAACCAGCACGTTTTCCCTTGCAGGCTGGCATTGATCGCCGCTGGGGCATAGTGCGCTTTATACAGCGGAATTCTGACGCCAAACAGACTACCGAGCCCCGGCTCCGATTCGATGGTAATGTCTCCATCCATCAGATTGACCAGCTTTTCACAAATCGCCAGCCCTAAGCCCGTGCCCTGAAAATGGCGCTGAACACCGCTCCCTGCCTGGAAGAACGGATCAAACAGCTTCACCGCCTCGCGAGGTTGAATCCCCACGCCGGTATCACGCACCACAAATTCCAGATAACCATCGCGGCAGCCGACTTCGAAAATGATGCAGCCCGTGTCTGTAAATTTGATGGCATTACTCAGCAGGTTAGATAACACCTGCTGCAAACGTACGGGATCGCCGAACAGGCTGACCGGCACATTCGGATCGATAAAGCAGTACAGCGTCAGGCGTTTCTTGACCACCAGCGGGAGATAGTTGCTGGTGATATGGCTGATGACTTCATGCGGCGCAAACTCACACGCTTCAATCTTCAACTGCTCCGATTCAATCTTGGAAAAATCGAGGATATCGCTGATGATTTTCAGCAGCAGTGAGGAAGAGTTGTTCATCGCGGCAACCAGACGATTGGCATCCTGCGGCAGCGATTTGGTTTGCAGTAAATCGAGGTTACCGATAATCCCGTACAGCGGCGTACGCAATTCATGGCTGACGGTGGCAAGGAACATCGATTTAGACTGGCTTGCCTGCTCGGCGGCATTCGCCATTTCCTGTAGCGACTCTTCCATTTTGACGCGCGCGCTGACGTCCAGCAGCACACAAATCGCCACGTTTTCATTACGATAGCGCGAATGGACAAAGCTGATTTGCAGGTGATGATTGCGGCTGGTCATGACATCCACAAACTTGGACTGCTGCTCGCAAATGATGCGGGTAATGCGCAGCCTATCCTCGTGGGTAAGCAGGTTGAGATAGTTGTGCGCCAGTTCGTTACTGAGGATGTTCGTGCCGTCATTAATACGCAGGATACAAATGCCTACCGGTGCCGATGCGACAATCTTGCGGTTGAATTGCTCGTTTTCTTCCAACTGGAACGCATTCACTTCTGCTGGCAACAGCATTTTCCGCTCAAACACCAGCGCCAATACAAACAGCAAGATAGCCGATAGCATATTCAGCACCAGCATGTTGATCATCAAGGCACTGATATGGGAGAGCAGTACCTTCAACGGCAGCGAATATACGATGCTGAATGACGTCGGCGGCAGCGACTTCTTCAGAATGAGTTCATCATACCCATTCACATAACCGAAATAGTTATGATCGGAAGGATAGCCGTCTACCGAAGAAGCGTAACGCTCTTTATCATCGGAAAACTGCAAAACAACCTGATTATATTGATCCAGCAGCCGGGCACTGATCGGAAATTTACCCATGGTGACGAAGTCATCCAGACGAATCGTCTGTTCAATCCCCATGATGACTTCCAGCTTGTTATCCACATAAATCGGCGTCAGCGCATATAAATAGCCGACATCGGGGATCGAAGCAGGGGTAATCCAATAGATCGTTTCATCGCGTCCGCTTTGGGTGCGGCTCTTCTTCTGATCCTGAAACCGATCCTGCACATTTTTAAGCAAGTTATCACGGTCGAGTGACTGGTTACGGATGCCAAAATCAACCATACAGCGCCGATCGCCACCGACAAAAAAGACCCGGTTAAGATCGTAGACGGCAGAGAAATTATCCTGCCAGCCGTTGAAAAAATGGCTCAATGAGAGCAGCGCCGCATTCCCACCATATTGTGTGGAACAGGTTGCGCCGGGAGCCAGTGCATAAACGGAGACACCGGGGCCCCCTTCCGCTGGCGGCTCTGCCTTTTCTCTTGCCAGCATCAGGCGATTTGCCGCCAGATACTGGAGTTCGCGCACAATATCCGACGCGTGTCGGATGTAACCCTGCGACTGATCAAAGCTGAGGTTATACTCCTGCCGCAGCTCTGATTCTTTTTCATTCAATACTTTAGTGACATAAAAAACGGATATCAGCGCGCCCAATACCCACAGCATGACCGCCAGAACCCGAAACAAATAGCGGGACACCTTTAATGTGGTCTGGAATGAGGCGAGATATTTCAAATGGATACCGTTGAATAATGGAAGAACCAGTTGGCTGATACACTACCGAGAGTCGATAAAAAAAGCCAGCGCATCGCGCTGGCTTACTCTACTCATTCCGGTTTAATGAAAAGGCTTATTCGTCATCTTCAGCGATATCATCATCGCCATCAATGTCGTCGATAGCATCATCGTCTTCGGCAACTTCGCCTTCAACTTTTACCACGCCATCCAGCTCTTCATCTTCTACCGGCTCGGCAACGCGTTGCAGGCCGACAACATGTTCGTCTTCCGCCGTACGAATCAGCGTAACACCCTGCGTGTTACGGCCAACAATACTGACTTCAGACACGCGCGTCCGCACCAGCGTTCCCGCATCGGTGATCATCATGATCTGGTCTGCAGCATCAACCTGAACCGCGCCAACCACTTTACCGTTACGTTCGCTGACTTTGATAGAGATAACCCCTTTCGTCGCACGCGACTTGGTCGGGTACTCGCTCACAGCAGTACGCTTACCAAAGCCATTTTGCGTGACGGTCAGGATATCGCCTTCGCCGCGAGGAATGATCAGAGAAACGACGCGATCTTCGCCTTGCAGATTGATACCACGGACACCTGTTGCCGTACGGCCCATGGAACGCACCGCCTGCTCGGAGAAGCGAACCACTTTACCTTCCGCAGAGAACAGCATCGCTTCATCGCTACCGTCGGTCAGGTCAACGCCGATCAGCTCGTCACCTTCATTCAGGTTAACCGCGATGATCCCCGCACTACGTGGACGGCTGAATTCCGTCAGCGCCGTTTTCTTCACGGTACCGCTCGCGGTTGCCATGAAGATATGGCGGCCTTCTTCGTATTCACGCACCGGCAGAATCGCGGTGATACGCTCATCGGCCTCAAGCGGCAGCAGGTTGACGATCGGACGACCGCGCGCACCGCGGCTGGCTTCCGGCAGTTGATACACCTTCATCCAGTACAGACGGCCACGGCTGGAGAAGCACAGAATCGTATCGTGGGTGTTCGCCACCAACAGACGATCGATGAAGTCTTCTTCTTTTATACGTGCGGCAGACTTACCTTTGCCACCACGGCGCTGTGCTTCGTAATCGCTCAGCGGCTGATACTTCACGTAACCCTGGTGAGACAGCGTGACGACAACATCTTCCTGGTTGATCAGGTCTTCGATGTTGATGTCAGCGGTGTTCGCCGTGATTTCCGTGCGACGCTCGTCGCTGTACTGCGTTTTGATCGCTTCCAGCTCTTCACGGATCACTTCCATCAGGCGCTCAGGGCTATTGAGGATATAAAGCAGCTCGGCGATCTCCGCCAGCAGGTCTTTATACTCATCCAGCAGCTTCTCGTGCTCCATGCCGGTCAGTTTCTGCAAACGCAGATCCAGAATCGCCTGCGCCTGCTGTTCCGTCAGGTAGTAGCGACCGTCACGGATGCCGAACTCTGGCTCCAGCCACTCAGGACGCGCGGCATCATCGCCCGCACGTTCCAGCATCGCAGCCACGCTGCCCAGTTCCCACGCTTGTGCGATCAGTGAGGCTTTCGCTTCAGCAGGTGACGGCGCACGGCGAATCAGTTCGATAATCGGATCAATATTCGCCAGCGCAATCGCCAGACCTTCCAGGATATGGGCGCGGTCACGGGCTTTACGCAGTTCAAAAATGGTACGACGCGTCACCACTTCGCGGCGGTGGCGCACAAACGCAACCAGAATGTCTTTCAGCGGCATGATCTTCGGCTGGCCCTGATGCAGAGCGACCATGTTGATGCCGAATGACGTCTGAAGCTGCGTCTGGGAATACAGATTATTCAGGACCACTTCGCCCACGGCGTCACGCTTAATCTCGATGACGATACGCATACCGTCTTTATCGGATTCGTCACGCAGTGCGCTAATGCCTTCAATACGCTTATCTTTGACCAGCTCGGCAATTTTCTCGATCAGGCGCGCTTTGTTCACCTGATACGGAATTTCATGCACGATGATGGTTTCACGTCCGGTTTTCGCGTCCGCTTCCACTTCAGCACGCGCACGGATATAAATTTTACCGCGCCCGGTGCGATAGGCTTCTTCAATGCCGCGTCGGCCATTGATGATCGCCGCCGTTGGGAAATCTGGGCCTTTGATGTGTTCCATCAACCCTTCAAGGGTAATGTTTTCATCGTCGATATATGCCAGACAGCCATTCACAACTTCCGTCAGGTTGTGCGGTGGAATGTTCGTTGCCATCCCGACGGCGATACCGGAAGAACCGTTAACCAGCAGGTTGGGAATACGCGTTGGCATGACGTCAGGAATCTGCTCGGTGCCGTCATAGTTCGGCACAAAATCGACCGTCTCTTTTTCGAGATCGGCCAGCAGTTCATGAGCAATTTTCGACATGCGAATTTCGGTATAACGCATTGCCGCTGCGGAGTCGCCGTCAATCGAACCGAAGTTGCCCTGACCATCAACCAGCATGTAGCGCAGTGAGAAAGGCTGCGCCATACGCACGATGGTTTCATAAACGGCAGAGTCGCCGTGTGGGTGGTATTTACCGATGACATCCCCGACGACACGGGCGGATTTTTTATACGGTTTGTTCCAATCGTTGCCCAGTACGCTCATCGCATACAGTACGCGGCGGTGTACCGGTTTAAGTCCATCACGAACATCTGGTAATGCACGCCCGACAATAACGGACATCGCATAATCCAGATACGAGCTTTTCAGCTCTTCTTCAATGTTGACCGGTGTGATTTCTCTGGCAAGGTCGCTCATGGAGCCGCTATCCCTCTATTTAGGCATCTACCCGTGTTCAGAAAAGTGAACCGTTCAGATAAGGTGAACTGTTCAAAAGGTGAAAAATTATATCACAAAGCGCCGTTTCGGGGGAAACTCCCTTCCGCTCTGAACAGACGGTTTTCCCAATGAACGTTACCTTGCAGAGAAAAGCACCTTGCTAGAGAAAAGTATCCCGCGGAGAAAAGCGACACCGCTGCACGTTGCAGCGCGAAGAGAGTATACTCGCGGCAGTATAAAGATGACGAAAGGCAGTGATGACACATGAATGTAGAAAATCAAACTCCGAACGTTGACCATCAGGAGATTGCCAAATTTGAGGCTATCGCTTCACGCTGGTGGGATTTAGACGGTGAATTCAAACCCTTGCACCGCATTAACCCGCTGCGTCTGGGCTATATTTCACAGCACGCGGAAGGCCTGTTTGGCAAGAAAGTGCTGGATGTCGGCTGCGGCGGCGGCATTTTGGCCGAAAGCATGGCGCGTGAAGGCGCGGACGTCACCGGGCTCGATATGGGCGCAGAACCGTTGCAGGTCGCGCGTTTACATGCCCTGGAAAGCGGTGTCGCCGTCGATTACGTGCAGGAAACGGTAGAAGCGCATGCACACGCGCATCCGGGCCTCTACGATGTCGTCACCTGCATGGAAATGCTGGAGCACGTGCCTGACCCGCAATCCGTGGTGCAGGCCTGCGCTAAGCTGGTCAAGCCAGGTGGGCACGTCTTTTTCTCCACCATCAACCGCAATGCGAAAGCGTGGATGATGGCCGTTATCGGTGCTGAGTACGTGCTAAAAATGGTGCCGCGTGGCACGCACGACATTAAGAAGTTCATTCGACCAGCAGAACTGATGCACTGGGTTGACAGTACACCACTGCGTGAAAAACATATCACCGGGCTGCACTACAACCCGCTGACGGACCATTTTAAGCTAGGTCCAAACGTGGACGTGAACTACATGCTGCACACTCGCCACGATAAATAGAACCGATTAAGAATACTCTTAAAAGTTGCGTGGTTTTTCACCGCGCAATTTTCCAGGTTTTACCTGAAAAACCAACAAAATGACCACGACTTATTTTTTTTACAGAATATTGACATCCTCTTAGCCCTTACAAAATCAGGATTTCGAGAAACCAACGGTTCGGCAACCTGAAATTAACACCAAAATCAAGCCTTGTACTCAAACGAATCCAGACTAGAATACTCACCATGTAGTAGCCATTTATTAAAAAATATCTATATCTAGTATTTATCCACAGAGTTAGTCACAGAGGCATTTCTGTGAATAAACAGGGGATATTTTTTATTTTCACCAACAGGTAAATCCCAACATGAACCAGAGCTTGCTCGTTACCAAACGCGATGGCAGTAAAGAAAAGATCAATTTGGATAAAATCCACCGCGTCATTACTTGGGCCGCAGAAGGTTTACACAATGTCTCCGTTTCTCAGGTGGAACTGCGTTCTCACATTCAGTTTTATGACAGCATCAAAACCTCTGATATCCATGAAACCATCATTAAGGCCGCAGCCGATCTGATCTCGCGCGAAAGCCCGGATTATCAATATCTGGCTGCGCGTCTGGCTATCTTCCATCTGCGTAAGAAAGCCTACGGCCAGTTTGAGCCGCCAGCTCTGCTGACTCACGTCACCAAAATGGTAGAACTGGGCAAGTACGACAAACACCTGCTGGAAGACTACAGCCCGGAAGAATTCGCCCAGATGGATGCTTTCATCGATCACTGGCGTGACATGAATTTCTCCTATGCGGCGGTGAAACAGCTGGAAGGGAAATACCTGGTACAAAACCGCGTCACCGGTGATATCTACGAAAGCGCCCAGTTCCTGTACATTCTGGTCGCCGCCTGCCTGTTCTCCGGCTACCCACGCGAGACGCGTCTGGATTACGTTAAACGTTTTTATGACGCGATCTCTACGTTCAAAATTTCTCTGCCGACGCCAATCATGGCGGGCGTGCGTACGCCAACGCGTCAGTTCAGCTCCTGCGTCCTGATCGAATGCGGCGACAGCCTGGATTCCATCAACGCGACCTCCAGCGCGATCGTAAAATACGTTTCCCAGCGTGCAGGTATCGGCATCAACGCGGGCCGCATCCGTGCACTCGGCAGCCCAATTCGCGGCGGTGAAGCCTTCCACACTGGCTGTATTCCTTTCTATAAACACTTCCAGACGGCAGTGAAATCCTGCTCTCAGGGCGGCGTACGCGGCGGGGCTGCCACGCTGTTCTATCCGCTGTGGCATCTGGAAGTGGAAAGCCTGCTGGTGCTGAAAAACAACCGTGGCGTAGAAGGCAACCGCGTTCGTCACCTCGACTACGGCGTGCAGTTGAACAAACTGATGTATCAACGTCTGGTAAAAGGTGAAGACATCACGCTGTTCAGCCCGTCTGACGTACCCGGACTGTACGATGCCTTCTTCGCCGATCAGGATGAATTCGAGCGTCTGTATGTGCAATATGAGCAGGATGACAGCATCCGCAAACAGCGCATCAAAGCGGTCGAACTGTTCTCTCTGATGATGCAGGAACGTGCTTCTACGGGTCGCATCTATATTCAGAACGTTGACCACTGCAACACGCACAGCCCGTTCGATCCGCAAATTGCGCCCGTTCGCCAGTCCAACCTGTGTCTGGAAATCGCACTGCCGACCAAGCCACTGAACGACGTGAATGATGAAAACGGTGAAATCGCGCTGTGTACGCTGTCGGCTTTCAACCTCGGTGCCATCAACAGCTTAGACGATCTGGAAGAGCTGGCGACGCTGGCCGTACGCGCGTTGGATGCTTTGCTGGACTATCAGGATTACCCGATTACCGCGGCAGAGCGTGGTGCGATGGGTCGCCGCACGCTGGGTATTGGCGTGATCAACTTCGCGTACTATCTGGCGAAAAATGGCGTGCGTTACTCCGACGGCAGCGCCAACGGCCTGACACACAAAACGTTTGAAGCGATTCAATACTATCTGTTGAAGGCGTCGAATGTGCTGGCACGCGAACAAGGTGCTTGCCCGTGGTTCAATGAAACCACCTATTCGCAGGGTATTCTGCCTATCGATACCTATAAGCGCGATCTGGATGCGATCTGTAACGAACCGCTGCATCTCGACTGGGAAGCGCTGCGTAACGACATCAAAGCGTACGGTCTGCGTAACTCCACGCTGTCTGCGCTGATGCCGTCTGAGACGTCATCTCAGATCTCCAACGCCACCAACGGTATTGAACCACCGCGCGGCCATATCAGCGTCAAAGCATCCAAAGACGGCATTCTGCGCCAGGTTGTGCCAGAGTACGAAACGCTGAAAGATGCTTACGAACTGCTGTGGGATATGCCAAATAACGACGGCTATCTGCAACTGGTGGGTCTGATGCAGAAGTTTGTCGATCAGGCGATCTCCTCTAACACCAATTACGATCCGTCACGTTTCCCATCAGGTCGAGTACCGATGAAACAGCTGCTGAAAGATCTGGTCACGGCCTACAAATTCGGTGTTAAA
The DNA here is from genome assembly GCF_044751765.1 of Pectobacterium sp. CHL-2024. Lineage (NCBI taxonomy): Bacteria > Pseudomonadati > Pseudomonadota > Gammaproteobacteria > Enterobacterales > Pectobacteriaceae > Pectobacterium > Pectobacterium sp. CHL-2024. Next base: position 86,907 of record NZ_JBIXKO010000012.1, on the reverse strand, counting down.
ACGCTGTATTACCAAAACACCCGTGACGGCGCTGAAGACGCACAAGACGACCTGTTAGCAGAACCACAGGACGACGGCTGCGAAGGCGGCGCGTGTAAGATTTAAGCCAATAATGAAAGGCTGCCGATGCAGCCTTTCATCTTTTATAGCAGGCGTCGCTGCCCGTCCCTTATGGGCCTTCACAAGCGGCGTTAAAAAATGCTCACGGCATTTTTTTGGAGAGACTCATGGCCTATAGCACTTTTTCACAGAACAAAAATGACCAATTGCTCGAACCGATGTTCTTCGGTCAATCAGTTAACGTCGCGCGTTTCGATCAGCAAAAGTATGAAATTTTCGAAAAGCTGATCGAAAAGCAGCTGTCCTTCTTCTGGCGTCCGGAAGAAGTCGACGTGTCCCGCGATCGCATCGACTATCAGGCGCTGCCCGATCATGAAAAGCATATCTTCATCAGCAACCTGAAATACCAAACGCTGCTGGATTCCATTCAGGGACGTAGCCCGAACGTGGCGCTGCTGCCGCTGATTTCTATCCCTGAGCTGGAAACCTGGGTGGAAACCTGGGCGTTCTCGGAAACCATTCACTCACGCTCCTACACGCATATCATTCGTAATATCGTGAACGATCCGTCGCTGGTGTTTGACGATATCGTAACGAACGAAGAGATTCTGAAACGTGCCAAGGATATCTCCGGTTACTACGACTCGCTGATTGAGATGACCAGCTACTACCATCTGCTGGGTGAAGGGACACATCAGGTTAATGGCAAGACCGTGACCGTGAATCTGCATACGCTGAAAAAGCAGCTGTATATCTGTCTGATGAGCGTGAACGCGCTGGAAGCGATTCGCTTCTACGTCAGCTTTGCCTGTTCCTTCGCTTTTGCAGAACGCGAACTGATGGAAGGCAACGCCAAAATCATCAAGCTGATTGCCCGTGATGAAGCGCTGCACCTGACCGGCACGCAGCACATGCTGAACCTGATGCGTTCCGGCCATGACGACCCAGAAATGGCGCAGATTGCCGAAGAGTGTCAGCAAGAGTGTTATGACCTGTTCGTGCTTGCTGCTCAGCAAGAAAAAGAGTGGGCTGAATACCTGTTCCGCGACGGCTCGATGATTGGTCTGAACAAAGATATTCTGTGCCAGTACGTGGAATACATCACCAACATCCGCATGCAGGCGGTTGGGCTACCGCTGCCGTTCCAGACGCGCACCAACCCAATCCCATGGATCAACGCCTGGTTGGTGTCTGATAACGTACAGGTCGCGCCACAGGAAGTTGAAGTCAGTTCCTATCTGGTCGGTCAGATCGATTCAGAAATCAGCGACGACGATCTGAGCGATTTCCAGCTGTAATCGATGAGCAATCCAACGATCACGCTGCGCACATCCGGTGCGCAGTTTTCCTGTTCAGACGACGGCCCTTCCCTGCTGGATGTGCTGGAATCTAACCGCGTCAGCATTGAATATCAGTGCCGCTCCGGTTATTGCGGTTCCTGTCGGCTGCGTCTGGTAAAAGGCAGAGTAGCGTATCGCCAAACCCCGCTGGCCTGCATCCAACAGGATGAAATCCTCCCCTGCTGCTGTATGCCGCAGGGCGACATCGAACTCGATATTTAGCCCCGTTCTTCCCCATAGGCTAATCTCCCTATCGCTCGCGCTGGCGGGCGTATTTCCTGCCCGCTTTCATACTCAAGTGAGTTACACTATCCGCTGAAATCGTCTTTTGACTGATATATACCCTAAATAATTCGAGTTGCAGGAAGGCGGAGACCGAGCGAACCCCCAGGAACTTACATCAAGTAAGTGACTGGGGTGAGTAAGGGAATCCAACGCACATGCAGCTTGAAGTATGACGGGGATAAAACAACCTGGAGGTTTTAAAACATGCTCACCGTCATTCCTATTTTGATTTTTGTTGCGCTCATCATCGTCTGGTCAGGCATCAAAATTGTACCTCAGGGATATCAATGGACTGTGGAACGGTTTGGTCGCTATACCAAAACGCTGATGCCGGGGCTGAATCTGGTCGTGCCATTTATGGATCGCGTCGGCCGCAAAATTAATATGATGGAACAGGTGCTGGATATTCCCTCACAGGAAATCATTTCAAAAGATAACGCCAACGTCACTATCGACGCCGTGTGCTTTATTCAGGTTATCGATCCGGCGCGTGCCGCCTATGAAGTCAGCAATCTGGAACAGGCTATCGTCAACCTGACGATGACCAACATCCGTACCGTTCTGGGTTCTATGGAGCTGGACGAAATGCTGTCTCAGCGCGATAGCATTAATACTCGCCTGCTGCACATCGTGGACGAAGCGACTAACCCGTGGGGCATTAAAATCACGCGTATTGAGATCCGCGACGTCCGTCCGCCGACAGAGCTGATTGCCGCGATGAACGCGCAGATGAAAGCGGAACGTAACAAACGTGCCGATATTCTGGAAGCCGAAGGGGTACGTCAGGCCGCGATCCTGAAAGCCGAAGGGGAAAAACAGTCGCAGATCCTGAAGGCAGAAGGCTTGCGTCAGTCCGCGTTCCTGGAGGCCGAAGCGCGTGAGCGTGCGGCGGAAGCGGAAGCACAAGCGACCAAAATGGTGTCCGAAGCCATCGCAGCAGGCGACATTCAGGCAGTGAACTACTTCATCGCCCAGAAATATACCGACGCGCTGCAACAGATTGGTTCTTCCAATAACAGCAAAGTCATCATGATGCCGCTGGAAGCCAGCAATTTAATGGGCGCCATCGGCGGGATTGCAGAACTGGTTAAAGACAGCAAAGAAAGCCGAGGTAAATAATGGGCATTGAACTGGTGATGGAAAATGCACACTGGTTCTGGCTGTCGCTCGGCGGCCTGCTGTTAGCCGCCGAAATGCTGGGCGCCAGTGGCTATTTGCTGTGGAGCGGTTTATCGGCGGTATTGGTCGGGCTACTGACGTGGGTCATGCCGATGGGCTGGCCATGGCAGGGAACGATTTTTGCCATTCTGACGATCGTTACGGCACTGCTCTGGTGGTATTGGCTGCGCAAACGGACGCTGTCGCGCCCGCAATCGACACTCAACCAGCGCGGGCAGCAGTTGATTGGCCTGCGCGCTACGCTGACCGATCCAGTTATCAACGGTTTCGGCCGGGTAAACATCGGTGACAGCAGCTGGCGCGTGAAATCAGAACAGGATCTGCCCGTCGGTACGCATGTTGAAGTGATTGCCATTGATGGTATCACGCTGCATGTGCGACCGGTTGAGCGCTAACATAACGCATTATTGGGGGAGCCTGTCTCCCCTTTATCACTCTTTTCTCTTTTGACAACAGCCCGCCAGATTATTGATTATCGGACAGTCTGCTCCCCCATCCCCCGGACACTGTTCGGCCAGCGCCAGCAGATGTTCACGCATCGTTTTCAGCTCTTCGATATGCATCTCTATTTCCTGCACTTTCTGCAAGGTTCTCGCTTTGACATCCGCACTTCGCCGCAGCGGATCGTTAAATAACGTAACCAGCTCTCGGCATTCATCCAGATTAAAACCAACCTGACGCGCCTGACGCAGCAGCGTCAGCTCTTCGACGTGATGATCATCGTAGCTGCGGTAACCATTTTCAGAACGCAGCGGCGTAGTCAGAAGTTCTTTCTCTTCATAGAAGCGAATGGTTTTACTGCTAAGACCGGTTTTTTTCGCAACATCACTGATATTCATGATTTCCCCCTTGACCCTCCCCTTGCTAGAAGGTTTACCTTACCCAATAACTAGTAGAAATCAGATGGCCGGTCAATGTCTTTCGCCGCCGGCTGTGATCACGGGAGAAAAATTACTATGTCACAAACTGTCTTGTTGTCATTGCAGGGACTGACCTGCGGACACTGTGTCCAGCGTGTTAAAAAAGCACTGGATGCGCTGCCTGCGGTCGAACAAACCGACGTCACCCAACAGTACGCCAGCGTCAGCGGCGACATTGATTCGCAGACGTTGATCGACACCATTGAGCAGGCTGGCTACGAAGCACAGCTTGCTACCACGCCGGATGTTTCTCTCCAGCTTTCCGGCCTGAGCTGCAACCACTGCGTCGCCGCCACGCGTAAAGTGCTGGAAGCCATTCCCGGCGTTGTGGCGACGGATGTCACTACAGAGCAGGCTGCCGTTTATGGCAATGTTGAGACCACGGTACTGATTAGCGCGATTGAAGAAGCCGGCTATCACGCCAGCGTGCAGGAGAACGCTCACCCAAAAACTGAGCCGCTGGCACAGGTAGCGACGACGCCGGAAGCGCTGCCAGCGGCCGAGAGTACTCTTCCGGCAACGACAATACACGCCACCCGCGATGACGACAGCGTGCAGCTCCTGCTTCAGGGGATGAGCTGCGCCAGTTGCGTAAACCGTGTACAGACAGCACTGCAAAACGTCAGCGGCGTCACGCAGGCACGCGTCAATCTGGCCGAACGCAGTGCGTTGGTCAGCGGCCATGCCGAGCCGGAAGCGCTGATTGCTGCCGTTGAGCAAGCAGGTTATGGCGCGGAAATTATTCAGGACGAAGAAGAACGCCGCGCGCGCCAGCAGCAAACGGCTCAGCAGGCTATTCGCCGTTTCCAATGGCAGGCCGCACTGGGGTTACTGCTCGGTGTACCGCTGATGCTGTGGGGCGTGCTGGGCGGCAGCATGAGTCTGACGCCAGAAAGCCAAACGCCGTGGCTGGTCATCGGTATTTTGACACTGGCGGTGATGGTGTTCGCTGGCAGTCATTTTTACCGTAACGCCTGGCGCAGCCTGAAAAATGGCACGGCTACCATGGATACGCTGGTCGCGCTGGGAACGGGTGCCGCCTGGCTTTACTCTATTACCGTTAACCTGTGGCCGGATCTTTTCCCGATGGCGGCGCGTCACCTTTATTATGAAGCCAGCGCGATGATCATCGGTTTAATCAACCTCGGTCATGCGCTGGAACAACGCGCTCGTCAGCGATCTTCTCGTGCGCTGGAACGGCTGCTGGATCTGACGCCCCCCACCGCCCGCGTCGTGACGCCGGAAGGTGAGAAATCCATTCCGCTGTCCGACGTGCAGTCCGGCATGACGCTGCGCCTGACAACCGGCGATCGTATTCCTGTCGACGGTGAGATTTTGCAAGGTGAAGTGTGGGTAGATGAAGCCATGCTGACCGGGGAACCGATCCCACAATCCAAAACGTCCGGCGATACCGTTCACGCCGGCACGCTGGTTTCCGACGGCAGCGTGCTCTTCCGGGCAGACGCGATCGGCAACCAAACGACCCTATCGCGAATCATCCGACTGGTCAGGCAGGCGCAAAGCAGCAAACCCGCTATCGGCCAGCTAGCGGATCGTATTTCTGCCGTGTTTGTTCCCGTCGTCGTGGCTATCGCGCTTCTCAGCGGCGCGATCTGGTTCTTCGTGGGGCCACAGCCGCAGATTGTCTACACGCTCATTATCGTCACGACCGTTCTGATCATTGCCTGCCCTTGTGCGCTTGGGCTGGCAACGCCGATGTCGATTATTTCCGGCGTCGGGCGGGCAGCAGAGTTTGGCGTGCTGGTGCGTGATGCCGATGCCTTGCAGCAGGCCAGCAAGCTGGATGTGCTGGTGTTTGACAAAACCGGTACGCTAACCGAAGGACAGCCTCGCGTCGTGGCAGTTCATACTTTCGATGACGTAACGGAAGCACAGGCGCTGGCCTGGGCGGCTTCGCTGGAACAAGGCTCGAATCACCCACTGGCAAAAGCGATTCTTGAACGCGCAGAGAATTTGACGCTCACGCAAGCCGAACAGTTCCGTACGCTGCGCGGCCTCGGCGTCAGCGGCAAGATCGGCGACGCCGACCTGCTGTTGGGGAATCCAGCCCTGCTCAAACAGCATCAGGTCGATATCACCGCAGGCGAAGCGCTGATCAATGAACAGGCTCAGCACGGCATCACGCCGGTACTGCTTGCGGCGAATGGTCACATCATTGCGGTGTTATCTATCCACGATCCGCTGCGAGCGGATAGCGTCAGCGCCTTAAAGCGCCTCCACCAGCAGGGCTACCAGCTCGTCATGCTAACGGGGGATAACCCGCTCACGGCGAAGAGCATCGCGAAAGACGCGGGTATCGATCAGGTGATCGCTGGGGTGCTACCAGACGGCAAAGCGGAAGCCATCAAAAAGCTACAGGCTCAGGGCAAACGTGTGGCGATGATTGGCGACGGCATCAACGATGCTCCGGCACTGGCGCAGGCCGATGTCGGCATCGCAATGGGCGGCGGCAGCGATATCGCGATTGAAACCGCCGCCATCACGCTGATGCGCCATAGCCTGCACGGTGTTGCCGATGCGCTGGCGCTCTCCAATGCCACGCTACGCAATATGAAGCAAAACCTGCTGGGCGCGTTTATCTATAACTCGCTGGGGATTCCAATTGCCGCGGGCGTACTCTATCCGCTGACTGGAACGCTACTCAGCCCAGTGGTAGCCGGTGCCGCGATGGCGCTCTCCTCCATCACGGTGGTCAGCAACGCCAATCGCCTGCTGCGTTTTAAACCTAAACGTCAGTAATGAAAACGCGGCACGTCTCAACAACGTGCCGCGTTTTCATTATGCCAAATATCGTCACGATTTTTACCGCTGCAATCAGACCAATTCCACCGCGCTCAATCCAGCTTCGGTATACCTTGTATTGTTCCGCGTCTAGCGTTTAGCATAGTTATTCCACATCAGGAGACGGAATCAATGGGGCAACTGCTGCGTAGAATCGCGACTTTTCTTGGCTTTATCTCACCGCTGGCTTATGCCTATCCGGCGATAGACGTTCAACTTGCCAATGAACGGCAGCTGCATCTGGTTGGCAGTATTCATATGGGTAGCAAAGATATGGCACCGCTGCCCGATACGCTGCTGCAACAGCTCCGGCAGGCGACCGCACTTATCGTCGAAGCTGATATATCCGATTCACATTCCCCCTTCGGACACAGTGACGTAGAACCGCCGCTCATGCAGCGCCTCAGCCCAGAAAACTACCACCAACTGCAAAAAATTTGTGAGTCGCTCTCTTTTGATGAGAGCAATATCAGTACGCTGCCGGCCTGGCAGGCCGCACTGATGCTGCAAGCGAGACAGGCGCAGCTGCTGGGCTTACGTCCCGACTACGGCATCGATTATCAGTTAATCAACGCCGCAAAATCTCACGGTATTCAGGTTATCGAGCTGGAAGGTCAGCAGACGCAGGTTGATTTATTACAACAACTGCCGCAGGGCGGCCTGCTGTTGCTAGAGGATACGATTAAACACTGGCGCACCAACGCGCATTTGCTACAAACGATGGTCGGTTGGTGGTTAGACAGCAGGCCCGGCAAATATACGCCAGATATCCCCGCGACGTTCAGCAATGAAATGACCGACCTGCTGATGGGGCAGCGTAACCGCCGCTGGCAACAGCAGCTTCAGGCGTTGCCACCCGGCAATTATGTTGTGGCCGTAGGTGCACTGCATCTGTATGGCGATGAGAATTTACCCACGCTGCTCAAAAACGGTCATACCGCAATTCCATGAAAAACACATTATGGCGCGTAGCCGCGTCCGCAAGATAAAGCCCGCTACAGGGTTAAGGATAGTGAAATCATGACACCCGCAGTCAATCTGCTCGAAAAGAACAAGGTCGCCTTTACGCTACACAGCTACCACCACGACAGCGACGAAACCAATTTTGGCGAAGAAGCGGCCAGAAAGCTGGGGCTGAATAAAGAACAGGTATATAAAACGCTGCTCGTTTCTCTGAATGGTGATGCGAAAAATCTCGCCGTGGCCGTCACGCCAGTCGCCGGCATGCTGGATCTCAAAAAAGTCGCTCGCGCGCTGTCGGCTAAAAAAGCCGATATGGCCGATCCGATCATCGCTCAGCGCGTAACAGGTTATCTGGTAGGAGGAATCAGCCCGCTGGGGCAAAAGAAACTGCTGCCGACCGTGATTGATGAACCCGCGCGCCAGTTCGGTACTATTTTCATTTCCGGTGGTAAACGTGGGTTGGATATTGAGCTGTCGGCTGACGATCTGGCACGCCTGCTGCGCGCCACTTTTGCCGATATCGCCAAGCATGATTAATGCCCGCCATTAAACGAACATAATCAGCCAGGCGATGTAGCATCAAAGCGAAGCAGATAGCAGAGGACTCCACGGCCAGTGTGTCCCCTGCTACCGCTTCATAACCGATTACTGATCGACTTTCGCCCCTTTATCCAACTGCATCACCGGGCCTTCTTTCACATTCAGCGTCAGGCCTTTGGTTTGCAGTTCCGCATTCCTTACGCGAATCCCTTTATCTGCATCAATGCGCACGTTATCAAAGTGGAAACCACTGAGCGGCGCTTCTGGTACACCGATAATGTATGCGGCGGCCTTGGTCTTACCGGTCGACTCCAGATTCTCGATCGTCACATTGCTGAAATGCGGCGTCTTGTACTGATCAAACGGCTGCTCTGGATCGGTATCTGGCGGGTAAATCTGCTCACCCATCGTGAAGCCGCCTTCGGCCAGCATCTTATCTACTTCCGCCTGCACAATCGGCGCGGCTTTGTAGTAAGCGGCAAAGACCAGCGGGATCTCGACATCCACCATTTTGGTATTACGGTAAGTGATGTTTTTCACTTCACCGCCTTTACCACGATGGGTTTTAATACGAATACCGTACATAGAACCTTCGAACTGGTTATTTTCGACCAGCACGTTATTCACGCCACCGGAGGTTTCGCTGCCGATAGAGATGCCGCGCCCCTGCTTCAGGATATTGTTGGCGATATAGATGTTATCCACGACGCCATTCGGGAAGCGGCTATCCGGCTTCTCGGCTTTTATCGCGATGTGGTCATCATTACAGTCGATATAGTTGTTGGTAATACGGATATTCTGGCTGTCAATCGGGTCGATAGCATCGGTATTTGGTGCATGCCACGGCGACAAAATCCGGGTACCGTTCACATCCACATCATGCGAGTAACGCATCACAACGTGGAAACTCGGGGAATGCGTGAGCGTAACGCCGTCCACCAGCACGTTACTAGAGCTTTTGATATAAATCAGACGTGGACGATCGGTGCCACCTTTCTTACCGGTTGCACGAATATTCTCGCGCCAGCGCTCCCACCAGACAGCACCTTGTCCATCAATCGTGCCCTGCCCAGTGATAGCCACATTCTGTGCATCGGCAATACTGATAAAGGGAAGCCAGCCATTTTCCGCTTCAGCGTACTTGGTTTTTTCCGTCGCGCGATACGCCGCTTCTTCGGTCGACGCAACGATGGTCGCATCTTTTGCCAGATCCAATCTGATGTTACTTTTCAGGAACAGCGGATCGACCAGATAGTTACCGCGAGGAACGTGTACCGTTCCGCCGCCGGCCGCAGCACAATCATCAATGGCTTTCTGAAAAGCCTGGGTATTCAGTGCGATCTGTAGGCGGTGGCCTTCGGCCCCGTATTGCGTTACGTCACAGGTTTTATCGGGAAATTTCACTGAACTGGCCGCTTGTGCGGTACCCGCTTGAATACCCAACGTGATGCAGGAAGCCATTAATGACAGGGCAAGACCACTACGCATACTTAACCTCACTAAAAAAATGAAATATCGTTTTAATAAAATACCACTCCTATTCCATTAAAAAGCGAGAGACGATCACGTTTTAGATGTATTCGTAATAATTACAATAAGGTAGGAGTTTTTTAGTGCAATTGCCCTATTCACACCAAGAGAATTGACGTATGACAGAAGCCGACCTTGTCAGGTAGTGCATCGCATAAGCAGTGCAAGGGAGGCAGAAGAAAGCAGGACCGAGGGGGAATCGTGCTGGCCTGAACGACCAGCACAGAGAAGATAAATGGCGTTATGCCGTCAGGCGAGCGAAAGCGTCACGGATTTCCTGTTCAGGTAAATCCACACCGATAAACACCAGCACGCTCTTTCTTTCTTCATCAGGCTGCCATTCTCTGTCCCAGTCAGCGCTATACAAGCGCTGAACGCCCTGAAACAGCAGGCGACGGTCATCACTGTTGATGGCCAGAATACCTTTATAACGCAGCAGATTATCGGAGAATTGCAGCAGCAGGTTTTCCATCACATCGGAAACAGACTGAAGCTCAACCGCCTTATCGAGATACACAACGATTGATTGCACGTTATTTTGCGTAGGAGCAACAAAGCGAAATACCGGCGTTTTCACGTCCAGCTTGTCGCTGAGGACAAAACCGTCGATGTTAAACAGCACGCTCAGATCGATATCGCCATGTACCACAGAGTAGATCGGTGCACGCGCATTGATCCGCTGAAGACGCGGTAGCAGCGTTTCGTCTTCGGCTGCCACGTCGGTTTTGGTTAGCAGTATGCGGTCGGCATAGCCAATCTGCGACTGGGCGATAGTGAACTGATCGAGCTGTTGCTGCGCATGTACGGCATCCACCAGCGTAATAATCCCGTCCAGCACAAAGCGTTCACAGATAACGTCATGCGAGAAGAAGGTCTGCGCCACCGGCCCTGGGTCGGCCATACCGGTACATTCAATGATGACGTGATCAAAGTCCAACGTACCGTTATCCACGCCATCGACCAGATCGAGCAGCGCATCGGCCAGTTCATTAGACTGCGTGCAGCAGATACAGCCATTGCTCAGCGTCGTAATCTGGCTGGCCCGTTCGCCGATTAACGTATTATCAATCGGGACTTCGCCGAATTCGTTTTCAATCACGGCAATCTTGTAGCCGTGCTCAGCATTCAGAATATGCCGCAATAAAGTCGTTTTTCCTGCACCGAGAAACCCGGTCAGAATCGTGACATACACGGGTTTAGTCACATCAGAGGATAAAGGTTGAGTCATAACAGGTTCCAAGTCGTTAACAGCAGCGCATCCCGCCTTTGCCGTCTCCACCGTAACGCGCCTGCTGGCGTTCGCGGAAGAATTCTTCGTACGTCATCGCAGGTTTATCGGGGTGATTAGTCTGCATATGCTGCACATAGGTATCATAATCTGGCATACCGACCAGCATACGCGCCGCCTGGCCCAAATATTTTCCTGCTTTTCCCAGATTACCAAACATCATTACCTCCAGACTATCGCCTGCAATAGCGGCTAGATAAAAAATACCCTGTATAACGTTATACATTATACAGGGTATCTGTACCCGTCATCTTTCACGTTCAGCCTTGCTAGCTGTCTCGCAAAATCTGACGGGCGCGAGTCGCTTAGTGGCCGGAAGAGACTTTCACGCCACCTTCAGGAACCGGAACATACGGGGTTTCCTGATCGGTACGCTCAGCCACTTTACGTGCAGCCAGTGCCGCTTTAATACCGTACGCAATAATGCTGTACACCACGATCAGGAACAGAATGCTCAGACCGGCGTTGGTATAGTTGTTGGTCACGATATGGTTCATGTTCGAAATCTGCTGCGCGCTCAGATCCGCACCGCCTTCCGCAATTTTGCCCTTGAACATGTTCGCCATGTAGAAGAAGCCTTCCAACTGAGGATTGTCGCTGAACAGTTTCAGACCCAGCGCCCAGGTAGTACAAATCAGCAACCAAATCGCCGGAACCAGCGTTACCCAGATGTACTGCGTACGTTTCATCTTAATCAGGATAACCGTACCCAGCACCAGCGCTACCGCAGCCAGCATCTGGTTAGAGATACCGAACAACGGCCACAGGCTCTTCACGCCGCCCAGCGGATCGACCACGCCTTGGTACAGCAGGTAGCCCCACAGACCGACGCAGCCGGCTGTACCGATCATACCGGCAACCAGGGAGTCGGTTTTCTTCAGGAACGGAACGAAATTACCCAACAGATCTTGCAGCATGAAGCGGCCTGCACGCGTACCCGCATCCAGTGCTGTCAGAATGAACAGCGCTTCAAACAGAATACCGAAGTGATACCAGAAGCCCATGTTGGCACCAGGAATGATCTGGTGGAACACGTGTGCGATACCGACAGCCAGCGTAGGTGCACCGCCTGCACGGTTCAGAACGGAAGGTTCACCGATGTCTTTCGCCGTTTGCAGAATCTGCTCAGGAGAAATCACGAAGCCCCAGGAGCTCACGGTCGCCGCCGCGTGTGCGGATACGTCCTGCAGCTGTGCCAGAATCATCGGCGCATCTGCTGTGCCCAGACGGTGCAGATCCGGCATCGTAATACCCAACGCCGCCGGCGGGGTATTCATTGCGAAGTACAGACCCGGTTCGATGATAGATGCCGCAACCAGCGCCATCACTGCCACGAAAGACTCCATCAGCATGGCACCGTAACCGATGAAACGCGCATCGTTTTCGTTAGCCATCAGTTTAGGCGTAGTACCGGAAGCTATCAGCGCGTGGAAGCCAGATACGGCACCACAGGCGATAGTAATAAACAGGAACGGGAACAGCGTACCTTTCCAGACCGGGCCTGTACCATCCACAAACTGCGTTACCGCTGGCATTTTCAGGTCAGGATTCAGAATTACGATACCAATCGCCAGACCGACGATGACACCAATTTTCAGGAAGGTCGCCAGATAGTCACGTGGTGCCAGAATCAACCATACTGGCAGCAGTGCGGACACGAAGGCATAGCCAATCAGCGTGTAGGTGATGGTCGTATCTTTGAAGGTCAGTGCCGGGCCCCAGTACGGGTCATGTGCCACTACGCCACCAAACCAGATTGCCAGCACCAGCAGCACGATCCCGATCACCGAGATTTCACCGACTTTACCCGGACGGATAAAGCGCATGTAAACGCCCATAAACAGCGCGATCGGCACCGTAGAACACACGGTAAAGACGCCCCACGGACTTTCTGCCAGTGCTTTCACCACGATCAGCGCCAGCACGGCAAGAATGATGATCATGATAAGGAAGCAACCGAACAGCGCAATCGTACCCGGTACCGGGCCTAATTCCTTCTTAACGATTTCGCCTAACGACGCGCCGTTACGACGGGTCGAAATAAACAGAACCATGAAGTCCTGCACGGCCCCCGCCAACACCACGCCGCCCAGCAGCCATAAGGTGCCCGGCAAGTAGCCGACCTGCGCGGCCAGCACCGGCCCAACCAGCGGCCCCGCCCCTGCGATAGCGGCAAAGTGGTGCCCGAACAGGACGTTACGGTTCGTCGGTACATAGTTAAGACCGTCGTTATTCACAACGGCGGGGGTTGCTCTGGTCGGATCTAACTGCATGACTTTTTGTGCGATATACAGGCTGTAGTATCGATAAGCCACGAGGTAAACGGCGACAGAAGCAACAATAATCCATAATGCACTGATATGCTCACCGCGGCGTAGTGCGACTACGCCAAGGCAGGCAGCCCCGATGATTCCAAGAATCATCCAGGGGATGTGTTTAAGAATGGAACTGCTCTTCATAAGACATCCTTCAATTAAAAATCACAATCGTTTGATTTTGTTAGCTTTAGAAAAATAAACCCTGGTAATGCGTCGTGCGATAACGCGGGTTATCGCGTATTTCAGATAAAGGAAAATAGTGGCGGCACATTACGCCATCGCGTACGCGCGTGGAGCAGGTATTTGGGTAGGCGGCAGAATAGCGAGCTAAGCGGTTAGAATGACGCAGTAAGTGGCTGGGGATAAATTGGGCGGTATAAAACGAAAAGGCCGCGACGTTCGCGGCCAGTAGAGTGTTAAATGTGATGAACGATTACGGAACCTGATACGCCAGTTTGTAATTACCTGCCGTCGCGGTACGGAATGTCACACTATCAGTACGCCAGCGGATTTCCACTTCCGCAGGCGACTGCACTTTCCAGCTTGAGGCGTCGTTGACGTTCAGCACCAGTTGGTCAATGGTCGCAACATCGGCCACCGGATCGGTGATATCGAGTGCGAACGCAAATGCGAGTGAGTCCGGCACGCCATTATTGGATGTAAACAGCTGCGCCCACTGTGCCGCAGTAATACCGCCGAGTTCGGCTGGCGTCATACCGTCCGCAATCAGTTTCACTGCGCCTGCGGTGTCGGCTGACAGCGCACCGACATCCACCCACGCCCCGTTCCGTAAAACATGCCAGTTCACCAAGTCTCGCGTCACAGCAACACGCACCTTGCCGTTGCCCGTCTGCGTTGCGGTTAATGTTGCGGCATTAATCTGTGACCATGAGCCCGCTGATGTTAATAATTTCTGAGTTACTGACTGTGCTAATGGAGTATATATTGTACGTACACTAATCGGCTGAGCAGAAATCAGTTTTACAGAAGTAGTGAAATTAGGCAGTGTCGTATTTAATGAATCAACACTTGATACACCTAACAGACTTATTTTTTCAGAAGTCAGCTCACCAGTGATTTCAGTCAGTACGTTACCTGAGAAACCATAGTTTTTCCCACCCGTGTTGATGACGAACTTTTCATTCGGTGAGAAAAATTTTAATTCTGAAATAGTGACATATGGGCTACTACCGTTAATAGCCGTAATTAACAGACGGTAAGTTTTGTAACTAGCGGATTGTGAGAGAGTAAAGTTTCTCACCGCACCGGGATCATTATTCATATCGTCGGTAACGGAATGTAAATCACTCCATGTTACACCGTTATCATTACTGCCCTGAAGTTTCCATGTTCGTACATTCCCCATATCCAGTTGGCTACGGTTGGTAATTTGATAACCACCGATGGCTTCTTTAGATGGTAAATCAATTTGTAGCCAGTGAGGACGTGCAACAGAAGGTACCCATGTGCCATCAGTTCCCCAGCAGTTAGGCGGTGGGCCTGAATTATTAGAGCCATCGAATGCGATAAAGGCTTTATAGGTCCCTAGAGACTCATTAGACGCACTCGCTGTATAACCTACAGGTAATGTATTAGACGTCATTAAAGGAATGACAGACGAAGAAGATGCATTTATTAACGAAATGTCTATCTCTTTTCCATCGGCTTTTATTTCAGCAGAATAAAAATCCCCGTCAGGGATGAACTGATAGTTTGAACCAGTATAAAGACTCGCCATGCCATCAAAAATAACCGCACTCGTCACGTGATAATTTGGCTCACTCGACGCATTAAAGTCATCAACAACGTAAGTCTGATTTGCTGCACCGACTTCTTCTTTCAGCGCATACGCCGCGAGATTGAATGTATTTTGTGAACTAACACTAAACGTATGACTTTGTCCTGCCGTTGCGCCCTGACGATCGGCAACGATATAGCTAGAACCGCCGCTGCCGGAACCACCAGCAGCACTGATAATGGTTTTCTCATTCACCGGGTTATAGCTCAGCGTCACGCCCGCCCCCGCTTCCAGCGAGGAATGGATGAGCTGCTTCGTTTTTTGCGCGTAGTCGGTGATGTCCGCTGTGGTGTGCGTGTGATCTGCGGCCGCAACCCCCATTTGCGCTGGCGTCGGTGAAAAATCACCGCTGCCCAGCAGCGATTGACCGAAGAGCGTGCGGATAGTAGTGCCAGAAACTAGTGCATCCTGCTTTGCATTCCAGACTGCTTTTTCATCCGGTGTGGCAAATTTTCTGGTGGCGGTTTCGGTAATCTGATCGGCCGTATAGTCGCCGGGCTGTGCGGTTACAACGCCAGTTCGCCCAAATACCGAGTCAACACCAGAAACTCCGGGTTCCTGACCGCCACCGCTATCTGAATGGCAGCAAGAGTGAGGATTAAGCTGAATAGGCGGATTAACAGTACAGGTTGATTTACCCGTACTGTCACAGACATTAATTTCAATATTTACGCTTTGCATTATGCTGATGACTCCGTTGGTGAGGGTGCATCAGGAGTATCGTTTATTTGACGCCCGTATTATTTTAAAGCGATTTAGTAACTCACTGTTCATTTATCTATAAAACCCAGAATGAAAAAAGGCCGCAAATATGCGGCCATCCAAACGATATACTCTGAAAAATAATTACGGAACCTGATACGCCAGCTTGTAATTACCTGCCGTCGCGGTGCGGAATGTCACGCTGTCCGTGCGCCAGCGGATTTCCACTTCCGCAGGCGACTGCACCTTCCAACTGGACGCATCGTTGACGCTCAATACCAGTCGGTCAATGGTCGCCACATCGGTGACCGGATCGGTGATATCGAGTGCGAACGCAAATGCGATTGAGTCCGGCACACCATTATTGGATGTAAACAGCTGTGCCCACTGTGCCGCAGTAATACCGCCGAGTTCGGCTGGCGTCATGCCGTCCGCAATCAGTGCTTCTGCGCCTGTGGTATCGGCTGACAGCATACCAACATCCACCCACGCCCCGTTCCGCAAGACATGCCAGTTAATCAGATCCCGCGTCACAGCGACACGCACTTTACCCTTGCCCGTCTGCGTTGCGGTTAATGTTGCGGCATTGATTTTTGACCACACGGCAGACGTCAGTGATTTTTGAATAATGATTTGCGAGTACGGTGTATATAGTGTTTCCACATCGATTTCGTTAGCCGAAAATATTTTTATCGGCATGAGATCGTTTAGTTGCGAGTTCTGAATTTCTCCCGATGAGTCAAACCCAGACATTAAAAAATCATTCGCGTCATGCGGTTCAGGTACTACAGATAGTATTCCAGAACGTGATGAATACCAGTCGTTTGAGCGGGATTTAATCAAAACACTATTTTGTGAATATAGCTGAAACTCGCCTATTGTCACTCCGAGCCCATTCCCATTAGTTAGAGTGACAAATAATCTATATGACGTAAAATATTCGGGATTGGGGATAGTAAAAAATCTCTCCCCCGCAGTTTCAGTATTTATATCATTAATAACGGAATGCATTGTTTTCCATGAATTCCCGTCATTGCTAGCCTGTAACTCCCATGTTCTCGGCGTTGTAAAGTCTACGAACGTTCTGTTTTTTGCTCCTCTATTTTTTATCATATATGAACCAATCATCATTGGCTTTTGAAAATCAACTCGTAGCCACTGCGGATTAGTTGAATTCAGAACGTTTTCTGATGCCCAACAATCACCCGGAGCTGTTGTTTGCGTAATTCCATCAAATGCTCTGTATGGAGGGAAATTGGGCAGACTTGATGTAGATGCAGACACGGTATAGCCGTCCTGGCTATTTGACGTCATTTTAGGTATTACAGTTTTCTTTACTGTATTAATTGATATCAACTCACCACCAGTTTTGATTTGTGATGAATAAAACGCATTATCACTAATTAATGAGTAAGTCTCGCCGCGATACAAATTTACCGTACCATCAAAAATAGCATCATCCGTTGCATCATAATTTGCTTTACTGGATGCCCCGAAATCATCAACAACGTAAGTCTGATTTGCTGCACCCGCCTCTTCTTTCAGCGCATACGCCGCGAGATTAAATGTATTTTGTGGACTAATGCTGAATGCGTGGTTTTGCCCTGCCGTTGCGCCCTGACGATCGGCAACGATATAACCCGAACCGCCGCTGCCGGAACCACCAGCAGCATTGATGATGGTTTTTTCATTCACCGGGTTATAGCTCAGCGTCACACCCGCCCCGGCTTCCAGCGAGGAATAGATAAGCTGCTTCGTTTTTTGCGTGTAGTCGGTGATATCCGTGGTGGTATGCGTGTGACCCGCGGCCGCAACGCCCATTTGTTCAGGTGTTGGTGAAAAATCACCGTTGCCCAGCAGCGACTGACCGAAGACCGTGCGGATAGTGGTGCCAGAAATTAATGCATCCTGCTTCGCATTCCAGACTGCTTTTTCATCCGGCGAAGCAAATTTTCTGGTGGCGGTTTCAGTGATCTGATCGGCAGTATAATCACCCGCTTGTGCAGTGACAACGCCAGTCCGTCCGAATACGGAGGCAACGCCGGAAACACCGGGTTGCGGTTCGCATTCGTTATTAACATGGCAACATGTATGGGGATGAACCGTACAGGTTGATTTTCCTGTACTGTCACAAACATTAATTTCAATATTGATATCTTTCATAGTATTGATGACTCCGTTAATAAAACGAATAAGGAGTATCTCTTATTTTCACAGTGCATTATTTCAACGCACTTTACTAATCCATCGTTTCCTTTTATATAAAATCCAGAATGAAAAAAGGCCGCAAATATGCGGCCATTTGAGGATGTCATCGGGAGAAGAATTATGGAACCTGATACGCCAGTTTGTAATTACCTGCCATCGCGGTACGGAATGTCACACTGTTGGTACGCCAGCGGATTTCTACTTCCGAAGATGACTGCGCTTTCCAGCTGGACGCATCGTTGACGTTCAACACCAGTCGATCAATGGTCGCAACATCGGCCACCGGATCGGTGATATCGAGTGCAAACGCAAACGCGAGTGAGTCCGGCACGCCGTTATTAGATGCAAACAGCTGCGCCCACTGTGCCGTCGTAATACCGCCGAGCTCGGCTGGCGTCATACCATCCGCAATCAGTGCTTCTGAGCCTGAGGTATCGGCTGACAGCGCACCCACATCAACCCACGCCCCGTTCCGCAAGACATGCCAGTTCACCAAGTCCCGCGTCACAGCGACACGCACTTTACCCTTGCCCGTCTGCGTTGCGGTTAATGTTGCGGCATTGATTTTTGACCACACAGCAGACGTCAGTGATTTTTGAATAGCAATCTGCGTATAAGGAATATACGACGACCGTAAATCAATTTGAGCACTACCAACAATCTTGATTGGCAGCAAATCAGAGATTGATTCATTTGAAATCCAGCCTGAATGAGTAAACCCACTGTCAAAATCAGCCGAGGAAACCTCAGTCAATGAACCATTATTTGCAGAATACCATTTACCCTTGCTGCTAATTAAAACTTTTTCAGACTGAAATAGGTTAAATTTCTTTAATGTCAGGTAGTTATTGTTATTGCCACCAGCGGTAACAAACAGCCGAAAACTCTTATATTCTCCCGCAGGCGAGAAATTATAGCGACGGACAGCGCCGAGCGTATTATTGACATCATTATTTACAACATGTAAGTCATCCCAGCTTGCCCCCCCATCATTAGAGCCCTGAAAAATCCAGTCTTTCGGACCATTATTATAAATGACCGTTCTGTTAGCAAAGCTATAACCGGAAATTGTTGTCGGAGTTGGTAGGTCAACCCTAATCCAGTGAGGATTGGCTACAGTCGCAGCATTTAACCCTCCCCAACAATCATATTCATTACTAGATAAATTATTGTCATTATCAAATGCAAAGTAGGGTAAAAATTGAGGTCTGGACATATCACTGGCACTAATGACATATCCGATTGGATTTGTATTTGATGTCATTTTCGGAACAACAGATTTTGCAACAACGGAAAGATTAATCGACTTTCCATCAGCTCGAACTGGTGCAGAATAAATACCATCATGGTTATTAAGTGTGAATAGACCGCCGGTATATTCATGCATTGCGCCATCAAAAATAACCGCATTGGTCGCATTGTAATTCGGCTCACTCGATGCATTAAAGTCATCAACAACGTAAGTTTGATTTACCGCACCTGCCTCTTCTTTCAGCGCATACGCCGCGAGATTAAACGTATTTTGTGGACGAATACTGAATGCGTGGTTTTCCCCTGCCGCTGCGCCCTGACGCTCGGCAACGATATAACCCGAATCGCCTGTGCCCGAACCACCAACAGCACTGATAATGGTTTTCTCATTCACCGGATTATAGCTCAGCGTCACACCCGCCCCGGCTTCCAGCGAGGAATGGATAAGCTGCTTCGTTTTTTGCGTATAGTCGGTAATATCCGCTGTAGTGTGCGTGTGATCTGCGGCCGCAACGCCCATTTGCGCTGGCGTCGGTGAAAAATCACCGCTGCCCAGCAGAGACTGGCCAAAGAGCGTGCGAATCGTGGTGCCAGAAATTAATGCATCCTGCTTTGCATTCCAGACTGCTTTTTCATCAGGCGTGGCAAATTTTCTGGTGGCGGTTTCAGTGATCTGATCGGCGGTATAATCACCCGCTTGTGCAGTGACAACGCCAGTCCGTCCGAATACGGAAGCAACGCCCGAAACACCTAGCTCCTGACCGCCGCCATTGTCTGGATGGCAACACGTATGGGGATGAACCGTACAGGTTGATTTTCCTGTACTGTCGCAAACATTAATTTCAATATTGATATCTTTCATAGTATTGATGACTCCGTTAATAAAAAGAATAAGGAGTATCTCTTATTTTCACAGTGCATTATTTCAACGTACTTTACTAATCCATCGTTTCCTTTTATATAAAACCCAAAATGAAAAAGGCCGCAAATATGCGGCCATCCAAACGATATAATCTGAAAAATAATTACGGAATCTGATACGCCAGCTTGTAATTACCTGCCGTCGCGGTGCGGAATGTCACGCTGTCCGTGCGCCAGCGGATTTCCACTTCCGAAGATGACTGCGCTTTCCAGCTGGACGCATCATTGACGTTCAACACCAGTCGATCAATGGTCGCTACGTCGGTGACCGGATCGGTGATATCGAGTGCAAACGCAAACGCGAGTGAGTCCGGCACGCCGTTATTGGATGCAAACAGCTGCGCCCACTGTGCCGTCGTAATACCGCCGAGCTCGGCTGGCGTCATACCGTCCGCAATCAGTGCTTCTGCGCCTGCCGTATCGGCTGGCAGCACGCCAACATCAACCCACGCCCCGTTCCGCAAGACATGCCAGTTCACTAAGTCCCGCGTCACAGCGACGCGTACTTTGCCGTTGCCCGTCTGCGTTGCGGTTAATGCTGCGGCATTGATTTTTGACCAAAAACCAGCAGAAAGCCGAGCACGCTGAATTGCTATCTGGGATTGTGGCGTGTAACGAACGTCAACATTGATCCCTTCCGCTGAATATATATTGCCAGATGGATATTGTTGGATATTTCCTGATGCGGTAAAGCCATCACGAATAAAATCACTAACGCTGGCTGGAACCGGAACATTAGACAAAACGCCATTTTTCACGGTAAACCATTGTTCACCATCTTTCAGTAACATCTTTGAGCCAGTGAACAATGATAACTCTTTGATACACACAAAATTATCACCGCCATTTGATGCCGTGAACAATAATCGATACGACACGTATCGCCCTGGCGTAGATACTGTAAATCGGCGAACAGCGCCCGATGTGTTATTTTCATCATTTGATACAGCATGTAGAGTGATCCAATCGTTATCGTTATTGCTACCCTGTAATTGCCACGATCTGGGATTTGACAGTCCAGCATATACACGGTTTGTGATTGCATATTCAGTAATAAATTGCTGACTCGGGAATGTTAAGCACAACCACTGTGGATTACTGTTTGTCGGTCTCTGATTTGATGCCCAACAATCACGCACGTTATTTGGGCTAGAATCATTTCTATCAAATGCAATATATGCAGGATATGACGGAGAATATATTGAGGACGCAGATGCAACATAGCCATGATCCGAATCGGCAGTCATTGCAGGTACAATTGACCCGCTTGGTATACTAATTGAGACCGCACGATTGCCAGTTTTAATTGCTGATGAATAAAACTCACCGTCTTTAGCAAGTTCAACGCTTCCGCCAGTATCTGGATGCATCGTACCATCCCAAATAACTGCATTTGTCGCGTTGTAATTCGGCTCACTCGACGCATTAAAGTCATCAACAACGTAAGTCTGATTCGCCGCACCGGCTTCTTCTTTCAGCGCATACGCCGCGAGATTAAACGTATTTTGTGGACTAATGCTGAACGAATGATTTTGCCCTGCCGTTGCGCCCTGACGCTCGGCAACGATATAACCCGAACCGCCGCTGCCGGAACCCCCAGCAGCACTGATGATGGTTTTCTCATTCACCGGGTTATAACTCAGCGTCACACCGGCCCCCGCTTCCAGCGAGGAATGGATAAGCTGTTTCGTTTTTTGCGTGTAGTCGGTGATGTCCGCTGTGGTGTGCGTGTGAGCGGCGGCGGCAACGCCCATTTGTGCTGGCGTCAGTGAGATATCACCGTTGCCCAGCAGCGACTGACCGAAGAGCGTGCGGATAGTGGTGCCAGAAATTAATGCATCCTGCTTTGCATTCCAGACTGCTTTTTCATCCGGCGTGGCAAATTTTCTGGTGGCAGTTTCAGTGATCTGATCGGCGGTATAATCACCCGCTTGTGCAGTGACAACGCCAGTACGCCCGAATACGGAGGTAACGCCAGAAACACCGGGTTGCGGCTCGCACTGATTATCCATATCCACATGGCAGCAAGTGTGGGAATCAGCTTGAGTAGGAGGATTAACAGCACATGTTGATTTTCCCGTGCTGCCACAGACGTTGATTTCAATATTTACGTTTTTCATAGTACCGACTACTCCGTTAGTTAGGGTGTATCAGGAGTATCGTGTATTTGTCTGGTCTGTTATTTTAAAGCGCTTTACTAAACATAAAATTATTTAATAAATTAAATCAGCAAATTAGATTTAATCCCTTATGGGAATTAAAGGTTTAACTGCGGCATGATTATCTCAGGATACCCCAAAAAATGGCGGTTTATGTCATCAGTGAAGAGACAAGAACCGCCATCATTACTTGTTACTTATAAACGATCTCACCTTTCGGCGCGTAGGCTTCCGCATCCAGCGGGGAATGCTTCTCGATGTATTGCTTCAGCACTTCAGCGTCGACAAAACCGGTGTTCACATAGCCCGGCAGATTATCAAGGCGCGGATAACCATCGCCACCCATCGCATTAAAGTTCAGCGTTGCCATACGGTAAACTTTATCTGCCTGCAACGGCTCGCCTTTGATTTTCACGTTCTGCACGCCCTGCCCGTCTGCTGTCAGGCTGACGTTAAGGAATTGCGCATAGGCACCAGAATCCACCTTTTTATTTGCCGCGACAGCAAGGTACTTCTCGACGTCGCTGCCTTTCATATCCACATAAACCAGCGTGTTGGCAAACGGTTGAACCTTCAGTACATCTTTATAGGTGATATCACCGGATTCAATTGAATCGCGTACACCGCCGCCGCTCATGATGGCAAAATCAGCTCCTGCACGCTCAAGCTGTGCAGACAGCAGCACGTGCGCCAGATTGGTCTGACGGAAACGCACCTGATTGCGATCGCCTTCCAGCTTGCCTTTCACGCTACCGATCTTGATACCCAGCTGTGCCTGCCCTTTTTCCTGGAACGGCGTCAGCATTTTCATGACGTCAGGATCTTGCGTGATTTCATGCGTATAGAAAACACGCTCAGTCTTGCCGTCTTTCTCTACCTTTTTCTTCAGGTTGATCGGAATCAGCTGGTAATGCTCAAGTTTCAATTCACCATTGCGGAATGTGAAATCGGCACGGCCGACATATTTACCCCACTCATGCGCCTGAACAATCCAGGTGCCGTTCTGACGATCGGGAGCACAAGGCGTACCCGGAACATAATCCACCTGCTTTTTATTTTCCTGCGCCATACAGACCGGATCCTGCGAGTGGCCGCCGACAATCATGTCCAGATATCCAGCAGGCAGGCTACGCGCCATTTCCACATCACCCGGCGCATTAGAACCGTGATTACCGTCGTCATAGTGCCCCATGTGCGTCGCGGCAATAATCACATCCGGCTTTTCGCTCTTACGCAATTGCTCAACAACCTGCTTCGCTTCCGTAGAAGGGTTACGGAATTCGATATCGGTAAAATACTCAGGATTGCCTAATTTGGCCGTATCATCCGTTGTCAGGCCGATAACCGCGATTTTCACACCTTGCTTGTCGAACAGGGCATAAGGCTTAAACAAGCGCTGACTGGTGCTTTTTTGGTAGATATTGGCCGATAACAGCGGGAATTTCGCCCATTTCTCCTGCTGACGCAGGACAGACAGCGGATTATCGAATTCGTGGTTGCCGAGTGCCATGGCATCATAGCCGACCATGTTCATACCGCGGAAATCTGGCTCGGCATCCTGCAAATCGGACTCAGGCACACCGGTATTAATATCACCACCGGAAAGCAGCAGTACGCTGCCACCTTTACTCGCCACTTCCTGACGGATCTGATCGACCAGCGTTTTTTGTGCGGCCAATCCATATTCACCGTGATCGTTATGCCAGAAGTGGCCGTGATGGTCATTGGTATGCAAAATAGTGATGGCGTATGTTTTGTCTTTTTCCCAAGCCATTGACATTACAGGTGTTAGTGCGAGCGATACCGCCATCGCACATCCCAGAGCTTTTATTGAAAAGCGCATGATAAATCTCCGTTTATTTTAAAGACCCAGTGGAACCACTGAGAAATTCACCACACAAATTAGCACAGCAAGATGAACAATGCGCGAGGCGTATTCACGCTGTCCGCCAGCAATGTGCGATAGCCGACAAAATCAGATGAGGTATAGCAGAGAGAGTGATATCACGCTGGCTTAGCACTGTCGTCACGCCGTCACGAACTCTTGCTAATATGAATGCTTCATCGGAATAATCCAGCATCACACCGTTTATCCTCTGTTTTCCGGCGTTTTACGCCGGTGGATAAAATTATTCCGCTGAATACACAGGAAAGCAGTAAGGCATTACTGCCAAGAACATCACGCTATCAGAATAATTACGCATGTTTATCAATGCTTATCGCGAGAAACCATCCTTAAATCTGTGTTACACTACCTTTAACTGGAGAAACTGATATTTTTCATAAAATACCACTTTTATCCAAGCAACATTTCGCTATATGCAATAGAATTTGTGTATACCCAGAATAATTGGCGTTGCAGCCAGACAGCAAACGAACGAATCCCAATACGCTTTTCGGTACATAATAAGAGTGATAAGGGTACGTAAGCGCCGCTAACCACGCTGTAACTTCAAGGCAAGAAGGGTAAATCCGCTCAATGACGTTTCACCTATGGCACAAGGAGTTGGGATGCATGCTGCAACACCGCTAATTTCTACTATCGCTGGGGGGCTGGTTCTTGCTTTCCTCCTTGGTATTCTGGCAAACCGCCTGCGTATCTCTCCCCTTGTTGGTTACCTTGCCGCAGGCGTACTTGTCGGTCCTTTTACCCCCGGCTTCGTTGCCGATACCTCACTGGCATCAGAACTCGCTGAACTTGGCGTCATCCTGCTGATGTTTGGTGTTGGTCTGCACTTCTCGCTGAAAGATCTCATGGCGGTAAAGTCCATCGCCATTCCCGGTGCGATAGCCCAGATTGCCGTGGCAACGCTACTTGGAATGGGGTTATCCACCATGCTGGGTTGGAGCCTGGCGAGCGGCCTGGTTTTCGGCCTTTGCCTCTCAACCGCCAGTACCGTAGTGCTGCTACGCGCGTTGGAAGAACGACAGCTTATTGATAGCCAGCGTGGCCAAATCGCCATCGGCTGGCTAATTGTAGAAGATCTGGCGATGGTTCTTACGCTAGTTCTACTACCGGCCTTCGGCGACATGATCGGCGCTGAGCATGCCGACACCAGCAAACTGCTGACCGATTTAGCCTGGACCATCGGTAAAGTGATTGCGTTTATTACCCTGATGATTGTCGTCGGCCGCCGTCTGGTGCCGTGGGTATTGGCAAAAAGCGCCAGCACCGGCTCACGCGAGCTTTTCACGCTGGCGGTGTTAGCCATGGCACTCGGCATCGCCTTTGGCGCAGTGAAACTGTTTGATGTCTCCTTTGCTCTGGGTGCCTTCTTCGCTGGTGTGGTATTGAACGAATCTGAACTCAGCCAGCGTGCGGCGCACGACACGCTGCCGCTGCGCGATGCCTTCGCCGTACTGTTCTTCGTTTCCGTCGGTATGCTGTTTGATCCGATGATCCTGCTGAACGACCCGATTTCCGTGCTGATCACGCTGGCGATTATCGTGTTCGGTAAGTCCGCCGCCGCCTTCGTGCTGGTTCGACTCTTTGGTCATTCCAAGCGGACAGCATTAACGATTTCCGCCAGTCTGGCTCAAATCGGTGAATTTGCCTTTATTTTGGCTGGGCTCGGCATTGTGTTGGGGCTGCTGTCCGAAGAAGGACGGAATCTGGTGCTGGCAGGGGCCATTCTCTCCATCATGATAAACCCGCTGCTGTTTACGCTGCTTGAGCGCTATCTGGCGAAGCATGAAACCATCGAAGAGCAGATCGTAGAAGAAGCCATTGAGGAAGAGAAACAGATTCCAGTAGATATGTGCAACCATGCGCTGCTGGTTGGCTATGGCCGTGTTGGTAGCCTGATTGGAGCCAAACTGCATCAGGCTGGGATTCCCATCGTCGTCATTGAGAATTCACGTACGCGTGTTGATGCACTGCGTGAGCAGGGAATCAAAGCCGTATTGGGCAATGCGACCAAGCCAGAGATCATGGATATTGCGCGTCTGGACTGCGCCCGTTGGCTATTGCTGACCATTCCGAACGGCTATGAGGCGGGTGAAATCGTCGCGGCAGCCCGTGAGAAGCGCGCCGATCTGGAGATTATCGCCCGCGCGCACTATGACGATGAAGTCAGCTACATTACCGAGCACGGTGCCAACGAAGTGGTAATGGGTGAGCGGGAAATCGCCAATAGCATGATCACGCTGCTGAGGCTGGATGAGATCCCTCCTGCACCTCAGGCGTGCCCTATCTAAATAGCTACACGTTAGAGACAAAAATGGCGGGCTTAATTTGCCCGCCATTTTTTTACGCTGTACGCCATGCTTTCAAACATCACCAGACAAGGCAACCTCGCCCCTACTCTGCTTTACTCACTAACTGTTCCAGCAGATCGATGTGCAGCGGATCGTCATTGAGCGCAGGAATATAGTGGAAAGCCTCTCCGCCTGCATGCAGGAAGATCTCACGGTTCTGTTCCTGAATCTCTTCCAACGTTTCCAGACAGTCCGCAGCAAAACCGGGACACATAATCTGAATGTGTTTGATTCCCTGCGCGGGCAGCCCCTGCATGGTTTCATCCGTATAGGGTGTCAGCCAGGGTTCACGGCCAAAACGCGACTGGAAGGTCATCATTACTTTGCCTTCCGGCAGCCCCAGCGCGGTAATCAGCGCTTCCGTAGTCGCCCGACAGCGTTGCGGATAGTCATCCCCTTCATTGGCATACCGCACGGGGATGCCGTGATAGGAGATCACTAATCTGTCGGGTTCGCCGTGTTCAGCAAAAGACTGCTCGACACGATGCTTCAACGCCGCAATATAAGCAGGATGTTCGGCATAATCACGGATAAAGCGAATTGCAGGCAGTTGACGATTATCACGCAGCTGCGCGGCTAACCCATCCCACACGGCTGCAGTGGTTGAGCAGGAATACTGCGGATACATCGGCAAAACAACCAACTGCGTGACACCCTGCGCCAGTAACTTATCCAGCGCCGAACGCAGACTGGGTGAACCATAGCTCATCCCCAGCTCAACGGGCGTTTCCGGCATGCGCGCGGCCAGTGCCTGCTGTTGTCGACGGCTAATCACCAACAGCGGCGATCCCCCTTCCATCCAGACCGACTGATAGAGCTTCGCCACTCGCGGTGAGCGGGTTGGCAGGATGATGCCGCGCAGCAGCGGCCACCATAACAGACGCGGCGTATCCACTACGCGTCGGTCGCTTAGAAACTCCGCCAGATAACGCCTTACCGCCTGCGGCGTCGGGGCATCGGGCGTCCCTAAGTTCACCATCAGCACGCCGTATTTCTCTTGTTTCATCGCCGTCTTCCTTTTATGGAGAAGCAGGCTTTCTCTCAGCCCGCCAGTGCGTAACATCAAATTCCCATACCCTAAATAATTCGAGTTGCAGGCAGGCGGCAACCGCACGAATCCCCAGGAGCTTACTCAAGTAAGTGACTGGGGTGAGCAAGGGAAGCCAACGAACATGCAGCTTGAAGTATGACGGGTATATTGTAGCGAAAAAAAGCTAAACAAATACGGGTAGATAGCAGGGATAACGCCAATGCTATCAATAGAGGAAACAAAGCAAACGAGGATTTCAGAACGAAAAAATGCCAGACGATCGTCTGGCATTCAGATGTTTGGGTATGATTCGTGTAGAAAAATTAGCCCAGAATGGTTTCCAGTTCTGCGCGAACTTCTTCCACTTTGCGCGTGCCTTCCACTTTGAAATAACGCGTGTTACCTGCTTCAGCTTCTTTCTGATAGTAGGAAACCAGTGGGGCAGTCTGCTGATGGTACTCAACCAGACGTTTACGTACGGTATCTTCCTGATCGTCTTTACGAATAGTCAGATCTTCGCCCGTCACGTCGTCTTTGCCTTCAACTTTAGGCGGATTGAATTTTACATGATAGACACGACCGGACGCCGCATGAACGCGACGGCCAATGATACGATCGATGATCAGTTCGTCAGGAACTGCAAATTCGATAACGTAATCCACATTGATGCCTGCATCTTTCATCGCATCAGCTTGTGGAATGGTGCGTGGGAAGCCATCCAGCAGAAAACCGTTACGGCAATCCTCCTGGGCGATGCGCTCTTTAACCAGAGCAATGACCAGTTCATCAGTGACCAGTTTACCTGCGTCCATGATTTCTTTAGCCTGCTTGCCCAATTCAGTACCCGCTTTTACCGCTGCACGCAGCATGTCACCCGTGGAAATCTGCGGAATACCGTATTTCTCCATGATGAATTGAGCCTGAGTACCTTTGCCTGCGCCCGGAGCGCCCAGCAGAATAATACGCATCGCGTAAATCCCCTTGCTATGTAATATTTATAAAATAAATTTGAAAAACGCTAAACCATACCATTCCAGACGCTTATGCTCAAGGAACGGGCTCGCTTCAGCAACGCGCAGGCAGATGAAAAAAAGCAAGATACCTAAAAATACGGTTTGCCGTCTGCCCAATGTTGCCATTCAGTGTAGACGAAGAAACGCCCAATAATGGAAGGAAACGTAAAATCGGGGGGGAAGACCCCGGTTAACACCGGGGTCTGGAGGATATCACAATCAGGCACTTAACAGCTGATTCATACGGCGGATGAACAGGTTCGGATCGTCCAGCGTACCGCGTTCGGCCAGCAGAGCCTGATCCAGCAGCAGCTCGACCCACTCGCCAAACTCCGCTTCATCAGAAACGTCAGCCGCACGTTTAATGAGCGCGTGCTCAGGGTTCAGTTCAAAAATGTACTTCACTTCCGGTGCTTGCTGGCCTGCCGCTGCGAACAGTTTCGCCATCTGCGTGCTCATCTCGTCCGCATCCGTTACGACAATCGCAGGCGTATCGGTCAAACGGTAGGTGAAACGCACATCTTTAACGCGCTCGCCCAGCAGGGTTTTCACACGCTCAACAAACGGCTCCAGCGCTTTCTGTGCTTCTTTCTGCGCATCGTTTTCTTCATCAGCCAGTTTATCCAGCGTATCATCCGCTTTGCTGACTGACTGGAAGGATTTACCGTCGAATTCGGTCAGGTAGCTCATCATCCATTCGTCAATACGCTCGGACAACAGCAATACCTCAATACCTTTCTTACGGAACAGCTCCAGATGTGGGCTGCTCTTCGCCGCCGCGTAGCTGTCTGCGGTGATGTAGTAGATCTTGTCCTGACCTTCCACCATCCGGCTAACGTAGTCTTCCAGCGACACCGTCTGCGCAGAGCTGTCGGATTGTGTGGTGGCAAAACGCAGCAGTTTCGCGATCGCTTCGCGGTTGCTGCCGTCTTCCGCCGGGCCTTCTTTCAACACCAGACCAAACTGTTGCCAGAACGTCTGGTATTTTTCCGCGTCGTCTTTCGCCAGTTTATCCAGCATTTGCAGCACGCGTTTAGTCAGTGCATTACGCAGGTTCTGCGTCACACGGCTGTCCTGCAAAATCTCACGGGAAACGTTCAACGGCAGATCGTTGGAATCAATCAGGCCACGCACAAAACGCAGGTAGTTCGGCATGAACTGCTCGGCGTCATCCATAATAAAGACGCGCTGAACGTACAGTTTCAAGCCATGTTTATGATCGCGGTTCCACATATCCCACGGTGCACGCGCTGGGATGTACAGCAGGCTGGTATATTCCTGCTTACCTTCCACACGGTTGTGGCTCCAGCTCAGCGGATCGGTAAAGTCGTGGGAGATATGTTTATAAAACTCGTTGTACTCTTCATCGCTGACTTCTGACTTACTGCGCGTCCACAGCGCCTGTGCCTTGTTAATTTTTTCCCAGCTAACGGTGGACTCACCGCCTTCTTCTTCGCTTTCCGTCTGGGCTTCAATTTCTACTGGCAACGCGATATGGTCGGAATATTTACTGATGACAGAGCGCACACGCCAGTCATCCAGAAACTCGTCTTCACCTTCACGCAGATGCAGAGTAATTTCCGTACCGCGATCGTCTTTGGTGATGTCGGCGATGGTGTAATCACCTTCCCCGGCAGATTCCCAGTACACGCCCTGATCGGCATTCGCACCCGCGGCACGGGTACGCACAGTCACTTTATCTGCCACGATGAAGGCGGAGTAGAAACCCACGCCGAACTGGCCAATCAGTTGGCTATCTTTAACCTGATCGGAACCCATAGATTCCAGAAAAGCCTTGGTGCCGGATTTCGCAATCGTACCCAGATTATCAATGACTTCGTCACGGCTCATGCCGATACCGTTGTCAGAAATCGTCAGCGTACGTTTTTCTTTATCCGTAGACACCCGCACGCGCAGGTCGCCATCGCCCGCATACAGTTCAGGAGCGGACAGCGCACGAAAACGTAATTTGTCTGCCGCATCGGAGGCGTTGGAGATCAATTCACGCAGAAAGATTTCTTTGTTGGAATAGAGCGAATGGATCATCAAATGCAGGAGTTGCTTAACTTCGGACTGGAACCCGCGAGTTTCTTGGCCTTTCATACTCATTGTTGCTTACCTCAATCCTAATATTATTCAGGCTGATTAAACTGACGATAAGTAGCAAGTGGGGATAAACCAAGGTGATTTCAAGGGGTAAATTTCAGCGAAAAAAGAAAACGGTGAGAGGAAAGAGGAAAACAAGACTGCGGCTGCCAGATAATCATACTGGCAGCCGACAGATTAAAACCGGAAAGGCTGACGACCTGCAAGCGAATGGGAAAGTGTGGTGCCATCGACCATTTCCAGCTCACCGCCAACGGGAACACCATGTGCAATGCGGCTGGCCATCACGCCGTGTTGTGCGCACAGTTCAGCGATATAGTTTGCCGTCGCATCGCCTTCTACCGTCGGGTTAGTCGCCAGAATCACTTCGCTTATCGATTCCACCTGCAGGCGCTCTTCCAGCCGCCCCAAACCGATATCGTCCGGGCCAATGCCATCCAGCGGCGACAAATGTCCCATCAGTACAAAGTACCGACCAGCAAACTGCCCCGTCTGTTCAATGGCATGAATATCAGCCGGACTTTCTACCACGCAAATCTGCCCGTTTTGCTGACGGCGCGGATTCGAGCAAATCGCACAAACGTCCTGCTCGGTGAATGTCCGACAATCGCTACAGTGACCGATTTCGGACATCGCCCGCGTCAACGCCTGCGCCAGACGCATACCGCCACTGCGGTTACGTTGCAGCAGTTGAAACGCCATGCGCTGCGCCGACTTGGGCCCAACGCCCGGCAGGCAGCGCAGCGCTTCCATCAATGACTCCAGAAGCGGACTGGTCTGCATCAGAACGGCATCTTGAAGCCCGGCGGCAGTTGCATACCGCTGGAAACCGCTGCCATTTTCTCTTTCTGCGTTTCCGCGATACGACGAGCTGCATCGTTGAACGCTGCAGCGATCAGATCTTCCAGCATCTCTTTATCGTCTTCCATCAGGCTTGGATCGATCTCAACACGGCGGCAGTTATGCGCACCGTTGATCGTAATTTTCACCAGACCCGCACCCGATTCGCCTGTGACTTCCAGATTCGCCACTTCTTCCTGCATCTGCTGCATTTTTTCCTGCATCTGCTGGGCTTGCTTCATCAGGTTGCCAATTCCACCTTTACCAAACATAGTTTTCTCTCTATCACGTCGGGCTGCGTACTCGCAGCGGTTAAACAGGGCGGATACTTTCTTCGTCCAGTTCCGCATCAAAGAAACGCCGCAGCGTTTGAATCGTTGTATCGGCCAGAATTGACTGACGCGCCTGCGCCAGCTTCTCTTCATAGATGGCCTGACGCCACTCCAGCGGCGTCCGCACCGCCGGATTGTCGTCTTCAGTAATCAGTAATTCTACAGGATGCCCGTAGTGAGCCGTCAATGCGTCCGCCAGCGTCTTTTGCGCCGCAGGCGAATTCAAATGCCGTTGGGATGAACGCAGATGCAGATGAACCTTGCCTGCCTCTTCGCTCTCTTTAAACGCATTGAGTGCCAGCTGTTGTACCAGCTTTGGCAGCGTCAGGCGATGGATTTCCGCCGCCCAGGCATCTCGCTCCAGTGACTCTTCCGCCAGTCGTGCTGCCAGTTCCGGCGTTTTTTCGTGTTCTAATGCCGAACGCAGCGCTTTTGGCGTTGCGACGTCGACCTTCTCTTCTTCGACTTTATTCTGCGCCCGCCAACGATACGCTTCCGGCTTTTTGGGCTCGGAGGGAGATGTTTTCGCGTTTTGCCGTTGAATGCTGCGCTCAGTCACAGAAGCTAATCGCTCCAGCGCTGAGGTTGCCGGCCGCGTGTTGTCAGACGCTGCCGGATCAGCCTTTTTTGGTGGCGTACTCCCCTGTTTTCGCAGGAGCTGGCTGCGAGCCTGTAACAGCTGAGAAGTCGCATCAGGCAGCTCGCCCTCACCATACTGCTCAGGAGAACCGCTTGAAGCAGGCATTTCCCCTAACGGTGGCGCATATGCAGAGGCATCCAACGGTGGTTCGGGAGAATAAGATGGCGGCTGCACGTTTTCATGCTGCTCACTACTTGGCTGAATTGGCGCACGAACCGTCGCCGATGCTGCAGCACCAGGCTGCTGTACAGGAGGCTGAATAGAAGGCGCACGCGCAATCTGAGCAGGCGCGGCGCTTACGGGTGCCACGGGTTCAGCGATAATCTGACTGGGATGAAACGCCAGCGCTCTCAGTAGCGTCATTTCAACGCCCATCCGACGATCCGGCGCAAAAGGCAATTCTTTGCGACCAATGAGCATCGTCTGGTAATAAAGCTGCACATCCGCTGGTGGCAGCGCACGCGCTAGCTCTCGCATACGGGCTTCAACTGCAGCGTAATCATCACCCAATGCAGCGGGTAATAGTTGAACCATCGCAATGCGGTGTAACAGCGTCTGGGTTTCGACCAACAGCGATTCCCAGTCCACACCCCGCGCCGCGACCTGGTCTAACAGCGACATGACCTGTGCACCATCACCTTTCGCCAACGCCTCAATGAGTGCCAACGGCTGCTCATCATCCAGCGTACCCAGCATTTGGCTGACGGAAGCGGTCGTGACCTGCCCTTGCCCCATGGCAATGGCCTGATCGGTCAGACTCAGCGCATCACGCAAGCTCCCATCGGCAGCACGTGCCAGAAGCTGTAGCGCACGCGGCTCACTGACGAGATTTTCTGCCTGTAATACCTGCTCCAGATGCGCACGAATCTGTTCGACATCCAGCGCTTTGAGATGAAATTGCAAGCAACGCGACAGAATGGTCACCGGCAGTTTTTGCGGGTCGGTGGTCGCCAGCAGGAATTTGACGTGCGGAGGTGGCTCTTCCAGCGTTTTCAGCAGCGCATTAAAGCTGTGGCGCGATAGCATGTGTACTTCGTCGATCAAGTACACCTTGAATCGCCCACGCGCAGGAGCGTACTGCACATTATCCAGCAGATCGCGCGTGTCCTCGACTTTAGTGCGAGACGCGGCATCAATTTCGATCAAATCGACAAAACGGCCCTGCTCGATTTCACGGCAGTTGTCACACTGACCACAGGGCGTTGCCGTCACGCCCTGTTCGCAATTCAGCCCTTTTGCCAACAAACGGGCAATCGACGTCTTCCCGACACCGCGGGTGCCAGAAAACAAATACGCGTGATGAATTCTGCCTAGGGAAAGGCCGTTAGCCAACGCGGTCAGGACATGTTCCTGACCGACAACATGGGTAAAGGTTTGGGGACGCCACTTACGGGCAAGAACCTGATAGCTCATCAATACCGCAACAGTCGAGTTATTGAGGCAATCATGCTAACACAGCCACGCCGCTATCGGCGAGACTGTTATGATTAATGTCCGGGGAAGTCAACCAGGCTATAGCAGGTGACGCCCATCTCGGTCAGACGCTGCTCGCCGCCCAGATCGAACAAATTGATGATAAACGCAGCATCATTGACCGCCCCCCCCAGACGACGGATCAATTTCACCGTGGCCTCAAGCGTACCGCCAGTTGCCAACAGATCGTCGATCACCAGCACGTTGTCGCCAGCGGAGATCGCATCTGCATGAATTTCCAGCGTATCTGAACCGTATTCCAGTTCATAGCTTTCACTGATAGTCGGACGTGGCAGCTTGCCCGGTTTACGCACGGGAACAAAACCCACGCCCAGCGCCAACGCAACCGGAGCGCCAAACAGGAAACCACGCGCTTCCGTACCAACAACCTTCGTCACACCGGTGTTGCGGTAACGGTTTGCCAGCATCTCAATACTGGCTGCATAGGCCACAGGATCTTCCAGCAGGCTGGTGACATCACGGAACAGTATGCCCGGCTTCGGATAATCGGGGATGCTTTTGATACTGTTTTTAATTAATTCTGCCTGCTGCTGCGCTGTTACGGTCATCATAGTTGTGCCTGATAAAACGTTCTGAACATACAAATGCCGGTCACCACAAGGCTTTCATCATCGCATGAGGTGATGAAGAGGCATTATGACAAAGAGGAAAATGGCGACCCGCGCACGAAAACGGTCAAATTTAGTCAAAGTGACGGGTAAATGCAACTATCCGCACTCTGGGTGCGTATTTTTTGTATTCCCGTCACAGAGGCCGCCGCTTACGCTATCTTTTCGGATCTGCGCCCTGCGTTTGTTGTTCTGGATCAATCACGGGTAAACGAAGCATGAAGGTCAGCAAAATAGCCAAAATGACCAACAACAAAATCCTGACCCAGACGAGCTTAACCAGCCAGAGCGACAGCGCGAACGTTAACAGAATCATGGTGACTGCCTTCCATTTTGCCCCCGGCGGCAACGCCCGATGTTGCTGCCAATGGCGCAGATAGCTGCCAAACCAGGAGCGGTACAGCAGCCAGTCATGGAAACGCGGGGACGAGCGGGCAAAACACCAGGCGGCCAGTAACAAGAAAGGCGTTGTCGGTAATAAAGGTAACACGACGCCCAACGTTGCCAGCACAACGGAAACCCACCCCAATATCATCAGCAACACGCGATACATATTCACCTTTATACTTTGTTCACGACCACTATGCGTTGTCTACTCAATAAGCTTTGTCTACGACAATATCCATCACACTTTATCACCACCTTGCCCGATGAATTAGTTAAGATATCCTCATGCAGTGTATTAAGGCGACACAGACTCACTGTGCCGATCTACCACGCGCCGACTCGCTGAATCATCAGCCTTACCGTAAGGGAAAAAAGTGAACACGCATCGATTGCTGCAGGCGCTTGAACAACAAATTAACACGCTGGCGAAAGAGCTTGAACCGCTGGCGGATAAAGCCGTGCCGCAATCGCGCTTTGATCGTCAGCTTTTTAGCAGCTACGGCACTCGGCTACGTGACTATCGCGCCGAAGTTGAGCAAAACCTGCACGCGATAAAGCAGTTAGTTGCAGAACAGCGCACCGATCGCGTGGCATTTCTGGCTGAAAAGCTAGTCAGCCAGATAGCCGCATTGCAGCGGGAGCTGGCGACGCAGTCATTACGCAGGCAGGAGCAAAATACCGCCCCACAGCAGGAAGATGTGTACCACAAGCTGGCGGAACATCAGGATTATGAACGCCGTTTACTTTCCATGATTCAGGATAGAGAAAGCCTGCTCACCACGCAGACGCTCTTCAGCGAACAACAGCGATTGCAAAAAGAGCTGGCGGCGCTGGAAGGACGGCTGTCACGCTGCCGTCAGGCGCTGTCGCGGCTGGAGCGTCAGATCGAACGCCGGGAACAAGGACTATAGCGCAGCAGCTTCGCCGAGGAAAAAGAGGAACTGGTTCATGTCACTTGAAAACGCCCCACCCGACGTCAAGCTGGCGGTCGATTTGATTATGCTGCTGGAAGAAAACCAGATCGAACCGCGTATCGTGCTGGCCGCATTAGAGATTGTGCGCACCGATTTTGAAAAGAAGCTATCACAAGAAGAAGGTGGCGCTAAATCCTCTACCTAAAGCAAAAATAACTCAGCACGTAGAGGCAACGGGTGCTAGCGCCGTCGTTCAATAGCTTACTCAGCGGGTTTACGTAGCGCCGGGCTAAAATGCAACATATCGATAAAGGCATCCACCAGCGACGGGGCTTCCTGATCGAGATCGAAACTTTCCGGCATAAATAGCCAGTTCTCCATCACACCAGAAAAATAGGCACGCAGCGCAATTGCCGCACGGCGAGAATGAATATCCGTCGGCAACATGCCCAGACGGATGCACTCAATCAGATTTTCTTCAATATCGACATAGCAGGAAAGATAGAGCTCTTTGCGCGCGTTGTACGATTGCAACATTTCACCGACAAACTCACATTTGTGAAAAGCGATTTCCATAATGGAACGCCAGTGCGTATCACTAACCGTTAAACGCAGCATATAAATCAATAATTCACGCATCACGCGGAGTGGATTATCAGGAAATTTTGTCTGATACTCTATTTTAAACTCATCTATTTTTGACTCTGCCAACGCCCAGATTCCGTCAAAAATTTCGGCTTTGTTTTTAAAATGCCAATAAATAGCACCGCGGGTCACACCAGCAGCGGTGGCAATGTCAGACAATGAAGTCGCGGACACACCATGCTCAGAGAACACTCTTAACGCAGTATCCAGTATCTGTTGTCGGGTTTCCTGAGCCTGTTTTTTGGTTTTTCGTGCCATGATAATTTGGTTTTTCGTGCCATACCGCTGTATTTGAAGGAAAGTGAGATTTACATACATTCAAGTATGTATGTAACATAGCATGAACATAAGACTATAGCAGCAATGGGTTTTGAGCTTGTGATCCATTGGTCAATTTCAAATCGGACACTTGAGGTTTATCTATGAACAAAAACAGAGGGCTAACGCCTCTGGCGGCAGTTCTGATGCTTTCCGGCGGCTTAATGCTCGCAGGATGTGATGACGGCAACAACCAACAAGGCGGCGCACAGCAGCAGATGCCTGAAGTGGGTATTGTTACGTTAAAGACGGAAGCACTGAATGTAATGACCGAGCTGCCGGGCCGCACAAGTGCTTACCGCATTGCTGAGGTTCGCCCACAGGTTGGCGGCATTATCCTCAAACGCAACTTCGTTGAAGGATCTGACGTTAAAGCTGGCGCATCGCTGTATCAGATCGACCCCGCGACATATCAGGCAAGCTACAACAGCGCCAAAGGCTCACTCGCTCAGGCTCAGGCTCAGGCAGAAATTGCCCGTTTGACCGTTAATCGCTATAAGCCGCTGTTGGGCACCAACTACGTCAGCAAGCAGGATTACGATCAGGCTGTCGCGACTTCTCGTCAGGCTGATGCTGCCGTTCAGGCTGCCAAAGCAGCAGTGGACACCGCACAAATCAATCTGGCTTACACCAAAGTTAATTCGCCAATCGAAGGCCGTGTAGGTAAATCAACGGTAACGGAAGGCGCATTAGTCGCAACTGGGCAAGCAACAGCATTAACAACCGTTCAACAGCTTGATCCGATTTATGTTGACGTCACGCAGTCCAGTAATGATTTCCTGCAACTGAAGAAAGAGCTGGAAAACGGCACGCTGAAACAAAGTGAAGGCAAAGCCAATGTCCGCCTGCTGTTGGAAAACGGTACTGAATATACTGAAGCAGGTACATTAGAATTCTCCGATGTCACGGTAGATGAAACCACCGGTTCCATTACGCTGCGTGCCATTTTCCCTAACCCACAGCACAACCTCCTCCCCGGAATGTTTGTACGCGCGCGTCTCGATTCCGGCGTTAACCCAACAGCCTTGTTAGTTCCACAGCAGGGTGTCTCCCGCGATCCACGTGGTCAGGCCACAGCGATGGTGGTTGGAGAAGGCGATAAAGTAGAACCTCGCACGCTTAAAACCAGTAAGGCAGTTGGTGACAAATGGTTGGTTACCGAAGGCTTGAAAGCGGGCGATCGCGTTATCGTCACTGGTCTGCAAAAAATCAGACCTGGTGCGCAGGTAAAAGCTAAAGAAGTCGCTCAAGAAAATCAGCAGGCGCAGCAAGCGTCAGCAGAACCCGCGAAGTCTTAAGACGTTCTAACAGGAGCCGGTATAATTCATGGCTAAGTTTTTTATAGATCGACCCATTTTTGCATGGGTACTCGCCATCATGGTGATGCTGACGGGGTTGCTGGCAATTGTTAAATTACCGATTGCCCAGTATCCAACGATCGCACCACCCGCGATTGACATAACAGCAAACTATCCAGGGGCCGATGCATCAACGCTGCAAGATTCCGTGACGCAGGTTATCGAACAGAACATGAACGGTATCGATAACCTGATGTACATGTCATCAAGCAGTGACTCCTCAGGTACAGTGCAGATTACCCTGACCTTTGACGCAGGTACGGACGCGGATATCGCGCAGGTCCAGGTGCAGAACAAACTGCAACTGGCCATGCCGCTGCTGCCGCAAGAAGTACAGCAGCAAGGGGTTAACGTTCAGAAATCAAGTAGCAGCTTCCTCATGGTTGCCGCCTTCATCAGTGAAGACGGTAAAATGTCACAGGAAGATATCGCTGACTACGTGGCTGCTAACGTTAAAGACCCAATCAGCCGTACATCCGGTGTAGGTGATGCGCAGCTGTTTGGTTCCCAGTACGCGATGCGTATCTGGCTGGATCCGAACAAACTGAATAATTACCAGTTAACAGCCGGCGATGTTACCGCAGCGATCCGAGTGCAAAACAACCAAATCGCCGCAGGGCAGTTGGGTGGTGCTCCACCGGTTCCCGGTCAGCAGTTAAACGCTTCTATCATTGCGCAGACCCGTCTTAATTCAGCCGAGGAGTTTTCTAAAATCCTGCTGAAGGTTAACGCTGATGGGTCTCAGGTTCGCCTTAAAGACGTTGCTCGCGTTGAGCTGGGCGCAGAAGGCTACGACGTTATAGCACGTTTCAATGGTAAGCCCGCTGCCGGTATCGGTATCAAACTGGCAACTGGTGCAAACGCGCTGGATACCGCAACCGCTGTAAAAGATGCACTGACCAAAGCAGAAGAGTTCTTCCCTGCTGGCCTGAAAGTCGTTTACCCGTACGATACTACCCCCTTCGTTAAGATCTCCATCAACGAAGTAGTGAAAACGCTGGTGGAAGCCATCGTACTGGTATTCCTAGTGATGTATCTGTTCTTGCAGAACTTCCGTGCCACGCTGATCCCAACCATTGCGGTACCAGTCGTCTTGCTAGGGACGTTTGCGGTCCTCTCCGCATTTGGTTATTCCATTAACACCCTGACGATGTTCGCGATGGTTCTCGCCATCGGACTTCTGGTGGATGACGCCATCGTCGTCGTGGAAAACGTGGAACGTGTCATGGCGGAAGAAGGTCTACCGCCTAAAGAAGCAACCAAACGATCCATGGAGCAGATCCAAGGTGCGTTGGTCGGTATTGCGCTGGTTCTGTCCGCGGTATTCGTCCCGATGGCGTTTACCGGTGGCTCCACAGGGGCGATCTACCGCCAGTTCTCCATCACAATCGTGTCTGCGATGGTGCTGTCGGTTCTGGTCGCATTGATTTTGACACCCGCGCTTTGCGCAACGCTGCTAAAACCAATCGCCAAAGGCGATCACGGTGAGAAGAAAGGCTTCTTCGGCTGGTTCAACAGACTGTTCGAGAAAAGCACACATCACTACACCGATAGTGTGGCAAATATTCTGCGCAGCACGGGCCGTTATCTGGTCATCTATCTGCTGATTGTTGTCGGTCTGGCATTTCTGTTCTTACGTTTGCCGACGTCCTTCCTGCCAGATGAAGATCAAGGTGTTCTCCTGAATATCGTTCAGTTGCCTTCAGGGGCAACGCAGGAAAACACGCAGAAAATCATGGACAGAATGACGAACTACTATCTCGAGAATGAGAAAAGTAACGTTAAATCTGTATTTACGGTGTCGGGCTTCGGGTTCTCTGGCCGTGGGCAGAATGTCGGTCTGGCCTTCGCCAGCCTGAGTGACTGGAGTGAACGAAGCGGCGCAGAAAATAAAGTTATGGCGATTGCAGGCCGAGCAAACGCGGCCTTTAGCCAGTATAAAGAAGCTATGGTTTTCGCAGTCAACCTTCCTGCGATTATCGAACTGGGTACCGCAACAGGTTTCGACTTCCAGTTGATTGACCAGGCTAACCTTGGGCATGCAAAACTGACGGAAGCACGTAACCAACTGCTAGGCATGGCGGCACAACGTCCTGATACCCTGGTGCAAGTTCGTCCTAACGGGATGGAAGATACACCGCAGTTCCGTCTCGATATCGATCAGGAAAAAGCACAGGCGCTTGGTGTGTCACTGTCGGATATCAGTTCAACATTGGCAACCACGCTGGGTGGTTCTTATGTAAATGACTTTATCGATCGCGGTCGTGTGAAGAAAGTTTACGTTCAGGCCGATGCACCTTTCCGTATGTTGCCAGATGACATCAAAAACTGGTACATCCGCGGTAGCAACGGACAAATGGTGCCATTCTCTGCATTCACGCAGAGCCACTGGGAATATGGTTCACCGCGTCTGGAACGTTATAACGGCCAACCATCCATGCAGATCCAAGGTCAAGCCGCGCCAGGTAAGAGTACCGGTGAAGCCATGGCATTGATGGAAAATTTCGTGACCCAATTACCGCAAGGTATCGGCTACGAATGGACGGGTATGTCCTATCAAGAGCGGTTATCTGGTAACCAGGCACCCGCAATCTATGCCATTTCACTGATTGTCGTGTTCCTGTGTCTGGCAGCGCTTTATGAGAGTTGGTCAATACCGTTCTCCGTCATGCTGGTTGTTCCATTGGGGATCATCGGTGCGTTAATTGCAGCGAATATGACAGGTCTTGAAAACGACGTTTACTTTAAGGTGGGCCTGCTGACAACCATAGGGCTATCGGCGAAGAACGCCATATTGATTGTCGAATTTGCTAAAGATCTGATGGAGAAAGAAGGGAAAGGACTGATTGAAGCAACGCTTGATGCCGTTCGTATGCGTTTGCGTCCAATCCTGATGACATCACTTGCCTTTATCCTCGGTGTCATGCCGCTGGTTATCAGTAGTGGTGCAGGCTCCGGTGCACAGAACGCCGTTGGTACTGGCGTAATGGGCGGGATGATTACAGCAACCGTGCTGGCTATCTTCTTCGTTCCGGTGTTCTTTGTTGTTGTCCGCCGCCGTTTTGGCAAGAAAGTAGACGACACAACAGCACACTAAGGCTGAACATCCATCAATATCTCCCCTAAAGGCCGCCTAGCGGCCTTTTTTACTTTCCTACCCTTTCCTCTCAGCTCATTCTCACCAAACGAGCACAGAGCCGTTTGCATCGTTATCCGCCTCTATATAGTGACTTAGAGAATGCTGCAGCCTTGCAACAACATAATGGTTGATCCTCGTGTCAAAAAAGCGCAACATAATAGATATGTTATAACATAACAAACGAGGCAACTATGAAAGCAGGTATTCATCCTGACTATCGCACGGTGGTATTTCATGACACCAGCGCGGATGTTTATTACAAGACGGGATCAACGATTAAAACCGATCGAACCATTGAACTGGAGGGGGCCAGCTACCCTTACGTCACCATTGACGTTTCTTCGGCATCGCATCCCTATTATACCGGGAAGCAAAAAGAATATTCCAAAGAAGGCAGCACAGCGCGCTTCCAGCAGCGCTTTGGCAACTTCTTCAAGTAATCAGAGAGGGCTATAAAATGCAGGTGCTTAGTTCGCTACGTTCAGCAAAGAATCGTCATAAGGATTGTATTGTGGTCCGCCGTCGCGGGCGAGTTTACGTTATATGCAAATCCAACCCGCGCTTTAAGGCCGTACAAGGCAGAAAAAAGAAAAAAGGTTAATCTTTCTCAACTTCATCCCGATACAGTCGGTGTTATGACGCTAACAAGACTGCACGGGATGATTCGCATGAAAAAACTGCTGAAACAATAAGATAACGAGTGCCAAAAGCCCTTATCCGCTGAGCAATATCTTCGCATTCCTTCTGCCATTTCTCAT
Organism: Pectobacterium sp. CHL-2024; assembly: GCF_044751765.1. NCBI lineage: Bacteria > Pseudomonadati > Pseudomonadota > Gammaproteobacteria > Enterobacterales > Pectobacteriaceae > Pectobacterium > Pectobacterium sp. CHL-2024. The sequence goes on along the minus strand of NZ_JBIXKO010000012.1, from coordinate 44,804 downwards.
ATTTTCAGATAGAAATAATTAAATAAGCCGCAGACGAGTTTATTCTATGCTCATTGTGACAACAAAAAAATTTGAGGATTAATCAAAATAAATAGCAGTGAAAACCTTACCTATTATCCGCGAATTTTACGAACGTTTTTGCTATAGTCATATATAGAATGACGTAACCGTAACCACCATGGTATAGCTATACTTAAGGTTAAGTCATGAGATGTTGGTATTTACGCCAACCCTATTTCGCGACATAGTAGATACTGGGAGGGACGATAATCACTGTTTTCTCATTCACTACAGAACAAATCACAATGGTTCAACGCCCTGTCTGTAACAACATGAATACGAAACAACGTTAACGTTTTATCTTGTAAGCTTCATCAGTCTACCTGTTTACCAGGTGTTAACCGCAGTAACACTGAATAACGGCTTAACGGAGGGATTGATATGGATGAGTACACACCAAAACATTATGATATTGCCCAACTCAGATTCTTATGTGAGAATCTGTGTGACGAAAGCATAGCGACGTTAGGCGATAGCAGTCACGGCTGGGTCAATGATCCAACATCTGCGATCAATCTCCAATTAAATGAACTTATTGAGCATATCGCTACGTTTATTCTCACATTTAAAATAAAATACCCTAACGAAAGTGAGCTTTCAGAGCAGGTTGAAAAGTATTTGGATGATACTTACGTCTTGTTTAGCAACTATGGTATTAATGATGCTGAACTACGGCGTTGGCAGAAGTCCAAAGCAAAATTATTCGGAATGTTCTCAGGGGAGAACATCTGTACGCCTGCTAAAACTTAAGCAATAATTTATTTATATTTTTTAACCACCAGGTACTGCTTGCATAGGCCATTATGAAAAAAATCGACTATTTGATGCGTTTGCGTAAATGCACAACCATTGACACCCTCGAACGCGTTATTGAAAAAAACAAGTATGAACTCTCTAATGATGAACTGGAGATGTTCTTTTCCGCAGCCGATCATCGCCTTGCAGAACTGACGATGAACAAACTCTACGACAAAGTCCCTACTGCAGTATGGCGATACGTTCGTTAATTCCTAACGAAACGCATACAAAAACTGACATTAATTACACTGCGCCGATAATATTATCGGCCTTTGTTTTTATTATCTTTTTAACGTATTAATTGCGTAAGACTTGTAACAAATTGTATTTTTTTATATTAAGTAAAAATGAATTCTTCCTCACATCTCACGCTTATTTCCCCAGCATTTATTGTTCACACCCTAAATAATTCGAGTTTCAGGAAGGCGGCAAGAGAGGGCATCCTGATGAGCTTACTCAAGTAAGTGATTCGGGTGACTGAACGCAGCCAACGCACATGCAACTTGAAGTATGACGGGAATATAACAATCGCATCGATAGCATCACTAATAGTATTCCCGTGATGAAAACAGAGGAGATAATAATTACCGCAATTATTACTCGCCAGGTAAAGATACACGGTCAGCCTCTCGAAGAAACAGCGATCGGTAAATGACACCTATCGAGCAAAGAATGGCGGCTCAGCGTTTATGCATGTCAGACAACGGGTTTATGGCAGAGAATGTCGTTTATGTGCAGGAGATGAAGACCAACCTGGCGATGAAGCGGCTAACGAGGGCAGAAATGGTGGAGGCCCTGCCAGCTACATCCCGGCACACACGTCTCCTGCTGCGGCTGCTTCCTTCCGGACCTGACCGAATCCACAGGTTAATGTTGCGGGAGAACCGACAGGGCCTCCATTGACGACTTTATAACGGCTTGCACATGATAATCGCAACGTGTCACAAAGCGGTGGGCATTATCGGCGATGGGATAGGCAATTGCAAGCTAACACCGACTAACCGTTGTTTTCTTACCCACCCCGCTGTGCCACTATGATGTTCAATCGGTTTAGGAGCAGCAGGAATATCCGCGGATGTCAGAAGAAAACGATAATTTCCGCCAGCGCGTTTTTCAAATCGTCGCGGCAATCCCTTACGGAAAAATAGCGACCTATGGCGACATCGCGCAGCTGGCCGATTCACCCAGAGCATCCAGGCAAGTCGGCGGAGTATTAAAACGTCTGCCGAAAGACAGCAAACTCCCCTGGCATCGGGTGATCAATCGTAAAGGCGAAATATCGCTGGTCGGTGGAGACTATGTGCGTCAAAAGTCAGCACTACAAGCGGAGGGCATCATTTTCAATCGTCAGGGAAAAGTTGATCTTGCGAAATATCGCTGGCAATACGCGCCATAACGGCGCGTATCCAGATAAATTACCAGATGGTCTGTGGTGCCATAGATGACGAGTCAGGCTGCCCCTGAAGCATATGAGGAGTCTGGTTTGTCGGGTTAGACATCATCGAGCCCTGATTTTTAGCCGGTAGGGGAACAGAGGCGACAGGTACCAGCACCAAATCGGCGTTATTTACCCCGTTGCTAATAACCGGTAAGACGTTCTCCGTCACCATCACGATACGATTATCGATCGCAATGGCTGCGCTGAGTAAGATACGCGCGTTGGGCTGAATATCGGCCGGGTTATACGGTAACTCGAATTGGAAAGGAGCCTGCTTTCCTTCTGTACGCGTCACGCGCTGAGTGATCACTTTTGAAGGTGCATCCGCCAGCGATGCATCAGACACCGTAACGGTTAAAACGGCGTTGTGAGGGAGTGCAATGCGCTGACGAATATTCACCGTACCGGTTACCGCTGGCATTACAACAGCTGGGCGCTGTGAAGAAACAGAGGTGACAGGTGCGCCAGTATGAGGAGAAACGCCATAATCATTCCTCTGTGCACATGCAACCAGAGTCATCGATAACGTGATACCGCCTAATATATGCCATAATTTCATTCGGTCAGTCTCCTTTATTATTGTCAGACTACCGGTATCGAAAACCGGCACTCATAAATAGTATGATTCACCCAACACAATAATGATGGTGCAAAATTCTGATATTTTCCTGAAACCTACACATTCATTGCAGTAAAAACCCATAACAAAATATTTTACACCTTAAAAAACAAACAGATAATTATTTATTCGCATCCATTGGGGCCGATATCATGAGTCAATCACTACAACACCTTCTCGACCTCCTGCATTTAGAGAAACTCGAAGAAGGGCTATTTCGCGGGCAAAGCGATGATTTGGGGCTACGTCAGGTCTTTGGTGGGCAAGTCGTCGGCCAGGCCATGTCGGCCGCCAAACAGACTGTCCCCGTCGAGCGCAACATTCACTCTTTCCACAGCTACTTTTTGCTACCCGGCGATAGCCAGAAACCGATTATTTATGACGTTGAAAACCTGCGCGATGGCAACAGCTTCAGCGCCAGACGCGTTAGGGCTATCCAGAATGGTCGCCCTATTTTTTATATGACGGCCTCATTTCAAAGTCATGAAGAAGGGTTCGAGCACCAAAATGTGATGCCAAACGTCACACCACCAGAAAATCTGAAATCCGAGCAGGAAATCGCACAAGACATGCAGCACCTCCTGCCGCCCCGCTTTCATGATAAATTTATTCAGGCCAGCCCGATTGAGATACGCCCGGTTAAATTCCATAACCCACTAAAAGGCGAAGTAGACGAGCCGGTGCGACACGTCTGGTGTCGTGCCAGTAGCACGCTGCCGGACGATAAGCGTATTCACCAATATCTGCTCGGCTATACGTCTGACTGCAATTTCCTACTCACGGCCTTGCAGCCTCACGGCGTTGGATTTTTGGAGCCGGGTATGCAGGTCGCTACCATCGATCACTCAATGTGGTTCCACCGTGATTTCCGGCTGGATGACTGGCTGTTATATACCGTAGAAAGCACGTCTGCATCCGGTGCTCGTGGTTTCGTTCGTGGGCAATTCTATACTCGGGAAGGCGTACTGGTTGCATCCAGCGTGCAGGAAGGCGTCATACGTCGTCGCCAGCCGTAAACCTTGCGGCAGCCTCGTAACGTAAAAGACCACCTCATCTGGAGAGGGTTGGTTTAAGACTGATAATAAAACAGGCGTGGAGTCTCCCCCACGCCTGCTTACTCTATTCTGACTATCTCACTGATTAATTTATGCGATCTTATTGGTTGTAAGCGCTCTCGCCATGGCTGTTGACGTCCAGACCTTCACGCTCTTGATCTTCAGGTACACGCAGGCCGACAACCATATCCGCGATCTTGAAGGCGACAAATGCCACCACGCCAGACCACACCAGACAAACAATCACGCTGAACAACTGCACCCAAATCTGGTGTGCCATCGTTACGCCTTCCGCATAGCCCGTACCGCCCAGTGATGCAGAAGTGAATACGCCAGTCAGGATACAACCAACGATACCGCACACGCCGTGAACACCGAACACATCACATGGGTCATCCACACGCAGCCATCTTTTCAGTACCGTTACGCCCCACAGGCCTGCAACACCGCCAGCCAGACCGATGATCAGTGCGCCACCCACACCAACCGTACCCGCAGCTGGAGTGATTGCCACCAGACCCGCGATACAGCCAGAGCACGCGCCCAGCAGAGAAGGCTTACCGCGAACCATCCACTCACCGCCAACCCATGCCAGAATTGCAGCGGCAGTCGCGACAACGGTGTTCAGGAAAGCCAGAGCGGCGATACCATTCGCAGCACCCGCAGAACCCGCATTGAAACCAAACCAGCCGATGTACAGGATCGCCGTACCGATAAACACCATCGGCAGGTTATGCGGTTTGAAGGCCTCTTTGCCAAAACCAGCACGTTTGCCCAGCAGGTAAGCACCAACCAACCCAGCAACTGCGGCGTTGATGTGAACCACCGTACCACCAGCGAAGTCCAGCGCGCCATCCGCAGCCAGATAGCCACCACCCCATACCATGTGCGTCATCGGCAGGTAGGAGAACGTCAGCCACAGCGCAACAAAAATCAGTACAGCAGAGAAACGAATACGCTCAGCAATCGCCCCGACAATCAGCGCAACGGTGATACAGGCAAAGGAAGCCTGATAGGCCACGTGTACGAACTGATAGAAGGTGCCACTGATGGATTCAATCCCGATGCCTTTCAGCATAAAGGTGCTGAAACCACCGAAGAAGGCGTTACCTTCGCTGAAGGCCAGACTATATCCGTAAACGACCCACAGGATACAAACCATCGCGAACGTTACGCTCACCTGCGTCATCATGGACAGAACGTTCTTAGAACGAATCAGGCCGCCGTAAAACAGTGCGATGCCCGGTATAGTCATAAAGAGTACCAGTGCGGTACAAATCATAATAAAAGCGTTGTCCGCTTTATCAATCGTCGGTGTCGCAGCCATTGCCCAGGACGGGAGTAATGCCGCCACACCGAGACCTAATGAAGAGAGTAGTTTTTTCATTTTCATCCATCCCTATTTACGTATCTACGCTAGGTGTTGTTAAAGTGCGGCTTCGTCAGTTTCACCCGTACGAATACGGATAACCCTTTGCAACTCGGCGACAAAAATTTTGCCATCACCAATTTTTCCGGTGTACGCGGCTTTGCTGATAACATCGATCACTTCATCCAGTTGGTCGTCTGCAATCGCGATATCAATTTTTACCTTGGGTAAAAAGTTAACGCTGTATTCTGCGCCGCGGTATAGCTCCGCGTGTCCTTTCTGACGACCAAATCCCTTCACCTCAGTGACGGTGAGTCCCTGGATGCCGACAGAAGATAACGCTTCACGTACATCTTCCAGCTTGAATGGTTTTATCACCACAGTAACCAGTTTCATTTATCTTCCCCCTAGCCATTACGTTCAGGCTTTCGCCCGTCACTTGTTCGATTACATGCTCTATGAAGTCGGTCTACGTCATGACTAAAGCAAAGGGTGTGCCATAAATGATTTATCTGGCACAAATCAGGAAAGAGAACGCTATTAACGATAAGAAAGGGCAAAAAGAAAACCCGGTGGGAAAGAAATGCAGGAAGAATCGGGCAAGAATTGCACTAATTTAGTGCGCGAAGAGTATTTTCAGTGCAGTGCGGGGGAAAACCAGAATCACGATGCCTATTGATGGTGCGAAGCCATGAATAGACTGTCAGTCTGCACCACACAAGGCGGTGCAGACCGAGATACTATCCCAGATCGGTCTCAGTGCTCAGGACAAGCCTCAGTGCTGGTGGCTGCAAGGTCCTCTCCGGCGAGCTGCAATTGATACATTTGATAATAGCGCCCCTGCTGTTGCAGCAGTTGCTCATGCGTTCCCCGCTCAACGGTTTGCCCATGATGGAGCACCATAATCGTGTCGGCCTCAACGATAGTGGAAAGCCGATGAGCGATGATAATCAAGGTTGTCTGTTCCCTGATAATGCGCAGCGCCTTTTGCACCGCCTGCTCCGTACCTGAGTCAATATTCGCCGTCGCCTCATCGAGAATCAGGATTTTAGGCGTTTGCACCAGTACCCGCGCAATCGCCAACAGTTGCTTTTGTCCGGTAGACAGGTTATTTCCCTGCTCGCCAATGCGCGTATACAATCCTTCAGGAAAAGCCCGAACCAGTTCAGCAAGCTGCACCACTTCCAGCACGCGCCAGACGGCCTCTTCGCTGATATCACGCCCCAGCGTCACATTCACAAACATGGATTCCGCCAGCACAACCGGATCCTGTTGCACCATTGCCACATTTTGGCGCAACACCGCATGAGAGAGCGTCGACAGCGGGCGGCCATCGAGTCGAATCTCACCCTCATCCGGCGCGTAATACCCCATAAGCAAACTGGCTAGCGTACTTTTCCCACTGCCGGTATGCCCGACCAGCGCGACGAATCCGCGCTCTGGTATCGTCAGAGAAATATTCTGTAGCACGCGTTTTTCTGTGCCATACGAGAAAGAGACATCGTCAATATCGACACGCCCAGTCGCCAGAGGACGCTCATCATCGCCGTAGCGCTGCTTTTTGCCATCCATTAGTTCAAAGATACGCTCACCGGCGACAACCGCCTGCTGTAACATCGTTTGCTGAGTTGTCAGTTCAATCAGCGGTTCATTCAGACGGCCCAAATAGTTGATAAACGCGTACAAGACCCCGACGCCAACCGATCCAACTGAGCTGAAACCGAATTGGATTAACAAGCCACACAGCACCATCGCGGCAAACAGGCTCAGCAACGGCCTCAGCAGGAAACCCTCCAGACGCAGTACCTTCATCCGCGCTTCATAGTGCTCATGGCTGGCAGCCCCCAGTTTCTTGCCAAAGCGGGCCTGCTGGCGAAACTGCTGAATCACGCCCATGCCATTAATCACTTCATTGAAGCCATCATTGATGTCAGCCAGATAGCTCCGCACCTTGCGGACAATCGGCGTACTAAAGCGATGGTACAGCACCATGACCGTCGCTACCGCAGGGAAAATCATCAGTGCAACCAGCGCCATCTGCCAGTTCAGGCTGAACATCGCCACCAGCATCGCACCCACCAGCGCCGCACTGCGTAATACCGTTGACACCACCATGACGTACAGGTCTTTAACCACCTCGGTGTCATTGGTGACGCGTGAAATCAGTTGCCCGACTGGTTGCGTATCAAATGTACTCAACGGCTGGCGCAACGCCGCATCCATCACATCAATGCGCAGTTGCTGGACGACACCGACCGCAACGCGGTTGAACAACAGCGTCTGGAAATAATGCAGCGAGGCCGCCAGAATTTGCAGCAGGATATAGGCCATTGCCAGGCCCGCCGCAATCGCCAGCGGGAACTGGCCTTTTGCTACCAAATCGTCAATAAAATAGCTCACCAACACAGGGCCTGAGACTTCTGCGATTGCAGCAATCCACAGCATCAGGACGCCCTGTAACAGCGGTTTTCGCCAGGGGGAACCATAGGCCAGCAGACGTTTCAGGGTTGGCCAAAACTGTTGAGGGCTATTCATTTTTCGTTCCTTCCAACTGCGGCACATCATCCAGCGCCGCCTCCAGCTGTTGATAACGGTGCATATCCCGATACCAGCCGGGTTGTGCCACCAGCATCCGGTGTGTGCCACGCTGCACCGTTTGTCCTTGTTGCAACACCACAATTTCATTCGCTTCGGTTAGGGCTGACAGGCGATGTGCGCTGATAATCAGTGTCCGCTTTTCGCCCCATGTTTTGAGATTCTGCAAAATCTGGTGTTCCGTTCGCCCATCAACCGCAGACAGCGCATCGTCCAGCACCAAAATTTCAGCATCCAGCAACAGCGCTCGGGCAATCGCGATCCGCTGTTTTTGACCGCCTGATAACATCACGCCGCGCTCTCCGACCTCCGTCTGGTAACCCTGAGGTAAACGCAGAATGTCGTCATGAACGCTCGCAAGCCGCGCCGCCTGTTCAATTTCTTGTTGGGTAGCATCAGGCCGACCCAGTGCAATGTTTTGCGCTACGGTATCGGAAAACAAAAAAGGCATTTGTCCCACAACGGCAAAACGGCTGCGCAGCTCATCCAACCGAATGGCGCTCAATGGACGATCGTGATAACGAATCTCTCCCGATTGGGTATCGAAATGACGCAATATCAACGCCAGCAGCGTACTTTTCCCCGAGCCTGTCGGCCCACACAGCCCCAGCATATTGCCCGGTGCCAGCGTAAACTGAATATGTTGTAAAGCATCACGGGTATTATCCGGGTAGCGAAACGCGGAGATATTCACTTCCAGCACGCCTCGCTCGGCAGGCAACGATTCTTCACCGTCTTTCACCACGAGCTCTTCCGCAAGCAGTTGACGAATACGGCTATATGCCGCGCTACCACGCTCAACAATATTAAACATCCAGGCCAGCGCCAGCATCGGCCAGATCATCAATCCCAGATACATGACAAAGCTGGTCAACAAACCTAACGTCAGCGAACCGTTAATCACCATCCAACTGCCGCCACCAATCGCCAGCAAATTCGACAGCCCGACGGCAATATAAATGGTGGGATCGAAACGGGCATCAACGCGGGCAACATGCATATTTTTGGCACCGGCGTCCGCCGCAACCTGTGCAAAACGCGCGGACTGATAGTTTTCCAACCCGAAGGCTTTAATCATCCGAATGCTGGTCAAACCTTCCTGCGCCTGATCGTTAAGCGAAGAAAACGCGGCCTGTGCGGATTTAAAACGGTTATGCAGTTGGGTGCCATAGCGTTTGATGAAAATCGCCATGACCGGCATCGGAAGCAGCGCCAACAGGGTCAGTTCCCAACTGATTTGAGTACACATGACAACCAGTACAGCACAGCCCATCACCATTGAATCGACCAACGTCAGCACGCCTTCTCCGGCGGCAAAGACCACGCGATCGACATCGTTAGTCGCACGCGCCATCAGATCGCCGGTACGGTGACGCTGATAAAACGCCGGATGCTGGCGGCTCAGTTGGCGATAAAAATCCTCTCGTAGTTCAACCGCCAACTGGTATGACGCACCAAACAGAAACACGCGCCACACGTAGCGCAGCAGATAGACCATGATGGCAGTCAACAGCATCACGCCAATCCACTTCATCATTTCGGTCATCGACATGCCATGCTGCGTTACACCATCGACAATCACACCGACCAGTTTAGGGGGCAACAATTGCAGGATGGCAATCGCAATCAATAGGGCCACAGCACCCAGATAACGCCGCCATTCACGGCGAAAATACCAACTCAGTTGAGCAAAAAGTCTCACGCGGTTTTCATTCCAATAGCCAGACGGGTCATGACAGACTCATGACAAGCGATTATACAAAAGACGGATGGATGATGAATCACAGGGATAAGGGCAGTGCCGTGGTATGTTTGATTCGTTCCATAGCAAAGCTAGATGTTACATCGACCAGCCCGGGAATTCCATTCACCAGCCGTTTATAGAAATCATCATAGCTTTTCATATCAGCGACCTGAACCTGCATCAGATAATCGTATTCGCCAGCCATGCGGTAGAAAGCCAGCACCTCCGGCATATCGGACACCACGCGGGTGAAAGTCTGATACCAGTCGCGGTTATGCTGCTGCGTCTTCAATAAAACAAACGCCGTCAGCCCTAACCCCAGACGCTCATTATCCAGCAGCGCCACCCGAGCCCGGATGATCCCTTCCTCTTCCAGACGCTTCAGACGTTTCCAGCACGGCGTGGATGTCAGATTAACCGCATCGGCCAGCGTCTGTAGCGAAAGCGTGCAGTCCTGTTGCAGCATATTCAGCAGTGTGCGATCAATTTTATCCAACATAGTTATACCTAATATGGTTTTACCTAATGTAGTTTTACCTAAAAATAGCGCCGCCGATAGAAAACTCCCCCTACTCTCCCCCATTAAGAGAGAAAAGTAATGTTCTTCCCGCCCAGAATCATGGTGATAGCATTATTGGCAACATCGACATAGCAATGACCTTACCGACCTTCGTTGCGCAACCCCCGCTGTTATCATAATTTTAAAGATAGCAACTCGCCATTCGCCTAAGTAGGAAAATAATCTACACAAGAATAACTAAAGGTAAAAATATTCCCTTAAATTAGCCACAAGGAGATAAAAAGGTAATTTTTTTATCCTGAAAACTCGTTACTCTATTCGCATCACTGCCTAACCGAGTTTTCATCATGACTAATACCTGGGTTAAAAATGCCATCAGCGCTATCGAAGCAGATTTTCAGCGTTCGGCTGATACGCACCTTATCCGACTGACCCTGCCGGATTATCCCGGTATCTATTTTTACCTCAAAGATGAAAGCACACATCCCAGCGGCAGTCTGAAGCATCGTCTGGCTCGATCCTTATTTCTCTACGGGCTGTGCAACGGTTGGATTAAAGAAGGCACGCCGATTATTGAAGCGTCATCCGGTAGCACCGCCGTCTCAGAAGCCTATTTTGCACGTTTGCTTGGCCTGCCGTTTATCGCCGTCATGCCTTCCTGCACCGCAAAAAGAAAAATCGAGCAAATCGCTTTCTATGGCGGGCGCTGCCATTTTGTCGAACAGGCGGGACAAATCTATGCGGCATCTGAGCAGCTCGCACAAGAGATGAACGGCCATTATATGGATCAGTTCACCTACGCAGAACGCGCTACCGACTGGCGCGGCAACAACAATATTGCCGACAGCATTTACCGCCAAATGGCACGCGAACAGCATACCGTACCAGATTACATTGTAATGAGCGCAGGAACTGGCGGTACGTCAGCCACGCTCGGTCGCTACATTCGCTATCAGGGGCTGGGTACACAACTGGTCGTCGTCGATCCAGAAAACTCCGTCTTCTACGACTGTTACCAACAGCGGGATCGCTCCATCACTGGCCCATGCGGCAGTCGGATCGAAGGTATTGGCCGTCCGCGTGCCGAGCCGTCTTTTATTCCTGACGTCATTGATAGCATGATCAAAGTGCCGGATGCCGCCAGCATCGCAACGCTGTACTGGCTGGAAAGCGTGTTAGGCCGCAAAGCAGGTGCTTCCACCGGCACCAACGTCTGGGGAATGCTGCAACTGGCCAAAGAGATGGTGAACCGAGGTCAAAAAGGTGCGCTCGTGACTCTGCTCTGCGACAGCGGCGAACGCTATCTGGACACCTACTACAACAGCAGTTGGGTGGAAAAAAATATTGGTGACATTAGCCCTTATCTCAATGTGCTGAACAACCCAGAGATATCTCACCTTTCCCCTGAATCCAGCCTGATGTAACGACAGCCGAGCTATTTTTCAGGTAACTGGTTTTTTCAAATAACGTGTTTTTCAGATAGTGTGTTTTTTCAGATAACATAGCTTTTCAGGTAAAATAGTGACTTTACACCGCTGTGCGTTGCAGACGTATTGCGGTTAACGTCGCGTTAAGGTGAATGAAGAATGAAGCGTGCTGTTGTCGTTTTTAGCGGTGGACAAGATTCCACAACCTGCCTGATTCAGGCTCTTCAAGATTATGATGACGTCCACTGCATCACCTTCGATTATGGACAACGCCACCGCGCAGAAATCGATGTCGCTCGGGAACTCAGCCAGAAACTGGGGGCAACAGCGCATAAGGTTCTGGACGTCGGCTTGCTGAATGAACTCGCTACCAGCAGCCTGACGCGTGACAGTATTCCAGTCCCCGATTACGATGCCAATGCGCAAGGCATTCCCAACACCTTCGTTCCGGGAAGAAACATTCTTTTCCTGACGCTCGCTGCCATCTACGCTTATCAGGTTGGTGCCGAGGCCGTCATTACCGGCGTATGTGAGACCGATTTTTCCGGCTACCCTGATTGCCGCGACGAATTCGTCAAGGCACTGAACCAGGCTATTGTTTTAGGTATTGCCCGCGATATCCGTTTTGAAACCCCGCTGATGTGGCTTAATAAGGCCGAAACCTGGGCGCTGGCGGATCATTACCAGCAACTCGATACCGTTCGTTACCACACGTTAACTTGCTATAACGGCATCAAGGGTGATGGGTGTGGTCAATGTGCCGCCTGCCATTTGCGAGCAAATGGGCTCGCGCAATATCAAAACGACTCAGTGGCTATCATGGCATCGCTGAAGCAGAAAGCAGGGTTACGCTGAGACTTCACGTCGCTATGCAGAACTCTACATGCAGAACCATCACGCCATGTAAAAACAACAGGCCACACCGTACAGGTAGTGGCCTGTTGCTTCATGTTAACGGCGAATCTCGTTTAGGTGTTCCAGCAGTTCTCCCTCCAACGGCAGTGCTTTTTGCGTCAATAAATCGATGCAGACAAACGTCAGCGTGGCATCGGCCACGTCGCTTTCATCAGACACTCGGGTTATCTTCTGGCTGATCACGCCACTTTTCGTATTCATCTGTAGTAGCTCGCTATCAATACGCAGCACGTCACCGAGAACGGCAGGCTTGCGATAGTTGATATTGATGTTCACTACGACAAAAGCGACATTGTTGCTATGCATCCAGCCAAAAGCAGGCAACGTTTCCAGCCATTGCCAACGCGCCTCTTCCAGAAACTCCAGATAGCGCGCGTTATTAACGTGCTGATAAACATCAATGTGATAACCACGAACGGTAATGAAAGTCTGCATAACGGTAATACTCCTGTGACAAAACCAACAACTGGTATGACCTGGTAATTAGCCTAGCAGAGGTTCGCAGCCCAGAGGAAGTGCTCGACTGGGCTGCGACTGACATCACAGTTTTAAGCGAGAGAGATTTCGTTCAACCAACGCCGCTCCAATTCCCGGGACCTCAGTTAATTGATCTATCTGGGTAAAAGGACCATTTTGCTCACGATAGGTCACGATCGCTTCCGCCTTTTTAAGGCCAACACCGTTCATTATTTCCGCCAAATCGGCGGCGCTTGCTGCATTAATGCTTACCTTATCCTCATCACCATCAGGAAGCGTTGCTTTTTCCGCTTTCTGATCTGCTGGCGCAGACTTCACCGCTGTTGCCGTACTGTCAGCGGCTTTAGGTGCCGCCTGACCCAGTAATGGCAACCCAGACAAGCTCATCCCAATGATTAAGCACAGTGCTTTTATTCCTGATTTTTTCATGCTGTTTCCTCCTTGTGTGTGACAGCACGGCTACCTTGCCGCAGACTCATCAACACCGCAAACAGCAGAATTTAAATGTGGAAAAGGCCGCGAAAGCGGCCTTTTGTTGTTGCAACGATTTGCAAATTTTTGCGGAGCTTATTGCTGTTCTTGCGCCGCATTGCCCATCTTGATTTTCGCTTCACTGCGTAAGCTGGACAGCAGAGAATCAAACAGCGCGCCCAGAGAACCTTGCTGAACCTGGCTAGCAAACTGTGTTTTCTGCTCATCGTTTAGCTGATGTGGTGTCACGCTATCCAGCGCGACCAGCACGACATTACCGGCTTGATCCTGAGTAATCGCATAAGATGGCTTATCTTTCTCTGGATGCGGCATAGCAAAGATTGCTTCGGCCGTTGCATCACCCTGAGAGATAGAAGACATCGTTTTTGCCTCACCAAAGCTCAGGCCCGCAGCTTTAAGCGCGTCATCTTTACCTTGCTTCAATTCAGCCAGAATTTTTTCAGCGTCTACACGAGTCTGCTGTTCAGCCTTCTGACGTTTCAGCGTCTCTACGATCTCGGTACGAACCTGATCCAGAGGACGAGTACTTTCAGGCTTGTGCTCAGTGATACGCAGAACGAAAGCACGATCGCCGTCGACGTTAATCACATCGGAGTTGTTGCCCGCAGTACCATTCTCGCCCAGCAAAGCACCGCTAAAGATAGCCTGCGTTACCGGTTGGAAGTTCAGCGCAGCGGGAACTTTCTCACGCGTAAACCAGTCGGTCTGCGTGGCTTTCACACCAGCCGCTTCTTCTGCTGAAGCCAGAGACTCGTTGTCATTGCTGGCCGCTTCGCTGACTTTTTGTTGCAGCGCATAGTAACCATCCTGCGCCTTCTCGTGCTTCACTTTCTCAGCGATCTCGGCACGCACTTCGCTCAGCGGTTTGACCTGCTGCGGTTGAACATCATCCAGGCGCACAATCAGATAGCCAACAGAGGATTTAATCGCTTCGGAAACCTGACCTTTCTCTGTCAGTTTTGCCTGCTTCAGCTCATCAATCATGCTGTTTTCGTCCATCCATCCCAGATCGCCACCGTTGCGGCGCGAGATAACGTCCGTTGATTTTTCTTTCGCCAGCGTAGCGAAATCACCACCTTGCTTCAGCGCATCCAGAATAGACGCTGCATCGGCCTCATTCTTCACCTGAATCACGCTGAATTTTTTGCGCTCAGGTTGGGAATAGTCGCTCTTGTTCTGCTCGTAGAAATCATTGATGGCAGCATCGTCTACTTTCACGCCATCCATGATGCTTGCCGCATCCAGCGTGATATAGCTGACTTTGAATTCTTCTGGTGCGATGAAATTCCCTTTGTTTTGATCGTAATAACTCTGGATCTCATCGTCAGCAACCGTCTGTGCTTTCGCCTTGGCAGCAATATCAATGGTTGCAACACGGACAACACGATCTTGTGCAGCCAGTTTCACCAGATTATCGATCTCCTGCGGCAGCAGGAATGCGGTATTGCCAAAGCCGCGAATCAGTTGCTGTGAAGTCAGCTGCTTACGCAGCATCTGCGCATACATATCCGGCGTTACGCCAAGGCGACGAACCTGATCCAGATACTTTTCATTATCAAAACGGTTGTCGGTCTGAAACGCAGGAACGTCAAAGATCGCCTGTTTGATTTGCTCATCACTGATGTTCAACCCCAGCTTGTTGGCATACTGATCCAGCAAGGTTTCATCAATGAGTTGGGAGAGTGCCTGCCTACGCAATTGCTGCATATAGCCGTCATTACTCGCCAGAAGAGAGAAATTCTCTCCCAAGGTTTCCTGCTGACGACTGCGTTCGTTCTGTACCGCCTGCTCAAGCTGTGCGCGGGTAATTTCCTGCCCGTTCACCTTTGCAGCGTAATCTCCTGAACCACCAATAAGATAATCACCAACGCCAGTTAGAACGAATGATGCGATGATCAAAGCAAGAATAATTTTGAGCACGACGTTATTCGCGGCCGTACGTAAATTGTCCATCATAATGTGACAACACTCCGCTGTAGAATGGATAAAACTCCCTGCGCTGGCCGGAGCCATGCATCCTTGCGATTGCTATAGCCCAATACAAGGCTAGGGCGCATTTAAGCTTATTGCCCGCCACGTCTGCCATGTGCCGGGTATGTATAGTCCTAATAAATAAAAGGCACATCATAAAATGATGCGCCTCGTATCTTACCCTACCTATACCATTGCGTCAGGTATTGTTTGGCGACCAAAGTGGTTATCCGCCAAACCTGTGACGTAATAATCAGTTAACGGCGTCTTTCAGCGTCTTACCAGCACGGAATCCTGGTACTTTCGCCGCAGGGATACTGATTTCCTTACCAGTTTGCGGGTTACGGCCGGTACGAGCAGCACGTTCGCGCACTGAGAAAGTACCAAAACCAACCAAAGCAACATCATCCCCTTCTTTCAGGGATTCGGTAACGGAACCAATAATTGCATCTAACACACGCCCTGCTGCCGCTTTGGAAATATCAGCATCTGCGGCAATTTTGTCGATCAATTGTGACTTGTTCACTCTGTCATCCCCTCTGGAATTCTCTTATCGCGCTTCAATGTCCCAAGACGCGACACGTAACTTATTATCAATGCTGTCATGCTTAGCCAGTTACGGCTAAAACTAACAGTGCTCTAACTTAGCGGTACAAAAAAAAGCTGGCAAGCACGATTTCACTCACCAGCCCTGATTTTCTCAAGGGTTTTTGCGACAGGTCACTATTTTGCCTTGGCTTTGGTCTTGGCTTTAGGCGTCGAGACCACTTGCATACCAGAAGGCGCATTTTGCAACGCTAACGCTAACACTTCCTCAATACGTTTCACCGGATGGATTTCCAGATCGGCAATCACGTTCTGTGGGATATCCTCCAGATCGCGCTTGTTATCATCAGGAATCAATACCGTCTTGATACCACCACGGTGTGCAGCCAGCAGTTTCTCTTTCAGACCACCAATCGGCAGTACCAGACCACGCAGGGTAATCTCCCCCGTCATCGCCACATCGGCACGCACCGGATTACCGGTCAAACAAGAAACCAGCGCGGTACACATCGCAATACCCGCACTCGGACCATCTTTCGGCGTCGCACCTTCTGGAACGTGAACGTGGATATCACGCTTCTCGTAAAAATCAGCATTGATGCCTAATTTTTCCGCTCTGGCACGAACCACGGTAAGCGCAGCCTGAATCGACTCCTGCATGACCTCACCCAGTGAACCGGTATAAGTCAGCTTACCTTTGCCCGGTACGCAGGCCGTTTCAATCGTCAGCAGGTCGCCGCCCACTTCCGTCCAGGCCAGTCCGGTCACCTGCCCTACGCGATTTTCATCGTCCGCACGACCATAGTCAAAGCGCTGTACCCCAAGGAAATCCTTAAGGTTATCGCCCGAAATCTGGATATGCTTAGTGGATTTATCCATCAACAGCGTTTTTACTGCTTTACGGCACAGCTTGGAGATTTCACGCTCCAGACTACGTACGCCAGCTTCACGCGTGTAATAACGGATAATGCCAACAATCGCGCTGTCTTCTACCGACAGCTCGCCATTTTTCAGCGCATTACGTTCGATCTGTTTCGGCAGCAGATGCTGTTTGGCGATATTCAGTTTTTCGTCTTCGGTATAGCCGGAAAGACGAATGACTTCCATACGGTCAAGCAACGGTGCCGGGATGTTCATGGAGTTAGACGTCGCAACAAACATCACATCGGACAGATCGTAGTCGACCTCCAGATAGTGATCGTTAAACGCCACGTTTTGCTCAGGATCGAGCACTTCCAGCAAGGCAGAAGCCGGATCGCCACGCATGTCAGAAGACATCTTGTCGATCTCATCCAGCAGGAATAACGGGTTTTTCACACCAACTTTTGCCATTTTCTGGATCAGTTTGCCCGGCATGGAACCGATATAAGTACGGCGGTGACCGCGGATTTCCGCTTCGTCACGCACGCCACCCAGCGCCATACGCACATACTGACGTCCGGTCGCTTTGGCGATAGACTGACCGAGCGAGGTTTTACCCACGCCAGGAGGCCCCACCAGACACAGAATCGGCCCTCTGATCTTGCTGACTCGGCTCTGTACTGCGAGGTATTCGAGGATGCGTTCTTTCACGCGATCCAGACCATAATGGTCGGTATCCAGCATTTCCTGCGCTTTCAGCAAGTCTTTCTTCACTTTGCTGCGCGCATTCCACGGCACCTGCACCATCCAGTCAATATAGCTGCGCACCACCGTCGCTTCCGCTGACATCGGTGACATCATTTTCAGCTTTTGTAATTCTGCTTCGGCTTTCTCACGCGCGTCTTTCGGCATTTTCGCCGCGTCAATCTTGCGTTTTAACGCTTCGTGTTCATCCGGTGCGTCATCCATCTCACCCAGCTCTTTCTGAATGGCTTTCATTTGCTCATTCAGATAGTACTCACGCTGGCTTTTTTCCATTTGCTTCTTAACGCGGCCACGAATCCGTTTTTCTACCTGCAACAGGTCGATTTCGGATTCCATCATCGCCATCAGGTACTCCAAACGTTCAGTGATATCGAACATTTCAAGTACAGACTGCTTATCAGCCAGTTTCAGCGGCATGTGCGCAGCAATGGTATCGGCTAAACGCGCGGCATCATCAATGCTGTTCAGAGATGTCAGCACTTCCGGCGGGATCTTCTTGTTCAGCTTGATGTATCCCTCAAACTGATTGATCGCCGTGCGCATGAGCACTTCCTGCTCGCGCTCATCAATCGCTGGGGAGTCAAGATATTCTGCGTGTGCAGCGAAATGCTCACCGCTGTCAGAAAGCGTCGTAATACGCGCACGCTGTAACCCTTCGACCAGCACTTTTACCGTGCCGTCCGGCAGTTTCAGCATTTGAAGAATTGAGGCTACCGTCCCTACCGAGAAAAGATCGTTAATACTTGGCTCATCCGTTGAGGCCTCTTTCTGTGCCACCAGCATGATCTTCTTATCATGATCCATTGCGGCTTCAAGGCACCGAATCGATTTCTCCCGACCAACAAACAACGGAATGACCATGTGCGGATAAACCACCACATCGCGCAATGGCAATACGGGGATTTCTATGCGTTCGGAACGCTCAGGGTTCATAGAGCTCTCTCTTAGTTTCGTTTCCGCCAGGTTATGGGAATCTCGTGAAACGCGGTTTTCACGGGTTTCATCAAATAGGTATTTGAGTATATGGGGATAAATATCTCACATTCAACGACCAGCATGCGTGTAAAAAACAAATGGGGGATAAAATCCCCCATTTTTATTTTTCGATACGGCCAAATTGATTAATTATTCGCCGGACGCCTGCTGTGTCTCAGGCTTGCCGTAGATCAGCAATGGCTCAGATTGGCCCGCAATCACGGATTCATCAATGACGACTTTATCCACGCTTTCCAGCGATGGCAGGTCATACATGGTATCCAGCAGAGCAGCTTCAACGATAGAACGCAGACCACGTGCACCGGTTTTACGCGCCATCGCTTTCTTGGCAATTGCCGTCAGCGCTTCATCGCGGAATTCCAGCTCGACGCCTTCCAGGTTGAACAGCGCCTGATACTGTTTGGTCAGCGCATTCTTTGGCTCACGCAGAATCTGAATCAGTGCTTCTTCGCTCAGTTCTCTCAGCGTAGCCACTACTGGCAGACGGCCGATAAACTCAGGAATCAAACCGAATTTAATCAAGTCACCCGGTTCAACATTGCTTAACAGCTCGCCTTCTGTTGCTTTGTCAGCCGATCCTTTAACCGTCGCATTAAAGCCGATCCCGCGACCTGTATCGGTACGTTGCTCGATCACTTTGTCCAGACCCGCAAACGCGCCGCCGCAGATAAAGAGGATCTTAGAGGTATCAACCTGCAAGAACTCCTGCTGCGGATGTTTACGACCACCCTGCGGTGGAACTGCGGCGATCGTGCCCTCGATCAGCTTCAGCAGCGCCTGCTGCACGCCTTCACCAGATACGTCACGAGTGATCGACGGGTTGTCTGACTTACGAGAAATCTTGTCGATTTCATCGATGTAGACAATGCCACGCTGCGCTTTCTGCACATCGTAATCGCACTTCTGCAACAGCTTCTGAATGATGTTCTCGACGTCTTCACCGACGTAACCCGCTTCGGTCAACGTAGTGGCATCCGCCATGGTGAACGGGACATCCAGGAAGCGCGCCAGCGTTTCAGCCAGCAGCGTTTTACCGCTCCCCGTAGGGCCGATCAGCAGGATGTTACTTTTACCCAGTTCGATCCCGTTGCTGCTGTCACCATTACGCAAGCGTTTATAGTGGTTATATACCGCAACGGCCAATACCTTCTTGGCCTGCTCTTGGCCGATAACGTAATCGTCAAGGTGGCGGCGAATTTCGTGTGGCGTCGGCAACGCACTGCGCTCACGGTGGGGCGCCACTTCCTTAATTTCTTCGCGAATAATGTCGTTACACAAGTCAACACATTCATCGCAGATATACACCGACGGCCCGGCAATCAGCTTACGCACTTCATGCTGGCTTTTGCCGCAAAAAGAGCAGTACAGTAACTTTCCTGAACCGTCTTTGCGCTTATCTGTCATGAGTTAAACCTCTTTTTCGTCTTTTGCCCGCAGGCCAACCACAGCGATACCGCTACAACGAACGCCGATACTTATAGCTAATACGCGTAAAATAACCTCGCACAACAGACTATCGGTCGAACACTGATTTTTAGCTACACCAGACCGCTAATATGGCGAATTATTACCCACGGTTAGTGAATACGGAGTCTACCAAACCGTAGTCTACTGCCTCACTGGCAGAGAGGAAACGATCGCGCTCGGTGTCTCTCTCTATCGCTTCAAGAGGCTGACCCGTATGTTTCGCCATCAGCTCATTCATCTTGGCTTTCACTTTCAGTATTTCTTTGGCATGGATTTCAATATCCGTTGCCTGCCCCTGGAAACCGCCCAATGGCTGGTGAATCATAACGCGCGAGTTAGGCAGACAAATACGTTTACCTTTGGCTCCCGCCGTCAACAGGAACGCGCCCATAGAACAGGCCTGTCCCATACAGATCGTGCTGACATCTGGCTTGATAAACTGCATGGTGTCATAAATGGACATACCAGCAGTAATGACGCCACCTGGGGAATTAATGTACAGATAAATGTCTTTTTCTGGGTTTTCGGCTTCCAGAAACAGCATCTGTGCCACAACCAGGTTCGCCATGTGATCTTCGACCTGACCAGTCAGGAAGATTATCCGTTCTTTTAGCAGACGGGAATAGATATCGTAAGAACGTTCCCCACGCGAGGTCTGTTCAACCACCATCGGCACTAACGCCATATGAGGTGCTTGTCTTTCTTGTTCGCCACTGTATGACATTCACGTCTCCTAGATAAAATGCGTCCGGCACTCTTAGCGTTGTTCA
The DNA here is from genome assembly GCF_044751765.1 of Pectobacterium sp. CHL-2024. NCBI lineage: Bacteria > Pseudomonadati > Pseudomonadota > Gammaproteobacteria > Enterobacterales > Pectobacteriaceae > Pectobacterium > Pectobacterium sp. CHL-2024. The sequence goes on along the minus strand of NZ_JBIXKO010000012.1, from coordinate 23,919 downwards.
ATCATTGCGCTGTTCAATCATAGTATTACTCAATTCTACTAGAGATAGAGAGGGATGACTATGGAACCCTGCCCCATCCCAGTTGAACAACCCATATGGCCGAGAATCCTTACCTGCTGTGCCACTTTTCCTCTTCAGTGAGTGGGGGCACACGCATTGTATTTCAAGCTTACACTATCAATCGTTCTCTATTAAAGAGCCAATTATTTTATTCTTAACACGTTATCGGCACGGCAACGTTGTGGTTTAACTCGTTGCCTGACCTAACAAATTCTCTGTATGAGTTAATAATAGTGCAATTTCAGGCGACCATCTCTCATCGATTCACTGGCGGAGACGAAGGCGCTAAACGCCGGCGTTAAGTACCACCTAAACGATAATCATCAGTGTTGCTAACGCCACAAGCAAAAAGCCCGCGCCATAAGGCACGGGCTTTGATAGGGAAGCATCCCCGCTACGCAATAAACAATGTTGATATCAACAAGGTTTATGCCGTAGTTGTTTGATTCATCAGTTCGTTGAAGCTTACTGATTTCTCAACGACTTTCGCTTTAGCAAGTACGGTTTCTACCGCTTGCTCTTCCAGAGCAACGTTACGCATGTTGTTCAGCAGCTCTTTGTTTTTGCTGTAGAACTCGATAACTTCCTGCGGATCTTCGTAAGCAGAAGCCATCTCTTCGATCAGTGCATTAACGCGTGCTTCGTCAGCTTTCAGCTCATTGGTGCTGATAACTTCACCCAGCAACAGACCGATAACAACGCGACGTTTAGCTTGCTCTTCGAACAGCTCACGCGGTAATTCCTGCGCTTGCTTCTCGTTGCCGCCAAAACGCTGTGCAGCCTGACGACGCAGAACGTCGATTTCGCCATCGATCAGTGCAACTGGCACGTCGATTTCGTTGGCGTTGATCAGTCCGTCCAGAACCTGAGTTTTCACACGGTTACGCACCGCGCCTTTCAGCTCACGTTCCATATTTTTACGAACTTCAGCACGCAGACCTTCCTGAGAACCATCCGCCACGCCGAAACGCTTGATGAATTCTTCAGTCAGTTCAGGCAGCTCACGCTCTTCAACTTTCTTCAGGACGATAGCGAACTGAGCCGCTTTTCCTTTCAGGTTTTCAGCGTGGTAATCTTCTGGGAAGTTCACGTCGATAGTGAATTCTTCACCCGCTTTGTGTCCAACGATGCCATCTTCAAAGCCTGGGATCATGCGATTCTGGCCCATTGCCAGAACGAAGTCGGACGCTTTTCCGCCTTCAAAGACTTCACCGTCGATAGAGCCAGTGAAATCGATCGTTGCACGATCTTCCGCTGCCGCTGCGCGGTCAGTTTCTTTCCAGGTTGCCTGTTGCTTACGCAGCGTGTCCAGCATGGTATCAACGTCAGCATCAGTCACTTCAACAACCGGTTTTTCAACTTCGATCGCATCCAGACCTTTCAGTTCGATTTCCGGGTACACGTCAAACTCAACAGAGTAAGTGAAGTCGCCGCCTACAGCATATTCGCCAGGGATATAGTTAGGCGCGCCAACCGGATTAATTTTTTCTTTGATGATCGCGTCAACAAAGTTGCGCTGCATCAGGTCACCCAATACGTCCTGACGCACGGAGGCACCATAACGCTGAGCAACAACATTCATCGGCACTTTGCCTTTACGAAAACCGTCAATACGTACTTTTTTGGCCGCGTTGACCAGCTCGCTCTTCACCGCACTCTCAATGATGTCAGCAGCAACGGTAATCGTTACGCGACGTCCCAGACCTTGAGTGGTTTCAACTGAAACTTGCATCTTGTTACCTCAAAAAATCACAGTGATCGGTCAACCCCAAAACTATTCTCGCGACGAAAACTCTCACGACAGCAGGGCTGATTCAGCGCTGGCACCAAGGCGCACAGGCTTAAATAAACCTCGCAGAACCGGGAAATTGCCAACCCCGTCCCTGTAGTCAGAAGCGTCCCGAATACATTCAGGAAAAATAGACGCAGCATTATAGCGATATAGAGGGGATGAGTCGAGAACGGCGGGCAGACTATTACAGCAACGGATTCACACTTTTGTCAGTAACCCGCCCCGATATGTCAGGAACGGGCCATATTAATGACTCAAGACAGGATGCGAGCGCCACCGCAAGGCGGTGAAGAAGGGACGGCATTTTGCAAGCTGGTCCACTCTTTTATCGTATACGTATGTAGCGCGAGTGCATGCACCGACCCCGCCAGCTCCGCGGCCAGTACGGCATAGACTGCGCGATGCCGCCCAATCACACGTTCGCCCGTGAATTTATCGCTGACCAACACAACTTTAAAATGACTTTCCGCTCCCGCAGGCACGTTGTGGCGATAGCTCTCATCAATCACTTCTAAATGAACGGGTTCAAAACCCACACGCAGCTTTTCTTCTATCGTTTCACGCATCATACGACTACCCTTTCGGCTTGGGGAAAATGTGATATCAACGCGACATTGCTGTCATTCACCGATGTCCGAGTCAGTATAACCTTAGCGTTTTTTCAATCTGTTATGCCTAAGAGCGGCATGACAAAGAAGAAAAAAGGTCGCGAAGAGTGGAGATATCATCGGCGGTATTGATGTGATAAAAACGTTTTTCCGGGTCAACGGCATGAAAAAGATGAATTTCAGGACAATTTACCTGCTATCGGCTCTTTTTCCTGCCTGTGGCGATGATATGATATCAACAATATTTGTCAGCTCACCACACTAATCATTACTGAGAAAATACGAATGTTAAAAAAATTATTTTTCCCTCTTCTGGCCGTCATTCTGCTTGCAGGATGTGCAGCAAAAAGCAACACGCTGAACATCACCCCCAAAATCAGCCTGCCTTCCCAGGACCCGACGCTGATGGGCGTAACGATTAGTATCAATGGTGCAGACCAACGCGCCGATCAGGCTCTGGCGAAAGTGAATCGCGATGGCCAACTGATTACGCTGACGCCTTCTCGCGATCTGCGTTTCCTGTTGCAAGAAGCGCTGGAGAAACAAATGACCGCGCGTGGTTACATGATCGGTACTGGCGGCCCGGTAGCCTTGCAGATCGTGGTTAACCACCTGTACGCCGATGTCTCCGAAGGCAACCTGCGCTACAACATCACCACCAAAGCGGATATCTCCATCATTTCTCAGGCAGCAAATGGCAACAAGCAGGTGAAGAACTACCGCTCAACCTATAACGTTCAGGGCGCGTTTACTGCCAATAATGAGAACATTACCAATGCCGTTAACACGGTGTTAGGCGATGTCATCAACGACATGGCACAAGACACAACAGTAAGTAGCTTTATCAAAGAAAACGCCCGTTAATTTCTGTACGCCGCTTCCCTTGCTCCTGAACGCTCACGGAGCAAGGGAAAGGACTCTTCATGTTTAGTCGCATCATTGCTTTGTTCAGCCAACGTAATTCGCTTTTTATGCTGTTGCTTGGCTTCGCTTCCGGTTTACCACTGGCATTGACCTCCGGCACCTTGCAAGCCTGGATGACCGTCGAGAATGTCGATCTGAAAACCATTGGTTTCTTCTCTTTGGTTGGTCAGGCCTACGTATTCAAGTTCCTGTGGTCCCCGCTGATGGACCGCTACACCCCACCGTTTCTCGGCCGACGCCGCGGCTGGCTGATACTCAGTCAACTTATGCTGATTGCTGCCATTATTGGTATGGGGTTTATGAACCCGGCTCGCGATCTCTGGTGGCTGGCTGCGCTGGCGGTTCTGGTCGCGTTCTGCTCCGCTTCTCAGGATATTGTTTTTGATGCCTATAAGACGGATTTACTTCCCCCAGAAGAACGCGGTACAGGCGCAGCCACCTCGGTATTAGGTTATCGTCTGGCGATGCTGGTTTCTGGTGGACTGGCGTTGTGGATGGCCGATCGCTATTTCGGCTGGCAGGCCACCTATTGGTTAATGGCAGGACTCATGCTGATCGGTGTGTTCGCGACCCTGTTAGCACCGGAGCCACTGAATAGCCAGCCAGCGCCGCGCAGCATGGAGCAAGCGATTGTTGCCCCCCTGCGCGATTTCTTCGCACGCAACAACGCCTGGCTCATTCTTCTGCTTATCGTGTTATACAAGCTCGGTGACGCCTTTGCGGTCAGCCTGACGACAACCTTCCTGATACGCGGCGTTGGTTTCAATGCGGGTGATGTCGGGCTGGTTAATAAGACGCTTGGACTCTTCGCCACCATCGTGGGAGCCATTTACGGTGGATTATTGATGCAGCGGCTCTCCCTGTTCAGAGCGCTGATGCTGTTTGGTATTCTTCAGGCCGTGTCCAACGCGGGGTACTGGCTGCTGGCTATCACCGCCAAAAATCTGTTCACCATGGCTACCGCTGTTTTTCTGGAAAATCTCTGCGGCGGTATGGGGACAGCAGCATTCGTCGCGCTATTGATGACGCTATGTAATAAGTCGTTCTCAGCCACACAGTTTGCTCTGCTTTCCGCCCTTGCCGCCGTTGGACGGGTTTACGTTGGCCCTATCGCAGGCTGGTTTGTCGAATCCTATGGCTGGGCATGGTTCTACCTGTTCTCGATTTTTGCCGCGTTACCGGGTCTGGCCATCCTGCTGATCTGTCGTGAGACGTTGGAGTTTACCCAGAAAAGCGACACCTTTCAGTTACGCACAAACTTCCAGAACTATTACAAGAAAGCTTTACATTTGTTGGGATTGGGTGCGATCGTGCTGGCATTGTGGCTCATGCTGCTGATCAGCAATGCGCTGGAATGGTCCTCACTGCCAGAGGTAGCAGAATACCTGCTCACCGCAGGCGGCGCACTCGCTCTGCTGGGCATTTTCTTCGGTAGCTTGCTGGATTACCTGTCACTTCGGCGCGAGTCAAAACCGTCAACACACTGACGATATTTGTTCAGGCAGCGCACATCTGCTGCCTGAACCTATTACAGTTTTCCTTTATTTAATTATTTTTCCCATAATTATCTTGCTAGCTGGAATTTTATTTCCTCGTAAAAATCCGCCAGAACTAATTTCATTTGTCATCAAAAACGCAGATTGAACAAAAATTTTCACTAAATCGGAAATAGAAAATAAGCGTTACGGTGAGTTGTAATTTCTTATTATCCATCCATACTCTTATCGGGGTAGCCTCTTAATTTGCTGTTTTTCAATACCATTTTTATTTTGGCTATCTTTGTGACATTAAGGGCAAAAAACAGCAACAAACGGCTGACATAACCTTAATCATGTTTACAGTGCAGTAACCTTCCCGTAAAATGCCCGCTCGCGTAAAATGACAATAGAGCCCTTGTTATTGAGGTCGCTAGATGAGACTCAAGAAATACAATACAATTTTTGGGATGCTGTCTTTATTTGCAGCCACTGCTCTGCTGAGCGGTTGCGATATGGCGCTGATGAACCCCAAAGGAGAGATCGGGTTAGAGCAAAGATCGTTAATACTGACTGCCATCGGGCTGATGTTGATCGTTGTGATTCCCGTTATCGTTATGACGATAGCTTTTGCCTGGAAGTTCCGTGCTTCCAATGAAAAGGCAAAATATACCCCGAACTGGTCACACTCCAATAAGATAGAAGCAGTAGTTTGGACTGTACCAATTATCATTATCGTCATTCTTGGCACGATTACCTGGAAGACGACCCACTCGCTTGATCCCTATAAGCCACTGGTGTCAGACGTCAAACCTATCAATGTCGAAGTTGTTTCGCTTGACTGGAAATGGCTGTTTGTTTACCCGGACCTGGGTATCGCGACGGTTAACGAACTGGCTTTCCCTGCCAACGTACCTGTTGCGTTCAAGATTACATCCGACTCCGTGATGAACTCCTTCTTCATCCCTCGTCTTGGTGGACAAATCTATGCCATGGCCGGAATGCAGACGAAGCTCCACCTGATCGCTAACGAACCGGGCAAATATGACGGTATCTCTGGCGGCTATAGTGGTAAAGGCTTCTCTGGTATGAAGTTCACCGCGATTGCTACGCCAACTCAACAAGAGTTCGACCAGTGGGTTGCGAACGTTCGGTCGTCCCCTAAGACACTGAATACCATGGATGAATTCAACACCTTGGCTAAACCAAGTGAATTCCATCCTGTCGAATACTTCTCCAGTGTCCAGCCGGATTTGTTTAATAATCTTATTCGCAAATTCACAGGCAGCGGCATGAACATGCAACATCATGGTGAAGGCATGAAGCCCGAAGAAAACATGCAACACGGTGAGGGTATGAACATGGGCGAGCATAGCTCGCACAAAGGAGCCGAGGGATAATACGATGTTCGGAAAACTTACACTCGATGCGGTTCCGTATCACGAACCCATTATCATGGTCACCGTGGCGGCGATCATCGTTGGCGGCCTTGCGCTGCTGGCGGCAATAACCTATTTCGGTAAGTGGAAATGGCTGTGGGCCGAATGGTTCACCTCCGTCGACCACAAGAAAATCGGTATCATGTACATCATCGTCGGTCTGGTGATGATGATTCGTGGTTTTGCCGATGCCATCATGATGCGCGGCCAGCAGGTTTTGGCCTCTGCCGGGCAAGAAGGCTTCCTAAACGCTCACCACTACGATCAGATTTTCACCGCGCACGGTGTGATCATGATCTTCTTCGTGGCGACACCGTTCGTCGTTGGTCTGATGAACCTTGCGGTTCCCTTGCAGATCGGTGCGCGTGACGTTGCTTTCCCCTTCCTGAACTCCCTCAGCTTCTGGCTGTTTGTTGTCGGCGTTATCTTGATCAACCTCTCTCTTGGGGTCGGTGAGTTCGCGCAGACGGGTTGGGTGGCTTATCCGCCGCTTTCAGGAAAGGAGTACAGTCCCGGCGTCGGGGTCGATTACTGGATATGGAGTCTACAGATATCCGGTATCGGTACTACGCTGACGGGTGTTAACTTCTTCGCCACCATTCTGAAGATGCGCGCACCTGGCATGACGCTGATGAAAATGCCAGTATTTACCTGGACAGCACTGTGTACCAACGTGCTGATCATCGCCGCATTCCCGATATTGACCGTTACCATTGCGCTGCTGACGCTTGACCGTTACCTCGGCACCCATTTCTTTACCAATGATATGGGTGGCAACATGATGATGTACATCAACCTGATTTGGGCATGGGGTCATCCTGAGGTTTACATTCTGGTGCTGCCGATCTTTGGTGTTTACTCCGAAGTGGTTGCTACCTTCTGTAAAAAACGTCTGTTTGGCTACACCTCACTGGTGTGGGCAACCATTGCGATTACGGTTCTGTCGTTCATCGTTTGGCTGCACCACTTCTTTACCATGGGGTCCGGCGCGAACGTCAACGCCTTCTTCGGTATAGCCACCATGATTATTTCAATCCCAACCGGGGTTAAAATCTTCAACTGGCTGTTCACCATGTATCAAGGCCGTATTCAGTCTCACTCCACGATGCTGTGGACCACGGGTTTCATCATCACCTTCACCATCGGTGGGATGACCGGCGTACTGCTGGCCGTACCGGGCGCGAACTTTGTCCTGCACAACAGCCTGTTCCTGATTGCTCACTTCCATAACGTGATCATCGGCGGCGTCGTGTTTGGTTGCTTCGCGGGTATCACTTACTGGTTCCCGAAAGCCTTTGGTTTCACCCTGAACGAAACCTGGGGTAAACGTGCGTTCTGGTTCTGGATTATTGGCTTCTTCGTTGCCTTCATGCCGCTGTACGTCCTCGGCTTCATGGGGATGACGCGTCGTCTGAGTCAGCAAATCAACCCTGAATTCCACGCCTTGCTGGTTGTGGCATCCATCGGTGCAGTGCTGATCGGTATCGGTGTGCTGTGTCAGGTGATCCAGTTCTACGTCAGTATCCGTGACCGTCACCAGAACCGTGACCTGACGGGCGATCCGTGGGGTGGACGTACGCTGGAGTGGGCAACCTCTTCTCCTGCGCCGTTCTACAACTTCGCTGTCGTGCCGCATGTTGACGAGCGTGATGCGTTCTGGGAAGCGAAAGAGAAAGGTGAAGCTTACAAGCGCCCTGCCAGCTATGAAGAGATTCACATGCCGAAGAACACCGGCGCCGGTGTGATTATCTCCGCATTCAGCCTGGTATTCGGTTTTGCCATGATCTGGCATATCTGGTGGCTGGCCATCGCTGGCTTCGCAGGCATGATTGTGACCTGGATTGTGCATAGCTTTAATCAAGACGTGGATTACTACGTGCCGGTTAAAGAAATTGAGCAAATTGAGAATCAGAATTTTGATCAACTCAGTAAGGCAGGCGTGAAACATGTCAACTGAAACTCTGACTAACCACAATACCGCCCATGCAGAGCATGGGCACCACGACACAGGCGCCAATAAAGTATTCGGCTTCTGGGTCTACCTGATGAGCGACCTGATTATTTTCGGGTCACTGTTCGCGACCTATGCGGTACTGGTTAACGGTACTGCGGGTGGCCCAAGCGGGAAAGAGCTTTTCCAACTACCTTTCGTGCTGGTGGAAACGTTCGCGCTGTTGTTCAGTAGTATTACCTACGGCATGGCGATGATCGCCATGAACAAGGGCAACAAATCTCAGGTTAATACCTGGTTAGGCGTGACCTTCCTGTTCGGTCTGGTGTTTATCGGGATGGAAATCTATGAGTTCCATCATCTGATCGTGGAAGGCTATGGCCCGGATCGCAGCGCGTTCCTGTCAGCCTTCTTCGCACTGGTCGGCACTCACGGGCTCCACGTAACGGGCGGTCTGATCTGGTTGGTCATCATGATGATTCAGGTCTCTAAACGTGGCCTGACTGCAACCAACAAAACACGTCTGATGTGCCTGAGTCTGTTCTGGCACTTCCTCGACGTGGTATGGATCTGTGTCTTCACCGTTGTTTATCTGCTGGGGGCGATGTAATGAGTCATTCAACAACCGATCATTCAGGTGCCAGCCACGGCAGCGTTAAGTCATACGTGATAGGTTTTGTTCTGTCTGTGATTTTGACAGTGATTCCTTTCAGTATGGTCATGAGCGGCACTGCCTCGCATAGCGCCATCCTTTTCACGGTGGTGGGATGTGCAGTGGTTCAGATTCTGGTGCATCTGGTGTACTTCCTGCACCTGAATACGTCCTCAGAAGAGCGCTGGAACGTGGTGGCTCTTGTGTTTGCCGTCCTGATTATCGCTATTGTCGTCGTGGGCTCCATCTGGATTATGATGAGCGCACACCACAATATGATGATCCAGTAACAGAGCCGTAAAAGATGATTAAGCAATACCTGCAAGTTACTAAACCAGGAATTATTTTCGGAAATCTGATTTCCGTTATCGGTGGATTTCTCCTTGCGGCCCAAGGCCGCATTGATTATCCCCTGTTTTTCGCCACCCTCGTGGGTGTGTCGTTAGTCGTTGCATCTGGCTGCGTGTTTAACAACGTCATTGACCGCGACATCGACAAGAAAATGGAGAGAACCAAAAATCGGGTTCTGGTAAAGGGACTGATTTCGCTGAAGGTAACGCTGGTTTACGCATCGCTGTTAGGTATTGCGGGCTTTGCTCTGCTTTACATCGCGGCTAACCCGCTGGCCATGTGGCTGGCGGTGATGGGCTTCGTTGTGTATGTCGGTGTATATAGTCTGTACATGAAGCGGCATTCTGTTTATGGCACGCTGATTGGCAGCCTGTCTGGCGCGGCACCACCGGTTATCGGTTACTGTGCCGTCAGCAACCAGTTCGACGCTGGCGCGTTGATTCTGCTGCTGATCTTTAGCCTGTGGCAGATGCCGCATTCCTACGCGATTGCGATTTTCCGCTTCAAGGATTATCAGGCCGCCAATATCCCGGTTCTGCCTGTTGTGAAAGGCATCTCCGTTGCGAAACACCACATCACGCTCTATATCGTAGCGTTTGCGGTAGCAACCTTGATGCTGTCTCTCGGCGGTTACGCTGGCTATAAATATCTGATCGTTGCCGCAGCAGTGAGCGTCTGGTGGTTGGGTATGGCGCTGTCAGGCTATAAAAATGCGATTGATGACCGTGTATGGGCAAGAAAACTGTTTGTTTTCTCCATTGTCGCGATTACGTCACTGAGCGTCATGATGTCCGTGGATTCAATGGCACCCGCGCATGAAATCATGCTGACCTACCTGCGTTAATCACAAGTAGCGTTACATATATTAAGAAAAACAGGTGGCTTGTCCGCCTGTTTTTTTATGTCATGTTTTCTGCACGTCCCCTTCAGACCGTCATGCAATGTTGGAAAATGTTCCCTGCATTTTTTTATGTCGACCTTCCTGCTCTCCCCCCCCTTCGGGCCATCGCCAGCGACGTTGAAAAACGCCCCCTGCGTTTTTTTCTTTTCCCCTCCCCTACTTTCTCCTCCGCCAAATCACGTAACAAACCTATCGTTTACTGTCTGACCAAGAACGCACTAAAATAGTGGCAATTGCTTTTCAGAGGTACACATGAACGATAATAAAATGACCCCTGGCGAATTACGCGCCACATGGGGCTTGGGAGCCGTTTTTTCACTGCGCATGCTTGGCATGTTTATGGTGCTGCCTGTCCTGACAACTTACGGCATGGCCTTACAGGGGGCCAGTGAAGCGCTGATCGGTATTGCCATTGGCATTTATGGCCTGATGCAGGCTATTTTCCAGATTCCCTTCGGCCTGGCCTCTGACCGCATCGGCAGAAAACCTCTGATCGTTGGAGGATTGTTGATTTTTGCTCTCGGCAGCGTCATCGCTGCACTGAGCGACTCTATCTGGGGCATTATCCTTGGCCGGGCACTGCAAGGCGCGGGGGCAATCTCCGCTGCCGTTATGGCGCTGCTTTCCGACCTGACGCGTGAGCAGAACCGAACCAAAGCCATGGCGTTTATCGGCGTGAGCTTCGGCGTCACCTTTGCTATCGCGATGGTCGTTGGGCCTATCGTTACCCATGCCTTCGGTTTACAGGCGCTCTTCTGGGGCATCGCCCTTCTGTCACTCGCAGGTATTGTCATTACCCTGACGCTGATTCCTTCCGCACCTGAGCACATTCTGAATCGAGAATCGGCGATGGTGCGCGGCAGTTTCCGCAAAGTGCTCAGCAATAGCCGCCTGCTGAAGCTGAACATCGGCATCATGTGTCTGCATATTTTATTGATGTCGAGCTTCGTCGCCCTCCCCCGAGTCATGGAATCCGGAGGGTTAGCACCACAGGATCACTGGAAAGTCTATCTGACCACCATGCTGATCTCTTTTGCCGGCGTCGTGCCTTTCATCATTTATGCGGAAGTGAAAAGACGAATGAAGCAGGTCTTCATCGGCTGCATCGTGGTGCTGATCGCTGCAGAGGTTGTCTTATGGGCGGCGGGTAACCATCTTTGGCAAATTATCATCGGCGTACAGCTGTTCTTCCTGGCCTTCAACGTCATGGAAGCGCTGCTGCCATCGCTGATTAGCAAGGAATCACCAGCAGGGTATAAAGGCACCGCGATGGGCGTTTATTCCACCACGCAGTTTATCGGTGTGGCAATTGGCGGGAGCCTCGGCGGCGGACTGTTTGAGCTTTATGGCGCATCTGCCGTCTTTATGGCTGGCGCGGCCATTGCGGCCATCTGGCTACTCGTCAGCTTCACCATGCAAGAACCGCCTTATCTCAGCAGCCTCAGAATTACACTGCCTGATTTAGCGCTGCGCGATAGTGAATTGGAACAGAAAATACGTACCCAACCCGGCGTTGCAGAAGTTGTCGTCGTACCGGATGAACAGAGCGCCTATGTGAAGATCGACAACAAAAAGACCAATCGGCAGCAGCTAGAACAGCTGGTAGGACAGAACTAAATAGAAAGGCCAGCTTTTGCTGGCCTTTCTGTTCATCGGCGGCTGACTAAAAGTATCAATCGCGGAAGTTGGTAAACTGGAACGGCTGCCCCAGATTCCCGCCGCGAATCAACGCCATCACACCCTGTAAGTCATCACGTGATTTACCGGTGACGCGAACCTGTTCACCCTGAATCTGCGCCTGCACTTTCAGCTTGCTGTCTTTAATCAGCTTGATGATTTGCTTCGCCAGCGTCGTTTCAATACCTTGCTTCAGCTTCGCTTCCACGCTGTACGTTTTTCCGCTGTGTTCCATTTCTTCTGGGATATCCAGCGAACCGCCTTCAATACCGCGCTTAACCAGCTTTTCACGCAGAATATCAACCAGCTGTTGTACCTGAAAATCAGACTCGCTGGCCACTTTGATACTCTGTGATTTCTCATTCAGTTCAAAGCTGGCCGGAACATTACGAAAATCCCAACGGGTGCTCAGATCGCGCGTCGCATTTTCCACCGCGTTACGGACTTCCTGCATATCAATTTCCGAAACAATATCGAAAGATGGCATAATTCGCTCTCCTGACAAATTTGGCTGGCGAGCATAATAACCGCTCTTCTGCGATAAGCAAGATGCCAGACACAATCCCGATTTTTACTCGGCATCCGGCAAACAGGCCGAATAACACAAGATCGTGACATGAATGATAGCCTATCATGGCAGAACGACAGCGCCCGCATCAAATAGGGGAGACGTACATGAAAATCACCGTTCTTGGCTGTGGCGCGCTGGGTCAACTTTGGCTCGCTGCGTTACATCAGCAAGGGCATGATGTCCAGGGATGGCTGCGCATTCCGCAACCGTATTGTCCAGTCAATGTCACCATGTTGGACGGCCAGCACTGTAATCTCAACCTGACAGCGAACGACCCCGATCACCTTGCCCAAAGCGAACTTCTGCTGGTGACGCTAAAAGCCTGGCAGGTTTCCGATGCCGTTACCATGCTGTTGCCGCAGCTCAACCCACAGTGCACGATTCTACTTTTACACAATGGGATGGGCACACGGGAAGAATTACCGCCGCTACAACAGCCGCTAGTGCTCGGTATCACCACCCACGCAGCCCGACGCGACATCAATAACGTCGTACACGTTGCGGCAGGCACAACGCACATTGGCACATTTAACGGTGACAGCAGCCAAAGCCATTTAGCTGAGGTGCTGCATCAGGCCTTGCCTGATGTGGCCTGGCACACCAACATTAGCGCCACCTGCTGGCTGAAACTGGCGGCTAACTGCGTCATCAATCCGCTGACGGTGAAATATCACTGCACTAATGGCGAACTTTCTGCCTATCCAGAACTGATTGTGTCACTTTGTCAGGAAGTGGCCAGCGTCATGGAACGGGAAGGCTTCCATACATCGGGAGATAGTCTGCTGCTCTACGTGAATCAAATTATTCAGAACACGGCGGCAAACACCTCATCGATGTTGCAGGACATCATCGCTCAGCGGCATACCGAAATTGATTACATTACCGGGTATTTACTGCACAGAGCGCGCCTCCACGGCCTGACGCTCCCCGAAAATGCCCGTCTGTTTGACTACATTAAGCAAAAGGAAAATGATTATGACCGCATCGGCACTGGTGTGTCTGGCACCTGGTAGTGAAGAAACTGAAGCCGTCACGACCATCGATTTGCTTGTCCGGGCAGGTATTCAGGTCACGCTTGCCAGCGTAGCCAGCGATGGCAATCTTGAAATCGTCTGCTCACGTGGGGTAAGGCTGCTGGCGGATGCCCCACTGGCTGCCGTCGCCGATCGGCCTTTCGATGTGCTGGTGTTACCAGGTGGGCTGCAAGGTGCAGAGTGCTTTCGCGATAGCCCAATATTGGTGGAATGCATTCGACAAGCGCATCTGGAAGGGAAAATTGTCGCTGCGATGTGTGCAACGCCTGCGCTGGTGCTGGAATATCATCAACTGTTCCCCGTCGGAAACATGACGGGCTATCCTGCGTTTAAGGATAAGATTGCGCCAGAAAAATGGATGGAAAAGCGTGTCGTCTACGATCCGCGCGTGAATCTGTTAACCACGCAAGGGCCAGGCACCAGCATGGATTTCGCTTTGAAGATCATTGACTTGCTGCTGGGAAAAGAAAAAGCCGCCGAAGTCGCCGCACAGCTCATCCTGCCACCGGGTATTCATAACTATCGCGATTAACGTAGATGAAAAAGGCGCTTGCGCGCCTTTCTATATTACGGACGGTATACCTTCACATTGGTAAAACCTTGCTCACGCAGGTATAGCGCCTGCAAGCGGCTCATCACACCACGCTCACAATAGAGCAGATAGGTTTTGCTCTGATCCAAATCGCCAAACTGCGTACCCAGCTTGTAGAACGGTAAGGATTTGATTTCGACCTGATCAAGTTCAAGCGGCTTATCGTCCTGCTCATCCGGCGCACGGATATCCAGCAGCACGTCGGTTGGCGCAAATGACGCAACCGTTTCCACTTCAACCACGTCTTGCTTGGTCTGCTCGGCGATCTCACGGATATCAATATTCCGGGCTTCACTCACCACGCGATCCAGAATAGCAAAATCGAAGTGGCTTTCTTCTGCCTCAATCTTCGCTTTCACTGCCTTCACCGTCGGGCTTTTCGAGATCACACCACAGTATTCCGGCATCGTTTTGGCGAAATCTTCCGTCCCCAGTTCGCGAGCCTGTTTGATAATGTGTTCTTTATCATGAGAAATCAGCGGACGCAGAATCAGCGTGTCGGAGGCATTATCGATCAAACGCAGGTTGGTCAGCGTCTGGCTAGAGACCTGCCCTAACGCTTCACCCGTCACCAGCGCCTGAACACCGTAACGCTCAGCAACTTTGGAGGCCGCACGCACCATCATGCGCTTCAGCACGACGCCCATTTGGCCGTCGTCGACCTTCTCGAGAATTTCACCCACGACAGGATCGAAGTCGATAGCAATAAAACGCACCCGATGTGAGCTACCAAAACGGTTCCACAGATAATGGGCGACCTGTTTCACCCCAATCTCATGTGCTGCACCGCCAAGGTTGAAGAAGCAGTAATGCACGCGACATCCGCGACGCATCAACATATAGCTGGATACGCCGGAGTCGAAACCACCGGAAATCAGTGACAGCACATCTTCTTGCGTACCGATCGGGAAACCGCCGATACCTTCATAGCGCCCCTTAATCAGCAGCAGACGGTCCTGCTCGATTTCCAGATGCACGGTGACCTGCGGTGCAGTGAGGTTAACTCGCGCCGTTTCAATGTGCTGGTTCAAACCACCGCCGACGTAGCGTTCTACATCCTGTGAGCTGAATTCATGCTTACCGCGGCGTTTCACTCGCACACAAAACGTCTTGCCTTCCAACCGTTCACGGTACAGCACCAGCGCTTGTTCAAAGATATTGTGCACGTCGGTATAGGCGTGATCTTCAACTTCCAGAATATGGTGAATGCCGGGAATTCTTGTCAGCGCATCACGAATTGCCTCACGCTGGCTTTCGTCTTTGGCCCGAACTTCGATATGATCCCAGTGACGGACAACCGCCAGCGTTTCATCATAGTGTTTTAATACGTTGCGAATGTTTCCGGTTAGAATCTTGATAAAGCGCAACCGCACAGATTGGCTCTTGATGGTGATTTCCGGGAACAATTTAATGATAAACTTCATGGTGGCTGTCGTTACTTGGTCAGAAAGGCGTAAATAAATTTACCCTGAGCACTAAAATCACGTTATCGGTAAAATCAGCCAGAACAGGGATGATTTTACCAATAGCATCCAGGGCGCGGAGTATATCATTATATGAAGATATACTGTGCGCTTTAACCGTATAATTGTTGCGCATCCACGGATGACCACACGCAACACCACGCTCTGCCGCCACAAGCCAACGGCGTATAACACCAGGATTCTGAAACCACTATGCCTAAGAAGACCGAGCAGCCAGTCAGCTTTGAAAGCTCGCTGAACGAACTGGAAAAAATCGTTACCCGCCTAGAATCAGGCGAACTGCCGCTGGACGATGCGCTAAATGAGTTTGAGCATGGCATCCAGCTCGCTCGCCAGGGTCAGCAAAAACTGCAACAGGCAGAACAGCGCGTACAAATCCTGCTGAGCGACGATCCCGAAGCGCCGCTGTCACCGTTTACGCCGGATAACAACTCGCTATGACCGATTTCAGCACGAAACTGAATGCGCATTACCAACGCACTAACCGTATGTTGGGGCATTTCATCGCCGACCTCCCCTTTCAGAGTAGTCCACTGGTCAATGCGATGGAGTATGGCTCACTCTTAGGAGGCAAACGCCTTCGCCCGTTTCTGGTTTATACTACTGGCGAACTTTTTGGCATGCCGTTAGAGAGTCTGGATGCCCCTGCCGCGGCAGTCGAATGTATCCATGCCTATTCATTGATTCATGACGATCTGCCGGCGATGGACGACGACGATTTACGCCGTGGGCAGCCGACCTGCCACATCAAATTTGGCGAAGCCAATGCCATTTTGGCAGGCGATGCATTACAAACGCTGGCGTTCTCCATTTTGGCCGATGCACCAATGCCACAGGTCTCTGACCGCGATCGGCTGGCGATGCTCTCAGAATTGGCTCACGCCAGTGGCGTAGCAGGCATGTGCGGTGGTCAGGCTTTCGATCTGGAAGCGGAAGGTCATCAGGTCGATCTGGCCGCGTTAGAGCGGATTCACCGCCACAAAACCGGTGCCTTGATTCGCGCTGCAGTCCGACTAGGCGCGTTAGCAGCCGGTGAAGCAGGCCGCGACGCGTTGCCCCATCTGGATCGCTACGCTAATGCGATTGGGCTCGCTTTTCAGGTTCAGGACGATATTCTCGATGTTGTTGGCGACAGCGCGACGACAGGCAAACGTCAGGGTGCAGACCAGCAGCTAGGTAAAAGCACCTATCCCAGTTTACTGGGGTTAGATAACGCACGAAAAAAAGCACAGGAGCTCTATCAGGAATCACTGGCATCGCTTGACGACCTCGTCGCATCCAGCTCAATTCCCCTGAATATTGCCCCATTACAAGCGCTGGCGAATTTCATCGTTGAACGCGATAAGTAATTACCTAATGAGTCTCTAATGAGTTTTGATACCGCGAAGTACCCTACATTGGCGTTAGTGGAAACACCGGATGAACTTCGGTTGTTGCCGAAAGAGAGCTTGCCAAAGCTGTGCGATGAGCTGCGCCAATATTTGCTGGACAGCGTCAGCCGTTCAAGCGGCCATTTTGCTTCAGGGTTAGGGACGGTTGAATTAACGGTTGCACTGCATTACGTCTATAACACCCCTTTCGATCATCTGGTGTGGGATGTCGGCCATCAGGCTTATCCGCACAAGATCATTACCGGTCGTCGCGATCATATTTCAACGATCCGTCAAAAAGGCGGCTTGCACCCTTTTCCATGGCGTGATGAAAGCGAATATGACGTATTAAGCGTCGGGCATTCATCCACCTCAATCAGTGCCGGGCTGGGCATGGCCGTTGCGGCCGAGCGTGAAGGCAAAGGCCGCCGTACCGTTTGTGTGATTGGCGACGGCGCGATTACCGCGGGCATGGCCTTTGAGGCGATGAACCATGCGGGCGACATCAAATCCGATCTGCTGGTTGTGCTGAACGACAATGAAATGTCGATTTCAGAAAACGTCGGCGCACTGAACAACCATCTGGCGCAACTGCTATCCGGCAAGCTCTACGCCAGCCTGCGCGAAGGCGGTAAAAAGGTCTTATCCGGCCTGCCGCCGATCAAAGAGCTAGTGAAACGCACCGAAGAACACCTTAAAGGCATGGTCGTGCCGGGCACGTTATTTGAAGAGCTGGGTTTTAACTATATCGGCCCAGTTGATGGTCATGACGTCCAAGCACTGGCGCATACGCTGAAAAATATGCGCAGCCTGAAAGGCCCGCAGCTCCTGCATATCATGACGAAGAAAGGCAAAGGTTACGCCCCAGCCGAGCAGGATCCGATTAGCTGGCACGCCGTGCCGAAATTCGATCCGGCCAGCGGTACATTGCCGAAAAGCAAAGAAGGTGCCCAACCCACCTATTCCAAAATCTTCGGTCAATGGCTACAAGAAACGGCCGCCAAAGACAGCAAGCTGATGGCAATCACACCTGCAATGCGCGAAGGCTCGGGCATGGTGCAATTCTCCCGCGATTATCCACAGCAATATTTTGACGTCGCGATTGCCGAACAGCATGCCGTCACGTTTGCTGCCGGTCTGGCTGTCGGTGGTTATCATCCGGTTGTCGCCATTTACTCTACTTTCCTACAACGTGCCTACGATCAGGTCATCCACGATGTGGCGATCCAGAATCTACCCGTTCTGTTTGCTATCGATCGCGGCGGTATTGTTGGTGCGGATGGACAAACGCATCAGGGCGCGTTCGATCTCTCTTTCTTACGCTGTATCCCGAACATGATCATCATGACGCCTAGCGATGAAAATGAGTGTCGCCAGATGCTGCACACGGGCTATCACTACCAGAAAGGCCCCACGGCGGTGCGCTATCCGCGCGGAAACGGTACGGGTACGGCGCTGACGCCACTATCAGAACTGCCAATCGGTAAAGGCGTAGTGCGTCGTCAGGGCGAAACGATCGCAATCCTGAATTTCGGGACGCTATTGCCAGAAGCTCAGATTGCGGCAGAGAAGTTAAACGCCACGCTCGTCGACATGCGTTTTGTTAAGCCACTGGATGAAGCGTTACTTGAAGAGCTGGCGCAGTCCCACAGCACGTTTGTGACGCTGGAAGAGAATGCGGTCATGGGCGGCGCAGGAAGCGGCGTGAATGAGTTCCTGATGGCGAAACGCCTTGCTGTCTCGGTGCTGAACATTGGGCTGCCGGACGTCTTTATCCCACAAGGTTCTCAGGAAGAAATCCGTGCCGATCTGGGTCTTGATGCCGCAGGCATCGAGCGCAGAATCGCGCAGTGGATGGAATAAGCCGCTAACGATAACCGGGGTACATGGCCCCGGTTCAATAATGTCAGTCGTTCAATAACACAATAGCGTCAGAATATCGGCCAGTGATAGCCGATGAAGTAGATAATCCCCGCAGAGATCACCCCCGCGACAATATCATCGATCATGATCCCCATGCCGCCATGCACGTTGCGATCGAACCAGCGAATCGGCCAGGGTTTCCAGATATCCAGACAGCGGAAGACGACAAACCCTGCCGCCACCCATTGCCATTTATCCACCGGGATTGCCATCAGGGTAATCCACATGCCGACAAATTCGTCCCAGACGATGCTGCCGTGATCGTGAACGCCCATATCTTTCGCGGTCTGATGGCACAGGTAAACACCGATACAAATGCTCAGCATGACCAACAGCGAATACAATTCAAGCGGCAGGAACGACATGAGGTACCACAGTGGAATCGCCGCCAGCGATCCTACCGTACCCGGCATCCAGGGAGACAGACCGCTGCCAAACCCGGTTGCCAGCAGGTGCCACGGGTTACTCAGCCGTAAGCGGCGTTTTGCCACTTCAGCACCTTTCGCCTTGTTCGCAGAGTCAGTTTTGCTCGCTAAAATGGTCATACCCCTTCCAGTTCAGCTCGGTCGCTTTATTATCCCTGAAAAAGCGTAGCCCTTCAGAGGAAGGCCCGATTTGCCCGATGCAGGTGTAGTCAGCGCCGAGATGCCCCAAGGCCAGTTCCAGCGCACCACGGTTAATTTCCGGCACGGTGAAGCACAGCTCATAGTCTTCGCCGCCAGATAGCGCCCAACGCAACGCCTGTTCTTCATCGACGCAGCCCCGTAGCCAATCAGATTGTGGGATCGATTCCAGATTAATACGCGCGCCGCATTCGCTGGCTTTAAGTATATGCTGTAGATCGGAGATGAGGCCGTCGGAAAGATCGATGGCCGAGCTGGCCAGATCGCGCAACGCCTGACCTTGCAGGATTCTCGGCTGAGGACGAAGATGACGTTGGATCAATCCCTGACGTGCCTGTTCATCCTCAACGTGCAGGGTATTCTGGAGGATAGCCAGACCAGCCGCGCTGTCGCCTAATGAACCAGTAACATAAATCCAGTCACCAATTCTGGCTCCGCGGCGCGTCAACGCCCGACCTGCTGGCACCAGACCGTGGATAGTCAGCGTCAGACTCAGCGGGCCGCGCGTCGTATCCCCCCCGACCAACTGCATACCATAGTAATCAAGCAGTTCAAACAAGCTGTCGCTGTACGCGGATAGCCACTGGCTATTGCTTTTAGGTAGGGTAATGGCCAGAGAAAGCCAGGCAGGATCGGCGCCCATTGCAGCCAGATCGCTTAAATTGACCGCCAGAGATTTGTAACCCAAATCGGCGGGATCGATATCAGGTAGGAAATGAACGCCAGATACCAGCGTGTCGGTACTCACCGCCAGCATCTGCTTATCTGCCACCGTCAGTAACGCACAGTCATCACCGATGCCTAACTCAACATCGCGACGTGAACTTCGGACCCGATTAAAATAGCGGGCAATAAGGTCAAACTCACCTTCAACCATAACCTTTCCAGCCAGCCTATCATTCAAAAGCGATCAGGGCCGGATATCCGGCCCTGATTCGATTCATTTTACTTCTTGCCTTTCCGTACACTCGGAGCAGCTTTGTCCAGCACGCCATTCACAAACTTATGGCTATCTTCAGCACCGAAGATTTTAGCCAGTTCGATGGCCTCGTTAATCGCCACCTTGTAAGGAACGTCTTCGCGCTTGCTCAGCTCAAACATCGCCAAACGCAGAATCGCTTTTTCAACCTGTCCCAATTCCTCAATTTGACGAGACAGGAAAGGTGCCATCAGTTGATCAAGCTTCTCAGCCTGAGTGGCAACACCCGCCAGCAATTCACGGAAATAGGCAATGTCGACATCTTTGACATCCTGCTCGCTCAGGAATTGGTGTTCAACATCGGCAATATCATTTTTAGATAACTGCCAGGAGTAAAGCGCTTGAACCGCACATTCACGAGCGCGGCGACGAGCAGCAGGTTTCACGGAATTCCCCTTACTTAATCAGGCTTACTTAATCGCTTTCAATACATTAATCATTTCTAGCGCGGTCAAAGCAGCTTCAGCACCTTTGTTCCCCGCTTTCGTACCGGCACGCTCAATCGCCTGCTCAATGCTTTCCGTCGTCAGAACGCCGAAAGCAACAGGGATTTCACTGTCCATCGCAACAGAGGACAGGCCTGAGCTACATTCGCCAGCAACAAATTCAAAATGCGCTGTTCCACCACGGATGACCGTTCCCAGAGCAATCACGGCATCATATCCGCCATTTTTTGCGCTTTTAGTCAGCGCACGAACCGTCAATGGTAGTTCGTAAGCACCTGGCACCCAAACAACAGTGATGTTTTCATCTTTAACCTGACCGATGCGCTTCAGTGCATCAATCGCACCTTCCAGCAGGCTATCGTTAATAAAATGGTTAAAACGCGCAATTGCAATCGCCACACGGGCATCAGGAGTAGCAACAACACCTTCAATAACGTTCATAGCTTTCCTTGTATCTGGTCTTTATGGCCCGCAGGGGGGCGGATTCTATCATAATTTTTGTTGGCACGTATCCGGTTTTGTCGGACCTGCGCCACGTATTTACATACACGTCAGAATTTAGGTTTCAGGCGCAATCGCAAATCTGGGCCAACCTGGCGAACGTCTGCGATATCAAATTCCGGTGCCTGAGACAGCTGATCCAGTCCGGGCAAGAGGCACAGCGAACGGGCATTTTCACCTAACAGCTTGGGGGCAAGATAAACGATAAGTTCATCAACAACGCCAGCATTAAGCAGCGCACCGGCCAGACTGGCCCCGGCTTCGACCCAGACGGAGTTAATCTGCCGTCTCCCCAGCACCATCATCAACGCCACCAGATCAACACCGCCATTGTGCTGCGGTAGCATCACTTGTTCAACGCCCTGCGGCCACGCTTGTTCATCCGCCTGCACGCGCACCAGCCAGGTCTCACCCGGTTGGCTAACAATCCGATGCTGTGGCGTGACGCGCTGCTGGCTGTCCACAATCACCCGCACGGGCTGCCTGAGATCCGCTTCTGAATAGCGTTTCTGCACATCGGCCCCCAGCTCTGACCAGCGTACAGTGAGAGAAGGGTCGTCAGCTAACACCGTCGCACTACTGCTCAGAATCGCTGCACTCTCCGCACGAAAGCGCTGCACATCCTGCCGCGCCTGCGGTGAGGTGATCCACTGGCTTTCTCCCGACGCCATCGCAGTACGCCCATCCAAAGACGCCGCCATTTTAAGCTGCACGTAAGGAAAGCCCGTCCGCATGCGTTTCAGGAAGCCGACATTTACCTTCTCTGCTTCAGCCATCATCAAACCATGACTGACAGCAACCCCCGCTTGCTGTAAGCGATGCAAACCACGCCCCGCCACCTGTGGATTCGGATCCTGCATCGCAGCAACCACGCGGGAAACGCCAGCCGTAATCAACGCATCGGCGCAAGGCGGTGTTCGCCCATGGTGGCTACACGGTTCCAACGTGACGTAGGCCGTCGCACCACGTGCACGCTCCCCCGCCATTCTCAGCGCATGCACCTCAGCGTGTGGCTCACCAGCACGAAAATGATAGCCTTCACCGACAATTTCGCCATCACGAACAATCACGCAGCCAACATTAGGGTTGGGTGCTGTCGTGAAGCAGCCACGGCGCGCCAGCTCTAGCGCGCGCGCCATGTATAATTCATCCTGCGGCAAGTGGCCGTTTTCCTGAAAAGCGCTCATTCCCGAACCTCTTATTTCTATTGCGTCGACGCGACTTAATCCTGCAAACGCGCAATTTCTTCGCCAAATTCGCGGATATCTTCAAAGCTGCGATACACCGATGCAAAGCGGATATAAGCCACTTTATCCAGTTTTCTCAACGCTTCCATCACCAGGTTGCCCACCATCTTGGTAGTCACCTCGCGTTCTCCGGTCGCACGAAGATGAGATTTAATGTGATTAAGTGCCATTTCGACGTCATCAGAACTGACCGGCCTTTTTTCCAGCGCCTTCAGCATGCCGCTACGCAATTTATCCTCATTAAAAGGCTCGCGTACTTCATTGCTTTTGATGACTCGCGGCATCACCAGTTCAGCCACTTCAAACGTGGTGAAGCGTTCATGACAAACCAGACACTGCCGCCGACGACGTACTTGCGAACCTTCGCCGACCAGACGGGAATCAATGACTTTGGTATCAACAGCGGAACAAAATGGGCAATGCATGATGTGTCCTGACCAGTAATCCTTAAACGTAGCGACAGTTTACCCTGAATTAACGGACTAACCAAAACTCCTGATCCACGTTGCGAAGGGTTTCGCATCTCTTCCGGTAACAGGATGAAAAAAGCTGTCTCACCTATGACTTAGGCTTAATCACAGCTAAACTCAGCAACAGGGATCAACGGATCAATGAATAAAAACATCGAAAGGGGAACCACAGACATGAGAACCCGATATCGCGTACTGAGCTTCCTGCCAGCGCTAATTTTGCTCGCAGGGTGCGCTGAACAGCGCCAGATGCCCAAATTGCAAAATCAGATAGGCCAGCTCAATCAGCAATTACAAACGCTGACCGATCAGGCCACGGCATTAGAGCGACAAAATGCGTTGAATTCCCAGTCCACCTCCGGCGTTTATTTACTGCCAGCAGCGCAAACCAGCACTGTGCTGGAAAGCAGTATTGGCAGACTCAACGTGTCGTTACGCAATATCGAGACGGAAGCGAACGGAACAAGCGCGTTGCTGCACATTCGCACGGTTGATGCGAAGGGGCTACCGGCCTTTGGCGCACAGCTTGACTGGGGACGGCTCGATCCTGTGAGCGGGAAGCCTTTAGCTGGCGACACGCAAACACAGTCGTTTGTCGTCTCCCCTACTCTGTTACCAAAAGCCGAAGCGATTATTGAATTGCGCCTGAGCGGCCTGTCGCCGGAAGAACTCGGCTTTGTTCGTTTACATCAGGTTCAGGAAATACAGAGTCCGCCACCTGTTGCCGCCACCGAGTCCCCTTAGTAAACACATTTCCCAACGCTAAGATGCAAAAAACCCCGCTTCGGCGCTGAGGAATCCCCAGTAATGGGCGGGTAAAAAAAGACAGGCATAGAGTTTTGTGATCTA